>NZ_JBQFYX010000002.1:0-588126 GCF_056541885.1 Ruegeria sp. AF7 | reverse complement strand
TTGCTGCACGGATCTGTTGCAGAGTTTCTTACTGAACGAAGAGTTGGTACCGAACCCTCTTCTTATGTCGCCAATTCCGCAAATTGACGAAACGGACAAATTCCCGGCCCAATCCAGCCGTTCAAGAATATCCGACTCTGCACTACAGCATTCCCCGAAGAAGACATTGCCGGACTGCCCCGCACTTTGGGTGTTCTTGGTCGGTCCAGGTTTAATGTTAGAGTATCATCGGCCCTTGTCCCTAAAGCAGACCTGCATCCAAATCCCAATAGGGTGCGTCGCGCCCGATACGCCCCACGATGAAATCCAGAAACGCGCGAACTTTCGCTGGCATGTGCTTTCGTTCAGGGAAGACGGCGTATAGCGCCTGCTCAGGCAGGCGATATTCGGGCAGCACCCTGACCAGACGGCCACTGGTCAAGTGGGCTCCGGCAATAAAGGTCGGCAGGCGACCGATACCAAGACTGTCAAGCAGCACGGTGCACAGGGCTTCACTGTTGTTCACGCGCAGAACACCGGATGTCTGAACGCGCATGTCACCCGCGGGCCCGGCTAAGCGCCATTCCGAAGGGTCGCGCGAATAGGCGTAGTGAAGGCAGGAATGCGCCAGAAGATCCTCAGGTGTTTCTGGCGTTCCGAACTGCGCAAGATAGTCCGGCGCAGCGACAATCACGCTGTGGATCGGGGCGAGTTTGCGTGCGATCAGGGCCGAGTTCGGCAACGTTCCGGCGCGTAAGGCCACGTCGATGCCCCCTTCGACGAGATCGACAAATTTGTCATCCATCGTCAGGTCGATTCTGATCCCCGGATATTGCCTGAGGAATGCAGCAATCATAGGCGCAACATGCAGTTGTCCAAAGGACATGGGTGTACTGAGCCTTAGTAATCCAACCGGTTGCCCCTGCAACGCCGCAACTGCGTCTTCGGCGTCCTGCGCTGCGCCAAGCGCCTGCGCCGCGTGGGCCAGATAGATTTCGCCCGCCTCGGTAAGGGAAATGGACCGCGTCGACCGATGAAAGAGCTGCGTTCCCAGATGGGCCTCCAGCACGCCGATCCGCTTGCTGACCGCTGATTTTGTAAGACCCAGATGCCGGGCGGCGGCTGCGAACCCGCCATGGTCCGCCACAGCAACAAAAACGGGGATAGCGCTAATTTCAGTCATGTTTTGCGATCCTTTGGGCGAATTATTCTCACCTATAAGTTTCAAATTCACACGATTATCATCAAATAGAAAGCCTAATAGGTATCTGCATGTCCTGTTAACGCCGGAGGCTGACATGCCCAAGATGCTTATCAACGGAGTTCTGCGTGACAGACCGCTCGCCTCGGACGGTCGTTTTCACCGCCTGCAAAGCCCATTCACGAGCCACATCAGCGTGCAACCGGGCGCCGCGTTTCCGAACACGCCCTGCCGGTACCACCTTTACCTGTCCAAAGCCTGCCCCTGGTGTCATGGCATCGATCTGATTCTAACTTTGAAAGGCTTACGCAATGCGTTCAGCATCACATGGATGGACCCGGTCATGTCGGAAAACGGCTGGGTCATCGACCAGACGCTGTTCAACGATCAAAGCGGTGTAGAACGCACCCGCTTCCTTTACGAAGTCTATCAGCACGCCAAGCCGGATTACACGGGTCCGATCAGCGTGCCTGTGCTACTGGACAAGGTTACGGGCCGGATCGTCAGCACCGAATCGGCCGAGATCATGCGCATGCTTCAGACGGAATTTCTCGATGCTGCGGGACCCGTTCTTCGCCCGTCCCATCTTTGCGACGAAATCGACCGGATCGCCGAACAAATTCAGTCACCGATCCGCGAAGGCGTCTATCGCGCCGGGTTTGCAACCAGCCAGATCGCGTATGGCGAGGCCGTAACGGCGCTCTTTGCCTGCCTCGACGCGATTGAAGAAACGCTTGGCCAACGCCGGTTCCTAGCCGGAGACGTGCTGACAGAGGTTGACCTGAAGCTGTTTCCGACACTTCTGCGGTTTGACCCGGTCTATGTGACCCACTTCAAGACCGACTACAAACGCATCAGCGACTATGTTGCCCTGTCCCGCTATCTGGCCGACATCATGCGGTTGCCGGGCGTGGCTGACACTGTGGACATGGCCCATATCCGTCAGCACTACTTCCTCAGCCATCGGCACATCAACCCCAGCGGAATTATCCCGATCGGCCCGGCTTCTCTGCGCTTAACCGATGTGCCGGAAATGGGGGCCGCGTGATGCCTGATATTGTCAGAAGATCCCCTGTATCCGCGCTGATCTTGGCCATCGGTGTCCTGGTGGGGGTCAGTTTCACTTTGTCCAAATTCGTCTCGATGGCAGGAATATCAGCTCTGACCGCTTTGTTCTGGCAGGTTTTGCTGGCCAGCATCGCGCTGTTGGCGTTGTGTTTGCTGTCGCAGAAGCGCGTGGCGCTCAACGCGCGGCACATTCCCTATTATGTCGGCGCCGGAGTTTTCGGTGTCAGCGGCCCCGCTGTGATCGGGTTTCTGGTGCTGGAGCATGTGAGCCTTGGGTTCTATTCCGCCCTCGTCACGCTGTCACCGCTGTTTACCTTTGCGATAACGGCACTGATCGCGCGCAGGATGCTGCCGTTGCACCGCCTGGTTGGTATTCTGATCGGCCTTGCCGGGGTCAGCCTTGCCACCATGGGTGGGTTTGACCTGTCGGGAGTCGAGCCGGCGTGGATTGCCCTGTCGCTTTTGGGGCCCTTGTTTCTGGCCTGCGGCAACGTCTTTCGCAGCTATGCCTACCCGCCCGGCGGCGATCCGTTGGGGCTGGCGACCGGAACGCTTCTGTCACAGCTGTTGCTGATTTCCGCCCTAATACTGGGACGCGGCACCACAATCAGCGACGTCTCGGTGCCCCCTGCCCTGCTTGGCGCAATCTTCGGCATCGGATCCATCACTGCGCTCAGCTATGCGCTGACCTTCGAAGTACAGCGGCGCACGGATGGCGTTGGGTTCGCCCAGGTCGGCTATTTTGCCACGCTTTCCGGCATCGCAATCGGGGCAATTGTCTTTCGGGAACCTCTTGGCCTTGGGCTGCTGGGGTCCCTTGCAATCCTGTTCCTTGGGCTAGCCGTCACCAACGGTCACCTGAAACTCCCAACGGTCCTGCATCGAGGGTCACAGGCCAACCAGACTTAGACCCACCGATAACTTTCAAACAGAAAAGGAAACCAAAACATGCAAATCACTGCCCCCACCACAGCGGCCCACGCGCCCCGGATCGCGTCCCTTTATACCGCGGTTGACGCGCTCGACGAAGCGGGCGTTGTTGAGCATGTCACCGAAGACGTGCAATTCCAGCTTGGCAATTTTGAACAGATTGACGGGTGCATAGCCGTGCAAGCCGCGAACGCGGATTTCTTTGCCACGATCCAGGGTATGCAACATACCATCACCGGCATCTGGTCCAGCGGCGATACCGCGTTCTGCGACGGCACCGTACACTATACGCGCAAGGATCAAAGCACACACGACGTGCGCTTTGCTGCAAGGTTCAACTTTCGCGAGGATAGGATCGCGGAATACCGAGTGTATGTGGATATCTCGGGTCTTTGACGCCCCTGGTTAGGGCGGCGCGCATTGCCTGCCGCTCTGGCCGACACAGACAGAAACGGCCATAATTGCGATCCAGCTTCGGAAGAGGGTTCGATGACCGATCGCAGCATTCTGGAACAGCTCATGACGATGTCCGACGACGTCTGGGACCGGCACACAAACCCGTGGAGCGGCTGGAGCCGCCTGAGCATCCCTCCCCTGTTCGTTCTTGCCTTTTGGAGCCGGTTTTGGCTGGGCTGGTGGTGCCTTGTTCCAATCGGGATTGTTGTCTTCTGGACATGGTGGAACCCGCGCGCCTTCAGCAAAACGGGCAACGCGGATAACTGGATGTCAAAGGGAGTGCTTGGGGAACGGATTTGGCTTGCGCGGGCGAAATCGCCAATCCCTGCAAGGCATCGCTGGGTGCCTCTTATTCTGGCCGCTGGTAGTGCGGTTGGTATCGGCCCCTTGGTCTGGGGTCTTTGGCAACTGCAAATCTGGCCAACGCTCTTGGGGCTGCTGCTGACTATGGGTAGCAAACTGTGGTTTCTGGACCGCATGGTCTGGCTGTTTGAAGACACCCGAGCGGCGAGCACCGGGCAAGGAAAATAGCGGCGCTGTGAAATCAGAATGCAGGAGCATCAGATGCCCCTGCCATTCCGGGTCCGCCGGGACACTCTTAAGTTTCTGAGCGCCCATGCGCCAAGGACCGCTGCGACAGGCCCAAAGACATCAGGGACACACCGGCGAATATCAGGTTCAAGCCAGCAAGAACCCCCAGCAGAACAAGGGACGAGCCATTGACGAAACCGGTCAGGATCAGGCCGCCAAGCAGAATGGCCATCGCGCCAGACGCAATCATAAGCGCCATAGATCGCTCCTGACGAGACCGAATGGCAATTACGATCCGCAACACGCCTTCGGCCAGAAAGACCGCGCCAAGCGCAATGGTCAGTGCCAGAACGCCGCCGAACGGATCAAGCAACAGAATAAGCCCCGCAAGCGCGTTCAGTACACCGATGGCCAACAGCCAGAAGAACCCTTTCCAGGCCTTTTCCGCAAATGCCTGAATCGCTGTGACGATGCCTCCGCCCAGCAGGACCACGCCGACAAAGGCTTCGACGGCCAGCGTGGACATCAGCGGGAAGGCTACGGCGCACAGCCCTACACAGAGCATGGCGACGCCGAGCACAATCAGCCAGACCGGTCGAGGCTGCCAACCGGCGGCCTCTTCCATGAGCGCGGGTTTCGGCACGGTTTCATTAACTGAATCAGTCATGTCGACCTCCAGGATTAGGGTCAGGCGACCGACTTGTCGAGATGATCGCGATAGGCGGCAACGGCGGCGTGCAAGGCTTCCCAATGGTTCTTCGCCTGATCATGCGCGTCCGTCACAGCGTCTTCGCCTTCTTTCTGGATGCGATCGGCAAGGTCAGTGACCTTGTCTTTTGCTTCCTGCAGATCGGATTGCAGCTTTGTCACCTGCTCCTGGGTCCACTTGTCGGTCGCGTCGCCCGCGTCCTTGACCTTCTGTTCGAACGATTTCAGCTCGTCCTCGACACGGGTATAGTCGTCTTTGGCTTTCTGTACGAATTCGGAAAATGTTGTCATGGTTCAGTCCTTTCATGGGTCATATGTTTGCTGGGCTCTTTTGAGCGCCATGGCCCAGACCCTCGCAGATCCACGGCCCGCATCCGAGTGAGTCACGGTTAAACCGTCGCGCTGTCTTGTGGCGCTGCTCGTCATCGGACAAAGTTGAGCGACGGAGGGAAACATGCTTGCCGAAGTAAGCTCTGCCATCGATCCAAGCGCTATTCAGGAACAGTTGAAGCGCGTCCTCGTCAGTCCGCATTTCGCGGATACCACGCGCCTGAACCGCTTTCTGTCGCATATTGTCGGCGAAGCGCTAGCGGGTCGGTCCGAGACGCTGAAAGGCTATGCAATCGGCATTGACGTTTTCGACAAGCCCGAGGATTTCGACCCCACCATCGACACGATCGTTCGGGTTCAGGCCAATAAAATGCGCAGCCGGCTGGATCTCTATTACGCTCAGGAAGGGCGCGAGGACCCGGTTCGAATACATATTCCCAAGGGGTCCTACGCCCCGGTTTTTGAGATCGCGTTTGACCCCGAACGCCGGACCGATGCCGAAACGCCCCCGGCGGCAACCGGACGGGTCGCGGTGGCCGTGATGCCCTTTGACAACTTGAGCGGAGACCCGTCGCAGGAATATCTGGCCGATGGGTTTACCGAGGAAATCATCTCGGCCATCGCCCGGTTTCGCGAGGTGAGCGTGCTGTCCCGGCACGTCACCTTTCGCTTTCGCGGCCGCGGCCGCGATCCGCGCGCGGTCGGAAGCGAACTCGACGTCCAATATCTGGTCGAAGGCAGCGTGCGACATTGGGACAACAAGCTGCGCGTCACCGCCCAGCTTATTGACGCGGAAACCGGCCAACAGGTTTCCGCGGACACTTATGACCGCGACCTGAGCGCGGACAGCCTATTTGAAATTCAGGACGATATCGCCGCCCGGATCGCCACGGAAATCGCGGAACCCCACGGAGTGATCCATCGAACAGGTGCAGTGCAGCGCAGGGCACAGACGCACACGCTGGATGCCTATCAGTGCAGGTTGCTGGCCACCGAATACTGGCGTGAACCCACGGTTAAAAAACACAAGAAGGTCCGCGACCTGCTGGAGCGCGCCGTTGAGATTGATCCCGAATATGCCGGCGCCTGGGGGATGCTCGCGATTGTCTACGGCGACGAACTGCGCGGCGGGTTCAATTTTCGCAAGTCCCCCCCGCCCTTTGATCGCGCGCTGGAGGCCGCACAGCGGTCGGTCGCTCTGGATCCGCTGAACGCAACCGGCCAGCACGCGTTGTTTTTGACCCATTTTCATCGTGGAGAGTTCGAAAGCTTTGAAGAAGCGGCCGCTAAAGCATTGCGGGCCAATCCGAATTATCCAGACATGTTGGCCGATCTGGCGGCCTGCTTTGCGTTGCGCGGCGATCTTGAACAGGCCGCGAGACTGAGCGCCCGCGCGATCGAGCTGAGCCCCAACCCGCCCGGCTGGTACCACGCAAGCACGTTCCTGATCTGTTTCATGAAAGATGATTACAGCGGCGCGCGTTCAGCGGCGCGCAAAGTCGGTGGTGGCATGTGGAATGGTTCTGAAGTGCTTGAGCTTATGTGCATCCCTTACACGGAACCGGACGCCGACCTGGATTCAACCCTGTTGGCCCTGAAGACCAACATTCCCGATGTTGACCGTTTTATCCAGACGCTCTACGCGATCTGGCATGTGCCATCTGACATCTCACAGAAAATGACTGAGGCGCTGCGCGCAACCGGGGCGCTGGACTGAGGTCCGGCCGTCAGGAATTTAACGGTGACTCACTCTGCCCGTTCGACCACTGTGCGTAGGCTGGTCCTGACATCGCAAACAGACCCGGAACCAACCAATGCTAACTCTGCCTCAGCGCCTTGATCTTATGAAACTCGCAACGGACATCGCAAAAACCAAGGCCAGCTGGTCCGAAGAAAAGCCGACCAAACTGGAAGAGGAAATCCTATCCATTTATGAGAGGCTCAGGCCAGGTGTTGAAAGCGGCAGCGCCTTTGAGAACACCAGCATGTCCGATGTAAAAACCGCGGTTGATGTCGCCTCGACCATCGACGAATTTCTCGATTAGCCGGCCCTACTTCACAAACCCAATCCACGCCGACTCTCATCAGGATGTTGTATGTGTGCAATTCCAACAACTATCAAGTGCGATCGCCCCAACCCGAACCTTAAGCATAGTTCTCTTACACGACGGTAGCGGCACGCTTTCCTGTATTCGCTGCGATTGCGAAAGCTAGCACCAAGATCGGATTTGAGATTTTTGACCCACTTGAGGATGCCGTTATAGACAATAGACTGCGAACCTTGCGACCGAGCATCAATTCTGGACGACACAGCACAATGCCCCAGTTGCATCGCATACCAGACCCTTCTCAAAAGTATTTTTATTTTTCTGATGACGAGCAAGCACGGAACCTGAGCCTGAGTTGATCTTGCTGAGCGCGTTTTCGAGAAATTGGACGCGAACACCCGGCGCCCACGCAACGTTGTTGTTGGGAGCTGCAGGTTCCGCTGCACATATCGCCAACACGTCCTTATTCAAACTAATCAGTCTCTGTGACGAAGGTACGTTTCTAGCAGGTGAGAGATTCCATCCGAACATTTGGTGGTAGAAGTTGTCCGGGAATGCGCCGCCGCGAGATAGGTAGTGTTCGTGCGTAAACTGACGAGCGGGGACAGGATAGTCGTGACGCGAAACAGATATACCGAAGAACGCGCCAAGCGGATCACGCAAGAGGCAGTTCTGACCAACCCCTGGAACTTCAAAGGGCGGTTTCACTACCGATCCTTTGAGATGGGCGGCGAGCTTGGCAGCCTGATCTACGTCTTCGACCTCAATATAAGGAATCCAGCCTTCAAAGGACACCTGATTTTGAGAAACGACCCCGGCCCCTGCCTCTCCATCGAGAGTGGCGAGGACAAAATCTCGATGGCCGCCGCCCCATGCGAAATCTGTGGCGTGTTCGACAATATAGCTCCAACCTGCCACGCTTTCGTAAAATGACCTGGAAGCTTCCACATCAGGCGTGAAAAGATCGTGCCAGACAACTCGGCCAACTTTTTCTTTTGTCACCGCGACTTCATCCAAACTGCTTCCGTTCGCCATAACTCTCGTTTGCGGTCCAAATATTGATGCAGATCAATTTGCGCGGTTCTGGTCCGTGAAATCACTTAATTCAGTGGCTCCGTTGGCGGTCAGCCATTCTGCAAATTTACCCATAGCATCCGTTGCGGGGCGATCCGAAGGCTAGGCGAAGCAATATTTACCAGCGTTAACGGCTTCACTGAAGGGTTGTATCAGGCGGCCGTGTTCGGTGTAGCGTTCGAACATGGGCACAGATAATAAGGCCGCCCCAGTACCAAAGGTGGCCAACTCGGCAAAGGCCACTGATCTGTCCAGAATTGGTCGCTTTACACGCGGGCAAATCGTTCCAACTGCTTCGAACCAACCTGGCCATCCGGCACCCTGAATTACGACGGTACCGCGTCGGCTGCATATTGAGACAGGAATTCCTCTGAGGGTGGGATCTGAGTGATAACATCAATCAGTACCCCGTTTGGATCGCGATATATCGCATGGCGTTGGCCAAACGGCTCGCTCACAAGTGACTTTGCCACCGGAACTCCTTCCGACCGAAGTCGTTCATCCACTTTGTCGACATCCTCGACTTCAAAATTGAGGATCATGCCCTTAGACGCACCGCGGGAAACCTCCGGGATCGTCTCGTGGTCCGACTGGACGATCGCGAGATTGACCGACGGATCCGCTTCACTTTGTAGATGCACATACCAATCCGCCTCGAACGCTGCGCGGAAGCCAAAGTGACGTTTATAGAACTCTGCCGTCTCAGAAACCGTCTCAGACTGAATGACCGGATAATATTGAGTGACACGCATTTTTGATCTCCTTAACTTACATGCACTTTGTATGTATCATCAATTTGCAAATACATGCAAGATGTATGTAAGGTGCTTGTAGTGATATTCGGAGCCGTTAAATTTGCCCCCAGAAAAACCCGCCCGACGCAGCCAGGCAGACCGACGCGCCGAAACGCGTGCCAAACTCGTAGAGGCTGCCCGCAAATTGTTTGTGGATTCGGGATTTGCCGACACTGCAACCCCAGACATCGTACGTAAAGCCAGCGTCACCCGCGGCGCGCTGTATCATCATTTCAAGGACAAGGCTGACCTTTTCCGCGCCGTCGCAGAAGAGGAGGCCAAAGCAATCTCACACCATATTGACCAGGAAACGCGCAATGTGGCCGATCCCGAACAGGCCATGATGGCAGGATCGAATGCCTTTTTTGATGCGATGTTGGTTCCAGGTCGGGTGCGCCTCCTGATGGAAGAGGCCCCAGCGGTATTAGGGCACAGCACCGCTGTCGCGTTGACCCGGGCCAATGGAACAGAGGAACTTCGTGAAGGGCTTTCGCGGGCTCTTCCTAAGCATTCACCAAAACAGATCGATGCTTTGACTAATTTGTTGTCGGCCGCGTTTGATCGCGCCGCTCTTGAGATCGCCTATGGGGGCGATCCGGAGGTCTACAAGGAGGTTATGAACCATTTGATTGGTGAAGTACTCAAGGGCAACTAGCAGACCTCGGAAGCCCCGCAGTATGGGTCCCTACCCTTTCTTCCGTGAGTTACTCGGCCCAAACAGGTCATTCACCGGCCGGTCACATGCTGTGGTCGCAGCCCGCATTGCGGACATTGGCGCTCGCGCGAAATTCTCAGAGCTTTTTGATGACCAAATCGCGCACCAAGCAGTCATCCGAACTAAGTAATTCCACTTTCATCCAGCACGAATTCAACCCGTTCGTTCACGGATACCTTTGGTAAAACTAAAACCTCGTAACCAAGGTCATTCAAAGCACATTCTATGCGATGATACTCTTCTACCGCAGCTTGAAAATCATGTTTGCGTTCAGCGTCACTTTCGAAAATCTCTTTCCAAGGTGGAAACAAGAATACAGGCTCGGAGTAAACACGGGCTTTTCCAATCGTTTCACCTAGCGATGGTCCGCGCGAGTATTCTAATGCAACCGCCGCATCAATGAGCCCCCTGTCAAAAAACACTGAACCTTGATGTTGTCGAGCCGCTTCTAAGTCAGATCGAGCGATTTCGACGGCGCGCATGGCGAAGGCTTTCATGTTTCTCCAAGGCAGGGCTTTGCCGTCACCAGCAATTTCTTCCTCTACGATACGCCGACCCGGTTCCGATACGGTCGCGAAACCACGCTCACTCAAGGCATCGAGAAGCGTGGATTTTCCACCACCTGAACAACCCGTCAGCAAGATGAACCCATTTCTCAAGGATCAAACCTCGTCATCTATTCAATTCATGATCACGTTTGAAAACGCAGTGATATTTCAGGCTATGATAAGGCTTTAGTCCCACCTACGACAGTGCGGCCCGATAAAGCTGTGAACTCATTTCCCTTAAATCCAAAGCTGTAGGATCGAAACCAATAGGAGTGTCGCCATTGCTCCATTGAAGATGTGCCAATGACGGTCAGTACGCAATAAATCTGCGATGAACCCTCCTGCCAAAACCCAAAGCGACAGGGAAACACAAGCGCACGCCAGAAACACAGCGGCAAGAATGCTGCCAAGCAAAAAGGGATCTGAGACCAAGTTGGAGAAAGATGAAGCGACTCCCACCGCCATCGCCCAAGCCTTTGGATTGACAAGCAACAGCGCCGCCCCGACGAGGAAACTCATGGGTTGTGCCTCGCTTAAGCGCGTGGCCGAAGGTGATCCGGCCAACCCAATTTTCAGTGCCAGCCAAACAAGGTACGCTGACCCGATTGCTTTGATAGCAGAACTCAGAAAAGGCGTAGATTGCAGCGTGGCCGCAAGACCGGTTCCGGACACGGCCACCAGCAGCGCGAGTGCAATGGCGATCCCCAAAATCAAAGGCAGGCTTTGCCGATAGCCAAACCGCGCGCCAGACGCTGTTGCAAGCGCTGTTGCCCCGCCGGGAGAGCCGGTGGCAATTAGCGCAAAGAGTATAAGAGCCCAAATCTGATCCGGCATGTGTCATCCAGGTCAACGGGCCGCAGTAACTTCGATTTCAACGAGAAGATCTGGTGCTGCGAGGGCAGCAACGACCAGCGTAGTCACCGCCGGCGGGTGCCCTCGGTTCCAACGGGCCTGACGCAATTTGGAAAGCTCGGGCAGGAAAACCGCGTCGGTGACATAGTAAACAACGCGCAGAATGTTGGACGTGTCCAGATCGACGTCTTTGAGAAGTGCCTCAACATTGTCCATTGCCTGATGGCATTGCTGCTCGAATCCCGTATGAGTTTTGCCATCCGGAGAGACCCCGATTTGTCCTGAAAAAAACAAAAACGACCGCGGAGCAGTGATCTGGGTGCCGTGCACATAGATACCTTGATACTGTTCCGGTACAACGCGCAGCGAGGCCGGAGCCAAACGTTTGATCATCTGAGTTCCTTTGCGTGTTCACAGTGTTGTCACCAAAACTTGGGGCAAGACGAACATCTGCGCCAACAAAACGTCAGTGCATGACATCAATGGATTTTTTGGCTCGCTCAGCTCTGATCGGTAACACTGACGATCCGACCGTCTTCGACGCGAAACGCAGATGCGCCTCGGAATCGCAGCTGCTGCCCTGCTTTCCACCCGTTGGGAAGATCGGCCGAAACCACTGCCGTGTAGTCGATCTCGACCAAGGTGACGGTCCCGACCGAAATCATGTTTGTTACCGTTTGCTGACGGGTTTTGAACGCTTGCACACCTGCAGCGGCCAACTCGGAAAAGGCCTGTTTCCCTGACGTTTCGATCGTTACATCTGCGTCGACGATGTTTCGAAACACCACGTCATCAGAAAGGCATGCGATCATACCAGCCACATCCATCTGGTTGTAGGCCTCGATGTAGGCTGCAATTGCGTCGGGAAGGTCGCTCATATTATGTCTCGCGCAGTACCGGATACCCGCACCGAGTTTCCTCTGACGTCATCCAACGACACTTTGATTAGTGAAGGACTTCCCATGTCTTCACCCTGGCGGATCGTGAATTCACCCCCATGTGGCCAGTTGCTATCACGCAGATACCCTGCAAAGGCCGCCGCCGCTGCGCCCGTTGCCGGGTCTTCCAGAACACCCCCCGAAGCGAATGCATTGCGCGCAACGAATGTCTGATCGGTCTCTATGAAGACAAGCATCACTGTGACCAGATCATGATCGCGCATCACCTGCCGTCCCTTATCGAGATCATATGTCATTGAAGCCAATCGGGTTCGACTTTTTAGTGGCAGCACGACATGATCGGCGCCGCCATGGATATGAGCCGGGGCTAGGCGTGGATCAAGGTCATCCACCGTCAGATCAAAGAGCGCCAGGATATCGCGCGTTTCTGCGTCTGTCAGTGCGCGGCTTTTGGTCGGTGGTGATGACAGGGTGGCCACCACGCCGTCGGGTGTCGTGTCCGTATCCACCGTGATCGTGGCGTCATTCAGGGTCAGGGAATAGGTGCCGGCCCCACTATGTCGCCCGAGCGCGGCGCCCAATGCAATTGTCGCATGGCCACAAAATGGAACCTCAGATTCAGGGGAGAAATAACGAACGCGCCAATTCTTTCCTCCGTCATCCTGCGCGACGGCAAACGCAGTCTCTGAATACCCGACCTCAGCTGCGACCCGGGCCATTTCCTCGGCACTGGCTTCACTTTCCAACAACACAACACCTGCCGGATTGCCGCCTTCCGATCCTTGGCTAAATGCCGCTATACGTTGGATATCCATGTTTGTCTCCTTAATTCTGCTTGCGGCAAACTATCGGAAGGAACTGGGTTCTGTCCCAGCACTGATGAAGGGCAAATTGAAAATCTTCTTTCACATCATTGTCCGATTCTCTAAACTTCCTTCATGTCGAAAGAACTGGACCAAACAGACTGCCGAATCGTAGAGCTTCTCGATTCTTATGGCCGTACCAGCCTCGCAAACATTGGAAAGAACGTAGATCTCTCCGGCCCTGCCGTCGGAGAACGCCTGCGCCACCTTCAGGAAAGCGGATACGTCACGGGCTTTGGTGCCCGGATCGATTTGAAACGTTTTGGCTATACAATCCAGGCTCTTGTCAGGATCAAACCAAGAAGTGGGCAGCTTCACATTGTAGAGAAGATGATCGAGGAGCAGCCTCGCTTTATGTCATGTGACAGGGTCACTGGCGACGATTGTTATGTCGCACGGCTACTTTTGAAAGAGATCAGCGAACTCGACGATATCCTTCTGCCCTTCCACGACCGAGCCGAGACCAATACATCGATCATAAAGTCTTCAATCTTCGAGCACAGGTTGCCGCCCCTCGACCAACCCTAGATCTCGGAACGGCTTTTGGCACCTAGGATCGCCAGTCCTTGGTCTTTGCTTCCAGCCATTTCCTGAACCGCCGTATCTTCTGCGAATTGCGGTGGCTCTCGGGGTAGACAAGCCAATAGCCTGATCCATCTTCACAAGTCAGATCGAAAGGTTGGGTCAACCGCCCGCTTGCAAGCTCATCCTTGAAAAACGCAGGTGTTAGCATTGCGACACCCTGACCTGACATGGCGGCGTTGGCTTCCAATACCTGCGGGCCGAAATGTTGGCGGATTTCGTCTGACAGTTCCGGCCTCTCCAATCCCGCCTCTGCAAGCCAACGGTTCCACCAGGGATCAGACGGCGACAGAATGTGAAGACGCATTAGGTCCTTGGGATCATGAACGCCGCCTATGCTTTCAGCCAGATCCTTGCTCAGCATTGGGGTAAAACGGGTTTGGATTAGTAAATGGCTCGAAAGTCCACGCCAGTTGCCTTTGCCACCGCGAATGGCGACGTCGAAACCGCTGGAGACAAAATCTGTCAGGGTTTCACTCACTTCCACCCGCACCGCAATATTGGGATTTTCCACCTGAAATCCCCCCAAGTGCTGTGCCAGAAAATTGGTGGCAAATGTTGGAATGACGCTGATTGCAAGCGTTTCCTGAGAAACGCCTTTGGCCTCGGCAAATGCGTCACTCAGAACGTTGAGCGCGTCGGTCGCCTTTTCTGCGAAACCTGCCCCAATATCTGTCAGGGAAACTCCACGTGCCTCTCGATGGAAGAGTGGTGCGCCAACCCGCTCCTCAAGGATCTTGATCTGATAGCTGACAGCAGCCTGGGTCATCCCAAGCTTGTCTGCGGCAACCGTGAAGTTCTTGCTCCTCGCGGCCTCCTCAAAAACCCGAATTGCAGCCAGTGGCGGAAGATCACCTCGGGAAGCCATTCAATCTCCTTATGCTCTTTGGCTCTGTTTTGTTTGTTTTAAGCCCATTCAACCGGTCAAACGTATGACAGCCATCAATTCAATGAATGTGGGGACCATATGAGACTGCTCACGTATTTTCAAAACTTTTTGACTCTGGTTAATGCAACCTACCGGGACAAAACTGTTCACCCAGGCGAGTTTCAACACTGGTCAGGCCACATGAAAAGGGACATTGGCATGGATTATCCAGCGCTCCCTGAAAGGTGTTACTTTCAACGATCATCCTGGTAGTGCGAAAGCGTTGTTAAGTTAGAGTGGTTGTTTCAACCTATTAAATTGGACAATTTATGGACGCAAAGATCGTATCGGCTGAACACGTCTCACTTGAGGATTTGCGCCTGGTAATGAACAGCGCGTTTTCGGACTACACAGTCCCAATGCAACTGACCCGGCAGTCATTTGCATTCATGTTGAAGCAGAGGGGATATGATCGCCAAGCCTCGCGGCTTGCGATTGTTGAAAGGCAAATCGCTGCCATTTGGTTGGTGTCTTTGCGCGGTCGCCGCGGCTATCTGGTTGCAAGCGGCACAGTTCCTGCGTTCCGACGGTTGAGATTGGCACGAAGATTGGCGGATGATTGCCTTGTGCACCTTCGACAACAAGACACGGAAAGTTTCCAGACCGAGGTAATGGCCGATAACAGCAAGGCATATGAGTTGTACGCTTCTCTGGGAATGAAAGCTGCCCGGACTCTGCAGTGTTATGACGTTCCACCGCTGCCGAGTACCGATGCTCCTGGTATGGTGCGAAAGGTACCCTGGAGGGAGATTCAGAGCGACGCCACCGCAATGATCGAATTGGAACCCTCCTGGCAAAACGACATCGCGTCCGTCAGCGCCGTAGCTTATGAAGCACAATGCTGGGCCATATCCGATAACCTTGGTCTGGCGGCCTATGCGGTCATTTTGCCAACAAACAATACCCTTGCCCAAATTTGCGTTCGCCAAGACCGAAGACGCGAAGGGATCGCCAGCTCATTGCTCCACACATGTCAGGCTGGCGGCACGCTTCGCCTACTCAACATCGACGTCACATCAACAGAGTTCCAGTCGTTTCTTGGAAGTGTCGTAGCTGTACCGACAGTCCGCCAATTTGAATTGAGCATGAACCTATGACGAATCGGAGCGGGAAAATGCCCGAAAGCCAGATTTTTCGCCCGGTTTCAGAGCAAATTCTGGCAAATGATTGGGGCGTTCTAACCAAATACGAGTTTGAATTGCGTCGCCAGAATGGCCAATGGCAGCGCCAAACACGAGAAGCCTATGATCGCGGCAACGGGGCGACTTGCCTGTTGCACAACCCGGATACAGATCAAGTATTGCTCACGCGTCAGTTCCGATTGCCAGTTTTCCTCAATGGAGGGATTGATGGGCTGATCGAAACCCCCGCTGGGTTGCTTGGCGGCGCTCAGGCCGATGAGCGAATGCGTAAAGAGCTTGAAGAAGAAACCGGTTATCAGATCGACAAACTCATCCACTTGTTTGACGTCTACATGAGCCCAGGCTCAGTCACGGAGTTTCTGTCTTTCTTCAAAGGTACGTATTCACGCTCTGATAAAAAGGGGCAAGGGGGTGGTTCTTTCGACGAAGGAGAGGACATTGAAGTTATGCACATTCCACTAATGGACGCGATGCAGATGATTACCGAGGGCGAAATTCGGGATGCAAAGACCATCATTCTTCTACAGCAACTGATGATCGAAAAGCTGACGAGGACTGGCGGCAGCTGAGAAGAATCCCCTGTTCTTAATCCAAACCCCAGGTCCTAAGACGGAAAATTCGAGCATTGCGAAGTTTTATGATTGCTCGCCCTGGAGGCTAAGCTGGCTCCCAGAGCTCTATAGGATTTCCTTCCGGATCATTGAGCCATGCGAATTTGCCATTCGGATAAGGTGAATTTGGATCTCGGCGGACTTCCACACCCTTAGATTCGAGCTGTGCGATCATTCTATCGATGTCACTAACACGAAAATTCAGCATAAATGCCTTTTCCTGATTCCCGAAATACTCTGTTACTTTTTCGAACGGGGCAAACACTGTCTCGCCTGCTTCTTGCGTCCAACACGGCGTTTCATAATCATTGGGAACGAGATCAATTCCCAAATTGTCACGATACCAAACGGCCAAGGTGGCAGGGTCTTCTGCCCGAAAGAAAAATCCTCCAAATCCTAATACTTTTTCCATCGTCGAATTCAAACCCGATCATGCCCTCGGAGCACACTACTACACACCGTGAGACTTGATTAGCGGCCCGAAGCGGACGTTCATCGACACATGTCGCCGCTGCGGTGCGGCCCGTCGAACCGGCCGTTCGCTGCAGGCGCAAATTTTCAGGGTGCACGAACTCACAGTCTGCGGACAAAGCGCCATTTCGCTGCGGTTGCTCCAATGTCCACTTTTCCGGTATCACCCCTTCCAGAGACAAACTTAAGATTGACACACTATTGACGCCAGTCTCCAGCTTTGGACTTTCGGTTTTGCCTTTGGAGCAAGTGAATTCAGGTAAGTGATTTCGATGGCAGAAAAAAACAAATCGCAGTTCGTTCTGATTGGCGCGCCAATAGATTGCGAGGGAACTCCGGCCGGGTGCAGCCTTGCTCCCATGGTTCTTCGGCGTTTGGGATTGCGTGAAGCATTAGGTGCGGGAAGTGACTTGAATGACCTGCCGGTGCGCATACTGGATACCACGCGTGACCCAGTTACCGGAATTATCGACTATGCTTCTGTGGAGCACCTGACACGGGAAGCGCGTGATCAAATCGGGAAAATCATAAAAGCAGGTGATATCCCAGTGGTTCAGGGCGGATGCTGCTCAATGGTCATGGGGGCGGTGGCCGGAGCGAAGGACACTCACGATAACGTTGCCGTCGTATACATAGATGGACACATGGATTTGTACACCGGGGAAACATCCCCAGAAGGTCTTTGTGCCGATATGCCCGCAGCAATTCTGCTTGGCTATGGGCCACCGCAACTGGCCGAGTCTATGGGTGCAGAGGCTTTGCTTGAGCCAGAAGAACTTGTTCTTCTGGCATATAGAGATGAAGATTTGGCTCGTGCTGACGGCTCCCTGATGCCAATGGATTTTTGTGGGCGGTTGAAGCACTGCAACGTCCATGATCTGCGTCACAAGAGGGCCGAGCATGTGGCCAAAGAGAAGCTACGCTATCTTCATCGTATGGAAACGAAATTCTGGCTTCACATCGACTGGGATGTGATGGATGAGAATGTACTTCCTTCCGCAGACTATCTGATGCCAAACGGTTTGACCTGGGCTGAGTTCGAAACATTGGTCAGGCCATTCGTTCAGGCCGAAGCGCTAGTCGGGGTTTCGATGTCAGATTATAATCCCGACAACGATCCCAACTTGATCGATGGACACAAAATCATTGAAGCAGTTCAGCGGGTATTTGCAAAATCGCATAGTTAAAGATGGCAATTATTGGCCAGTTAGTACATCAGGTGCAGCGGACAACGCACTTTTCCGCAGTTCAGTCAAAGCTGTTATTGCTGAATCACGGTCTTTTTCGTTGACCAGAATATGATCGTAGATCAGCGCACATTGTGGAACTATCGATAGCCCGGCGTTCGCCAGGCAGTTAACGGCTGGCTGAAGGTAGCCCGCAACTTCGATATCGAGTGGCACGTCGAAAGTCAGGCAGGCGAGTGGCCCGTAGCTGTCGCGACAAACTGCTGATACCTCATATTGCTTCCAGACCTTTTCGGGCAAGATAACAGCCACTTCGTGTTGATCGCAGATCAATGACACATAATGCTCGGTGGTTGGGGTTTGCGAAATTAAGTGTAAAGCACTTGCTCGGTCCTTTGGGTCGAAGCTCGCCATACGATAGACGCCGGGCCAAACAATCAACCGGGATTGCTTCCACAAGTCTCTGATTGCGTCGTTTCTAAACAACTTCATGTATGTCTCCGGGAGTTTCCTGCATGCGTCTTGTATTGCGTTTTAGCCCTACCTTGAGAAGCAGACATTCGTGCGAAGCGCAGCATCGGTCAAGTTGGGCTCACAAAGGACCTCGGGGCCGATGCAGAAAGGGTCCCTGCCCTGCCAATAACGGTTCACGCAGGCGGCCCAAACCGGCCATTGGCAACTATGCTGCACGCTGCAGTGCGGCTTCCCCGAAACGGACATTGATCGACTGCAGACAAATTGGGTGGCCCATTCAAGAATAGTCTTTAGGAGAGATGCTTGCTGCGCGACCCTTTGCCTTTTTCTGCCGCCGCAATCGCGGCCACAGTCAGAATGAGTGGTGCGGCTAAAATGAAGCTGGTGGATAGACTCAGGCGGAAGATGAACAGATCAGCCAACAAAGGCCAAAGAAGCGCTACGTATTCAAAGGGCGCCAAGCGTGACGCTTCTGCATAACGAAACGAAAGTGTCAGGGCGATATGGCCAAAGCCGCCAAAGAGGCCCGCGCCAATCAGCAATGCCGTTGTCGGCACATCCGGGATGACCCAGCCCCACGGCAGTGTGCACAACGCGCCGACCATGGACGCGATGACGAAGTACATGGCGATGGCGCCGGGACTTTCCGTTCGGTTGAGGCTGCGCACCATGATAAGTGCCAGCGCCGAAAGTACAGCAGATACCAGTGCCAGCCCAATCCCCCACAATCGTGTCCCGTCTGGGCTGCCACCGTCAAGTTCAGGCCAAACCAGGACAACCACACCACCGAAGCCAACAAGAACGCCCGCAATCCGCCAGATTGTTAGGCGTTCGGACAGAAGGATCACCGCGCAGACAGCCATGAGCATCGGCGAGAGCTGTGCGATCAGCAGTGCCTCGGCCAGCGTGAGATAGGCGAGTGCTGCGAATGAGGTGAACAGAGATATTGCTCCGAAACTCGACCTAAGCAGGTGTTGAAAGGGTCTCTTGGTGGCAAGCCCATGAGGAAACTCTCCGCGGACCCAAAGGAAAAGAACAAGCGGAATGACGGCAAAGAAGGAGCGGAAGAACACGACTTCGCCCAAAGGAACTTCCGTTCCCGCGGCCTTGACGCAGACAAACATGCCAGCCGACAGAAGACCCGCGAGAATGCGCAAGCTGATCCCCAGTGTTGGACGGTCGTGATCGGTCATTCGGAACGGCCTCGCTCGGCCAAGGCATCACGCAGTGCGTCTCCCGTCAGGTTGATGGCCAAAACGCAGATCACAACGGCAAGTCCGGGCCAGATCATCTGGAGAGGTGTCGAGCGCAAGTGCACCCGCGCGTCCAGCAGCATCGCGCCCCATTCGGGGTTTGGGGGTTGCACGCCAAATCCCAAGAATCCGAGCGCCGAAATACCGAGAATTGCGCGGGCAAACATGCCGGTCCAGACCACCGTCAATGAGGGGATCAGGGAAGGCACATAGTGCCAACGCGCGATGGACCATCCAGGCAATCGGGCCAGCCGGGCTTGAACTACATAGCCTCGGCTTTGTACCGACAGACCAATGCCGCGTGCAACGCGGGCATAGCGCATCCAGCCGGTGACACTTAGAGCAAAGATGAGGCTCCAAGTGCCAGCGCCCATCAGCCCTGCAATGACGATGGCCGCAACAAGCTCAGGGAAGGCAAGAAATGTGTCGGTAGTGCGCATCACGACCCAATCGGCGAGTTTACCGCCCAGAGCCGCGGCAAGTCCGAATGTAGTGCCGATCACAAGGCTGATCACCGAGATCAGGAAAGCCAATCCTAGCGACCAGCGCGCGCCGTGCAGCAAACGCGACAGGATATCCCGACCGAGCGCGTCGGTCCCAAGCAGAAACTCAGGCCCCGGCGGTGACAATCGTTTTGGGATGTTGATTGCGGTTGGATCGTAGGGTGCCAGCACTGGACCAACACCGGCCAGCAGAACGAAGGCGATGCCCAGCACCCAGACGCTACGCATTACGCTCTCCGATCCTTGGATCAATGATGTTGTAGATGAGGTCGATGACCAGGTTGACGGTCACAAAGACAATCGCCGTCAGAACCACGACGGCCTGCACATGGGCAAAGTCCCGGGCGAGGATGGCTTGGACCAGAAAGGTGCCAAGGCCAGGCCTGCCAAAGATCACTTCTACAAGGACCAGACCTTCGAGGAGAAACGCCATTTCCAATCCAAAGACCGTGATGACCGGTATCGCAGCATGCGGTGCGACGTGGTCTTTGCCGATGGATCTTTCGGAAACGCCGCGTCGTCTGAAGGCGGGCAGGAACGGCTGGCCACGCGCCTCAAGAATACCAGAGCGGATGATCCGCGTGAGCGATGCTGCAACCCCGAGACCAAGCGTGAGGGCCGGAAGGATGGCGTGTGCTGGTGTGCTTGCCCCCAAAGCAGGCAGCCACGCGAGTTTGACGGCGAAGATCAGGATCAGGATTAACCCTAACCAATATGCCGGGATCGCGTTGCCGAGCGAGGCGATGCCAACAGCGAAGCGGTCCAGCCAGCCACCCGGTCGTTTCGTTGCCACAAGTGCGAGCGGGATTGAAACGGCAAGTCCAATGGCAAGTGACGTAAAGGCCAGCGGAAATGTGTAACTGATTGCGGCTGTGAGGTCTGGCCATACCGCGCGGCCTGTGACGGCGGAAAAGCCAAGGTCCAGTGTCAGCAAAGGTCCGAGCCAGGCCCAGAAGGCCTGCCAGAAGGATTTGTCGAGGCCCACCTCTTCGCGGACCTGATCGATCACCTCATCCGTCAAAAGCGCGTCGAACCGGGCCATGGCAATGGCCTGCGCGGGATCGCCCGGTGCGTTCCACAACAAGGCGAACGTCAAGATTGCAGTGCCGGACAGCACGACCAGCGTTCGCAAGAGCAGGCCACCGACAACCTTGATCACGCGACGGCCTCTAGCGCCCCAAGCGCGATGGCAGCGTTGCGTAGGGCGCGGCAATATTCGGATTGCGGGTCTAAGGCGAAGGTTCGGGCGTCTGCGATCTCCTCGATTCGTCCGGCTTTCAAAACTGCGATCTGGTCTGCGTGGGCCACGGCATAGCCGAGGTCGTGGGTGACAATCAGTGCGGCAAAGCCTTCTTCGTTTTGCAGGTCCGAGATCAGACGTGCGGTATGTTTCTGGGTCACCGCATCCAATGCCGAGAGCGGCTCATCGAAAAGCACCAAGGGCGGTGACGCGATCAGCGCGCGCAGGATCCCGGCGCGCTGTGCCTGCCCGATGGAAACCTGATCCGGACGACGCTCCAACAGATCAATTGGGAATTCCAATCCCGTGCACAACCGTTCCAGCCGACCATGGACGAGCGTGATGCGCTGCGCAACAATCGGTTCCATGATCGAGCGCCTCAGGCTGAGCGTTGGATTGAAGGCCGACCGGGGTTCTTGCATCACCAAGGCCGGACGTGCGGCGCGCGTCGGTGCGCCGTTCCACGTGATCTCGCCCGATGTCGGTCTCAACAGGCCGAGAATGGCAGCAATCAATGTCGATTTACCAGCACCGCTCTCACCAACGACCGCTAGTGTCTTACGTGCAGGCAAAGACAGCGAGATATTGTACAGAGTCACGCGTCTGCCGCGTTTCACTGTAAGATTGCGCACGGTCAGCACGGCAGTGACATCCAATTGCGATGCGCCGATAATGATTGTGCTGTCTCAGTCCTTGGCCGCTCCAAAATGTCCAGCGTAGCGCCCTGCTCCACCAGGCGGCCTGCGTCCATCACCATCAGCGTATCGACCTGGCGAGCGGCGAGACCCAGGTCATGGGTAATCAGGATCATCGCTGCGTCCTTTCCGTCCAGGAATGCGCTCAAGAGGTTCATCGTTGCGGCGGCCACCACGGGATCAAGCGCCGATGTAGGCTCATCGAGCACGATCAGGTCAGGCGTGCCTATGAGCGCCATAGCGATCACAAATCGTTGCTGCATTCCCCGGCTCCAGCCCCAGGGACGCTTGCCCAGATCACCTCCCTCAATCTTCAGCGCCTTGAACAATCCGGCCAGATCCGCGCTGTCTGGGGTCAGACCAAGCGCCACTTCTGCCTCACGCCAGTGAAACGACATGGACCGTAGTGGATCGAGCGCCTCATCCGGGCTTTGCGGCACATGAGCGACGCTGTGACCCTGCGCGCGCAAGTCGTCGATCAGCGCATGACCGAGCGTGGATTTGCCAGAGCCCGACGCGCCAACGAGGCCGATGCGGCCTCGTGGTGGGATGTCCAGCGATGTGGGGTGGAGGATGGTCTGGCCTGAACGGATCGCGTTCAGGCCAGAGACTTTCAGGGTCATTCTGACAGCTTCGTCTCATGCGTAATCCAGTAGGTCTCGGTCGGATGCACTTGGTAGCCAGTCAGGCCGGGAACACCCACGTTGGTCTGGCTGACATGAAACACCGGGATCAGAGCGGCCTCGGCAGCGATGATTTGCTGCGCCTCGTCGTAGATCGCCTTGCGAGCTTCATGTTCGAACGTCAGACGTCCCTGATCGAGCAACTCATCCAACCGGGCATTGGCAAAGCCACCCGAATTCGAGCCACCATCAGACTTCAGCAGCGTCTCCAGAACAGCGCCGGGATCGCCCTGCGGTGTGGTCACCCAAGCTTGTAGGAAAAGGTCGGCGTCTCCGGCCGCAATCGAGTCATTGCTTGCTCCCCATTCGCCCACAGTGATGTTGGCCTTTACACCGATGGCTGACAGGAAGGCTTGCGTCAGTTCAGCAGTTGGCGGCAATGCGGCCCGCGAAGAATAAGTGACGATGTCGATTTCAAGCGGTGCACCGTCGAGCATCCAGCTGCCGCCCTCTTTGACCGCGCCAGCCTCGGCCAATAGTTCTTCTGCTTTTGCAGGGTCGTAAGGTGCGGGAATATCCGCGGCCCAGCCCTTGCCCTCCGGGTAAACAGTGCCTGCCGGAACACCACCAACGCCGGACAGGGCGGCGTCAACAACGCCTTGACGGTCAATCGCATACGATAAGGCTTGGCGGATCAACGGGTTTGCCATAGGGCCGCTCTTTGCGTTCACGGTGAAGAAGTAGAGCCGTGCCGTCGGAGCCGAGAAGCCCTGCGCGCCGGTTTCTTTGATGCGGTCAAAGTCGGTTTCTGGGTAGTTGATCACAAGATCAATCTCGCCCGCCTCAAACGCCAGCGCGGCGGTGGCAGGGTTCGCCGACGCGACGACGCGGACCTCTTCTAGGCCAGGCGTCCCCTTCCAATAGTTGAGATTTGCTTCGGCGCGATAAAGCTGTTCCGGCACCGCTTCTTTGAACACGAAAGGACCCGTGGCGTTTATCGGAAACGCGTCAGACGGCTCACCCAAGACAGCAATCGCCGGTTCGGACAGAGTCCACGGGAAAGCGGCACTCGGGCTGTTCGTCTCGAACACGAGCACGTTGTCTCCGTCGGTCGACATACCCGCAAGGTCGAGCAGCTTGGACACCCTCGCGTTGTGACCGGGATGCTCCTCATCCGAAATCGGCGTGATCGCGTCTATGACGGCCTGGGCCGTCACCGCGCTGCCATCATGGAACGTCAGCCCGTCGCGCAGGGTTACGCGCCAAGTTGTCGGAGACGCCTGTTCGATGGTCTCCGCCAGGCGCGGATAGAGGTTCATCTCATAGTCGATCCCCATCAGCGTCTCGGTCACGCCGGTCTGATTGGACATCCAGCCGTTGTAGCTGGCGCGCGGATCAGGGACTTCAGCCGTAGGACCAAAGCCAACCGAAATGGTAAGGCTGCCCTCTTGAGCGGTTGCAGGAAGTGCAGTGCTTAGCGCGAGCGCTGTGGCGCAAGCCAGACGGGAAACGAAAGACATAAGGATTTCCTTCAGGACATGGAGTTGAGTTTGGAAGCAGTGGATTGCCGGTCACGTGCCAGTGTGCGGGCTTCGGCTTGAGCGAGCGTCAGCAGGGCCTCGTCGTCCGACTGACCCCGCGCCCGAGACTTGGACCAGATGCGACGAACTGAGGCCGGGGACCACGGCAAGGCAGCTTGCGCAACCCATTGCCGGACCGGCTGCGGCAAACCGTCAAAGGCGTCCATGGGATCACCCGCCCGCCTTTTGCGGCGCAGGCTGCATTGCCCGAGATTGCGTTTCATTCGGCCTCGTCCGGATCGAATACAGGGTCGAGAACGAGAACCAAGCGGGTCTCACCTGTGCCCTCGATTGGTGGTGAACGGTGCAGAAGACCTGATGGCGGATCGGCAGGCCAAAGCGTGCCCCGCAGCAGGATCGGCGCGCCAGTTGGCACTGTGAACACCCGCTTCGGGTCGGCGCCATCTATAGAAATCCCGTATTGTGTTGCCGTGCCACGATAGGTGCACACAAGTCGGGCGGTGATCGCGTCGATGTGGAACCGTCGGCAGGCGTTGGTTTGAATCCGGTCCAGCCGCAATCTCAGATACTGCGCCTGCATCAGGTCCGCGAACATCTGCGCCAATTCGGTGATATCAGCTTCAAGCCAAGCGCGTTGGTCACCATCTGGCACACCCGACATATCGCAAAGGTGGCCGACGGTTTCGGCCACGGCGCCCTTGGGAAGTATCACGCGGCCATTCGGCAGAGTATCTTCGGGCAAGGCTTCAAGCCAGGATGTAACATCTTCCGGCATGTTTCGCCGCCAAATCGCTGCCGCACAGCCCGGCTGCAAAAAGGCGCGAAGTCCCGCCGGGTCGTCCGCCACACCAACGCCGACCGCTGCGTCTTTGACAGTCTTGCGGACAAAGTTCATGCCGCATCCTCAACACGTCGCCAGCCCGGAAACGGGTCTGGCATGTCGAGCGGCAAGGCATCCGGTCCGGAAGCCATCACCGAGGGCACGAGGCACGCGTCGAGTCTGTTCTTGAGCGCTGGCCAATCGATGTCAGAACCGATGAACACCAGCTCTTGCCGCCGGTCGCCCCAAGGCTCAATCCAATGCTGCTGCAAGTACTCACGGGCAGACGCGTGATCTGGCCAGCGGTCTTGTGGGACAGAGGCCCACCAAGTTCCAATTGGCTTCACACTAGAAAGCGCCCCGGCCAGCGAAAACTCGGCCACCCATTCGGGGCGGGTTGCGATCCAGAAATGACCCTTCGCCCGGATCACCCCGGGCATATCGCCATTCAAAACTGCAAGAATCTTCTCAGGGATGAAGGGCTGACGCGCACGGTAGACGTAAGACGTTACGCCATACTCTTCGGTTTCAGGCGTGTGGTCCGCAAAGCCGTAGAGTTCCTTGGCCCACATCGGATGCTCATGCGCCTTGTCAAAATCGAATAACCCGGTGTCGAGGATTTTCTCGGCCGCAACCTCTGAATGGTTCGTCTCGATGATCTCGGCATCCGCGTTCAGGCTCCGAATGATCTTGCGCGCCGCATCCACTTGACCCTCGGTCGCATCGGCGACCTTATTGAGGATCACCACATCGGCAAATTCCATCTGATCCGTCAGAAGATGGACAAGCGTGCGCTCATCTTCTTCGCCCATGACCTCGCCGCGATCCCTCAGGAAGTCGTGGCTTGAAAAATCCTTGAGCAGGTTCACGGCATCCACCACCGTCACCATCGTATCTAGCCGCGCGACATCGGACAGGCTGTCGCCAAACTCATCGCGGAAGTCGAATGTGGCCGCTACGGGAAGCGGCTCGGAAATTCCCGTGCTCTCGATCAGCAGGTAGTCAAAGCGACGCTCGGCAGCCAACCGGCGCACCTCATCCAGCAAATCGTCACGCAAGGTGCAGCAGATGCAGCCGTTCGACATCTCAACCAGCGTCTCGTCGGTTCGGCTGAGTTCGGTGTCCGCGCGCACCAGATCGGCGTCGATATTCACCTCCGACATGTCATTAACGATGACGGCCACCCGCCGCCCCTCACGGTTGTTCAATAACCGGTTCAAAAGAGTGGTTTTGCCCGCACCTAAGAACCCGGACAGGACGGTGACGGGAAGACGGGTATCTGGCATATTTGGCTCCACAACACGCAACGACAGTCACGCAACTTACGCAGTTACTAGACGAATGCAACTGCTATTGTTACGTATTGAGGCAACCGGAGAATAATTGCGCATGAAGCGAAACAGCCGTCTTTCCCTTGCCCTGCACACACTGAGCCACATGGCAGGTGAACCAAGCCGTGTACGCACCTCTGCAGACATCGCCGAGCACGCTGGAACAAACCCTGTTGTCGTTCGGCGGGTCCTTGGAAAACTGCGCGAAGCCGGGCTTTTGTCGTCCGAGAAGGGCCATGCAGGTGGCTGGCGGTTAGCCAAGGCAGCCGACAGTATCACGCTTGCGGACGTCTATTTGGCCCTCGACGAAAGGCTTGTCTCCGGGGCTGGAGGCGATGCAGAACCATCTGAATGCAGCGTCGAAACGGGCTTGCAGGCTCGCGTTGCGGAAGTTCTCGATGATATCGAAGCAAGCCTTGTGGATCGCTTACGCGAAACCACGATCACGGATGTTCATCCCAGCAGTTGTAGCTATTGCGCTAGCTGAAAACTAAAAGTTCCCGAGTTCAACTAGACTAAGTCTCAGACTCTTTCTGTTTGATGGGCAAGTCGGCGCTGCGATCAGTTTTTCTGGTTCCCGTGGTATATTTCAGCGACAACGTGGGGTTGTCGTTTTGGGCGGGCATGGCGGATCGGAGGATCAGTCATGGAAACACCAAACCTACCTGCCATTCGTGCACTTCGGCCAGCCTGGAACAAAGGGCGCATCGTCGGCCAGAAACGCCCGCTCAAGCCAAAACACGTCTGGGCGATCCGCGTCCGACTTGAACTGGCCGAAAACCATCGCGACCTTGCGCTGTTCAACATGGCGATCGATAGCAAGTTGAGAGGCTGTGATCTGGTGAAGATGAAAGTCGTCGACATCATGGCATCTGGTCAGATCAAAGAGCGGGCATCGGTCCTGCAAAGTAAAACCCAGAAGCCTGTTCGTTTCGAGATATCGGAAGGCACGCGTGCTTCGGTCGAGAAATGGATGGAAGACGAACTCATGGTCGGCTCAGAGTACCTGTGGCCTGGACGCTTCCATGAGCGTCTGCATATCTCCACCAGACAATACGCGCGAATTGTCAGAGACTGGGTGACATCGATCGGCCTAGAAGCGAGCGCGTATGGCACGCATTCGATGCGGCGCACCAAGGTCACCCAAATCTACAAGAAGACAGGAAACCTACGGGCCGTTCAGATCTTACTTGGTCATACGAAAATGGACAGCACGGTTCGGTATCTTGGTGTCGAACTGGAGGATGCCTTAGCTATCGCAGAAGCCATTGAAATCTAGCGACTTCGGGTCGCCTTCAAGGGCGGCCCATAAGAGACATTCATCGCAGTCACTGGTGCCGCAGTGCGGCTTCACCAGACCGGCCATTCGCTACGGACATAAATATCCTGAAACTGCCGAACTCACAGATTGCAGACAATGCAGCCGTTTGATCTACCGCTATTGGGCGGCTCGAAACATCGGAAACAGGGGTGGGGCTTGGTCGGCTTTGATTAGACCCATCTCTTGGAAACCATAGCGCTTATACAGCGATAGATTTGTAGGGTTTGTCGACTCTAAGTAAGCAGGTCTTCCATCTTCATCACAACGTTTGAGGCAGCATTCAAGCAACGCGGACCCCAATCCTTTTCCTTGGCGAATTGGATCGACCGCAATAAATGCTAAATGCCAGCAATCCTCATCGGGATGATAATTGTCCATCTGCCCGAAGGTTTCGAACAACGCATCATGCTTTTCTGGTGAGACCGTCTGCTCAAAACAGGCGACAAGCCGTTCTTCGTCAGGGTGAATGCTTGGCGGAAGCCAAAGTGCGCCAGCAGTGAAATCATCGTTCCGAAACGCGCTACCCTGTTCAAATGCACGCCCGCCAAAGAAATCCATTACTCGCGGGAAGTGGGTAAGGAAATCGGCAGGTTCAGGATACAGCCAACGCATGAACGGGTCCGCAGAAAATCCAAGAGCAAGTCCGCTTAACAAACTTTCTGCTTCACTTCGGGTTGATGATCTAAACATGAAATTACCTTTGGTCGTTACACCTCGATTTTCACGTTTCAGCATGTGGGCCGCAAATACTTGTTGTCAAATGCGCAATTTATTGTCCTGCTCAAGCAACGATGGATGGCTACGTCGAGCTCCCAGCAGGCCTCTGAGGCGACGCAGCATCCTGTAATATTGTTTCTCGTCAATGTCGGGTTGTCGTTGTGGGAGGGCATGGCGGATCGGAGGATCAGTCATGGAAACCCAAACATACCTGCCGTTCGCGCGCTTCGCCCAACCTGGAACAAAGGACGTATCGTCGGTCAGAAGCGGCCGCCAAAACCCAAGCATGTCTGGGCGACCCGAGTTCGACTTGAACTGGCCGAAAACCACCGCGATTTCGCGTTGTTCAACATGGCATGTCTTACGGGCGAGGGCATCGATGACGATTGACGGCCTGCACATCATCGAAAGCTTTTTCAGTTACTTTTAGATTGTCTCTCCCATAAAGTTCGTTGAAATCAGAGTTGGCGGTGATCGAATGAATGGCGCAGAATCGTTAGTCAAAACCTTTCTTCACAATGGTGTGGATACGGTTTTCGCCAATCCAGGCACGTCTGAAATGCACTTTGTTGCGGCTCTTGATAGACATCCCGAGATGAACTGTGTTCTGTGCCTGTTCGAAGGTGGAACGACGGGCGCCGCTGATGGCTATTACCGCATGAAACGGGACGTCGCCGGCACTCTGCTGCATCTTGCACCGGGGCTAGGCAACGCATTTGCCAATCTACACAACGCCCGAAAATCAGGGTCCGGGATCGTGAATGTGGTGGGAGATCACGCAACACATCACCTGCGCTATGAAAGCCCACTCAGAGGCGACATTATTGGCGTAAGTCAGGCCATAAGCCATTGGACACGAGTTTCTGATCAGGCCACAAGCGTCGCATCGGACGGGGCCGCAGCCATCCAGGCCGCCCGATCTCAAAACGGCCAGATCGCCACTCTTGTTCTTCCCGCCGATACTGCTTGGGATGCAGCGACTGGCCCTGCGACGAATAGCATTCTGGCCCAACCACTTCATCGCCCGTCCTTGGAAGGCATCGAGGCCGCAGCCATGCGTCTGAAGACTGCAAACGCGGCTTTGATGATAGGTGGTTCCGCGCTTTTTGGTCCACTTCGTGTACTGGCTGGAAAAATTTCCGTCAAAACCGGATGCCGCCTGTTGGCGGATACTCTAATCCCTCGAATTTCGAAGGGGGCCGGGGCTGCCAAATTGGATCAACTTGTGTATCCAATTGCACCCAAGATCGCTCAGCTTGAACAGACATCGTCAATCACTTTGATCGGCGCCGACCAACCCGTTGCCTTCTTTGCATACCCGGGCAAACCGAGCACACCCGAGCCCGCCGGTTGCACGGTTTCAAGCCTGTGTGCTCCGACGGATGATATTGCCTGGACTCTTCAAACACTGGCAGATGCGGTTGGTGTTTCGAGCAAGACTCAGCTGAACACATACGCTCTCGACCTGCCTCCAATCCCAACCGGAGATCTCACCCTAGCGAAAGTCGGCCAAGCGTTAGCGGCCCTCATTCCCGAGAATGCTATCGTTTGCAATGAATCCGTGACGTCCGGGTTTCACGTCATTCCTCCGACTGCAACCGCGCGACCACATGACTTGCTTGGGGGAACCGGTGGTGCGATAGGGCTTTGCCTACCGTGCGCAACCGGCGCAGCAATTGCATGTCCAGATAGAAAAGTAATTGCTCTAACAGGCGATGGATCAGCCATGTATACGTTGCAATCTTTGTGGACGATGGCACGCGAAAGCCTGGACGTTACGGTGATTGTTTTTGCAAACCGCGGCTATCAAATCCTTCGAGATGAGCTGGCAAATGTCGGTGTTGAGAGTTTTGGCAAGAATGCGGAGGCAATGTTTGATGTGGAAAACCCAACGCTTGATTGGGTTGCGCTCGCTAAAGGGCATGGGGTTCCCGGAATACGAATTGAAGACACCGATAGCTTTGCAAAAGCCCTTTCCGCGGGGCTATCACGTGACGGCCCTTCCTTGATCGAAGTCATGTGCCCGCCAGCATCTTGAACACAAATTCTTTTTGAAACGGGCGGCCCAAAGCCGCCTTTCGTTACCCAAAGCGAAGCTACATTTTGGCACTGAAAGCAGACTGTCACGAGCGCTCAAACAACATGCAAAAAAATGTCATTGGCGTGCCAGAAGAGAACTCATGACAATGTCCTCCACACAGCCAATTTTCGCGATGACCATAATTGCGAAATGATAGTTGGTCGCACCTTAAACGTCACCGATAATCCGGCAGGACGGAAACCGGCTTCACTTCACTACGCCGAAACACGCCAGGTGCGCCTGGCTCGCTCCATCGAAATAAAGTTATGTGCCAAAGACCCGGACGCCTTCGCGAAGGGTCAATCAACCCGATATGCCGATCTGTTCTGAGCCGATCAGCAGCGAGCCATGAAGACGGCTCTCCGCCCGCAGCTAAGAGTTTGCGCCAGGGCTGACTGGCGAGTGCATAGATATCCGCGGCTTCGGGGCTGCGCAGATCGAATAACGCACATCGTTCCACCTCGAAGGTCAGCACAACCCGCGGGCGATCATCCTTCCTAACGTCCTGACCAATAGCGACTTTTGCGCTTTCGACATCAGGGCTCAGATACAAAGCGTCCTGCCCCCGGCGATTGAACCGGGCGGGTGGGCGATCCGGTGCGCCGCGCATGAGGTGAACGTCTGGGTCATCGGCCCAAACAATCTTTACGAATTCTCCGGAAACTTCTGTCAGCATAACGGGTGGCACTGATCGTTTGCGCGTCGCGTTATAGGAAAGACGCAAGGCGGCAGTGGTTTTCCTAGAACAGAGAAGACGCATGATATCTTGATTGAAATCACCTACTCATGTTTCCTCGCACTGTGTTGCATTTCCAAAGGCCTCTCGCATGACGGCTCCAAAGATCGCCCTCCTTGGCGCAATTCTCGAGTCAAATCGCTTTGCACCCCCGGCTGATTTGTCAGACTTTAAGTCTCTGACATGGCTTTCAGGCGATGCTTTGATGTCTGAAGCCAGATCCGCGACACCAAAGCTGGCAATAGAATTTGCAGCTTTTGTCAGGGCAATGGATGCTACGGGCGACTGGACTCCGGTACCCTGTATCTTGGCAGCCAGCCACCCGGCGGGTCCAGTACGAAAAACCGTGATCGAAGAGATCATAGTGACTTCGGAAGACATGCTTCGCTCAGCTGGGCCTGTTGACGCAGTTTACATCTGCAATCACGGCGCGATGGTTGCCGAGCATGACCACGACCCCGATGGTTTGTTGATGTCGCGCATTCGGAGAGTTGTCGGACCGGACGTACCTATCGTTGCGACACTCGATCTGCATGCAAATATCTCACAGCGGATGGTCGATGCCTGTGACCTGATCGTCGGCTATCGGACCAATCCCCACGTCGATCAGATAGAACGTGGCGAGGAAGCCGCTTTTTCGCTGCGCCGGGTTTTGGCGTCAGGCGTCCGGCCCCAAACCGCGCATGTCAAGCTGCCTCTTGTTCCGGCATCCGTAACCCTACTAAGTGCCGAGCACCCGTATGGCACCCTGATTGACCACGGTCAGCGACGACAAGCCGAAGGTCGAGGTGACTTTCTAAACGTATCGATCTTCGGTAATTTCCTTTTCTCCGACACGCCCGACAACGGTCTGAGCATCGTTGTCACCGCGCGTGAGGACCAGAAAGCGGCCAATGCACTGGCGGAAGAACTGGCAGACATGGCCTGGTCATTGAGGAAGGATTTCGTTCGGAAACTGACAACCGTGACGGAATCGATCTCGATTTCCACCGACCAAGCGCGCGCGCCTGTGATTTTCTCCGATGCCGGTGACAATCCTGGCGGCGGCGGCAGTGGCAGGACCACGGAACTGTTAGCCGCTCTTCATGCGGCAAAGGTCGAAGAATGCCTGTTCGGTTCCTTTTGTGATCCGGAACTTGCGAACGAAGCCCATGGCATCGGTGTCGGCGGCAAATTCAGGGCACGATTCAACCGGTCTTCCGATTCCAGCGCTTTCTGGGCGCAATGGGATGTACCTTTTGAGGCGGATGCAGAGGTCTTGGGTCTCCATAATGGAGATGTGGTAGGTGAACTGGGCATGACAGCTGGTCGCAGATTGGTCCTGGGCCCATGCGCTGCGCTTCGTATTGGTGGTATCACCGTGGTGGTGATCACCGATCGCACACAGACTGCCGACCCCGTGTTCTTTCACATGTTCGGACTGGATATTGCGTCGGCCCGGACCGTTGTTGTGAAATCCCGAGGCCACTTTCGGGCCGGATTTTCCAAATGGTTTGGGGCAAATCAGGTATTTGAAGTCGACACGGGCGGGCTTACGTCGCCTGTTCACGACCGCTGGCCGTTTGCTAATTTGCCACGACCGAACTTTCCGATGGACTTCGATACCTCGCGGGCGGAGCAAATGTTGCGCTAGACGGGCTCTGAATACTTGTCATGTGGCGTCGTCAATTTGACAAACTGCATGAACTGGCGGGCAAGTTGCGACGGCGGTCGGCCTGATGGTAAAACGAAGCTGGTGTCATAGAAGATGGCGGCGTCAAATGGTCTGACGACAACGCCTTCCATCCCCGACGACAGTAACGGGAACGGGTTGATCAGCGTCACACCCAAACCCTCGCGGACAAGCTCCAAAGCGGCCATATTCGTTGCTGTTTCAGCGACTTGTTTTGGACGAATTCCAGCGCGCGCAAAGATCTTTTCGGTGATCGCTCGCGTCCCCAGCCTTCGCAGAAACTCGATCAGCGCGACGCCTTCAAGGTCGTGCGGCGTCACCACTCGTTTTTCCGACAGCGGATGGTTGCTCGGCATGGCGCAAACCACCTGACTGCGGCGCCAGGGCATTAGGTGAACACCCGTTCGTTGGATCATCGCACTCGTCAAGCCGAGATCATAGCGGAGGTCGAGAATGCCAGCGACAAGCACGTCCGTGGCCTGAATATCCAATTGAAGCTGCTTTCCCTCATTCTTCTTGAGAAAACTGGCCACCCTAGAGATGACAAAGTGATGCGCCAGAGTTGGCGGCACGATCAGGCGCAACGGCTCGTTATCCGGAGTAGCCCATTCTGCGCCCTCGATGTCCGCAAGCGTCTCGAAGATTGGGTCCAGTTTTTCGTTGAGACGCAATGCTTCGTCTGTTGGGTCAATACGTCCCGATCGGCGGAGAAAGAGCGATCGCCCAACACGGGCCTCGAGTTGGGACAAGGACCGGCTTACGGCAGACTGCGAAATCCCCATTCGCCGCGCGGCGCCGATGGTTGTACCAGTCGTGATTACGGCTCTCAGGGCCTCAAACTCGCGCAGTCTGTGTCGGTGTTCCGTCATGCTACGTTACTCCCCCAGTTTGAGCGGCTGAACATCCAAACTCTTGGATTGGTCTATGCAGAGTTGCATAGCATTGAGTATTGGCAATGTTTTTTGCGGTAGCTAGCCTTTTTTACAGGGCGCGGGATCGGCCAGGGATTCGCCTATTCACAAGCGCCAAATCAACAGGGAGTCTTTTTGATGAGGAAACTCACATCTGCGACAGCCGTCGCTGTCGGCATTTTGGCTTTCGGCGCCGGTGCTGTTTCGGCGGAAAAACTGACGATCGGCCTCGCTTCGGAGCCGACGTCACTCGATCCGCATTTTCATAATCTTGGTCCGAACAACGCCATGTCCGTGCACATCTTTGACCGGCTGATCGCGCAGGATGAGAAGCAGCGCCTATCGCCGGGTCTTGCCGTGTCCTGGGAGCCAATTGATGAATTGACTTGGGAGTTCAAGCTGCGTGAGGGCGTAAAGTTTCACGACGGAAGCGACTTCACGGCGGACGACGTCGTCTGCACCATGGCGCGCGCGCCGGACGTACCGAACTCTCCATCGGGATACGGCACCTATCTTAAGGGTAAGGAAGTCGTCAAGATCGATGACTACACGGTGCACTTCAAAACGGCCGCACCTTATCCGTTGATGGGCAACGACATTTCCACGATCCCTGTGATCTCAGAAGTGGGCTGCGAAGCAACGACGGAAGACTTCAACGCGGGTACGGCCGCCATCGGCACAGGGCCGTTCAAGTTCCAAAGTTACACGCCGGGTGAAAGCATCGTGCTGGTACGGAACGACGAATACTGGGGTGATGCACCGATCTGGTCCGAGGTGGAATTCCGCCCAATCACGTCCGGTCCGAGCCGTGTTGCATCGCTTCTTGCCGGTGACGTCGACATGATATCGGGCGTTCCGACGACCGATATCACAACACTTAAGGGCAACGATGGTATCCAGCTGAGCCAGGGCGTGTCCAACCGAGTGATCTATCTTCACATGGACCAATTCCGTGAGGATTCACCCTTTGTGAAGGCCAACGGTGGTGGCGATATAAAGAACCCGCTCATGGACGTCCGAGTCCGGAAGGCGATCAGCATGGCGATCAATCGCGACGCGATCGTTGAGCGTGTCATGGAGGGGGTTGCGCTGCCCGCTGGCCAGCTTCTGCCCGAGGGATTCTTTGGCGTGTCCGACAATCTGGACGTGGTGGCTTATGACCCGGACGGTGCTAAAGCACTTCTGGCTGAAGCCGGTTATCCCGATGGATTTGAAATGACAATCCATGGGCCAAATGACCGCTACATCAACGACGCCAAAATTGCCGAGGCAATTGCGCAAATGTTGACCCGTGTGGGCATCAAGACAGCAGTCGAAACAATGCCGCGTTCGGTATACTTTGGACGCGCGTCCAAAGGCAGCCCGGAGGGTCTGCCGGAGTTCAGCTTTATCCTCGTCGGATGGGGCGCGGGGTCCGGCGAAGCGTCCTCGCCTCTCAAATCGCTGATCCACACCCATGACAAGGATGCGGGCTTTGGATCATCGAACCGTGGCCGGCACTCGGATGCTGAAACCGACGCGTTGATCGAAGAAGCCCTGCGAACAGTCGATGACGCAAAGCGGCAGGAACTACTCGCCGCGGCGACAGAGCGCGCGATCGAGAATGTGGCGATCATTCCGACTCACTTCCAGGTCAACACCTGGGCGGCCAAAAAAGGTCTGAGCTACATCCCTCGGACCGACGAGTACACTCTCGCGACAGGCGTCGTGAAAGAGTAATCGCAATGCATCCGGGCCGCCTTCGCAGCGGCCCGGAGCCTTTGCCCAGGGAATGTCCTCATGACCGTTTTTGTCATTCGCCGATTGCAGCAAGCAATGCTTGTTGTCTTCCTGATGTCGGTGATTGTCTTTTTCGGCGTCAATATCGTTGGTGACCCGGTCTACATGCTGGTCAGCCCCGACGCGGATCAGGCTGACATCGAAGCTGCAATTCGACGGCTTGGATTGGATCGGCCTATTTGGGAACAGTACTGGTTGTTCCTCAAAGGTGCTGCACAGGGTGACCTCGGCGACAGTTTCGTCTTCGGTGAGCCCGCGCTCAAACTGATCCTGCACCATATGCCTGCCACGATGGAACTGGCCTTCAGTGCACTCTTTCTTGCTATCGTGATCGGTATTCCATTGGGTCTTTATGCCGGGCTCTATCCCGACAGCCCGCTGTCCAAGGGCATTATGGCTGGCTCAATCCTTGGGTTTTCGCTGCCGACCTTCTGGGTCGGGCTTATGCTCATCATGCTGTTTGCCGTAGAACTTAGATGGCTCCCAGCGACAGGGCGCGGCGATATCGGCTCGTTTCTTGGGATTCACAGCAGCCTTTTTACGCTCGATGGGTTGAGCCACATCTTCCTGCCTGCTCTCAACCTAGCGCTTCTTAAGATTTCACTGGCAATCCGCCTTACCCGAGCGGGTGTCCGGGAAGCGATGGGACAGGATTACGTGAAGTATGCCCGGGCCAAAGGGCTTTCGACCCGACGCATCATTCTGGTGCATGTAATGAAAAACATCATGATCCCGGTAGTGACCGTCATGGGCCTCGAATTCGGTAGTTTGATCGGGTTCTCGGTGGTGACTGAATCAATCTTCGCGTGGCCGGGAATGGGCAAACTGCTGATCGACGCAATACTGCAATTGGATCGGCCTGTCGTCGTCGCCTATCTGATGATCATCGTACTGTTCTTCGTGCTGATCAATCTGATCGTCGACATACTCTACTCGATCCTCGATCCGAGGGTTCGTTTGCAGGATCAGGGCGCATGACCGACACCGTCACAGATCATTCTCTGACCCCCGCCAAGTCCCCTAAAGTCGAGACGCCGTTCCAGCGATTTCGGGCCGAGTTCTTCGAAAGCAGGATCGCAACAGCGGCGCTCGGCATATTCCTGATCATCGTTCTGCTGGCCATCCTGGCACCCTGGATCACGCCGCAGAACCCCTACGATCTTGGCCAGGTCAGCGTCATGGATGGGCGCTTGCCTCCAGGTTCCGAAGCATTCGACGGATACACGATGTGGCTCGGTTCGGACGGGTCTGGACGCGATCTCTACTCGGCAATTCTCTATGGCTTGCGTATTTCTCTGACCGTTGGGCTTGCATCTGGGGTGATTGCCCTTCTGATCGGTATGGCGATCGGTCTGGTCGCGGCCTACGCCGGAGGCCGGACCGAAGCGTTCATCATGCGCATCGTGGATCTTCAACTGTCGTTCCCGGCATCGCTTGTTGCGCTGATGATGGTTGCGGCACTTGGTAAGGGTGTCGACAAGATCATCCTCGCCCTCGTGATCGCGCAATGGGCTTATTACGCCCGCACGGTTCGCGCGACCGCGCTTGTCGAGCGTGGCAAGGAATATGTCGAAGCCGCGCAATGCCTTGGAATATCGCGACCCCGGATCGTCTTTCGCCATATCCTTCCGAATTGCATGGCGCCTCTGATCGTCGTTGGCACGGTGCAAACCGCCAGCGCAATCTCATTGGAAGCGACGCTTTCGTTTCTTGGCGTAGGCCTTCCACAGACTGAACCGTCGATTGGGGTGCTGATCGCAAATGGCTTCGAGTACATGCTGTCCGGGCGCTACTGGATATCCGTTTTCCCCGGCATCGCGCTCTTGCTGACGGTCGTGTCCATCAACCTTGTGGGCGACCATTTGCGCGATGTTTTGAACCCGAGGTTGAAGAAATGACGGCAGTACTCGAAGTCAGCGGGCTAAAGACCCACTTCTTCACGCACGCGGGTGTGGTCAAGGCCGTAGATGGTGTGGATTTCACCGTCTCCAAGGGCGAGGTAATGGGTCTGGTGGGTGAGTCCGGGTCGGGCAAGTCGATCACCGGGTTTTCCATCCTTGGGCTGATCGATCCTCCCGGGCGCATCGTCGATGGGTCAATCCGTTTTAATGGTGACGAGATCGCGAACGCACCGGAAGAGCGACTCAAGACCTTGCGTGGCAACCGAATCTCGATGATCTTTCAGGATCCGATGATGACTCTCAACCCGGTCCTGCGCGTCGATACGCAGATGATCGAGGCCATTCTCGCCCATGAAAACGTAAGCCGCCAAACCGCCTGGGAAAGAAGCCGTGATGCGCTTGGTTTGGTTGGCATCCCATCGCCGGAAGAGCGATTGCAAGCCTATCCGCATCAGCTTTCCGGTGGGATGCGGCAGCGCGTGGCGATTGCGACAGCCTTCTTGAACCAGCCGGACCTCATTATTGCCGACGAGCCGACGACAGCGCTCGACGTGACAATTCAGGCGCAGATCATCCACGAGGCACAGAAGCTGACGAAACGCACGGGAACCGCGATGATCTGGATCACGCATGACCTTGCCGTTGTGGCAGGGCTCGCGGACCGGATTTCGGTGATGTACGCAGGACGGATCGTTGAGCAAGGCAGTATCGACGATGTTATCGACCGTCCGTTGCATCCCTATACGGTCGGGCTTCTCGGATCGGTTCCGACGGCGAACCGGCGCGGGCAGCGTTTGTTCCAGATCGAAGGGATGACGCCAAACATGCTCGCCCTGCCTGAAGGATGCGCCTTTGGACCGCGTTGTCAGGCCCGAACGGCAGCGTGTTCCAAGCGCCCCCCGATTAAGGACGTGGATGGCCGCAGCCTTCGCTGTTTCAATCCGCAACGCACCAAGGAGACGACGCTTTGAGTGAGCCGCTCGTTGAAATCCGAGGCGTTTCGAAGCGCTTCACCAAACGTTTGGACGTCGCGGGGAAAATCGCACAGCGACTTGGCGCAAACATCCGGGAAGAAACGGTCCATGCTGTCGATAACGTGAACCTGTCGATTCAAAAGGGTGAGGTTCTGGGATTGGTCGGCGAATCCGGCTGCGGCAAGTCCACTTTGGGACGTGTTGTTGCCGGCATTCACCCTGCAAGTGACGGACAGATGTTCTACGGAGGCAAAGATGTTGCGACGTTGAACGGCACCGACAAACGCGCGGCGACCCTCGCAATTCAGATGATCTTCCAGGACCCCTTTGCCAGCCTAAATCCGCGAATGCGCGTCGAAGATATCATCGGCGAAGCACCGCGTATGCATGGGATCGTCCGCAAGGCAGAGAGTGCGGAATACGTGGACGACGTGATGCGCAAGGTCGGCCTCGACCCGTCGCTCAAGCGGCGTTACGCGCATCAGTTTTCCGGCGGTCAGAGGCAACGGATTGGAATTGCACGTGCGCTCGCCGTGAAGCCGAAGTTCCTTGTCTGCGACGAAGCCATCGCTGCGCTGGACGTGTCGATCCAGGCGCAGGTTATCAACTTGTTCATGGATCTGCGCGAAGAGCTGGGCCTGACCTATCTGTTCATCAGCCATGACCTGAGCGTCGTCGAACACATCGCCGACCGCGTGGCGATCATGTATCTGGGCCGCATTGTCGAGAGCGCATCGACTGAGGAAATTTTTTCGGACCCACGCCATCCCTACACGAAAGCGCTGCTTGCAGAGGCTCCGCGCCTTGATCAGCGCCGGCGTGAGTTTGCCCCGATTGAGGGGGAAATTCCGTCGCCGCTCGATCCGCCATCTGGATGTACCTTCCACCCGCGTTGCCCGGTGGCGACCGCTGAGTGCCGCACCACTGTTCCTGAACTGAAAGCGGGGCGCGGCGGGCGCGAAACGGCTTGCCTGCTGGAACACGCCGAAACCGTTTGAACGAGAAGCTGGAGAGCCCCTTGAAAAACGCCGATCCGATCTGGGACCACGTCGACCGCCATCGTGATGATTTTATCGCCTTGTCAGATCGAGTCTTTGACACGCCCGAGACGCTTTATGCCGAGTACAAGTCCGTCGCCGAACATGTGCAGATGTTACGCGCTCAGGGCTTCAAGATAACAGAGAACGCAGCTGGCATTCCTACGGCCGTGATTGGCGAAGCAGGAGACGAGGGTCCGGTGATTGCCATCCTCGGCGAGTTCGATGCGCTGCCATATCTGAGCCAGGCGCCAGGTGTGGCTGAACATCAGCCGCTTGAAGAGGGCGGCAACGGGCATGGGTGTGGTCACAATCTTTTAGGGGCCGCCGCACTCTTGGCCGCGACGGCGGTGAAAGACTGGCTGGCCGAAAACGGCATCAAGGGCCGTGTGCGATACTATGGCTGCCCCGCTGAAGAAGGGGGCGCGGCCAAGACATACATGGTGCGCGAAGGACTGTTCGATGATGTCGACGCAGCCATCTCGTGGCATCCAGCGACCTTCACAGGCGTGAATGAGGCCAGATCGCTCGCGAACACCCGGATCGATTTCACTTTTCATGGAAAAGCTGCCCATGCGGCGGGTGCACCGGAATTGGGTAGGTCGGCGCTTGATGCGGTTGAACTGATGAACATCGGTGTAAATTACCTGCGCGAGCACATGCCCGACAGCGCCCGGGTTCACTACGCCTATCTCGATGCAGGTGGTGTTGCGCCGAACGTGGTGCAGGCCAAGGCCACAGTGCGCCAACTCGTCCGCGCCAGCTCGCTACCGGACCTCGCCGATTTGGTTACGCGCGTCCGAAAGATTGCGGACGGCGCGGCGCTGATGACAGGAACGCAAGTTACCAGCCAGGTCTTTTCCGGCGTTTCAAACCTGCTTGGCAACCGTCCTTTGGAAGAAACCATGCAGCACGAGCTAGAGAAACTTGGACCCGTCGCCTTTGACGAGGCAGATCTCAGTTTTGCCCGCGACATTCAGACCACATTAACCGCCGCTGACATCAATACGACCTTCAAGCGGATCGGTGCTAAGCCCAAAAAAAATCTCGCACTCTGCGACTTCATCGCACCTCTTGATCGCCACAGCGATGGCGGCGAAGGCTCGACAGATGTTGGCGACGTGAGTTGGGCAGTCCCAACCGTTCAGGCACGAGTTGCCACCTGTGCTATAGGAACGCCGTTTCATACGTGGCAAACAGTGGCACAAGGCAAGGCGCCCGCGGCTCACAAAGGCATGGTCTACGCGGCAAAAGCAATGGCCGCGACAGCTTGTCGACTGGTTGAGGATCCCTCGCGCATCGAAGCTGCATGCGCGACGCATCAAGACCATCTGGGCCAAACACCTTACACATGTCCGATCCCGGACGACGTGCGTCCACCTGTCTGAGGCAAAACAACCGTGACCCGCGCCTCTGCAATAGACAACGCCGCCCAGTTTTTCGACACCGGTCAATTTGCAACAGAACTTAGCGAACTGGTTGCCCATGAGACGGAGAGCCAGACACAAGAAAAAGCCGCGGAGCTTCCGCGCTATCTTGAGGAAGCCCTCGTTCCGCGCCTGAGCAGACTCGGGTTCTCCTGTGAAATCTACCCGAACCCTGTGCACGATGCCGGACCGATCTTGGTTGCAGAGCGCATCGAGGACGACACGCGTCCGACAATCCTGTCCTACGGGCATGGCGACGTGATCCGCGCGCAAACGGATCAATGGCGCGACGGGCTTCACCCATTTCGACTGGTTGATGAGTGCGACCGCCTCTATGGACGCGGAACAGCCGACAATAAGGGGCAGCATCTCATCAATTTGGCGGCGCTGAGCGCTGTCATTGAGGCCCGTGGAGCGCTCGGCTTCAACATGCGCATTCTCATTGAAATGGGCGAAGAAATGGGATCACCGGGGTTGTCGGAGTTTTGCGCCAAGCACAAGGACAACCTAGCCGCAGACGTCCTGATCGCATCGGACGGGCCGCGCCTTCAGTCCGACACGCCCACGTTGTTCATGGGGGCAAGGGGCGGCAATTCGTTCGACCTCATCGTTGATCTAAGAGACGGCGCGCACCATTCGGGTAACTGGGGCGGTTTGCTTGCCGACCCCGCGATGATCCTTGCACAAGCCCTCTCGACGATCACCGATGTGCGGGGCCAAATCCAAATACCAGAATGGCGGCCGACCAGCCTGACTGAAGACATCCGGGACACCCTGCGCAACTTGCCGGTTGGCGGGGATGGTGGTCCGAAGATTGACGAGAATTGGGGAGAGGAAGGCCTGACACCGGCCGAACGCGTCTTCGGCTGGAACAGTTTTGCGGTCCTCGCAATGAAAAGCGGTGTCCCCGAGGCACCGGTCAACGCGATCTCGGGATTTGCCATAGCCGCCTGCCAGCTCCGCTTCGTTGTTGGCACTAACCAATCCGATATCCTGCCCGCCCTTCGACGCCACCTTGATGCGAGAGGTTTTGAGATCGTTCAGATCAAGCCTCATGACCGCAGCTTCTTTGATGCAACGCGAACGTCGCCCAACCATCCGTGGGTGTCTTTTGTCGCGCGTTCGCTTGAAAAAACGTGTGGGAAGCCACCCCATGTCCTGCCAAATCTCGCCGGTTCCTTGCCCAACGAGGTCTTTTCCGATTTGCTCGGTCTCCCAACGGTTTGGGTGCCGCACTCCTATCGCGGCTGTTCGCAGCACGCGCCAAACGAGCACGTGTTAAAGTCAGTTTCGCGTGATGCATTGCGCGCAATGGCCGGGCTTTTTTGGGATATTGGCGACCTTGCCAGGTCGCTCTGATCCCGCGCCACAAAGGACTTCATCCGTACCTGGATCGGGCGTGTATCGCATATCTGACTGTAAATGACCGCTTTCACAGATTGGTAGAGTTGCTCTCGCATATGCAGCGAAAGTCAGCTGTCCGCCCATATTGTTGAAAAACAACGTGTTGCTGGCGCAGAGAGAGGCGTACCGAACTGAGCGCGAGTGCCTTTCTTGTCAGGCTTTGCTCGTTTGCTGCGGTGCGGGAAAGATCTTGGCCAGTTTTCGGAGGTTCTGGGCGGTGGCGGCGAGGAGGAATTCGTCGGTTGCACCACAAGGGCCACGTAATCGGAGTCGTCCCAGCCCGAGAATGCGTTTGAGGTGGGCAAACAGCATCTCAACCTTCTTTCGGAGCTTTGCCGAGACTTTGTATTGGGGCGTTTTGCGAATGGCGCGTGCCACATCGCGTGCGTCTTCATGTTCTTCGCGGGTGATTTTGCGAGCATCGGCGTTTGGGCAGCACTTCATCTTCGACTGGCACGCCAGGCAGGTGTGTTTGAGGGCCTGATACTTGGCCACGCCCTTGCCCGTCGGGCCACGGTTCGGATCAGAGTAGTTGCGACGAAACTGCTTGAGCGCTTCGCCCTCAGGGCAGATGTATTGGTTGTTCTCGGGATCCCATTCAAAGTCTGCATGGGACCATGTGCCATCTGTCCGGCCAGCTTTGTCGATAACGGGAATGTGCGGCGCGATCTTGCGCTTCACCAGCCAGTCCAGCATGGGGCCGGAACCGTAAGCGGTATCTGCGATTAACCGTTCTGGGTGCAGGTCGAACTTGTCTTTGACCCGGTTCAACATCGTCTTTGTTGAACCGACTTCTGCCTGTCGGATTGATCTGGTGGCTTCGACATCGACGATTACACCGTGATCCGTATCAATCAGATAATTGTCGGAATAGCTGAAGAATGCAGGGCCTTTGCGGGCTGCAGTCCATTGGCTGGCGGGGTCAGAATGTGAGGTGAACTTGGGCTGTACCTCGCTGGCCGCGCCGAATGCCGCCTCGTCCAGCGTGTCGAGATACTCGCGGACCGCGCGGGACGCATCTGCCGGGTCAATGCTTGCCGCGTCCCAGTCTTCCTTCGGTGTTGAGTTCCGTTTGTTAGCATAGGCTTCGATCAGGCTGGCATCAATCGCCATGCGCTGGCCGCTGACGAGACCTTCCTCAATGCAGCGTGCCACAGTTGTCTCAAACAGACGACGCAACAGTTCGCTTTCCCGGAAACGGCCGTGCCGGTTCTTGGAAAACGTGGAATGGTCTGGCACCCGGTCGTTCAAGTCGAGACGGCAGAACCAGCGGTATGCCAGGTTCAAATGCACCTCTTCGCAGAGCCGTCGCTCGGATCGAATACCGAAGCAATAGCCAACCAACAGCATGCGGATCAGCAGTTCGGGATCGACGGAGGGCCGGCCCGTGTGGCTGTAGAAATCCGTAAGGTGCGCGCGAATGCTGCCCAGATCGACGAACCGGTCAATCGAGCGCAAAAGGTGGTCTTGCGGGACATGATCCTCCAGCGAGGACTCGTAAAACAGCGACGCTTGCGCTTCCTGTCTCGGTCCCATCATGGCTGATCCCTCCCTTTAGGAAGAAATGAATCAGCAACTTACCAACCGATCAAGCCCGAGTTTTTCAACAAAATACGCCGTTCGGACCCAATGACCAAGGTTTCGCTGGGCGGTTCTAGGCCGACTACCGGCCTCGAACTTTGGTTTCTGTTCTACCGCCGTCTGATCCGCTCGCGACGGCGCTCGCGACGTTCGATGTTTATCTGATGATCATGGCCTAGCGCGCGGTAGAATCCCAATCCCTTGGACCAGTTCAGAAAGTGGGCAAAGCTGTCGACCTGATCGTCATTGCGACCGCGTGGAAAGGACTGCAGTTCCCGTTTGAACGCCGCCAGCCAGGGCGCGTCTGCAGGCAGATACACCTTGCCCTCTTCGATAGGACCGCACGCGGACTGGAACCGGGTTTCCTTGTCCTTGTCAGGTCTAATGCGTTCATAGCGCCGACGGTCATCACGAAACAATTCGTCCAAAAGCGGTTTGCCAGAAGCGGCATCCTCGATCAGAACTCGATCCGGATCCCAGCGACTGACAAGCTGCAGTGCCTTGGCTTTCAGGTCTGGGTAGTCCACCTGCCCACGCCAGACGTCGAGAAGGTACCACGCATTTTCTCGGAACCCCCAGGTTGTACAGACCGAGAAGTCGGACCGGGGATCCGCAGACATCCCCGTATCCCAGCTTTGAACGACAAGCTGATACCAGCGGCGATCTTGGATAGTCTTGTAGGTACCAAACCACTCCCAGCGCAGGGGTGACCCGTCGGGAGCAATGGGGTTCTGCTGATACTGGCAATTGAACACGGCTGCGCCCATTTCACGACGCTTGGTATCCAGCGTGTCCTGATCCAAACGGGACGGGCAAAGGAGATCACCCGGTTTGCGGCACATGACCCTTCCGCGCCCAAGAGGCACTGTCTCATGGTCTTCGGCGATGGCAGGCAGGTTCAGGTGCCGATAGGTATCGCGGTCCAGCAGATAACCCGGCGGATCCATCTCGTGCAACCGCTGTGCAACCATAACCACACGCCCTTCGGACGGGTTGTCAAAGCGCGACAGCAAGGTCCCCTCAATGAACTCCTGTGCCTTGACCAGTTCAGCTTCGGAGCCCGCATCGCCGGCTTTCAGCAGGTCATCGATGATGGTGTAGTCAGCGCCATGTCCAGTCACAGAACTTCCGATGGAGACAGCCTTACGGCTGCCTCCCTTTGTGGTGCGGATTTCTTCTGAGGTGTTGCCCTTTTTAGCCAAGACCGTTTCAGGGAACATTCCCCGGTACCAGCGCGCAGACATGATCCGACGACAATCCTCGGAATGTTTGCGTGCCAGATCCAGCCCGTAGCTGGCAACAATAATCTTGGCGCTGGGGTTATGACCGAGAAGATAAGCGACATAGGCAACGGCCACGGTGACCGATTTCAGGCACCGGGGCGGAATGTTGATAATCAACCGCTTGTTCTCGCCGACGCGAACGTTGTCCAACTCATGGCACATGGCCCGCACATGCCAAGCCGGATCAAAGCTGTGGTCAGTTCCTTGGTGCAGCGTGTCAAACACACGCCAAACAAAGGGAAAGAAATTGCCCCGGCAAACCTCGCGCGCGGCTTGCAGGACCATTTTTGGATCAGGAGCCGTCATCTTCCGCCTCCTCATCTTCCGCACCGCCGTCACCGTCCAATTGGCTGGAAAAGAAATCCCGGAGGATGTCGTAGTCGACCTTATCCGGCCCTTCCAAAGCAGCGCTGGCCTGTCCGCTCCCATCATCTGAACCGCCAAACAGATCAGAGTCGACCTTAAGAAGCGCCATCAGCAATTTCGTGTCGCCCTTCAAAGCACCTGCCATGAGCCGCTTTGCAATTGCCTCCGCCTTGGAAATTCGGGTTTCGTGGTTGCCTTCGCGGACTGTGATCTTGGTTTCCAGTTCGCGTTTCAGGCTGGCATTCACGCCTTTGGCAGCTTTCGGTCGTCCTTTCGGATTTCCGGATCGCCCTTTTTGGAACCGGGTTGCTTTGGGCGGCTTGCCGTAGCCGACCTCATACTCTTTCGTATTGTCAGACATGACCCACCTCCAGCTCTGAGGTGGCATCAGTTGCCGCAGAATGCGCATCGAACGTCTGGCCTGTTACCGCGTGCACGGCGCTCTCACCGGTCATCTCCTGCCAACGGCGGATGGCGACATCGACATAAGCCGGATCGAGCTCAATCAGCCGCGCCCGGCGCCCAGTTTTCTCAGCTGCCAACAACGTCGCGCCGGATCCGCCAAAGGTATCCAGCACAACATCACCGCGGTGGCTCACATCCATGATGGCATCTGCAACCAAGGCTGTCGGCTTCACCGTGGGATGATCAGCGAGATCCGCTTCACGCCCTGCCCCAAAGCTGTTCACACCGGCATAGTCCCAGACATTGGTCCGGTTGCGCCCGTGTTTTCCCAGTTCGACATTGTTGATATGCGCCGCACCTGGTTTCTTGAAGATGCAAACCAGCTCGTGCTTGGAACGATAAAGGCTGCCCATCCCGCCATTGGTCTTGTTCCAGACGCAGAGATTGATGAGATCAAAGCCACCTGCCTTGCCGGACGCAATCAGTTCTTCAATGTGATGCCAGTCCATGCAGATCATCGCGATGCCACCGTCCGGCAAGCAGTCAAACAGCCGGTTGGTCACGCCTGAAAGAAAGCTGCGGAACTCGCTGTCCGACATTTCTCCCGACGCCATGGCAAATTCGCGATGATCGCCGCCGGTGCCGCAACGGACATGCCCATTGACCGGCACATTGTAAGGCGGATCGGTAAAGACCATCTGCGGGGTCTCGCCATCCAGCAAGGCGTCGTAGCTCTGGGCTTGCAAGGAATCCCCGCAGAAGATGCGATGATCTCCGAGAACCCAGAGGTCGCCAGGCTCCGTGATTACGGGTGCCTCAGGGTTCGGCGTCTCAACAGATTCCGCTTCAGTCTCCGTGACCTCATCCGCGCAGTCGATGATAATGTCGATCTCCGGTGTTTCGAACCCGGTGATATCCAGATCAAAGTCCAGTTCACCATCAAGGCTGAGATCCATCAGCTCGGCAAACTCGATCTGCAGAGCAGCTTCGTTCCAGTCGGACAATTCCGCCAGCTTGTTATCCGCAATGCGCAGAGCCCGCACTTCTGCGTCTGACAAGTGATCCGCGACAACTGTCGGCACAGACTTCAACCCCAGGGCTTTAGCGGCCTCATAGCGGCCATGACCCGCGATGATTGTGCCCGAACCATCCAACAAGATCGGGGTGACAAAGCCAAACTTGGCCACCGACGCTTTCAGCTTGTCGATATTCTTGGCCGCGTGCACGCGGTTGTTGTTGGCGTAGGGCTTGATCTGGCTGATCTGAGATTGGATGACTTTGTCCGCCATCCAGATCGGCGTGTTGGACGCCTTGGTGTCGCTCTGTGTTTTCTTAGTAGGCATTGCCGCCTCCTTTCGTTTGACGCTCGTTAGCGTCGACAAGAAAGGATCGTGTTGGGAATTCGGAGAGAGCACGAATAGCAACTCTCCGGACCAATCGATCCGGTTCGTTGCCCCTTCGAATGCTCTCGGTCTTATCCGCTTCGAAAAATGCGGCGCCGAATGCTGCCTGGGAGATGTATTCACCTCCCCGTGGGACCTTGTCCCTTGCAGGGCTGGCTAGAATCTATGCGCGGGCTTTTGCATTTGCAACCCCCAAGCAAAAAGTAACCAATTAAGATTGTTGACGAATAATCGGGGGTACAGCAGCAACACCCGACATAACACAGCCCTCTTCGGATTGCCCCAGAAAGAGCTGGACTGTTGCTGCGAACCACGCATCACTGAACCCACGCCCGAGCCATTCGGGCGCTCCTCGGTACGGGGGTTCGGCATTCCGCCAGCCCCAGATCAGAGGAGACAATACATGTCCAAATCCAAACCAACCAAAATTGACAAGGTGCAAGCTTTGTTGCGTCGCCCGAACGGTGCCAGCCTTGAGGCGCTCTGCAAAGCAACGGGGTGGCAGCCTCATTCGGTCCGAGCGGCATTGAGTGGGTTACGGAAGAAAGGCGCGACGATTGAACGGCGGACATCCGACAAACAAAATGGATCATCCACGTATCACCTGACGGCGGGAACAGGAGAAGAGTCATGACCAAGACCAGCGACGTCGCCGATCTGGCCGCCATGAGTCGATCGGATCTGGTCACGCTTTGGCAGCAACTGTTTGATCAACCCGCGCCCGCCATGCTCAGCCAACCCTTCCTGCGCCGTTTTATCGCCTTTGAGATGCAGTCCCGCTGTCATGGCGGGCTACCCTGGCAGGTCAAAGCCACGCTGGAAAAGGGTTCCGAGAAAAAACCCCGGCCAGCCTGCCCTGCTCTTAAACCCGGCGGGCGCCTGCTGCGCGAGTGGAATGGCGTGACCCATATGGTCGATGTGACAGGGGACGGCTTCACTTGGAACGGTCGGTCCTATCGCTCGCTCTCAGCCATAGCCCGAGAGATTACCGGCGCGCATTGGTCAGGGCCGCGTTTTTTCGGACTCACCCGAAAGATCGCCAAATGAGCCCGCGCCGTAAAATCCGATGCGCGATCTATACGCGCAAGTCCTCAGAAGATGGACTGGACCAGGACTTTAATTCGCTGGACGCTCAGTATGAGGCCTGCGCGGCCTATGTCGCCAGCCAGCGGCACGAAGGTTGGACCCTTTTGCCAGACCGCTACGATGACGGTGGCCTGTCGGGCGGCAACCTAGAGCGCCCTGCCGTTCAGCGCCTTCTTGAAGAGATAGATGTCGGGCGCATCGACATGGTTGTGGTCTACAAGATCGACCGGCTGACCCGATCGCTCGCCGACTTCTCCAAGCTGGTCGAACGGCTGGAACAAGCGAACTGTTCTTTTGTGTCCGTCACACAAGCATTCAACACCTCCTCATCCATGGGTCGGTTGACCCTGAATGTACTCTTGTCCTTTGCTCAGTTTGAACGGGAAGTCACCGCGGAACGTATTCGCGACAAGATTGCAGCGTCTAAGAAAAAGGGGCTTTGGATGGGCGGCAACCTGCCGCTCGGCTATGACCGCCACCCCGACCCAAAAGCAAGAACGCTGGTCGTGAATGAGGATGAGGCCAGAACGGTCCGGCATCTCTTTGGGCTCTATGATGAGCTGGGTTGCCTGCGCAAAGTAGAAGAGCGGGCAACGGCAGAAGACCTGCGATCAAAACGGGCTGTTCGGGCGGATGGAAGCGTGAAGGGGAATTGCCCGCTGTCACGCGGCCAGATCTATTATCTGCTGCGCAACCCGGTTTACCTCGGAAAAATCCGGCACAAGGATAAGATCTGGGACGGGCAACATCCGGCGATCATCGACCAGGACATCTGGGACCGGGTGCAGGAGAAAATGCGCGAAGCGTCGCAGCGATCCCGTGCAGACCCTTCACCTGATGCGCGCCAACGCACCAATGACCCCGGCGCCTGGCTCACTGGTCTGCTGCAGGACGAAACTGGTGATCGGTTGACGCCAACCCACACCACGCGCAAAGGCCGACGGTTGCGCTATTACGTCTCCAATCGACTGATCTCGGGCGGCAAGGATACCTCCGGCTGGCGACTGCCCGGCCCGGCGCTGGAAAACGCAGTCATTGATGTCATCGCCAGACATCTTCAAGAGGCCGCCGCCGCGCACCAAGTACTGGCGCAGCCCGAGGCTGGGTCAGCCGCGGTGATCCAGACGTCAATTGCCGATTTGGTGACTCGGCTTCAACGCCAAGGCGGTTATGTGGGCGCTGCTCTTCTGGCCAGCGGCGAAATTGCACGAGGACACTTTGAACTCGAGTTAAACCCCAAGACTCTGGCAAGCGCAGTTGGTATTGCTGCGGACCATCTGCACCCGGATCTCACCCACGTCACCGCATCTTTCGATCTGCGCCGCCGCGGCGTCGAGGCCAAGGTCATCGCCGGAGATATGGCACCCCAACCTGATCCCCACCTCCGGTCCATGCTGATCCGCGCCCATGGCTGGGCCCGAGATCTGAAATCCGGAGTTCAACTGATGGAGATTGCACGCCGCGAGAGCGTTCCCTGCGCCTTCATCCGTACCCGTTCCCAGCTCGCGTTTCTCTCACCGAAGATTCAAGCCGCGATTCTCGACGGCACTCAGCCGCCCGAACTCACACTCAAGCGTCTGGTCAGCGTGACCCACCCAGTTGACTGGACCGAACAGGAACGCCAGTTCGGCTTTTTATAGCTTCAAATCCTGCGTCCCTGATACAGGGTTTGCCCTACCTGATCCGGTGGAACAATTCTCTGTTCCCGCGAGGAAGTTCCCTGTTCCACTTTTTAGGGAATTTGCAACATAAACCTCTGAAAAACATACAGTTCCGACAGGTGAAATAACGGAACTCAGACCTGTTTCGCGAAAATTCCCTGTAAATTGCAGGTTATCAGGGAAATCCAGCCCAAAGCGACCCCGCCAAAATGCGGCACTGAGACTGCGGCCGGAATTGCGCTCTGAATGTACAGTCTGCTCCGTCTCTGATTGAAAGCGCACGCGCCAACTCGCGGAAATTGCGACACAATTTCGGGTCAGAAAACACAACTGAAGTGAGACAGGTATGAGTGGCGGGGAGACAGGGATTCGAACCCTGGGGACGCTCTCACGCCCAACGGTTTTCAAGACCGCCGCATTCGACCACTCTGCCACCTCCCCGTCGAAGGCAGGGTCTAAGCGCAAGTTCGGCCAGAGGCAAGTCGAAATCGGGATTTCTTGCCGAAGCCCGCGCAGCGGTCTTTCCATGACTCTTCAGCCGCGTTATGATCCCCGAAATAGACCGAAACAGGCTGGCAAGCAGAACCAGCAGACCGGCAGCGGGGTTCCGAGAACGAGACCCCTTCAGGCAAGGGATAAGCAGATGAAGCGAGCGATCATGACACGCCCGGGACCGAAACGGTTGGCGTATCTGGCGTTGACTTTGACAGTTCTGAGCGGGTGTGAGGATATTCTTCAAGAGGCTGAAAAACCTGAAGAAAACTCAAACAAAACTGAACTCCTTCCCGAGGTGGCCTCGGGCTCGCAGCGTGACGTCGAAGCCCCCGAGGTTTTTCAGGTCACCGAAGCAGGGCTTTGGGATGGCAGGCCCTCGCTGGGCGGTATCTGGGTTGCCTACCCGGAAGTATCCCAGCCCGAGCGTGTCGTGATTACGAACACTGCAAACAACAAGTCCGTAACAGGGGCCCTGTTCCGACGTGAACGCAACCTGCCCGGCCCAGCGATTCAGGTTTCATCTGCGGCTGCGGAACAGCTCGGAATGCTGGCGGGCGCGCCGACAAAGGTCAGTGTCGTCGCCCTGCGCCGTGAAACTGTAAAGGAATCACAACCTGAGGACGCGCCCAAACCGGAAGACGAGGCGACGGATAAGGCTGCGGTGTCGGACGCCGCGGCCACCGACGCCCCATCCGCGGCAGATACCGAAAAACCGGCCAAGCCGAAATGGTGGCAAAAGAAGGCGCCAGCAGCAGCAGCCGGTACAGCAGTGGTCGCGGCGGAAGCGGCAAGTTCTGCCAACGAGGCGACCGAAGGTACGGAAGCGACCACCGATGCGGCGGCGGCCACTGAGGATCCGTCAGAGCCCGCTGAAAAGAAACCGGCCAAGCGGAAGTGGTGGCAGAAAAAAGAGCCAGCAGCAGCAGCAGCTGCGGGAGCCACCGTGGCTGCGGCGGGTGCAGCAACAGGCGGTGCTGATGTGGCCGCAGATGTTGCGGCAGCCGCAGCTACACCAGCGTTGTCAGATGCGCCCGTCGAGGCCCCCGCCGAAAAGCCTGCAAAACGGAAGTGGTGGCAAAAGAAAGACCCCGCTGAAATCACCGAAACACCACTAGACCCCATCGAAGGCGCAGCATCCGCGATTGACGCGACCGAAGCGGTTCCGGCCGCAGCGGCAGCGACAGGCGCTGCGTCGTCGCTGAGCAAACCATTTGTGCAGATCGGCACATTCAGCGTCGAAGCAAATGCGAATACCGCTGCTGAGAAAGTGCGTCGGAATGGCATGTCGACTGTTGTGCGGGAACTGAAAACCGAAAACAAAACAGTATGGCGGGTCCTGGTTGGCCCCGCCGCAACCCGGGCCGAACGCAAAGCCATTCAAAAAGATGTAAAGGATCTTGGTTTCAAAGATGCGTTCACGGTGTCCGACTAAATACAAGGAGGCATAAGATGCTATCCTCATTGCGAACTTCTGTTCTGGCCATTGGGCTTACCGTGCTGGCAATCCCGGCTCAGGCTTTTGATACATCTGCCCGCGCAGCTTATGTGATCGATCAATCCACCGGTACGGTGCTTTTGGCAAAAGACTCCGATCAGCCCTTGCCGCCTGCATCCATGTCCAAGCTCATGACGCTGTATGTAGCTTTCGAAGCGCTGCGTGACGGCAGATTGACGCTGGACGAAACCCTGCCCGTGTCCGAACACGCGATGAGCTATGGCGGCTCGACCATGTTTCTGAACACGCAGGACCGGGTTCGGGTCGAAGACCTACTGCGCGGCATCATCGTTCTGTCAGGCAACGACGCCTGCGTGGTCCTCGCCGAGGCGCTAAGCCCTGACGGCACAGAGGCCGGGTTTGCCCGATATATGACCCAACGCGCCAAGCAGATGGGTATGAACAACTCGAACTTTGCGAATTCGAATGGGTGGCCTGCCGCCGGACATATGATGTCGGTTCATGACCTGGCGGTTCTGGCCGACAGGTTGATTACCGACTTCCCAGAATATTACCCTCTGTTTTCAGAAGAGGTATTCGAATTCGATGGCCGTGCGCCGTCGAATGCCCGCAACCGTAACCCGTTGCTGAAACTGAGCATCGGCGCGGATGGCCTGAAAACCGGCCACACGCAGGAGGCAGGATACGGCCTGGTCGGCTCCGCCAAACAAGGCGACCGGCGTGTCATCTTTGTCCTCAGCGGGCTGGACAGCACCGGTCAACGGGCAGAGGAGGCTGAGGCCGTGGTTAACTGGTCGTTTCGAAATTTTGTCGAGAGGACAGTTGCCAACGCGGAAACGCCGATAGCCGAAGCCAAGCTGTGGATGGGCGAGAAAAAGACTGTTGGTCTTGTACCTGACGGCGATCTGACGGTTCTGTTTCCGGTTCTGGGCACACAAAACGTCAAGGCTGAAGTTGTCTATCAGGGTCCTATCAATGCGCCGGTCAAGAAAGGCCAGCAACTGGCCGAGCTTGTCATCAAGCCTGAAGGATTGCCGGAAATTCGACGTCCGCTGGTGGCAGCGGAAGATGTTGCAATTGGTGGATTTGTCGTTCGTATGCTGACCGTTGGCGGCATTGTTCTGAAAGACGTGATCAATAACCCACTGGAGTCGATGTGACCAAGGCGGGGTTATTTCTGACTTTCGAAGGCATTGACGGATCAGGCAAGTCAACTCAGGCGCGGATGCTGGCGGATCAACTGCGGGCGCAGGGTCATGAGGTCGTTTTGACGCGTGAACCGGGCGGCTCACCCGGCGCGGAGGAAATCCGCAGCCTGGTATTGGAAGGTGATCCCGACCGCTGGTCGGCCGAAACGGAAATCCTGCTTTTCACGGCCGCCCGCCGCGACCATCTGGAACGTACGATCGAACCCGCACTTGCCGCAGGGCAAGTGGTGATCTGCGACCGCTTTGCCGACAGCACACGTATGTATCAGGGCCTGTCGCGGGGCGATCTGCGCGGCCTTGTTGATCAGCTGCACAGCCTGATGATCAAGCGCGAGCCGGACTTGACGCTGCTGATCGACATGGACCCCGATACCGGCCTGTCCCGCGCCAAAGGGCGGCAAGGCGCGGAAGAACGGTTCGAAGATTTCGGCCCGGACCTACAAAGGAAAATGCGGGCGGGCTTTCTGGCACTGGCCCATGAGTTTTCCGACCGTTTCCGCGTGGTGGACGGTAACCGGGACATGGACAGCGTTGCGCAGGATGTGACAGAAATCGTCCAGGCTGCTTTGCGATAGACGATGAATGACGAAATCCCCTCTCCGGATCAGGTGCCCGGTGCGCCGCATCCCCGCGAGACCGCCCGGCTTTTTGGTCAGGATGCGGCGGAACAGGCGTTTCTGACCGCCTACAACTCGGACCGGCTGCACCACGGCTGGTTGCTGACCGGGCCGCGTGGCGTCGGCAAGGCAACGTTGGCCTGGCGGATTGCGCGGTTCTTGCTGGCAACACCTTTGGCAAACGACGGTGGGCTGTTTGGCGCGCCGCCACCGCCAGAGACGCTCGACATTGATCGCGACCACCCGGTGTCACGTCGCATTCTGGCCGGGGCCGAGCCGGGATTGGCCGCGATAGCCCGGTCGCTGAATGATCAGGGGCGGCTGCGCAACGAAATCATTGTAGATGACATCCGAAAACTGGGAAAGTTCTTTGGCCTGTCCTCTGCCGATGGTGGGCGCCGGGTCGTAATCGTGGATTCAGCGGATGAGATGAATGTCAGCGCCGCCAACGCGTTACTGAAGATGTTAGAAGAACCTCCGGCGCGTACAACCCTTTTGCTGGTGTCGCACCAACCCTCGCGCTTGCTGCCAACTATCCGTTCTCGTTGCCGCACCCTACGTCTAGGCCCCCTGAGTGCCGGGGATATGCAGGACGCGCTGTCGCAAACCGGGACGACCTTACCAGCGCAACCCGAACATCTGGCTTCTTTGGCCGCTGGCTCGGTCGGGGGCGCGGTTCGCCTGATCAATCTTGGTGGGCTTGAAATCTATGCCGAGCTGATTGCCATTCTGGGTACCCTGCCCCGCCTTGACCGCCAGCGCGCACTGGCCCTGGCCGAGGCTGCGGCCCAACGTGGCGCAGCCGAGCGCTTTGATCTGCTGCTGACACTGATCGATGTTGCCTTGTCTCGGCTGGCCCTGACCGGGGCAACCGGCGCACCGCCGACCTCTGAGGCCGCCCCGAATGAAGCTGAAACGCTGGCCAGACTGTCGAATTCTTCGGATCAGGCCCGTCGCTGGGCCGAAGTCGCCGCGACAATCACAGCCCGCGCGCGACATGGTCAGGCGGTGAACCTTGACCCTGCCGCTCTGGTCCTAGATACGGTGTTCAAGATACAGGAAACCGCCGGCCAGGTCAGATGAGCGACATCCCCCAGATCACCGACAGTCATTGCCATCTGGACTTCCCGGATTTTGACGGTCAGTTGGACGACATCATCTCGCGCGCGGCTGAGGCTGGCGTGACCCGGATGGTGACGATTTGCACCAAACTGCGCAATGAACCTACGGTCCGTGCAATTGCCGAGGCCCATGCACCGGTATTCTACGCCGCAGGCACCCACCCGATGAGCGCCGCAGACGAGCCTATGGTCTCGGTCGATGAACTGGTCGCGTTGGCACAGCACCCGAAATTTGTGGGCATCGGCGAATCCGGTCTGGATTACCACTACACAGCCGATAGCGCTGAGCTTCAGAAGCAATCCCTGCGCATTCATATTGAAGCCGCCCAGCGCACAGGGTTGCCTTTGATCATTCATGCCCGCGCGGCAGACGACGATATGGCCCGAATTCTGGCCGAAGAGTATCGCAATGCGCCTTATTCCTGCGTGATGCACTGTTTCTCGTCCTCGGCCGAGCTGGCCAAAGCCGCGCTGGATCTGGGATTTTATCTGTCCATGTCCGGCATTGCGGCCTTTCCCAAAAGCCACGAGTTGCGCGACATTTTCGCAAGCGCGCCGGTGGATCGCATTCTGGTGGAAACCGATGCGCCCTATCTTGCGCCGCCCCCTTATCGTGGCAAGCGAAACGAACCGGCCTATACCGCACATACAGCCCGAAAAGGGGCTGAAGTGTTCGGTCTGGAGTATCCGGCTTTTGCCGCCCAAACTCAGGCGAACTTTGACCGGCTGTTCAGCAAGGCGGCAACGAACAGGGCCGCTGCATGACCGAATTGCGATTTACCATTCTGGGCTGCGGATCGTCAGGCGGCGTACCCCGGTTGGGTGGCCACTGGGGTGCTTGCGATCCTGCTAACCCCAGGAACATTCGCCGGCGCTGTTCCCTGCTTGTCGAGCGTGACGGCCCCGGCGGCACAACCTCAGTGTTGATTGATACGACCCCGGACATGCGCAGCCAGTTGCTGGACACGGGCACCGGGCGGCTTGATGGTGTAGTCTATACACACTCTCACGCGGATCATGTCCATGGAATCGACGACCTGCGCATGATCGTGTTCAACATGAAAACCCGTGTACCGGTCTGGGCTGATGGTGATACTCAGAACGCCCTGCTGGGGCGGTTTGGATACGCCTTCATTCAACCCGAAGGGTCACCTTATCCTCCGATCCTCGACCTCAAGTCCATCGACGGGCCGTTCGAAATCGACGGACCGGGCGGGCCCATTCCGTTTCGTCCATTCAAGGTCAATCACGGCTCGATAGATTCTCTAGGTTTTCGCATGGGACGGCTCGCCTATTTGCCGGATGTTGCCGAAATATACGACGACGCATGGCCTGAAATGGAAGGGTTGGAATATCTTATAATCGACGCCCTGCGCCGAAGCCCTCATCCCACACATGCACATCTGGAAAAAACGCTTGAGTGGATTGAGAAGCTGCAACCAAAACAGGCGATACTAACCAACATGCATATCGATCTGGACTATATGACCGTCGATGCAGAAACTCCGGACAATATCACCCCCGCCTATGACGGGATGGTGATACATCACGCGTTTCAGGCCCCTGTTCCTTTTGCATAAGATATCGCAACCTGGCCGTTGCACGGGGGCCAAATGCTGCAAAGTCTGATTGACGTCATTCTTCCTGTCTTTCTTGTGATCGGCGCCGGTTACACGGCAACACGAACAGGATATTTCAAAGAAGACCATGTCGACGGGCTGATGAGATTTACTCAAGGGTTCGCGATCCCATGCCTGTTGTTTCTTGCCATCGCGCATCTGGACCTCAGCGCCAGTTTCGATCCCCGGCTTTTGGCAAGTTTCTATTCTGCCGCCGCCCTGTGTTTCATCACTGGCCTTTTTGGTGCGCGCATCCTTTTCGGCCGCGAATGGGAAGACTGCGTGGCAATCGGGTTTTGTTGCCTGTTCTCTAACTCGGTTCTGCTGGGATTGCCGATTACTGAACGCGCTTATGGTCCCGAGAACCTGACAGGTAATTATGCGATTATCGCCTTCCATTCCCCCTTTTGTTACGGCGTGGGGATCACGGTGATGGAGGTTGTCCGCAATCGCGGAAACGGTGGCGTACGCATGGCGCGTTCCGTTCTGTCCGCAATGTTCAAGAACGCGCTGATCCTTGGTATTGCACTGGGATTCGTGGTTAATCTGTCCGGGTTGGCCATCCCGGCTGTGGTGGACGAAGCCCTTGGTCTGATCACGCGGGCCGCCCTGCCCGGCGCCCTGTTTGCACTGGGCGGGGTACTAGTCAAATACAAACCCGAAGGTGATCTGCGCACCATCGCTTTTGTTTGCTGTATCTCGCTGATGCTGCATCCCAGCCTTGTGTGGATATTCGGCAAATCCACAGGGCTGCCACAGGATCTGTTCCGCTCGGGCGTGTTGAACGCAGCCATGGCGCCGGGGTTCAACGCCTATATCTTTGCTAACATGTATGGCCGCGCCAAGCGGGTGGCAGCTTCGGCTGTTCTCATTGGGACAGCCACATCCATCCTGACTGTCTGGCTTTGGCTAACGGTTCTGGGCTAACAGTAGTGTTGACTTCGGTTCGCACAGAGGCACCTAACGCATATCGTGTCAGGAGATCCAAATGCCACATGCCATCATCGTCGCACATGGCCAGCCGTCCGATCCGGAACCGGCCGAGGCTGCTCTGGCTGCCTTTGCGGCTACAGTCGACGCCCTGACCGAGCATGTAACGGTGCATTCAGCAACTCTGGCCGCGCCCGGCGCGTTCGAGGCTAAGCTGAACAGCCTGCCGGAGAACACGGTCATCTATCCGCTTTTCATGGCAAATGGGTGGTTTGTCACCAGCGCTTTGCCCAAGCGGTTAGGGGATCACAAAGCGCGCATCCTAGACCCATTGGGTGTTGACCCAGAGCTACCGGAAATGACCGCGCAAGCCCTGCAATCTGAGTTGTCCGAAAGAAATTGGGTAACTGCGTCGACCGATCTGGTCATTGCCGCACATGGGTCGGGGCGTAGCCGAAACCCGTCGGCCGTGGCACTGAACTTCGCATCTCAACTTGAGGAAATGCTGGTTTTCAAATCTGTCCGCGTTGGGTTTGTTGAAGAGCCGCCATCCATTTCCGATGCCGCAACCGGCACGGGGGCCCAGGCACTGTGCCTTCCGTTCTTTGCCTGCACCGGGGGGCACGCAATTGAAGACGTACCCGCCGGATTGAGCCAAGCAGGGTTCAAAGGCGTTCTGCTGCCAGTGGTTGGAGAACTGCCACCCATCCGGCACCAGATTGCCAAGCAGGTAACAAAGGCCGTTCAGCTCGCGTGATAATTTGCTGAGATCTTTGACCCGAAAACAGGCAAAACTCAGGTTTGCGCTTTGATCAGAGTGGAATACAGGCGATGGCAGGACCGGCCATCTCGCTTGGCCTGATAAAGGGCAACGTCGGCGGCGTGAAGGATGTCAGCGGCTTTGGCAACCTTGAACTGGGTGGATAAGGCCGTTCCGATACTTGCAGAGATACAGCACGGTTGGTCCTGAAACATCATGGGTTCATTCAACCTCGCGATCAGGCGCCCCGCGATGGACTCCAGAGTTTCTTCCCGCGTCAGGTCTTTGAAAATAATGACAAACTCATCCCCGCCAACCCGCGCAACCGTATCGTCGCCACGCGTCTCTTCAAGCATGATGCGGGCCGCCTGTTGCAAAACGTAATCCCCGGCTGCATGGCCCAGCCGATCATTCACGGATTTGAAGAAGTCCAGATCCAGATGCATAAGGGCGAATGTAGAATTTGCCAGGATCAGATGCCCCAGCAAATGATCCATCGCTCGACGGTTCTTCAATCCCGTCAATGTATCGGTATATGCCTGCTCTTCCGCGGCCAGCATTGCCCCCTGAAGCCTGAGATTAAGTGAACGGGATGCTTCCATCGCGGCGGATTTGGCTTCGACCAGATACAGCAGCTCGATCGCCAGGTCGGTGCCGGAAAAATCCGCGCTCGTCAGGGCGTAATCCCGAACCGCGTCCAAAATCGAAATACCGAATGACAGATTGATGACTGCACCGCCTGACTCGGGCAAGGGTGCGACCAGACCTTTCAGGGTCGTACGCGGTTCATCGCGAAATCTCAGATGCAGTTTGGCACCGGCCATCGACATCAATGCGGGAAGGGTGGTGACTGTTCTGGGGCGGATCAGCTCGAACACGTCCAGAACCCCCAGCCCGACCAAAGGCAACTCGGGCCGCAACTTTTGCAATGTCGGGCCCGCTTGTTGAATGCATCCGCTGCGGTCCACCAACAAAAACATCGGGCAAAGTGTTTCCAGAAGATCTGCCAGTTCCTGAGTATGTGTCATCTGTTCCGAGCCCCCAGATCAAAATGGCGCCCCTCGGCAAAGGCGCTTTCGACCAAAATGATTGAAATGATTTCACAACACTCCTGCCGACCCTCATGCGACAGCATCACCAGCGCGCCATAATCATCGGCCATCGCGCGCAGGACCCCGACCATAACACTGGAAAATCCCGGCATATCCGGAAGGCAGCACAACTGGTATTCCGTGGCTGAAAGCTCTCTCAACTCAAGCGCAGGCAAATTCAGATCAGAGACAGCCAGTCTTACACGATCCGTAAGATCATCGAGGGAATGAAGGAACTCGACATAGGTGACACCCCCAAACCTGAGCAGTCGGCGCAGCCCTTCCATATTCGGGTGGGACACCAGATATGTTCCCAGATCTTCAAGGATTTCCGCCTGCGGTCGGTTGAGATCAATACTCAGGGCCTCGAGCACACGGGTCGTCATTTCATCATCATAGATGAGCATGGCTTCAAACTCGACAAACCCCAGCCGCGCACCTTCGGTCACGCGAACCCAACAGGATTGCCCATAGGTTGCGCCGACAAAAGACTGTATCGCCCGGTTGATCAGACCATGCATCGGATGCCTCAGATTGGTGTCCTTGGCACTGTGGTCTGAGAAACCTTAACAAATAGCCAAAATCCGCCCCGAGTTGCTGTGAGTACAACGGAGTATCAAACCGACACTACTCACCATGTCAGAAGTCTGTCGGCGCACCGCCTTCAGCCTTGCGGCGTTCGACAAACTCGGCCAGTTCCTCGCGGATACCATCGTCCATCGGAGGGGCCTCAAAGCTCGAGATGATCTCTTTGAACATGTGATGCGCACGCTCAGCCGTCCAGATGCCGCCTGCGGCCTCCCAGCCTTCATAGTTCTTCCAGTCGCTCAGGAAAGGCTGGTAGAAGGCCGTGGTGTAGCGGTCCTGTGTATGCTGGATTCCAAAAAAGTGACCGTCATTGCCAACCGCGCGGATGGCATCCAAAGCAATCTCATCCGGCCCGGTCGCGGTCAGATCAGGGTTCATATACCGCTGAATTTGCTGCAAAACCTCGCAATCCATAATGAATTTTTCCGGGCTTGCGATCAGGCCGCCTTCCAGCCAACCGGCGGCGTGGTACACCATGTTGGTGCCCGACTGCACGGCCGCCCAGAGCGAATTCGAGGTTTCCCACACGGATTGCCCGTCTGGCACATTGGCCGCACACACACCGGATGAACGCAGCGGCAGCCCATAATATCGCGCCATCTGCCCGGTCATCTGGGTCGAGCGCATGTATTCCGGCGTCCCGAAAGCGGGCGCGCCTGATTTCATGTCCACGTTCGACGTGAACGTTCCGATTACGCAGGGAATACCGGGGCGCACATATTGGAACAAAGCGATAGCGCATAAGGCTTCGGCCAGAGACTGGGCAACCGCCCCCGCCATTGTTACGGGCGCCATTGCTCCCGCCAGCGTAAAGGGGGTTACGACAATCGCCTGCCCGCGCCGCGCCAATCTCAGGCAGCCATCAATCATCGGATGGTCATGCTTCAACGGCGAGGTCGAGTTGATGTTGGTGTACATCCGTGGCGAGGCCTCGAATTCCTCATGGCTGAGACCGCCCGCGATGCGCACCATTTCCATCACATCTTCGACACGTTCCTTACCCAACGAATAAGCGTGCATCGCCTTGTCGGTCAGGGTCAGCTTGTCATACAGCACATCCAGATGCCGGACGCTGGCATGAATATCGACGGGTTCTACAGGATATCCGCCTGCGAAGTGAATACAGTTGAAGTACTGCGTCAGTTTCAGAAGATTCTGGCACATCTCGCGATTGCCGGGCACTTTCTTTCCAATCTCCATGTCCCAGTAATTGGGCGGCGACGAAACGTTGCCAAACAGGATGTTCTTTCCACCGATCTCGATCCTGTGGTCAACATTGCGGGGCGTGATGGAAAACTGGCTGGGCGCCTTGGCGATCATCTCCATGACGAAATCGCGCCCCATGCGGACGTTGTCACCATTGATCGTGCACCCCGCCTCACGCAGGATGCCGATTGCCTCTTCGTTGTAGAATTCGATCCCGATTTCTTCCAGAATTCGCATGGCCCCTTCATGGATCGCTTCGATCCCGGCCTGATCCAGCGGTTCAGTCGGGCGATCTATATTGATGGGTGGGTCCCACGGCATCTGGTCAATCACCGCGCTGCCCCTGCGTGCTGCCGCACCTGCGCGTCCTCCGCCGCGGCGTTTGCGTGTGTTGGTCTCGGCCATGGTTGCCTCCGTTCTGGCTTGATACAAGCAAGACCCGAAGACGCATTTCTGGCCGCTCCATCTGCGACAGAGCTTGTCGGTTTTCTATAATTGTTCGTCGATTTTCCGGATCAACGCATCATTTTTCGGCCAGCCATGCCGGAATGTGACCGATATCCGGCAGGACAACATCCGCCATCGGCGCCAGCGCTTCTGCTTCGGCCAATCCGGTCAAAACGCCAATGGTGATCATTCCGGCTGCGCGTCCCGCTTGCAGGTCATGAACACTGTCACCTACCATTGCGATGCGCGACGGCTCGACCCCGATCTGTGCGGAAAAGGCCAGCAACTGACCTGGCCCCGGTTTGAACCCATGACCACTGTCATACCCGGCGATAAAATCGAAGTGTTCGCGTATTCCCGCAGATTCCAGATGCTGCAATGCCGGATGCTCGCTGTCATTTGTCGCAACGCCCAGTTTGATCCCGGATTGCTGCAACCCTTTCAGGAACGGACCCAACGGAACGGCAGGGGATTGAGGAGCCGCCGCGGCTTCGGCGTTCATCATGTCCACAACTTCCTGCAATGTCACATCGTCAACATGCGAAATAAGCACTTCGGCGATTTCTTCGACCGTTGCGGCTATCACAATGCTATCTGTGGTATACCGCTCTTGCTCGAAGTCAAATCCGATGACGCTGCCGAGTTCCACCGCCCGGTCTACATCCCCCTTTGTCAGGCGCATCAGCAACGAGCGCCCGAACGTTCCCCAGGTTTTGGCAAAATCGAACAAAGTGCCATCCTTGTCGAAGACGATTGCTTCTATTGGCATCGCGTGCTCCTGCGGAAAAGGTGTTCAGGTCCAGTTTACATCGCCGCCGCCTGACAGAACCGCCCGCGCCTGGGCCGGGTGATCATAGGCGATTGAGTTGGCGTCACAAAACGCCATGACCCACGAATCGTCAAGCACCAGAAAATCGAGAACCGAAGTCAGAAAGTCCCGATCACCGGCCCGATTGCGAACATCCCCGATCGAAGCGCCCGTCGAGCCAAGAAATAAAGGCAAAAGCTCGTCGTTGCTGACCAACCACCCCAGGGCTGTCAGAGCAAGAGTCTCGGCTGAATCGGACGAAAGGGGCATAAACTGCGCTCAGAGAATGGTGCTGGAAAGAGTTTGTTAACCAGACTCATAAACAATTTGTTCACGCATGCAATCAACGGTGAACGACTATGTCTGTGCAAGGCACCATCCTTGTCCTCGACGGGGTATCAACCAACCGCATAATGCTGAAGGTTCAACTGACTGCTGCCTGGTACCACGTGGTACAGGGTGGAAAACTTGAAGGGCTACAAGCCCTTGCACGCCGCGTGCAGCCGGACCTAGTTCTGACGGCCCAAACATTGCCCGACGGAACAGCAGCTGATGTCAAGAAAGCCCTCACCGAAGTATCTGGCCTTGATGACGTGCCCGTCGTCGTACTGGCAGCACAGAATGACAAAAACGCGCGCCTGCGTGCCCTGAAAGACGGGCTGGACGATGTGCTGACGCATCCTTTCAAAGATACGTTGCTGCTGGCACGCATTCGCAGCCTTTTGCGCGCGCGCGCGGTTACTCAAGATTTGCAGGTCAGCACCGGATCGCAACCTATTGGATTTGGGGAACCCGCCCCTGTGATGATCAGCCCCCCGAACGCGGCCCGGGTTGATATCTTGGCCGATACGGTCCAAACCGGTGCCCTTTGGTACAAGGCCCTGCAAGGCCAGCACCGTTTCGATCTGTCCTGGCACCTTCAATCGAACTTACAAGGCGTTTTGTCCGGGCCGATACCGGACGCGATTGTCGTCGAATTGGGCTCGCACCCATCCGCGCTGAATGTCCTTGCGGATCTCAGGTCACGGGCAGCAACCCGGAATACCGTCCTGATTGGCGTCTTGCAGGACAACGATGCCGTGCATGCCTCGGAAGCGCTGGACAGAGGAGCGGACGCCGTATGCCTTGGGGGGTTCTGCGCGCAAGAGATTCTGTTGCGGCTGAATAATCAGATTGCGCGCAAGGCACGGCTTGATCATCTGCGCGTATCACTGAGAAAAGGGATCGCCGAGTCCTGGATTGATCCGCTCACCGGGCTGCACAATCGTCGTTACGCCATGCGGGCATTGGATCAGATCGCGCGTCAGTCTGCCCGTACCGGGCATGGCTTTGCCGTCATGCTGGCGGATCTGGACCACTTCAAGACCATCAATGACTGCCATGGCCATGGTGCCGGTGATTGTGTTCTGACGCAGGCCGCAAAACGCATGCAAAGCGCACTTGGATCCAAAGGTTTTGTCGCCCGTATCGGCGGTGAAGAGTTCATGTTCGCGGTGCCCGATGTGTCACAAAAGCAAGCCAGAAAACTGGCTGAGACCATCTGTGACAGCATTTGTCGCGCGCCGTTCCTGCTAACGGATCAAGGTTTGCAGGTTAACGTCACGATCAGCATTGGGCTGGAGATGCCGCAATCGGGTCAGCCGGGAAAAGAACGCACACCCGTTCCTGTAGAAGATATCCTAAAAGCCGCCGACAAAGCCCTTTATGCGGCAAAAAAAGCGGGGCGCAATCAGGTGAGTATCAGGCAAAGCGCAGCCTGAACCTGTCAGTCCTTTTTCTTGTGCCCATGCGGCCCGCGTTCGACGATCTTTTGCAACCTGTCCGCATAAGATTGCCGCTCTGCGTCGCTCATGGCGGTGACGCGAGCCAGCCATTGTGTCTGCAAGGCTAGTTGCAGTTCTGCTGTTGCTTGCGACTGTTTCTGCAACAACACTTCAACGGCGACCGGATCGAAGGGCACTGTGCGCAGTGCCAGGCTCAGGGCTTCAAAGTCCTGTCTGCGCCCTCTTAGGTCTTTTTCGCGTAGCGCAGACAGTTCCCCTCGCATCGCTTTTCGATCATCTTTCGGCAAAGCGCGATATAGCGCCGGGCCGAATCCCGGCGGTGCCTCGGTGTGAACTCCATCCTTCAGGCGCAGCATGGTTCCGACTGCAACACCGACAACCAACAGGTTCAGAGCCAATGACAAGACCAGCAAAACCGTCATCCACCGGCGTTTCGGTTTAGGGGCAGCATTCATTCTGTGCTCTCCAGAAAACTCGTGTCGTATCCAAGGTCCGCCACAAAAAGGGCCGCCTCTTGCGATGCCAGAAGATTGGCAGGATCGGGCAGGAACCCCGGCGCGGAAAAGCCGATCCAGAGCCCCGCCGCACTGGCAGCGATCAAGCCGCCCACCCCCTGCCAGCCACCTACGTTGCCCATCATTCGATGCCAGAGCGAAAATTGTGGATGCGGTTCAGGCCTTAAGCGACTCAGGCGGAGTTTTTCAGCATCAATCTGAATGCGCACGGCCAGATCGTCGGGCAGCGGCGGTCGGTTCTGCCGAGCCTGCGCAAACAAATGATCCAGTTCCAGGTTTTCATCCGTCATCGTCATACCCCAGTTCTTCACGTCGCCCGGCCAATATCGCGGTCAGACTTCGTTTGCCCCGCGCGGTCAAACTTTCAACCGCTTCTACTGAAATTCCCATGATCCCGGCAATTTCAGGGTTGGGCAACTCTTCGATGTGGCGCAGAATCACTGCCTGCCTCTGCCTTTCGGGCAGCTGCGCCAAGGCAAGCTGCAACGCATCCACGCGGGCCTCATCCTGCAACTGGTCGACTACGCTGGCTTTGCCATCTTCCGGCTCAGGAATATCCGACAACCTGCCGGGGGCCTTCCTGCGCCGAATGTCCACACACAGATTCAGCGTCACGCGATACAACCATGTCGACACTTTGGCCTGACCCGGCACCCAATCCGGCGCCATCTGCCACAACCGCATCATCGCCTCCTGCGTTACGTCTTCTGCCTCGGCCCGATTGCCCAACAAACGCAACGCGACGGAATAACAAAGCGGCCCGAGACGATCGGTTAAAACCCGCGCAGCCTGTGCGTCACCATCAGCGAATTGGCTCAGCAACACATCGTCGCTGAGAGAGCTCGCGGTGCAACCCGCACCGCGAACATCGTGTAGGTGAGAGGTCAGGTCCTCCACCCTGCATCAGTTGTCGATTGCACCCGACTTGTGGCGCTTATTCTTATGGTGACGTCCCATCCGGTCTTTGGCATCGGCAAATTCCTGCTCCGATATTCCACCACTATTATCTGCATCCATCCGGTCAAACATCTTGTCACCCCGACGCGGTTTCGGCAACTCGTCCTGGCTTAGGAAACCGTCGTTGTTCGCATCGTTGTTTTCGAACATTTTGGCGACCCGGTCGTTTGCCTTTTTTTGAGCGGCGGCCTGCATTTCCTCAAGGCTGAGTTGACCGTCCCCATCAGTATCCGCGGCCGAGAAGCGTTCGGTGAAACGCGCTTCCATTTCTTGCTGCGTCACCTGACCGTCGCCATTGGCATCCAATTCTTGAAAGGACACTGGCTCACGACCGCCCGGGCCGGCCGCGAGAACAGACGTGCCGGTGATTGCAACACCCGACAGAACAATCGCCGTGATGAATTTTGCATTTTTCATTTCGGTTTTCCCTTGTTAACGCGGCCTGAGTGCCGCTGCTCATATCCATTCAAACGCGCGAAGTAGGGAATTCCGTCGCAGTGCCAGCAACTTTTTTTTGAACCAGCGCGGTATTTCACGACGAAGTTCAGCTGAGGTGCGTTTCAAAGCGACGCACCCCCCTTTAAAAATCACCTGTTCAGGCGCATTATCCGCCAAAGATTACTGCGCGAGTAATATTATGACAGATCAGACGATCGACACCACAACCCAGAACGAGCGTGAAACCTGGCCTGCATTGGTCAAAGGGTTTTGGTGCAAGTGTCCTAATTGCGGCGAAGGCAAGCTGTTGCACAGCTACCTGAAGGTGAATGACACCTGCTCGAACTGTGGACAGGAACTGTTTCATCACCGCGCTGATGATGGGCCCGCCTATCTGACGATCCTGCTGGTCGGGCACTTGTTGGCCCCGGCCCTGCACGTCTCGTATGTGAACTGGCGCCCGGACCCATGGGTGATGGCCATCGGGTTTTCCATTGCTTGCGTTGCACTGTCGCTGTTTTTGCTCCCCCGCTTGAAAGGCGCTGTGGTCGCATATCAGTGGGCGCGTCGTATGCACGGTTTTGGCAACGATTCATGAGCCTCAAGAAACGATTGTTTTGGGCATGACGACCGACAAGACCGCCATCCGCGACGCCGCAACCGTCATCGTTTTGCGGAACAGGTGGACCAATCCGTCGATCCTGATGGGTCAACGTGGGTCCAAGGCCGTGTTCATGCCCAACAAATTCGTATTCCCCGGCGGAGCGGTCGATCCGGCGGATGCGGATGTACCGCTTGCGACCACATTGCCTGACCTGTGTTCCGAGCGGTTGGCGGAACAGGCGGAATCCGGAAAACAACACGCCCTTGCCGCCGCAGCAATTCGCGAGCTTTGGGAAGAGACAGGACTTGTCCTGGGCCAGACGGGACACTGGCCGGGCAGCATTCCCGACGACTGGCAGAGCTTTTCTGCCATGGGTTACGTGCCGTCGGCAGCTGCGTTGCAATTTGTCTTTCGCGCGGTCACACCGCCCGGCCGCCCCCGTCGGTTCGATGCGCGGTTCTTTCTGGTCGATGCCGATGCGCTGCAGGGCGACTTGGATGATTTCAGCCATGCCTCGGACGAGCTGTCGCATCTACAATGGGTGGAACTGGATCGGGCGCGCGACCTGGATCTGCCGTTTATCACCGAAGTTGTTCTGGCCGAAGTAGCAGCCCGGGTGACCTCACCCGAGCCGCCAGTATCGGTTCCGTTCTATCAGAACAACGAAGAAGCTAATCTGTTCCTGCGGCTCAGAGGCTATCCGATGCCCGAGCACGACTGACCGATCAGTTTCACCGCATCCGGCTGACAACCACCGTCACTTCAGGTTTTTTGCCGATTTCCGCTTTTGCCGTCTGACGCACAATCCGGCGCATTTCGTCTTCCAGCTTGTCGTCATCCCGTAGGGTCTTGGCCGCAGCCCGCATCAGGAACTGGTTCAGGTCTTCTTCCAATACTTCGACCAATCCGGCGCGGGACGTTCCGACTTCGGGCAGACCCATCGTATCGCACCACGGTTCGCCCAGCGGCTCGTCTTCTTCGTCCAGAACGACTGTCACAGTTACGTGGCCGTTCAGCGCCATGCGAATACGGTCCCGTACCACACCGTCCATCGCACCGATTTTCACCGTACCGTCCAGATAGGTACGCCCGGTTTCGACATGGTCGACCACCACGGGTGCATTGCCGCTGAGATCCAGCATGGTGCCGTTCACGGCCAGCACACCCGTTCTGCCACCCTGCTCAGCCAGTTTGACATGCTCGCGCAGGTGCCGGTGCTCTCCATGCATTGGGATCACAACTTGCGGATCGATCAGCGCGTGCACCTTCTCAAGATCAGGCCGGTTCGCATGGCCAGAGACGTGATAGAGGCCCGAGCTGTCATCCACCACATCCACGCCCTTTTCACTGAGCTGGTTCATGATGAAAATCACGCCACGTTCGTTTCCGGGAATGGTTTTCGACGAAAACAGGAACAGATCGCCTTCGGACAGTTCCAGACCTCGGTACTTGCCACGGGCCAGTTGCGCACTTGCCGCACGGCGTTCGCCCTGGCTGCCGGTCACGATCAGCATCAGGTTCTGGCGCGGCAGGTCCAACGCCTCTTCTGCGCTGATCACCTTGGGGAAGTCCGACAGGATACCCGTTTCGGTTGCAGCTTCGATCATCCGCCGCATTGCGCGCCCCAGCAACACAACCGAACGCCCCGCGCGCGCGCCCGCCTCGGCCAATGTTTTGACCCGTGCCACGTTCGACGCGAAGGTAGTTGCCACAACCATACCCTCGGCGCTTTCGACCAGTTTGGTAATCTCTGGCCCGACCTCGGATTCCGAACGGCCCGGATGCGCGGAGAAAACATTCGTGCTGTCGCAAACCAACGCCTTGACGCCCGGCTTGGCAATCTCGGCCCACAGGTCGGGATCAAAGGGTTCGCCCACGACCGGGTTTGCATCCAGCTTGAAATCACCCGAGTGCACCACGCGTCCTGAGGGCGTGTCGATGACCAACGCAGCACTTTCCGGGATCGAGTGTGAAACTGGAAGGAAACCCACCGTAAACGGTCCGACTGAGACCTTTTCGGGCCATGCGGACACGGTTGTCACAACATCGGTCGGGTGCGCATATTCTTCCATCTTGCGACGCGCGATATTGGCCGTGAAAGCCCGGGCATAAACCGGGGCTCCCAGTGCCTCATAGCAATGAGCCACGGCGCCGACATGGTCTTCATGCGCATGGGTGATGAAAACGCCATCCAGCCGGTCGGCTCGTTCTTTCAACCATGAAATATCCGCATAGATCAGGTCGACACCCGGTGTTGTGTCCATATCGGGAAAAGTGACGCCCAGGTCCACCAGGATCAGACGTTCCTGCCCGGGCTGACCATATCCGTACACATAGGCATTCATGCCAATTTCGCCCGCGCCACCCAGCGGCAGGTAGATCAATCTTTCACTGCTCATATCGAGCCATTTTCCTTGTTGTAGCGATGAATCACGGTCAAGCCGTGCATCGTCAAATCATCCTCGATTACGTCGAACCCCACGTCGGCCTGATCGAACAAGGGGGCCAACCCTCCGGTTCCCACGACTTTCATCGGCATTCCATATTCGGCCTTGATCCGCGCGATCAGCCCTTCGATCAGGCCGGAATATCCCCAATACACGCCCGACTGGATACAACCAACCGTATTTGTACCGATCACCTTCTCGGGACGCGTGATGTCGATATGCGGCAGTGCGGCTGCGCCCTGATGCAAAGCCTCAAGGCTGAGGTTCACACCCGGAGCGATGACGCCCCCCACATAGGCACCGTCCGCGGCGACAACGTCGAAATTTGTTGCGGTACCAAAGTCCACCACGACGACATTGCCGCCATGACGGTCAAATGCGCCAACTGCGTTGGCCAGTCGATCCGGGCCCGGCACAGTTCCTTGATCCACACGCGGCGGCACGGGCAGCAGGCAATCCGGCCTTCCCACTACCAGCGGCCTGCACCCAAAAAAGCGATCAGCAAAGATGCGCAGGTTGAACACGACGCGCGGCACGGTCGAGGCAATGATGACATCCGAGATATTCGCCTCGATCCCGTAATGTTTCACCAGCGTCGAATACCAGGTGAAATAGGCGTCCGCCGTGCGTGCGTGATGGGTCGAGGTGCGCAGGGTGCACAGAAATTCCTGACCATCCCAGATCGAGAAGACTGTGTTGGTATTGCCGCAATCAATGGCCAGAAGCATCTGTGCCCCTTTCAGAAATAGACATCCGCCGCAGGAATGCTCACGCGACCTTTGGCGGTGTTTAAGACAAGGTTACCGGCTGCGTCTACCGTTTCGAAGGTCCCAACCGTCTCGGACGTTCCGGTACGGGCCGTGATAACCTCGCCCAGCCGGGCAGCACGGGACAGCCACGCAGTGCGAATGGGTTCGAACCCGTAGGTAACAAACTGAGTTTCATATTTGGCATAGGCCGAGGCAAGCTCGGTCAGAAAATCCTCGGGCGTGACGTTTGCACCGGTTTCCGACAACAGCGAGACGGGACGGATCGCGCCCGGTTCCACCACGTCGGCGTCTGGGGCGTTGGCCAAATTCACGCCAATACCGATCGACAGATGCGCTACACCGCGCCCCTGGCCGACGCTTTCCAGCAAAATACCAGCAAGCTTACCTCCGTTCAGCAGTACGTCATTGGGCCATTTCAACGACAGCCCCGCCGCACGCCCTGTCACCGAGACGCAAGCGTCAAACAGAGCCAGTGCCGCAACAAAACTGCGCAGTGCCGCCTGTTCTGGTGCACCTTCGGGGCGCATCAAAAGGGTCGCGGCAAGGTTGCCCATGGGGTTGGCCCATGACCGTCCGCGTCGCCCACGCGCAGCCGTCTGATGATGCGCCATGATCCAGACAGGACCACGGGCATTGGGGGCAATCCGCGCCGCTTCGTTGAGTGTGCTATCGACTTCCTGCACCTCGTGCAGGCCATAGCCTTTTGGCCACTTGGTCATATCAAAAAGGCCCGGTCACGCGACCGAGCCCCTCTCTCAGATTGTGCAAAACGTTCAGTTGACAAGAGTCGCTGCCGCGGCAGCGGCCGCGCCCTCGATCCCGAACTGATAGAAGACCCCGATCAGCATCAGCGCCGCGGACCCCATCAGGGCGACCCACAGAACAGGTGTCGACCGCGTTTCGATCGGGTCCTCGTTCTCGGCCCCGAAATACATGTAGAACACGATCCGCAGGTAATAGAAGGCGCCAATTACCGATGCGATGGCCGAAACCACAACAAGGCCTGTCAAATCGGCACTTACACCAGCCCGCCAAACACCAAACTTCGCAAAGAAACCCAGCATCGGTGGGACACCGGCAAGCGAGAACATCAGGATCAGAACAGCAAGGGCCTTGCCCGGATCACGTTTGGAATACTGGCGCAGCGCATCAATGTCAGTGACGGGTTTGCCGTCGCGTTCCATCATCAGGATAAACGCAAACGTGCCAATGTTCATGGTCACGTAAATCGCCAGATACATCAGCATCGCCTGAATACCCAACTCGGTGCCAGCCGCGAGACCGATCAGCGCATAGCCCATATGGGCAATCGACGAGAACGCCATCAGTCGCTTGATGTCGCGCTGACCAATTGCGGCAACCGCCCCCAGCAGCATCGACAGCACCGACAGCAAAACAATCACTTGCTGCCAATCTTTGACCACGCCTCCGAAAGCGTCATGCAGAAGACGTGCAAACAAAGCCATTGCCGCGACTTTCGGCGCGGTGGCAAAGAAGGCCGTAATTGGCGTCGGCGACCCTTCATAGACATCCGGTGTCCACATATGGAACGGAACCGCCGACACCTTGAATGCCAGACCCGAGATCAGGAAGATCAGGCCAAACAACAGACCAACCGAGACGTCCCCATGATGGACCGTCTGAATAATGCCCGAGAACAGTGTTGTGCCGGTGAACCCATAGACCAGCGACGCACCATACAGCAGCAGACCTGAACTGAGAGCGCCCAGAACAAAGTACTTCAGCCCTGCTTCGGTTGATTTCGCGCTGTCACGACGCAGCGCGGCAACAACATAAAGCGCAAGGGATTGCAGCTCGAGCCCCATGTAAAGAGACATCAGATCGCCTGCGCTGACCATCATCATCATCCCTACGGCGGCAAGAGCCACCAGCAACGGATATTCAAAGCGCAGCAAACCCCGGCGTGCCATGTATTCCTGGCTCATCACCAGTACGGCACCTGCCGACGAAAGGATGGCAACTTTGGCAAAACGCGCGAACCCGTCATCTACGAACATGCCGTTGAAGGCCACGTTGGTACCACTGCCTTGGGTTGCGATCCAGATCGCCAGGACCGCCATCAAGCCCGCTGTGGTCCAGACCAGAACCGAAGCCAGCCCGTCTCTCGAGGTGTAGACAGCCCCCAACAGAGCCACCATCGCATAGATCGCCAGAACGATTTCCGGCAGGATAATTGTCAGATCAGCCTGGATCATGTCTCCAAAGCTCCCTTAATGCGAAGCGGCAGTCTGGGTCGCAGCCTCAGCCGCGGCCAGAGCCGTGTCATAGTTCGAAATGAGTGCCGTCGTGGATTGGCCGATCACATCGGTCACCAGCGACGGGTAAACGCCCAGAAGGATCGTCATCACGATCAGCGGGGCAAAAATCAACCGCTCGCGCGAGCTCATGTCGGTCATCGCCTTCAGGCTTTCCTTGATCAGGTCCCCAAACACGACCCGGCGATAGAGCCACAGCGCGTAGGCTGCCGAAAAGATCACACCGGTCGCCGCAACGGCAGTCACCCAGGTGTTGACCTGGAATGTACCCATGAGTGTCAGGAACTCACCAATAAACCCGCTGGTGCCCGGCAGGCCGACATTGGCCATGGTGAACAGCATGAAGACCAGCGCATAGGCGGGCATCCGGATGACCAGACCGCCATAAGCCTCGATATCGCGGGTGTGCATCCGGTCATAGATCACGCCGACACAGAGAAAGAGCGCGGCAGAGATGAACCCGTGGCTCAGCATCTGGAAAATTGCGCCGTCAATGCCTTGCTGGTTCGCAGCAAAGATGCCCATCGTGACAAAGCCCATATGCGCCACCGAGGAATACGCGATCAGCTTTTTTATGTCTTCCTGCACCAGTGCCACCAGCGAGGTGTAGACAACCGCTATGGCTGACATCCAAAGCACAAGATCAGTCATCACCGCCGAGCCAACCGGGAACATCGGCAGGCTGAACCGCAGGAAGCCGTAGCCGCCCATCTTCAACAGGATCGCCGCCAGCACGACCGAACCCGCCGTCGGCGCCTGAACGTGCGCATCGGGCAACCAGGTATGCACCGGCCACATCGGCATTTTCACCGCAAAAGACGCGAAGAAGGCCAGGAACATCAACGTCTGCATACCGCCGGTGACATAGATGCCCAACACGCTGAAACTCTCGGATGCGAACTGATGGGCCATCAGAGCTTCGATATCCGTGGTGCCCGCGTCAGCATACATTGCGACCATGGCCACCAGCATCAGCACCGAACCAAGGAAGGTGTAAAGGAAGAACTTGAAGCTGGCATAGATACGATCCTTGCCGCCCCAGATACCGATGATCAGGAACATCGGGATCAGACCTGCCTCGAAGAACAGGTAGAACAGCACAAGATCCAGCGCCATGAACACGCCCAGCATCAGCGTTTCCAGCAGCAAGAAAGCAATCATGTATTCCTTGACGCGGTCTGTCACATTCCAACTGGCCAGAATGGTCAGCGGCATGATGAAAGTGGTCAGCAACACGAACAGAACGCTAATGCCATCCACGCCCATCTTGTATTTCAGACCCATCAGCCATTCACCCTCTTCCACCATCTGGAAGCCGGTGTTCGAAGGATCAAAGCCTGTGTAGATGCCAATTGACACCAGAAACGTCACAGTTGTCGCCAGCAATGCAATCCACTTGGCGTTGCGCTGAGCAGCGACGTCGCTGCCGTGCAGGAACAGCGCCAGAATGCTTGCTGCGATGGCGGGGATAAAGGTGACAATAGATAGGATATTGTCCATTAGTGTGCGCCTCCGCCGATCGACATCCAGGTGACAAGGGCCGCAATGCCCAAAACCATCCAGAAGGCGTAAGTAAAGATGTACCCGGTCTGCGCCTTGCCTGCGAGGCGGGTGAAGAAGGGAACAACGCCCATTGCAACCCCGTTCAGGAAGCCGTCAATCGTGTTGCCGTCACCGCGTTTCCACAGGAACCGGCCAAGGGCGACAGTGGGTTTGACAAAGATCGCGTCGTAGATTTCGTCGAAATACCATTTGTTCAGTAAGAACAGGTACAGCGGACGCTGGTTGGCGGCCAGACGTGCCGGCAGCGATGTGTTCACGATGTAGAACCAATAGGCCACGACAAAGCCAAGCACCATCGCAACAAATGGCGAAACCTTGACCCATTTCGGAGCCGCATGCGCATCGTCCAGAATGTGGTTGTCCGGCGCCATATAAAGCGCACCTTCACCCGGCTCGCCCGCAAAGACATAGTGATGATCGCCACCCTTGGCATCCTTCTCACCATGACCTTCATCAGCATGGCTGTCAGCCGCACGGCTTTCATCGGCATGGCTGTCTTCGCCGTGCGACGCATCCACCGCCGCGTGATCACCGGCCTCGGCATGCTCTGAAGCTTCTGCAACCGGAATACCGTAGAATTTGCCAACCTTGTCCGCATGGCCAAAGAAGTTTCCGTACCAGATCATGCCCGCGAACACCGCTCCCAGCGACAGAACACCCAGCGGCACCAGCATTACCATCGGGCTTTCATGTGCGTGATCATGCGTGTGCTTGTCGCCGCGCGGCTCGCCATAGAAGGTCAGGAAGATCAGACGCCAGCTGTAGAACGAGGTGAACGCGGCAGCGACGACCAGCAACCAGAAGCCATAGCTTGATCCGCCCGCATAGGCGCTTTCGATAATTGCGTCCTTTGACAGGAAACCGGCAAACCCAAAGGTGGTCAGCGGGATGCCAACACCGGTAATCGCCAGGGTACCGATCATCATCGCCCAGAAGGTATAGGGAATCTTTTTGCGCAGACCGCCATACTCGGTCATCTCCTGCTCGTGATGCATCGCGTGGATCACCGAACCGGCCCCAAGGAACAACAGCGCCTTGAAGAAGGCATGCGTGAACAGGTGGAACATCGCCGCCGAATACATGCCGACGCCCGCCGCCACAAACATGTAGCCCAGCTGCGAACAGGTCGAATACGCGATGACACGTTTGATATCGGTCTGAACCAGACCAACAGTAGCAGCGAAGAACGCAGTCGAGGCCCCAAGAACAGTGATGAACCCTGTTGCGCCCGGTGCGAACTCCATCAGCGGGGACATGCGGCAGACCAAAAAGACACCTGCGGTCACCATGGTCGCAGCGTGGATCAGCGCTGACACAGGCGTCGGGCCCTCCATCGCGTCCGGCAACCATGTGTGCAGGATCAACTGCGCCGATTTACCCATCGCGCCGATGAAGAGCAGAACGCAGATCACTTCGATCGCGGTCCATTCCCCCCACAGGAAATGCAGCTTTTCTTCGGCCAAGGCAGGGGCAGAGGCGAAGATGTCCGAGAAGTTGATACTGTCGGTCAGGAAGAACAGCGCGAAGATGCCCAGAGCAAACCCAAAATCGCCAACCCGGTTGACCACGAAAGCCTTGATTGCCGCCGCATTGGCCGAAGGCTTGCGATAATAGAACCCGATCAGCAGGTATGAAGCGACGCCGACGCCCTCCCAGCCAAAGAACATCTGCACCAGATTATCCGCCGTCACCAGCATCAGCATGGCAAAGGTGAAGAAGGACAGATAGGCAAAGAAGCGCGGTTTATAGCTTTCGCCTTCGCGCCATTGCGGATCGTGGTCCATGTAGCCGAAGCTGTACAGGTGCACGAGCGCCGAGACGGTCGTCACCACGATCAGCATGATTGCCGTCAGTCGGTCCAGACGGATGGCCCAGCTTGTCGAAAGCGAGCCGCTTTCGATCCAGCGCATGATCTCGATCTGCTGCGTGTGGCCGTCGAAGGTGAAGAATACGAGCCAAGACAGCAGACAGGCCAGAAACAGTAGGCCCGTGGCCGTCCACATGGCGGCTTTCTCGCCAATGAACTTCCAGCCGAACCCGCAGAGCAGCGCGCCCACCAACGGGGCAAAGAGGATGGTGGTTTCCATGTTCCCTTACCCCTTCATCATATTGACGTCTTCAACCGCGATGGTGCCACGGTTGCGGAAGAAACAGACCAGAATGGCCAGACCAATCGCCGCTTCGGCCGCTGCAACGGTCAGCACGAACAGCGTGAAGACCTGCCCGACCAGATCGCCGAGGAAACTGGAGAACGCCACGAGGTTGATATTCACCGCCAGCAGCATCAGTTCGATGCTCATCAGCAGGATGATGACGTTCTTGCGGTTCAGGAAGAGACCGAAGATGCCGATGACGAACAGCGTCGCCGCGACCGTAAGATAGTGTTCAAGTCCGATCATAGCTTCGCTCCTGGCGAGTCGGGGTAGTAGAGTTTGCAGCCGCAGGTGTAGTCGATACGTTTGTGGTTTTTGGTTCGAGCAAAGAACTTCCGGATATCTTTCGTGAATGAATATCGATGTTCGGATGCAATCTGCTTCAGTTCGGCTACTGTTGTCTCAGCGGTTAGTCCGATGGGACCTTCTGGCTTTTGTATCAGATCAATAGAACTTGGCACGTAACCGGCGATGTTGGTCGGCCTATATTCTCCATAGATAACGATACCTTCTCCGCTGCCGCAGTTTTGAAAGAACAGGCTTTGTTTCGGGCTGCAACCGTCTCCGGCATTCACACGTTGTCCAATGCGTCCATTGCCAATATTGACTACGGCTTCTCCGGAGAACGTTTCGAATTGCCCTCTACCGCCATTTACAAAGCTGCAATCGGAGTTCATTCGTTTTAACTTGTAACCCTCGTTCTGCGGCGCACTCTCACACGCCAACAGCGACGCCGGAGCTAGCGCAAGACAAGCCGTCATGGCTAAAACTTTCAAGAGTTCGCCTCTCACAACCCCTGCCCCGGTTTCACGTCCTTCAATTCCATCGCCTTGGCCGGGTCGCGCATCATCTGGCCTATGATGTCCTGACGCTTGATGTCCTTGCGGTGGCGCAGAGTCAGAACGATGGCGCCGATCATGGCCACCAGCAGGATCAGGCCCGCCAGTTGGAACAGAAGGAAGTATTGATCATAAAGAATGACGCCGAGCGCCTCGGTGTTGTGGCGGTCCGCTGGAACGGGTTGCGCCAGATTGGCCGCCGCGCCCTGCGCGCTGTCCCATGCCCCGAAGGCCATGACAAACTGCATCAGGATGATCAGACCAATCAGCAGGGCCAGCGGCATATAGCGCGCCATTTCGGCCTTGAGCTCGGCAAAATCCACGTCCAGCATCATCACCACGAAGAGGAACAGAACCGCGACCGCGCCGACATAGACGATGACCAGCAGCATCGCCACGAACTCGGCCCCCAGCAGCACGAACAGCCCTGCCGAGGACAGAAACGCCAGGATCAGCCACAGGACCGAGTGCACCGGCTGGCGGCTGATCACCGTGAACAGCCCGCCGGTGATGGCGCTGATGGCAAACAGGTAGAAGGCAAAGACGGTCATTGATCCTCATCCTCGTTGTCGCCAATGACCTCTTGCGCCAGTTCCAACGCGCGGGTCATAGCCGGGATGCCGGCAAAGACCGACATCTGACCGATCGTTTCCACGATCTCTTGTTTCTTTGCGCCCGCCTCCAGTGCATGGCGCACGGTCTGCCTTACGGCCGCATCCGCCTGCGCGCCCTGACAGGTCAGCCCGGCCAGCGTCAACAGCAGGCGTGTCTTGGCATCCAGCCCGTCCTTGTTGACAGTGTTGCCGAACATCATCTCCATGACCTCTTTCGGCATGGTCGGCCACAGCGCCTCGAACCCTTTGGGCGAGAAGCTTTCCATCGCCGGGTTCATCGCCTTGGCCATGTCCTGAGCCTGCTTCATCATCAGCTCGAACGGATTTGTCGGGCTGTCAGTCATCGGTACGGTGCGTCCAGTTCCAGATTGCGCGCGATCTCGGCTTCCCAGCGTTCGCCATTCGACAGGAGTTTTTCCTTGTCGTAGAACAGCTCTTCCCGGGTTTCTGTCGCGAATTCAAAGTTCGGGCCTTCGACGATGGCATCAACCGGGCATGCTTCCTGACAGAAGCCGCAATAGATGCACTTGGTCATGTCGATGTCATAGCGGGTGGTGCGGCGGCTGCCGTCCTCGCGCGGCTCGGCGTCGATGGTGATGGCCTGCGCCGGGCAGATCGCTTCGCACAGTTTGCAGGCGATGCAGCGTTCTTCGCCATTGGGATACCGGCGCAAGGCGTGTTCGCCGCGAAAGCGCGGGGACAGGGGGCCCTTTTCGTGTGGGTAGTTCACGGTGGCTTTGGGAGCGAAGAAGTACTTCATGCCAAGTTTGAAGCCGACCCAGAAATCCTGCAGCAAGAAATACTTGGCAGCGCGGGTGTAGTCGATTTGGGTCATATCAGCCTCCTACGCTCCAACGCGCAAACGCGCCCCAGAACCAGTCGAATTTTGCCGCGAAGGCTACAAAAACCACCCAAACGAGGCTGAACGGCAGGAACACTTTCCAGCCCAACCGCATCAGCTGGTCATAGCGGTAGCGCGGTGTGATCGCCTTGACCATCGCGAAGATGAAGAAGAAGAACGCCATCTTGGCGACCATCCACAGCACGCCATCGGGCAAACCCGGAATCGGCGATAGCCATCCACCGAAGAACAGCAGTGACGTCAGGGCGCACATCAGGAAGATGGCGATGTACTCACCGGCCATAAACAACAGGAAGGGCGTGGCCGAATATTCCACCTGATAACCGGCCACCAGTTCCGATTCCGCTTCGGGCAAGTCAAACGGTGGTCGGTTCGTCTCGGCCAGTGCCGAGATGAAGAACAGGAAGACCATCGGGAAATGCGGCAGCCAGTACCAGCTGAAGAATCCGAACGATCCATCCTGCGCTCGCACGATATCACCAAAGTTCATCGACCCGGTCGAGATGATCACACCGATGATGATCAGGCCGATGGAAACCTCGTACGAAATCATCTGCGCGGCAGAGCGCAACGAGCCGAGGAACGGGTACTTTGAGTTCGACGCCCAACCGCCCATGATCACGCCATAAACCTCAAGCGAGGACACGGCGAAGACATAGAGGATTGCGACGTTGATGTCCGACAGGACCCAGCCATCATTGAACGGGATCACCGCCCAGGCGATCATCGCCAACACGAAAGAGGTGAGCGGCGCGAGGATGAAAACCGTGCGGTCGGCTCCTGCAGGGATCACGACCTCTTTGACGACGTATTTCAACGCATCTGCCACCGATTGCAGCAGACCGTAGACGCCGACCACGTTAGGGCCGCGGCGCATCTGGACAGCGGCCCAGATCTTGCGATCACCATAAACAAGGAACAACAGCGAGATCATCACGAAGGCAACAACAGCAAGCACTTGCGCCAGAATGATGATGGCTATTCCGCCGGGGGTGTTAAAGAATTCAGCCATTGGTCCTCACACCGTGGGTATTCCGTTTTTCGCGCGCGATGCAAAGGCCAGATGCCTGCGCAAACTGCGGCTGGGTCGGCGCGTTGGTGTAAACAGCATCTGCCGCCATTGCGCCACCCTTTTTCTTTCGTTTCACGCACATTTCCAGCGCAGTCAGGTGCCACCCGACCACAGCGCTGGTTTGCGATATGAAACTGCTTTCGTTCATTCCGCCGCAATCTTCTCAGCTTTGCGGGCTTGCGCCTGCGCCGAAAGCTCGGCCATCAGTTGCGAGGCCCGTGCGATCGGGTTGGTCAGATAGAAATCCTTGATCGCATTGCGGAAGGTCGCCTTGCCCAAAGACCCGGCCTCCAGCGCTTGAACCTCATTCTCGATCACATCGTCGATGCGGGCCAGATGGGGAACCGCCTCGATCAAGGCTGTGCGCAACTGCGCAAGCGAGTCATAGGGGAGTGTCGCCCCCAGTTCAGCCGACAGCGCACGCAGGATGGCCCAGTTTTCCTTGGCCTCACCCGGCGCAAACCCTGCGCGCATCGCCAGTTGTGGGCGGCCTTCCGTGTTTACGAACAGACCGTTTTCCTCAGTATAGGCCGCACCCGGCAGGATCACGTCTGCGCGGTGTGCGCCCCGATCCCCGTGGCTGCCCTGGTAGATCACAAAGGCGCCTTCGCCGATTTCGATCTCATCCGCACCAAGGTTATAGATCACATCCGCAGCATTGATCGCTTCCATGCCGCCTGCGTTGGTGGCATCCACATCCATCGCGCCCACGCGCGACGCCGCAGTGTGCAGAATGATCAGGCCGCTTTCCGTATTTGCGGCAATCGTTTGCGCGGCAGCTAGAACAGCGGCACCATCCGCCTCTTGCAGCGCGCCCTGCCCGACGACGACCAGCGAGCGTTTGCCCCTGATTTCATCGTCGCCCCCCATGTCGATAACCTTTTGCAGCGCCGCGCGATCATCGCCCACATGATGGTACCCATAAGTCAGATCGACCGCTGGACCCACCAAAGCGACTTCGGCCCCATGCGCCCACGCTTTGCGGATACGCGCGTTCAAAACCGGTGCTTCATCGCGCGGGTTGGTGCCAATCAGAAGAATACGCTCGGCGGCATCGATGTCTTCAATCGCGGCGGTCCCGGCATATGCGCCACGGTTCCCGGCCGGAAGCTTGGCTCCATCGGTGCGGCATTCGACAACACCGCCCTGTCCTTCGATCATCTGTTTCAATGCGAACGCAGCCTCGACCGGCGCCAGATCACCGACGATACCGGCTGGCTTCTCAGCGCTTTTCAGCGCTTCTGCGGCCTTGGTCAGTGCTTCGGACCATGAGGCCGGGCGCAGTTTGCCGTTTTCACGGATGTAAGGCTTGTCCAGACGCTGACGCCGCAACCCGTCCCAGACAAAGCGGGTTTTGTCGCTGATCCACTCCTCATTCACGCCGTCATGATTGCGAGGAAGGAAGCGCATCACCTCGCGCCCTTTGGTATCGACACGAATGTTCGATCCCAGCGCGTCCATGACGTCGATGCTTTCGGTCTTGGTCAATTCCCACGGGCGGGCGGTAAACGCATAAGGTTTCGAGGTCAGTGCCCCTACCGGGCACAGGTCGATAATGTTGCCCTGCAGGTTCGAATCCAGCGTCTGGTTCAGATACGAGGTAATCTCGGCATCCTCACCGCGCCCTGTCTGACCCATCTGAGTGATCCCGGCGACTTCGGTGGTGAAGCGCACGCAGCGGGTGCAACTGATGCAGCGGGTCATTGCGGTGCCCACAAGCGGTCCCAGATCCAGATCATCGACCGCGCGTTTGGCTTCCTTGAACCGCGAACCGGACAGGCCATAAGCCATCGCCTGATCCTGAAGATCGCATTCGCCGCCCTGATCGCAGATTGGGCAATCCAGCGGATGGTTGATCAGCAGGAACTCCATCACTCCCTCGCGGGCCTTCTTGACCATGGGAGAGTTCGTCTTGACTACCGGCGGCTGCCCTTCCGGCCCCGGGCGCAGATCGCGCACTTGCATCGCGCACGAGGCAGCCGGTTTCGGCGGTCCGCCCACCACTTCTACCAGACACATCCGGCAGTTTCCCGCAATCGACAGACGCTCGTGATAGCAGAAACGCGGCACCTCGACCCCGGCTTGTTCACAAGCCTGTATCAGGGTCATCGCACCATCGACTTCGATTTCCTGCCCGTCGATATTGATCTTGCGGAGGTCAGACATGGCTCTCAGTTCGCTCTCAAATAAACGCCAATGGCGCTGTTTCTTTGGATTTCCTTCTGCCCCAGAGAGCAGAATGTTTTGGGGTTGTCGTAGGACACGCCGTTTTTCGCCAGATAGGCCTCGCCCTTGGCCCGCATCCGATCCTTTTCAGCATCCGACTCGACATAGGAGCGGATTTCTGTGTCCGAGTACCCCAGATTATTCGCTTTGGACCGCAGTCCCCACATCACACTAATCGCTTTCAATCGCCGCCCGCTGATCGATGGGCAGAACTCGGAGATCTCATTTGCAATGGCGATGTAGTAGAGTTCGTTGTCGATCTCTTTGACATCCCTCAAGGGCGGCTTTGCTTCTGCCACCACCGGCAAGGCAATCAACGATGCGAGGGCAACTAGTTTTATGACAGACATGAGTTTTCCTTTCGTCTTGGACTGTCCAAGACGAAGCGGTTCGCTGCTGCTAGGCAATAACACCCCGCGCACCAACCGATGATATGGAAAAACACCGGTCATGGCCGCTGGCAAGTTCCTGCAAATGTCAGTTGATCATCGCTGATGCTGAGCTTCTGCGGGTCAGTGTCCGGGCCCACCTTCCACGCAATCCGCGACGATCCGAAGTTTTGGATGCAGAATTTGGTGCCTTCGTGGCGTCCGGCCTCGCGCGCTCCGTCGAGTGAGTCAGAGACGCCTTTGACGACTACCGTAAAGTCCGCGGGCGAGGTTTTCTTGTCGACAACCTTCGCCTTGGTCCTGAACGACTTGCCGTCGAACAACAACCGATCTGCTGACGGTTTCACCAGACCGCATGCAGAAACACCAGCCAGCGCCAACACAACAATAAGGGCTTTCGGGGCCTTCATACCTTCCCTCTTTGTTTTCTGTTCCACTGCGTCGCTATCAAAACGCCGCCACCAGTGCCATAAGTCCGATCACGACCATGCACGCCCAGCCGATCACATACAGAATTGTCCGCGGACCACTGCTTGGCTTGCCAATCCCTTTCAGGTGCACCACCAGCATCGCCAAGCGCGCAACCAGCGCCACCGAGGCCAGCAGGTTTACCCAAAACGGGCTGACACCAAGCAAAATCGCCGCTGTAATGACTGTCACAAATGCCGGAAGTGTTTCCGTTCCATTCAGATAGGCCCGGTTCAGACGATACGCCTTGTCGGCATAATCCTGGTCAGGCGTCGCACCGGGTGCCAGCCCCTTGGCTTGTTTGGCCAGTGCCGAAAACGGTGCCAGAAACAACACAACCAGTGTGAATAGCACAACCGACGCAACTGCGTGGCTATATTCAGCAAACACTTCCATCTTGTTCACTCCGCTGCCATGGCACCCATACGGCCCGATTTCTGAGCCTTGATGCGGTCTTCGATCTCTTCCCGGAAGTTGCGGATCAGGCCCTGGATCGGCCAGGCGGCCGCATCGCCCAAGGCACAGATCGTGTGTCCTTCGACCTGTTTGGTCACGTCGAACAACATGTCGATCTCTTCCAGTTCAGCCTCGCCGCGCACCAGACGATCCATCACACGCATCATCCAGCCGGTGCCTTCGCGACACGGCGTACACTGACCACAACTTTCATGCTTGTAAAACTTCGACAGGCGCCAGATCGCCTTTATGATGTCGGTGGATTTGTCCATCACAATCACCGCTGCCGTGCCCAGACCCGACCCCAGATCGTTGCGCAGGTAATCGAAATCCATGATCGCGTCGCGCATGTTTTCACCACGCACGCAGGGAACCGAGGACCCACCGGGGATAACCGCCAGCAGATTATCCCACCCGCCGCGAATACCGCCGCAATGGGTTTCGATCAGCTGTTCAAACGGAATCGACATCGCCTCTTCGACGACACAAGGGTTGTTCACGTGGCCCGAGATCGCAAACAGCTTGGTACCAGCGTTGTTCTGACGACCAAATCCAGCGAACCAATCCGCACCCCGACGCAGAATGGTCGGCACCACCGCGATGGATTCCACGTTGTTCACAGTGGTCGGACATCCGTACAGCCCCGCACCTGCCGGGAACGGAGGTTTCATCCGCGGCATACCCTTCTTGCCCTCAAGGCTTTCGATCAGGGCTGTTTCCTCGCCACAAATATAGGCCCCTGCCCCGTGATGAAGGAAAAGATCAAAATCCCAGCCCGAACCAGCGGCATTTTTGCCCAGAAGACCCGCGTCATAGGCCTCATCAATCGCGGCCTGCAATGCTTCACGCTCGCGGATGTATTCGCCGCGCAGGTAGATATAGCAGGTATGGGCGTTCATCGCGAAAGACGCGATCAGGCAACCCTCGATCAGCGTATGCGGATCATGGCGCATGATCTCACGGTCTTTGCAGGTGCCGGGCTCGGATTCATCGGCATTCACAACCAGATAGGAAGGGCGACCGTCGCTTTCCTTTGGCATGAACGACCATTTCAGGCCAGTTGGGAAGCCCGCACCGCCGCGTCCGCGCAGCCCCGAATCCTTCATTGTCTGAATGATCCAGTCCCGGCCCTTTTCAATCAGGCCAGCTGTGCCGTCCCAATGCCCGCGGGCTTGCGCGCCTTTCAGCGTGCGTTCGTGCATCCCGTAGATGTTGGTAAAGATCCGGTCCTGATCCTTCAGCATCATTCGTTACCTTCAGCTGTCCTGACGCATGCGCCAGAGTTGAAAAATGTTCACACCCGCATAAATGAATGCCGCCAGAGCAGCAAAATCAAACAGCAGCGCGTGCCGGGCTGTCAAACCCAGCGCGGGGCCAATGAACAGGTTCATGGCAAGCCAGATCACCATCGTCACCGCAATGACGATGCCAATATGTCGGCCCTTTCGGGCTATAGCCTGATCCTTGTCCTTGTCCATCATCCCCCGATGCCCCGATGGGGCACCCGTTTAGTCTTTGTAGGTGCCATCTTCCTTGGCACGTTTGGCAAATTCGGTTTCCTCACCCGCCGCAAGCTTGGCTGCCTGTTCAATCCAGCCATCGCGCTCGATCCGGCCCTTGAACTTCAACCGTGCATCGACCCAGGCGACCTGTTCCGGTGTCCAGGCAGCGATCTGATCATAGTGGAAGAAGCCCAGCTCGTTCAGGGTCTGCTCCAGCTTGGGGCCTACGCCTTTCAACAGTTTCAGGTTATCTGCCTTGCCGTCGCGCGCGCCTGTCAGTGTTTCGGGCTGGTCCTCTTTCTCTGCCTTCGCCTCAGCGGCCTGTTTCGCAGCAGGTTTCGCCGGGGCTGGCGCTTTGGGCGGCTTCGGTGCCGCTTTGGTCGCAGCCGCTTTGCCATCCTTGCCCAACCAAGGGGTCAGGATCGGAACCTCGGTCCCGTCGATGCGTTTGACCGTATCGCCAATATCGGTGGCCAGTTCGACGCTGGCGTTATACCGGGCCTTTCCGGCCTCATAATCGGTCAGACTGGTCAGCCCTTTGAGCGGTTCAGCCGCATAACGTCCGTTTTGTGGGCCCGGCGTCGGAACTTTCCCCGCCACCAGATCATCGAGGATCTTGCCAAAGCTCTCGGCGGTCAGGTCTTCGTAGTAATCCTTGCCGATCTGCGCCATCGGCGCATTGGTGCAGGAGCCAAGGCATTCGACCTCTTCCCAACTCAGCTTGCCATCAGCCGACAGTTCGTGCGGTTTCGCCGAGATCTTTTCCTTACAGACCGCAATCAGGTCCTCTGCTCCGCAGATCATGCAGGAGGTCGTACCACAAACCTGAATATGCGCAGCCGACCCAACGGGTTGCAGTTGGAACATGAAGTAAAACGAAGCAACCTCAAGCACACGGATATAGGCCATACCCAGCATGTCGGCGACGGATTCAATCGCCGGACGGCTCAGCCATCCCTCTTGTTCCTGTGCGCGCCACAGAAGCGGAATGACCGCGCTGGCCTGACGGCCTTCGGGGTATTTGGTGATCTGCGCTTCGGCCCATTGCTGGTTGGCAGCAGTAAAGGCAAAGCTTTCAGGTTGATCGGGGTGCAGACGGCGGAGCATTAGCGGTCAATCTCTCCAAATACGACGTCCATGGTGCCGATGATGGCGGCGACGTCGGCCAGTTGGTGGCCCTTGGCAACGTGGTCCATGGCTTGCAGGTGCAGGAAACCCGGCGCGCGCAGTTTGGCGCGGTAGGGTTTGTTGGTGCCGTCGGCGACCAGATAGACGCCGAACTCGCCCTTGGGGGCTTCGACGGCAGCATAGACCTCACCGGCAGGCACGTGGAAGCCTTCGGTATACAGCTTGAAGTGATGGATCAGGCTCTCCATCGAGGTCTTCATGTCCGAGCGTTTCGGTGGAGTGATCTTGCCGCGGGCCAGAACGTCACCGGGACACTCGCGGATTTTGGCGATGGCCTGACGGATGATCAGCAGCGACTGGCGCATTTCCTCCATGCGGACAAGATAGCGGTCATAGCAATCGCCGTTCTTGCCGACGGGAATCTGGAATTCAAACTCATCATAGCACTCGTAGGGCTGCGCGCGACGCAGGTCCCAGGCCAGACCCGATCCACGCACCATCACGCCCGAGAAGCCGTATTTCTGGATGTCATCCTCGGTCACCACGCCGATATCGGCGTTGCGCTGCTTGAAGATGCGGTTTTCGGTCAGCAGCCCGTCAATGTCATCAAGAACGCTTGGGAATTCGTGACTCCAGGCCTCGATATCGTCCAGCAGTTCGGGCGGCAGGTCCTGATGGACACCACCGGGGCGGAAATAAGCGGCGTGCAGGCGGGCGCCACAGGCACGCTCATAAAACACCATCAGCTTTTCGCGTTCTTCAAAACCCCACAGCGGCGGGGTCAGAGCGCCCACATCCATCGCCTGCGTGGTCACGTTCAACAGGTGATTCAGGATGCGTCCGATTTCGGAATACAGCACCCGGATCAGCGAGCCCCGGCGCGGCACCTCGACCCCGGTCAGCTTTTCGATGGCCAGACACCAGGCATGTTCCTGGTTCATCGGTGCCACATAGTCCAGACGGTCGAAATACGGCAGGTTTTGCAGATACGTCCGGCTTTCCATCAGCTTTTCGGTGCCACGATGCAGCAGGCCGATATGCGGGTCGCAACGTTCGACAATCTCGCCGTCCAACTCGAGCACCAGACGCAAAACTCCGTGCGCCGCGGGGTGTTGCGGGCCGAAGTTGATGTTGAAGTTGCGGATCTTCTGCTCGCCGCTCAGCGCGTCCGTGCTGCCGTCATCATATCTTGAGCCGTCCATCAACGCCCTCGTTTCTTCTTTGCTTCGGCCCGAACCCGGACCTTTTCGGCCTCGACCGCCTTGACCGCAGACCCGGCCAGTAGAACCCCAAACGCGCCCAGAATGATCAACTCACCTATCATCTCAGCGGCGCTCCAACTCTTGCAGTTTCAGCCCGACCCACCACAGCAATGCGATCGTGCCAAAGGGAACCAGACACAGCAGGCACCAGTATTTGTTGATCCCGAAGAACGGCAAAATCTTCACCATCGGAATGATGGTCAGCGCAGACAGGATCAGCCACCAGATGCCACCCATTATTCGGTCTCCTGTTTCTCATCCCCTGGCAGAATGTAATTCGCACCTTCCCATGGGGACATGAAATCAAACTGACGGTACTCCTGCACCAGACTGACCGGCTCGTAGACGACGCGTTTCTGCGCCTCGTCATAACGCACCTCGGTGTAGCCCGTGGTCGGGAAATCTTTGCGCAGCGGATGGCCACGGAAGCCATAATCCGTCAGGATGCGCCGCAAGTCTGGATGGCCCGAGAACAGGATGCCGAACATGTCGAACACCTCACGCTCGAACCAGTTGGCCGAGGGGTGGATATCGACTATCGAAGGCACCATGTCATCTTCGCGGATCGAAACCCGCAGACGGATGCGCTGGTTCTGGTACATCGACAGGAAGTGATACACCACGTCGAACCGCTTGGCGCGTTCGGGGTAATCGACGCCGGTGATATCCACCAGTGTCGAGAACTTGCAATTTTGGTCCGACCGCAGGAATTCTACGAATTCCACGAGGTTCGACGGCGCCACATCGACGTTCAGCTCACCATGGGTCACATCCCAGGACAGAACACAATCGGCTCGTTTCAGTTCAAGCTGGGTGCCGAGTTCTTTGAGTGCTTCGCTCATCTACCCTTCCCCTCAGCGTACAATTGTGCCGGTGCGGCGGATTTTGCGTTGTAGCTGTAGCAGACCGTAAAGCAGCGCCTCGGCGGTCGGAGGGCAGCCGGGCACATAGATATCCACCGGAACTACCCGGTCACAGCCACGCACGACAGAATAGGAATAGTGGTAGTAACCACCGCCATTCGCGCAGGACCCCATCGAGATCACATAGCGCGGCTCGGGCATCTGGTCGTAAACCTTGCGCAACGCAGGGGCCATCTTGTTGGTCAGCGTGCCGGCCACGATCATCACGTCAGATTGGCGCGGAGAGGCGCGCGGGGCGATGCCGAAACGTTCCGCATCATAGCGCGGCATCGAGGTGTGCATCATTTCAACCGCGCAGCAGGCCAGACCAAAAGTCATCCAGTGCAGCGAACCGGTACGAGCCCAGTTGATGATATCCTCGCTCGAGGTCAGCAGAAAACCTTTGTCCTGCAACTCGGCATTCAGGGCCTGGGTCGCGACTTCCTTGTCGACGCCAGCGGTATTTGCACCCGTCATCACTCCCATTCCAGGGCCCCTTTCTTCCATTCATAGGCAAAGCCAATGGTCAGCACTGCCAGGAACACCATCATGGACCAGAACCCGACATCGCTGATATCGCGGAACCCGACGGCCCAGGGGAACAGAAAGGCGATCTCAAGATCGAAGATAATGAAGAGAATCGAGACCAGATAGAATCGGACGTCGAATTTCATTCGCGCATCGTCGAAGGCGTTGAAGCCACATTCATATGCGCTGACCTTTTCGGGGTCGGGATTGCGGACAGCCAGTACAACGGCGGCAAGAATCAGGACGATTCCAAGGCCTACGGCAACGGCCAGAAACACCAGAATCGGGAGGTACTCCCGCAGCAGGTCTTCCACGAATAGCTCCTTTCTTGCGCACGCATCTTGTCGGGTGCGCCGTCAATTGGCGTGTTGACTGGACATTCTCTATCCCTGCCGGGTCAGAGGGTCAACCGAACACAGCCCCGTTCACCATCAAACATACGCTTGACAGCGCGGCATAGAATCGCATTTCGCGCGTTTTGCATTGGCTTGCGGAAACTCGATAAACTTACTTATTCCATGCAGGTTTACGTTTTTCGAAGAACGCCGCGATCCCTTCACGCGCCTCTTCTGTTTCCCAGCGTTCGACCAGTTCGTTAATGGTCAGGTCGATTGTGGCATCATCAATACGTGGTCCCAGAGTTTGAACCAGAGCCTTGGCTGACGCGACTGCCCCCGGCGCGCACGAAAGATAGGGCCGGACTTCATCTTCTATCGCGGTCGCAAGCTGCTCGGGGGGCACAACCTTTGCCAGCAATCCCAGATCAACCGCTTCGTGCGCATCGAACAACCGTGCCGACATGAACACACGCCGTGCCCGCGCCTCACCCATACGAGCGATAACATAAGGGCCGATTGTCGCCGGAATCAGGCCCAGCCGGGTCTCGGTCAGTCCCATCTTCAGACTATCTACACCGATAGCGACATCGCACACGGCGGCCATTCCAACACCTCCGCCAAAGGCGTTGCCTTGCAACGCCCCGATCAGGGGTTTGGGCATTGTGTTCAACGCCTGCAACATCTCGGCCAGCTTGCGCGCTTCGACAAATCGCGTCGCCTTGTCGGCCGCCATCTGGTCCTGCATCCATCCCAAATCACCACCGGCGCAAAACGTCTTTCCCGCAGCAGCCAGAACGACCGCTCGGACAGCGCCATCCTGGCCCAATTGCGACGCGGCCTGTGTCAGCTCGGTAATCATCTGACCCGACAGCGCGTTGTGCTTTTCCGCCCGGTCCAGAGTTAACGTGGCAACACCGCGTTCGTCTGCTGAAATCGAGATTGTTTCGAACATGTTAGCCCCTCAACGCCTTGGCCATCTGTGCGGCCTCTTCGACCACATCGATATCCAGACCGGTTTGATAGCCCAACCGTTGCAAATGCGCTGCAACGGTTTCAGTCGCGACATTGCCTGCGGCCCCCGGAGCATACGGGCAACCGCCAAGCCCACCCACGGCCGCGTCGAACACGCGCACCCCCAGCGAAAGTGCCGCATCGATATTGTCGATTGCACGCCCATTGGTGTCATGAAAATGCCCGGCAAGCCGCGTCACAGGAACCCTTTCCCTAACTGCCAGAAGCATATGAGCGATCTTGTCTGGTGTGCCCTGCCCGATTGTGTCCCCCAATGACACCTCGTAACAGCCTAACGCAAACAGGCGATCGGCAACTTCGGCCACTTTCTCGGGCGGGGTCGGGCCGTCATAAGGGCAATCCGTCACGCAAGAGACATAGCCGCGAACCGGAAGGTCGATATGGCGCGCCGCTTCGAGTATCGGCGTGAACCGTTCGATTGACTCGGCGATCGAGGCATTGATGTTTGCTTTGGAAAACCCCTCGGAGGCCGACGCAAAAATGGCAATCTCATCCGCTTTGGCGGCCAGCGCATCCTCGTATCCGCGCATATTCGGCGTTAACGCCGCGTACCGCACTCCGTCCGCCCGGGTTATGCCGGCCAGAACCTGCGCCGATCCAGCCATTTGGGGCACCCATTTGGGAGAGACAAAGCTTGCAACTTCGATCCGTCGATATCCGGCGCGGCTAAGGCAGTCGATCAGCGCCACCTTGTCGGCAACCGGTATCTCACGGGTTTCGTTTTGTAGCCCGTCGCGCGGTCCAACTTCGTAGATTTCGACCAGATCACCCATGTCAGAACCCCTTATGGCTTGTTCTCATTCCAAATACGGATCGCGCGACCGTGCCACGTCAAACCGCGCGGGTACAGATCACTCTTCTTCCAAACGCACCAAAGCCGCCCCAGCCTCGACCTGCGCGCCATCTTCGACCAGCACCTCGGCCACCACACCATCTCGTGCGGCCAGCAACGAATGCTCCATTTTCATCGCTTCGAGAATGGCCAAACGGTCGCCTTCCTGAACGGTCTGCCCCGCAGTGGCAAAGACTGCCTTGACCAGACCCGGCATCGGCGCTTCGATCACATTGGTGTCACCCGTCGCGCTAGCGTCCCGGTCCAGCGGATCGATAACGTCGAAACTGTGACCGTAGTCGGTAAATACGGTCACAGTTGTTCCGCTGGCAGCCACCCGGGGCATCGGTGCGCCGCTCAGCGCCCACCGCCCCGAGATCCGCTCGGCCACGACACGGTGTTCGCCCAGCTGCCAAAGCTGGCGATCCGGACCATCGACCTGCACGTCCAGATCAAAAACCTCTCCCTGATCGGACAATTGCACCGCCCGATGCAACGGAGCCCAGAGCGAAAACCCGGTGTCAGGCGTGACATCCACCAGATCCAGTGCGGTCATCGCGGCCGCAACAGCGGTTGTGGCAGACGTCGTCGCTTCCCGCACCAACCCATCAAGATCGCGCCCGATCAGGCCCGTATCCACATCACCCGAGGCAAATCCATCATGGCGGGTCAGCGCGCCCAGAAAGGCGAGATTCGTAACGGTGCCCGCCACTTCGGTTTCCCGCAGCACTCGGTTCAACGTCTCAAGCGCGACGGCGCGGGTCGGACCGTGCACCACCACTTTGGCAATCATCGGATCATACCACGGGCTGATGGTGTCACCTGTGCGAACGCCACTATCCGCACGGCAGTTGGCCGGGAAAACCAGATGGGTCAATGTACCTGTCGCCGGCAAGAACCCTTTTGGTACATCCTCGGCATAAAGCCGGGCCTCGAATGCGTGACCCGAGATCGACAGATCATCCTGTTGCCTGGGAAGGCTCTCTCCTGCCGCAACGCGCAACTGCCATTCGACCAGATCGACGCCAGTGATGGCCTCTGTTACCGGATGTTCCACCTGTAGGCGCGTGTTCATCTCCATGAACCAGAACCTGTCGGGGCGCAGCCCGTCTGAGGCATCGACAATGAATTCAACCGTGCCTGCGCCCTTATACCCGATCGCCTCGGCGGCGCGCACACCAGCCTGACCCATAGCCTCGCGCATCTCAGCCGTCATACCCGGCGCCGGAGCCTCTTCGATCACCTTCTGATGGCGGCGTTGCAACGAGCAGTCGCGTTCGAACAGATGCACGGCATGTTTACCATCGCCAAACACCTGCACTTCGATATGGCGGGGTTTGGCCACGAATTTCTCGACCAGCACGGCGTCGTTGCCAAAAGCGGTCTTGGCCTCGCCCCGCGCGCTGTCGAGCGCGGCGGCGAAATCCTGAGGCCGTTCAACAAGGCGCATTCCCTTGCCGCCACCGCCCGCAACGGCCTTGATCAGAACCGGATAGCCGATGGCGTCAGCCGCCCCCGCCAGGTGTTCGGGATCCTGATTGTCGCCGTGATAGCCGGGCACCACGGGCACGCCAGCCTGTTCCATCAACACCTTGGCCGCATCCTTGAGGCCCATTTTGCGGATCGCATCCTCTGATGGGCCGATAAAGGTCAAACCCGCGGCCTCGACCGCGTCGACAAAATCGGGGTTCTCTGACAGGAATCCATAGCCGGGATGAATAGCCTGCGCGCCGGTATCCAGCGCAGCCTGAATAATTACATCGCCCTTCAGATAGCTTTCCGCTGGCGCGGGACCGCCGATACGAATGGCCTCATCCGCCAACTGCACATGCTTAGCCGTAGCGTCCGCATCGGAATAAACAGCCACGCAAGATACGCCCATCTTCTGAGCGGTTTCCATAACGCGGCAAGCAATTTCGCCCCGGTTGGCAATCAGGATTTTGTTGAACATAGCTTACCCCTCAACCGCCAGATCTTCGACAAGTCGAAATCGCTCGCATAGCAGCTCCATCTCCGGATCAAATCCGCCATTGCGTTCGAAATACTGGCGATGCCCCTCTCTCCATCCCTCAAGCGTTTCATTTTCGCCCTCTGCCAACGCGAAATCCTCGGTTACGTCGCAGTATCGGCAGGTCGAGACCTCGACCGTTTCGATCACCAAGGCCGGACGGTCGTCCCATTCCAGCGCAATATCTCTCCGACCGACCACAGGAGTGTCAGGGCTACCTTCGGGATAGTCGCGCAACGCACCGCAGGTTGCCGTTTTCCGCCCTGATCGTACCAGAGCCAGAAGCTCAGCACTCAGCCGGGCATTGTCACCAAACTTGAAAGTCTGGGCACCCGGATAGCGTGCCATGACGTCATTCAATGAAACGTTCATCTTACATCCTGAACACGCCGAAACGTGTCTCCTCTATCGGGGCGTTCAGTGCGGCGCTCAGAGACAAGGCGAGCACATCGCGGCTTTTGCGCGGGTCGATGATGCCGTCATCCCAGAGACGGGCCGAGGCATAAAGCGGGTGCGATTGCTCTTCGAACATCTCCAACGTCGGACGTTTGAATTCGGCCTCTTCCTCGGCCGACCAGGTGCCGCCCTGTCGTTCGATCCCATCGCGCCTGACGGTGGCCAGAACACCGGCTGCCTGCTCGCCCCCCATCACCGAAATCCGCGAATTCGGCCATGTCCACAGGAACCGCGGCTGATAGGCGCGTCCAGCCATGCCATAGTTCCCGGCCCCGAACGAGCCGCCCACCAGCATCGTGATCTTGGGAACGCTCGTCGTTGCAACTGCCGTCACCATCTTGGCGCCGTGGCGGGCGATCCCCTCGTTCTCGTATTTGCGGCCGACCATGAAGCCGGTGATGTTCTGCAAGAAGACCAGGGGCGTTTTGCGCTGCGAACACAGCTCAACGAAATGCGCGCCCTTTTGCGCGGCCTCCGAGAACAACACCCCATTGTTGGCAATGATCCCGACGGGACACCCTTTGACATGGGCAAAGCCGGTGACCAGTGTCTCGCCAAACCGGGGTTTGAACTCATCAAACCGCGACCCATCGACAAGCCGCGCAATCACTTCACGGATGTCATAGGGCGTGCGCAGGTCGGCGGGAACAACTCCCAGAATTTCCTCCGGATCATAAGCAGGCTCCTCGGGTGCGTCGAACCGTAGGCCGGGCTTCAGCCCGGCACCCCCCAATGACCCGACAGCCCGCCGCGCCAATGCCAGCGCATGCGCATCATCTTCGGCCAGATAATCTGCCACACCCGACAGGCGTGTGTGCACATCGCCGCCACCCAGATCCTCGGCGCTGACAACCTCACCCGTCGCAGCTTTGACCAATGGTGGCCCTGCCAGAAAGATTGTGCCCTGTTCCTTTACGATGATCGTCACATCGGACATTGCAGGAACATAGGCTCCACCCGCCGTGCATGATCCCATCACCACGGCAATCTGAGGGATACCCTTCGCGCTCATCCGCGCCTGATTGTAGAAGATACGCCCAAAGTGGTCGCGGTCTGGGAACACCTCATCCTGATTGGGCAGGTTCGCGCCGCCACTGTCGACCAGATAGATGCACGGCAGATTGTTTTCCTCGGCAATCTCCTGCGCGCGCAGGTGCTTCTTGACGGTCATCGGATAATAGGTGCCGCCCTTCACGGTGGCATCGTTACACACCACCATGACTTCGCGCCCCTGCACCCGGCCAATCCCCGCGATGACCCCGGCACAAGGTGCTGCATCGCCATACATCCCATGTGCCGCTGTCGCCCCGATTTCAAGGAACGGCGACCCCGGATCAAGCAGGTTCGCCACCCGCCTGCGCGGCAACATCTTGCCTCGGGATTCATGCCGCGCGCGGGATTTCTCGCCCCCGCCCATGCGGGCTGCTTCGGCAGCAGCAGAGATTTGCGCCAACGCATCGAGATGAGCGGTGCGGTTTGTCTTGAAGCCCTCGGAGCCGGGCATGGCTTTGGATGTGAGTTTCATTTGTAGATATCCACCTTCAATGCCCGATTACTTATGGGCAAGACCACCACTGCGAAGTAAATTATGTAGAAGATTACGCTCTTTGCAGAAGACGAGAGGGGCCAATTGAACAGCCCTTCAGGGTTGTTCAAATTGATACTAATCTCATCCAGTGCCAAGAATGGCAAAGGCAGCGTCATCAGAAAAAGCAATAGTAAGAAATGAAAAACCCCATTCTTGGACTTAACGCGCAGCCAAGCTTCGCAGTTACCACACCTTACAGCTGGCACGTACTCCTCACTGCCAACCATAGTGTTCAAAACACTCAAGGGCTGCGGCACCCCACATTTAGGGCACTTTAACCCTGACAGACGCCGCAGAATCTTATTCATTTCGATTCCCCCGCCGCCCGCGCCTTCAGTTCCTTTCGGATCACCTTCCCCGTCACCGTCATCGGCAGCTCCTCCAGAAACGCCACCCCGCGCGGATACGAATAATGCGCCAGACGGTCTTTGACCCAGTCCTGCAACTCGCGCTCCGAAGCCTCAGCCCCCGGCTTCAACACCACATAGGCCTTCACGATCTCGGTCCGCAGCGGGTCGGGTTTGCCGACCACGCCAACCGTCGCCACTGCCGGGTGGGTCAGCAGGCAATCCTCGATCTCAGCTGGGCCAATGCGATACCCGGCTGAGGTGATCACATCATCATCGCGGCCGACAAAGCGCAGATAGTCGCCCTCCCACGCGCCGCGATCACCGGTGATCAGCCAGTCGCCCCGGAACTTCTCAGCCGTCGCCTTGGGTCGGTTCCAGTATTCCAGCAGCATCGAGGCCGAGCCGCGCCGGATGGCCACGTCGCCCTCTTCGCCGGTCGGGTTTCCGTCCTCATCAATCACCGCAACCTCATGCCCCGGCACCGGTTGGCCGATACAGCCGGGGCGCACAGGGAAATCTTCGGCGCAGGAGGATACGACCATGTTGCATTCAGTCTGGCCGTAAAATTCGTTGATCGTCAGGCCGAACGCCTTCTGACCCCATGCCAGCATTTCGGCCCCCAGCGGTTCACCCCCGGACGCGACCGAGCGCAGACCGGGGATCACCTGATCTGCTGCCTTGAGCATTCGCAGCGCCGTTGGTGGGAAAAAGACGTTCCGTACCCCGCCACGCGCGATGATGTCAGCGCAGGCCTCGGGGGTGAATTTCTCAAGCCGTGCCGCGACAACAGGAATGCCCAGCGCAAGACCCGGCATCAGCACGTCGAACAACCCGCCGATCCACGCCCAATCCGCCGGGGTCCAAAGACAATCGCCTTCGCGCAAGTGATTATGGCTGATCGAAACCCCTGGCAAATGACCGGTCAGAACCCGGTGCCCATGCAGCGCGCCCTTCGGGCTGCCGGTTGTGCCCGAGGTATAGATCAACACAGCCGGATCGTCAGGGCCGGTCGCGGCAAATGGTACAGCGGGACCGTCTTCGCCAATTTCCGCTGCAATCAAGGGCGTGGCCAGATCACCCAACAGATCAGCCCCTTCGGCGTCGGTCAGTACAATCCCGGCACCTGCGTCACTGACCCGCGACCGCAGCGCGTCCTGCTTGAACAGTTTGAACAAAGGGACCGACACAGCCCCGATCTTCCAGATCGCCAGATGGGCCGCCGCACACCATGGCGACTGGCTCAGCAACACTCCGACGCGATCACCGGGCTTCACATGGCGCAATAATGCGCGGGCTATTCCGTCTGTCATTTGCGACAGCTGCGCAAAGCTGATGTGCTGCGGGTCAGGTCCGGTCAAATCGATCAGCGCGACCCGGTCCCCCGCATGCCGCAGGCACTGCTGCGCCATGTTCAGCCTGTCCGGCAGATCCCAGCCTCCATCCGGGCGCAAACCCGGTATGCGCTCAGCGGTTAGCACGGCGAATTTTCCCTATATTTCCTGCACTTCTCGGTTCAACTGCACCCAACTCCTTCACATAAACTTGATGCAGATCAGAGTGGGCAGTTCCAATCGCTGCAACACCAAGGTCATCAACAGAACCAAAGGCAAGACAATGACCAAGAAACTCGCCGCATTGACCCTTTCCACCGCGTTGGTGGCTCTGGCTGCTCCTGCGTTTGCCCAATCTCAGGGGGATTGGACGCTCGGCATCGGTGTGGGGTACCTGGACCCGAAATCCAACAACGGAACACTGGCCGGCCTGAGCGCCGATATCGACTCGGATACGCGCCCGATCTTCACCGCCGAGTATTTCATCCAGGACAATCTGGGGATCGAGCTGCTGGCCGCGACCCCGTTCAAACATAACGTCACCTTGGGCGGAAGCGTGGACGCTGGCAGCGTCAAGCATCTGCCGCCCACCTTGTCGCTGAACTATCACTTCCCGACCAATAGCGCCTGGAAGCCCTATGTCGGCGCCGGTCTGAACTATACCATCTTCTTTGACGAGCAATCTGCCCTTGGCAACCTCAAGGTCGATGATTCCTTCGGCGTTTCGCTGCAAGCCGGTCTCGACTACATGATCACCGACAAAGGTGCGGTCCGTCTGAATGTACGCTGGTTCGACATCGACTCGGACGTCACTCTGAACGGAGCCGATATTGGCACTGCGAACATCGACCCTTGGCTGGTCGGTATTTCCTACGTTCATCGCTTCTGATCCTTTGATCGAAACGCCCCGCTGTAACCTCGTCTGCGGGGCGTCTTCATTCAGCGCATTTCGTTCATCATTTCCCGACCGATCAGCATCCGGCGAATCTCGCTGGTACCTGCGCCGATCTCCATCAGCTTGGCATCCCGGAAGATCCGGCTGACCGGCGCATCCGACAGGAAGCCCGCCCCGCCCAGCGCCTGAACCGCCTGATGCGCCTGAACCATCGCCTGTTCGGATGCATAAAGACAGCACGCCGCCGCATCCTGCCGGGTTACGTCTCCACGATCGCAAGCCTTGGCCACCTCGTAGACATAGGCCCGCGCCGAGTTCATCGCGGTATACATGTCGGCAATCTTGCCCTGCATCAACTGGAAGCTGCCAATCGGTTTGCCGAACTGCTTGCGCTCAGCCAGATAAGGCATCACTTCGTCCAAACAGGCGGCCATGATGCCGGTCCCGATGCCTGCCAGCACAACCCGCTCATAATCCAGACCTGACATGAGCACGGCTACGCCCTTGCCCTCTTCTCCCAATACATTCTCGAACGGCACTTCGACATCTTCAAAGATCAGTTCAGCCGTGTTCGACCCGCGCATCCCCAGCTTGTCGAAATGGGGTGAGGTCGAAAAACCCTTCATCTCTTTTTCAATCAGAAATGCGGTAATGCCTTTTGATCCGGCATCGGGGTCCGTCTTGGCATAAACCACCAGTGTATCCGCGTCCGGCCCGTTTGTGATCCAGTACTTGTTGCCGTTCAGGCGGTAATGGTCGTTGCGTTTTTCCGCCCGCAGCTTCATCGACACCACGTCCGAACCTGCGGAAGGTTCCGACATTGCCAGCGCTCCTACATGTTCGCCCGAGACCAGGCGCGGCAGGTATTTCTGTTTCTGCTCTTCCGTACCGTTCAGTTTGATCTGGTTCACACACAGGTTGGAATGCGCCCCATAAGACAGCGAAACCGAAGCCGAAGCGCGCGCGACCTCTTCGACAGCAATTGTATGCGCCAAATAGGACATGCCCGCACCACCGTATTCTTCTGGCACGGTGACACCCAAAAGACCAAGCTCTCCCATTTCATTCCACAGTTCATTCGGAAAGCTGTTCTTGGTATCAATGTCAGCCGCCATCGGCTTGACACGCTCCTGCGCCCACCGATGCACCATCTCGCGCAGGGCGTTCACATCCTCACCCAGATCAAACTTCATCGTGGCCATGAACATCTGTGTCCTCCCTCCGCATTAATGAACAAGTGTTCAATAAATCTCTAGCAGCGAATCTGTCTCCGGTCAATCTTTGTGAAAGCCCGGACCGAAACGCAAAACGCCGCCCGGACGGGGCGGCGCTCTCAAGGGTCGAACGTGCGCAGAAAGCGCACTCTGTTTGGCTAGGATTGATAAACTGCGCCCACTTCGGCCCGAATGATGCGCGCGATCATTCGGCAATCCTCCAGTGAAAAGGTCAGCGGCACACGCATATCCATGATACCTGCCAGAACGCGGTCACTTTCCGGCATCCGCTCGCTGTCGAAATACCGCCAGCTGTCATAGCGCGACGTGAACCCTGTTGGTTCAGCCCCGCCAAACCATTTGATCTCGACCCCACGCGCGGCGCAGCGGCTGATAACGTCAGCAATCTGCTCAGGCGACCAATCCAACAGCAGAAACTGGATCGAAGACCCGACATAGGTTTCCTCTTCGGGTCGCTCGACAATCGTCAGGCCCGGAGTGCCACGCAGCCCGGTTTCGATCTCCCGATAGCGCTCGTTCCACCGTTCCACCTGCCGGTCCAATTCCCGCAACTGAGGGCGCAGGATGGCGGCGCGCAAATTGTCCATGCGACCGGACACATTGGGTGTGGTGTACTTTATCCGCTCGAACACTTCAGGTCCCGGCGCTGCCAGATGGCGTTCATACAGCATGTATGACCCCGACAGCATTGTAGCCTTAGCCGCCAGTTCCGCGTCATCAGTAACCAGCAAACCGCCCTCGCCCGAGTTTACGTGCTTATAGGTCTGGCAGGAATAACACCCGATTGCCCCCTGCCGCCCCGACAACTGACCACGCCAAGCCGCGCCCATCGTGTGTGCGCAATCCTCGATCACGATAACGCCTGCCGCGTCACACATCTGCATCAGACGATCCATGTCACACAGATGCCCGCGCATATGGCTAAGCATCAGGACACGGGCCTGATCCAATTTGCCCTCAAGATCCTCCAGATCGATGGTCAGGTTTTCGGTGACGCCGACAAAGATCGCCCGCGCCCCGACCGAGGCAATTGATCCCGGCACCGGGGCCAGAGTGAACGCGTTGGTCAGAACCGGGTCGCCCGGCTGCACACCGACGGCCCGCAACGCGGTGGCAAGCGCATAACCGCCAGAGGAAACCGCCAAGCAATACTTGGCCCCCATCTGTGCCGCAAACTCCTGCTCCAACAGGGCCGTTTCCCCCAACTCACCGGGGACCACGTTATAACGATGCAGCCGCCCGTGACGCAGAACAGCCAGCGCTGCCTCGATTGCATCGTCTGGAAGGGGTTCCTGCTGCGTGAAATTACCAGTGAATGTTTCCGTCATGGTCTTTTTCTGGCTCTCCGACAGGGTCCGGTCAAGGTTTCAGGCTGCCGCACCAATCAGATCAGGCACAAGATCGGGCAAGTCATCAAAATGATGCAGCAGCGCTTCGGGCTCCAGCGCTGCCATGTCCTCCCCTGATGGTCCGAAAGTCACCAAAACCGATGGGACCCCTGCCGCCCGGGCGGTATTGCGGTCAGTATCCGAGTCGCCGATCAGCACGCAACAGGCCGGGTCGCCACCGGCACGGCGCGCAGCCTCGCGCAGAGGGGCCGGGTCCGGTTTGCGCACCGGCAGCGTATCCGCACCGACCAACGAGGCAAAACGATCCCGCACTCCCATGCGCGTTAGTAACAATTCGGCCAGATGTTCCGGCTTGTTGGTGCAAATGCCGACACCGTAGCCCGCGTTACTCAGCATCTCGACGGCTTGTAACGCTCCCGGATAGAAGCTTGTGTGGGTGTCGATATCCTGCGCGTAAGCCTCAAGCAGAACAGGATAATAGGTCTGAACGGTGTCCTCGTCGTAAGCTCCAACGCGTTTCAGCCCTTGGGTTAACATCATGCGCCCGCCGCGCAACGCAATGCCTGCATCCTGCCCATGGACCAGCACATCACCATGCCCCATTTCGCGAAAACAATGGTTCGCCGCAGCCAGCAAATCGCCCGATGTATCCGCTAATGTGCCGTCCAGATCGAAGATGACGGTCCGCATGTAGCCTCCTGTTTCGGCAGGTTTTCGCCGTGCCCTGTTTCAATCGGCAATCTTGTTTGATGGCCGAACAGCTTGCGCCTTTGCCCCCAGCGGATAAAACGGTCAGCAACAAAACACAAAGAGAAAACGATTTCATGACCATTGCCCTTGTCATCCTTGCCGCCGGAAAAGGCACCAGGATGAATTCGGATCTTCCCAAAGTCCTGCACCCCATCGCTCAGGCTCCGATGCTTGTTCACGCGATGCGCGCCGGGTCTGTTCTGTCGCCCGAACGTACGGTGATCGTCACCGGCCACGGGTTCGAGGCTGTAGCAAAGGTTGCTCAGGACGAAGACGAAGATGCCCGGATAGCCGTTCAGGAAGAACAGTTGGGTACGGCCCATGCGGTCGGTCAGGCCAGGACAGCACTGGAAGGGTTCGACGGTGATATCGTGGTTCTTTTCGGCGACACCCCGTTTTTACAACCCGACACGCTGGAACGGATGGTCGAGGCTCGATCCCAAAATGACCTGGTCATCCTTGGGTTCGATGCGGCTGATCCGGCCCGCTATGGCCGGTTGGTCATGAATGGCGACACGTTGGAACGCATTGTCGAATTCAAAGACGCATCAGATGAAGAGCGCGCCATAACATTTTGCAACTCGGGCCTTTTAGCTTGTGATGCCCGGTTGCTTTTTTCGCTGATTGACGCCGTTGAAAACAACAATGCCTCGGGCGAATACTATCTGACAGACGTAGTTGAGATCGCCCGCAACCGCGGTCTGAACGTAACCGCCGTCGCCTGTGACGAGGCCCAGACGCTGGGCGTGAACTCACGCGCTGATCTGGCCGCCGCCGACGCGGTGTTTCAGGCGCGCGCGCGGGCAGAACTGCTGGATATGGGTGTCACATTGATGGCACCGGATACGGTATACTTGTCCGCAGACACTGTGATTGGGCGTGACACAGTAATCGAACCCAACGTGGTCTTCGGCCCCGGAGTGACCGTCGAAAGCGGTGCAACCATCCGGGCCTTTTCCCATCTGGAAGGGTGCCATGTCAGTCGCGGCGCCATTGTCGGCCCCTACGCGCGGCTGCGCCCCGGTGCGGAACTGGCCGAAAACACGCGGGTTGGCAATTTCGTCGAGATCAAGAATGCAGAAATCGCCGAAGGCGCGAAGGTCAACCACCTCAGCTATATCGGGGACGCATCAGTGGGTGCTGCGACGAATATCGGCGCGGGAACAATCACCTGCAACTATGATGGCGTGATGAAGCACAAAACCACCATTGGTGCGAATGTCTTTATCGGCTCCAACACCATGCTCGTGGCCCCAGTCACTGTGGGCGATGGCGCAATGACAGCGACAGGCACCGTGGTGACCAAAGACGTGGCGCCCGAGGCGTTGGCCGTGGCGCGTGCCAAGCAGGAAAACAAACCCGGCTACGCGCGAAAACTGTTTGAAATGTTGAAGGCGAAGAAGGCTCGCCGCGGTAACGAGGCCTGAGATATGTGTGGAATTGTAGGTGTCTTGGGGCAGCATGAAGCAGCCCCTATTCTGGTAGAAGCCCTGAAACGGCTGGAATATCGCGGCTATGACAGTGCCGGGATTGCAACCGTTAATGACGGTGTCCTGGGGCGTCGGCGTGCGGTCGGCAAGCTGGTCAACCTCAGCGATCTGTTGGTGCATGATCCGCTGCCGGGAAAATCCGGCATTGGTCACACCCGCTGGGCCACGCATGGCGCGCCTTCCGTCAACAACGCGCATCCCCACAAGGCTGGCCCGGTGGCCGTGGTTCACAACGGGATTGTCGAAAACTACCGCGACCTGAGGGCGGAACTGGCCAAACACGGCGTGGCCTTCAAGACCGAAACCGACACGGAAACCGTCGCGCTGATGACGGAACATCACCTCAACACAGGCATGTCCCCGGTCGAGGCCGCTTTCAAGACCATCGACAAGTTGGAAGGTGCCTTCGCCCTTGCATTCCTTTTCGATGGTGAGGACGACCTGATTGTAGCGGCCCGCAAAGGGTCACCCCTGGCCATCGGCCACGGCGATGGTGAGATGTATGTGGGCTCGGACGCCATTGCCCTTGCGCCGCTAACCAACCAGATCACTTATCTTGAGGAAGGCGACCGCGCGGTTCTGACCCGAACATCGCTGGAAATCCGCAACGAAGCCGGTGAACTGGCCAACCGGGAAAAGCGCAAGATCAAGCTGGATCATGCGCGCGCCGACAAGGGCGAGCATAAGCATTTCATGGCCAAGGAAATCGCTGAGCAGCCTATCGTCGTGGCCGAGGCCATCCGATCCTACCTGCCCACGGGCGGTGATCGAGTGGTGTTCCCCGACGCCGAGCTGGATTTCAGCAAGCTGGACCGTCTGACCATGGTCGCCTGCGGCACCGCGTTTTACGCCTGCCTGACCGCGAAATACTGGTTCGAACAACTGGCCAAGATGCCGGTCGAGGTCGATATCGCCAGCGAGTTTCGCTATCGCGAACCTCCGATCACGGGTCGCACACTGGCGCTGTTTGTCAGCCAGTCAGGAGAAACCGCCGACACCCTGGCCGCGCTGCGCTATTGCGAGGGCAAGGCGGACAAGATCGTTTCTGTCGTCAATGTCCCTGAAAGTTCGATTGCTCGGGAAAGCGATATCGCCCTGCCGATCCATGCTGGCGTTGAAATCGGTGTGGCTTCGACCAAGGCCTTCACCTGTCAACTAAGCGTTTTGCTGATGCTCGCGCTCAAGGCGGCGACAGATCGCGGCACCCTGACGGATGAGGAAATCGCCGATCATGCCGCTGCGCTGCGCGGATTGCCGACCGTACTGAACACAGCACTGGATCAGAACCGGGCGATCCGCAAAGCAGCCCAACGCCTGTCCGAGGCGCGCGATGTTCTGTTCCTGGGCCGTGGCCTGATGTATCCGCTGGCAATGGAAGGGGCGCTGAAGCTCAAGGAAATCAGCTACATCCACGCCGAAGGTTATGCATCGGGCGAGTTGAAACATGGCCCCATCGCCTTGATCGACAAGCATATGCCCGTGGTTGTCATGGCCCCCCGTGACACTGTGTTCGACAAGACCGTGTCAAACATGCAGGAAGTGATGGCGCGCAAGGGCAAAGTGATCCTTGTGTCTGATGATGATGGAATTGACGAGGCCGGAGACGGAGTCTGGAGCACGATCCGGATGCCGCATGTTCACACCAGTCTTGCGCCGATCCTTTATTCGGTTCCCGCACAGTTGCTGGCCTATCACACAGCTGTAGCCAAAGGGACGGATGTAGACCAGCCGCGCAATCTGGCAAAATCAGTGACGGTAGAGTGACCCATGTCCAAACAGTTTCCCCGGCTTGATGACGCGCATCAAAAGTTCATCGAAGATCAGCATATGTTCTTCGTCGGCACCGCCGGGACCGAGGGAAAGGTCAATATCTCGCCCAAAGGTATGGACTCGCTGCGGGTGCTGGGGCCAAACCGCATCGTCTGGATGAACCTGACTGGCAGCGGCAACGAGACGGCGGGGCATCTGATGCAGGTCAACAGGATGACACTGATGTGGTGCTCCTTCACCACGCGCCCACTGATCCTGCGCACATATGGCACAGCCCGCACTCTGCACGTCGGAGATGACGGCTGGGATGAACTGGCCAATCTTTTCCCCAACCACCGCAGCGCGCGACAGATCTATGACCAGTCGATCGAAATGGTTCAGACCTCTTGCGGGTATGCAGTGCCGTTCATGGAATTCCAGTCCGACCGCGACACGATGCAGAAATGGGTCGATGGCAAGACGGACGGCGACATCCGGTCTTATTGGGCCGAAAAGAACAGCCAGACGATTGACGGCGAACCGACAGGCGCTCCGGTCTGCCCCCAATGCTGACCCCTTTTCTTGATCAGATCAAAGCCCATGCCGACCCCGAACGTGCGGGTCAGATGGCCAGTTATCACAAGGCGGATCGCGTCTATCTGGGTGTCGCCAATCCGGTTCTCAACGATCTGACCAAAACATGGCGGCAAGAGCTGGATGTGAACAAACGCGTCACGCTGGCCAAGGCGCTGTGGCAAACCGATATCCACGAAGGGCGCCTTGCCGCGGCCAAGCTTCTGACCCAAGCCCGCATCCGGCCCGACGATCAGGTTTGGGACCTGCTTCAAAGCTGGCTACCGGTCTTTGACGCCTGGGCCGTCGCCGATCATGCCTGCATGGCGATACAAAAACGACTGATGGCCGATCCCGAGAGGTTGGACGCCGTCGAACAGTGGACACAGTCCGATCACATGTGGACCCGGCGCGCCGCCCTTGTCGCAACGCTGCCCTGGACCAAACAGAACCACCCCAAGCCCGAAGACCTGCAACGCCGCGACCGTATCCTCGGCTGGGCCGCCGGATATGTCCCGGATCGCGACTGGTTCATTCAGAAATCAATCGCCTGGTGCCTGCGGGAACTGTCCAAACACGACCCCGAACGCGTGATCGCTTTTTTGGACAAACACGGTGATGGAATGAAACCGTTTGCCCGCCGCGAAGCAGCCAAATACCTGAAAAGTCAGTCGGCATAAACCGCGACTTCGACCAGTTCGTCTAATGGCACCAGAAGGGCCCGCATGGCATCCAGCGACAAGCGACTGCCGCTACTTTCCGGGCCTGCGGCAGGAACCAGAGTGATATAGGCCTGCGCGCCGGTTCTAGGCACAACAACCCGCGCCGTTACCTCGCTATCGACCAGCGGCGTCTGCATCCAGCGTCCTGGCGTGGTCGGATCACCAAGCCCGGCAATGGTTGTTTTGGCCCCGACCCAACTGGGGCGTGCCGCAACCGGTTCGGGCTTAAGAACCTCCTCAGCGACAACCGGCGCAGTTTCGACATCCGATACGGCCTCAGCCGCCTCACCCCCGGACCCGAACACACGTTCCGTCGTTGCCCGGACAGTGTCGCACCCGGTCAAAACAACGCATAGAAATACAAATGTCTTTTTCATGCCCGGAAACTACAATCCCATGCTGGCGTGATCCAGTGCAAAGCGCAGTTCGCACTTGTCGCAGGCAGGTTACAGCTTTACCTATGTCGCATGTCTGCTCCGCTCATCGACCCGTTTGCCCGCGCCATCACATATCTCCGCGTCTCCGTTACGGACCGCTGTGATTTTCGTTGCGTCTACTGCATGTCCGAAAACATGACCTTTCTGCCCAAGAAAGACCTTCTTACGCTGGAAGAGCTGGATCGCATGTGCTCGACCTTTGTAAGAATGGGCGTCGAGAAATTGCGCATTACCGGCGGTGAGCCATTGGTTCGTCGCGATATCATGACTTTCTTCAACGCCATGACTCGCCACTTGGACAGCGGTGCGTTGAAAGAGCTGACGCTGACGACAAACGGTTCGCAATTGCATCGCTTTTCCGAAGATCTTTATGCCGCCGGTGTGCGCCGCGTGAATGTATCTCTGGATACTCTCGATGACGACAAATTTGCTAAAGTCACACGCTGGGGCCGCCTCAAACAGGTACTGAACGGCATCGACGCGGCGCAAATGGCGGGGCTGCGGATCAAGATCAACGCTGTTGCGCTCAAGGGGTTCAACGAACCCGAATTGCCCAAGATCACTGAATGGTGCGCCGAGCGCGACATGGACCTGACCTGGATCGAGGTCATGCCGATGGGCGATATTGGCAACGAGGATCGCCTGGACCAGTACTGGTCGCTCAAGGACGTGCGCAAAGAGTACGAAAACCATTACACAATCACGGATCTGGCCGAACGCACTGGCGGCCCGGCCCGCTATATCAGGCTGGAAGAAACCGGTCAGAAGATCGGCTTCATCACGCCCCTGTCCCACAATTTCTGCGAAAGCTGCAACCGCGTGCGCCTGACCTGTACTGGCGAGCTTTATATGTGTCTTGGGCAGGAGGACATGGCTGATTTGCGCGGCGCATTGCGGGATCACCCCGATACAGAACAGCCGCTTGAAGATGCCATCCGCGCGGCGATCAACCTGAAACCAAAAGGTCACGACTTCGACTATTCCCGCCAGTCCGTCGATGGCCGGATGAGCCGCCATATGAGCCATACAGGCGGCTGATACATGCCGGATCACCAAGACCGACCCACAGCGCTGTACTACCTGTACTGCGCCCTGATCTCTCTGGCCGCACCTCTGGTCTGGAGAACCGTCCGAAAGAAACTTGAGGCTGCGGGCGTAGCAGCCAACCGCCAGCACGAGCGTCTTGGCCGTGCCAGTCAGCCCCGCCCCGCAGGGCAGTTGATCTGGTTCCACGCCGCCAGCGTCGGCGAAAGCCTGTCCGTCCTCACCCTGATCAATCGGCTGGGCACCTGCCTTCCCAAATCCGAGTTTCTGATCACCTCAGGCACGCCAACCTCAGCGGCCCTGATCGAAAAGCGCTTGCCGCCCCGCACCCGGCACCAGTACCCGCCGCTTGACACAGCCGGCCCGGTTCAACGCTTTCTGGACCATTGGCAACCCGATGCCGGGATCTTCGTCGAAAGCGAGATCTGGCCGCGGTTGATTGTCGAAAGCGCAGGGCGCGACATTCCACTGGCTCTGCTGAATGCTCGATTGTCGGACAAATCTGTCGCCGGATGGAAGAAGCGCCCTAAAACGGCAAGGTTTATTCTGAATAAGTTTCGCCTGTTCCTGACGCAAAACGACAAAACAGCTGCCGACCTGATTGCCATGGGTGCCCCTGCCCAACGCGTGCAGCCCGGCACCAACCTCAAGGCCATGTCCGATCCTCTGCCTGTGGACCAGAACACGCTGGATGACATTCGCGCGCAATTAGCCGCCAGACCGGTCTGGATCGCCAGTTCCACCCATGCCGGAGAAGAAGACAGCGTTCTGGCAGCCCACAAAGCATTGTTGCAGCATTGGCCCGACCTTCTGCTGCTACTGATCCCACGCCACCCCGAACGACGCGGTGAGGTTGCAGAACTTCTGAACAACGCGGGGCTCAAGGCGTCCTTCCGGTCAAAAAACGCACCGATCACAGATACGACGCAGGTGTATGTTGCCGACACACTGGGCGAAACCGGAACCTGGTACGCGCTTTGCCCGATCGTTTTCCTTGGGGGGTCACTGAAAGAAATTGGCGGACACAACCCATTTGAACCGGCACAGGCCGGGGCCGCCGTGATCACCGGCCCGGGGTATTTCAACTTTGCAGAAACCTTTGCCCCGCTGATCGACGCCAAGGGCGCTGTCGAGGTCCAGACATCCGCTGACCTCTCTGAGGCCGTTTCACATTGGTTGTCGGACCAGAATGCCCTTCAAGCGGCCCGAAGGGCTGCACAATCCTGCGTCAATACGCAGTCGACCGCCTTGGATGCCGTCGTCGAAACCCTCTGCACGGTGCTTGATCTGCAAGCAGAGGATCCCGCTTCATCTGGCTAGAAATATCCCGGGGGTGTGGGGGCAGAGCCCCCACGCTCTCCATCAGGCGGCTGGCATCCGCTGTTCGACAATCTCCGCCCACCAGCTGCATCCGGCCGGAATGGCTTCGTCGTTGAAATTGTATTCCGGGTGATGAACCATTGCGGTGTCACCGTTGCCCACAAGAATATAGGCGCCTGGACGTTCCTCCAGCATGAAGGCAAAATCTTCGCCCCCCATGACCAAAGGTGCCTCGTCGCAATCACCGGACACCGACCGGGCCACATCCGCCGCAAACTCTGTTTGCTCGTCGCTGTTCACCATCACCGGATATCCACGAATATAGGTCACGTCAGCGGTGCCTCCAAACGTGGCCGCAACACCGTTGCAAATCGCGTTGATCCGCTTTTCAGCCAGATCCCGCATGCCCTTGCTCATGGTGCGCACCGTGCCTTTGATCTGCACGGTCTGAGGGATCACATTGAATGCCTTTGATGACGTCTCGAACGACGTCACGGACACCACGACCTGATCGATCGGGTCGGCATTGCGCGAAGAAATCGTTTGCAACGTTAGGACAGCCTGCGCTGCCAGAACTGTGGTATCCACGGTCTCATGCGGTTTGGCCGCATGTCCGCCGCGACCCTCAAAGGTGATGTCGAACTGATCGGTCGCCGCAAAGAACGACCCCGGTCGGATTGCGAACTTGCCGACAGGCTGTCCCGGCCAGTTATGCATTCCGTAAACTTCCTGAATGTTCCAGCGGTCCATCATGCCGTCTTCGCACATTTCGCGCCCCCCGCCGCCCCCTTCTTCAGCAGGTTGGAAGATCACGACAACGGTGCCGTCAAAGTTGCGGGTTTCCGACAGGTACTTTGCCGCCCCCAGCAACATCGCTGTGTGCCCGTCATGACCACAGGCATGCATCGCACCCGGCGTTTTCGAGGCATAGTCCAACCCCGTCGCCTCATGTATCGGCAATGCATCCATATCTGCGCGCAGGCCGATCACCTTTCCCTTACTGTCCGACTTGCCTTTGATCACCCCCACAACGCCGGTACGTCCGATACCGGTTACAACCTCATCGCATCCGAACTCCTTCAGCTTCTCGGCCACCTTCGCGCTGGTGCGGTGGGTCTCAAACAGGATCTCTGGATTTTCGTGAAGATCCCTTCGCCATTCCGTGATTTCATTCTGCAATTCGGCAAAGCGGTTCTTGACTGGCATGTCTTTTCTCTCTCCTGATTCTGGTCACGCCGCCGGCATCCGGCGCTCGACCATTTCCGCAAACCACGAGCACCCAATGGGGATGATCTCGTCATTGAAATTGTATTCGGGGTGGTGCAGCCCGGCACTGTCACCGTTGCCCAAGACGATGAATGCCCCGGGCCTCTCTTCCAGCATGAACGAGAAATCCTCGCCCCCCATCACCATCGGCGCTTCAATGCAACTGCCCCCGACCGACACCGCAGCCTCTGCTGCATATCCCGTCTGGGCTTCGGCATTGATCGTCACTGGAACACCGCGCGTATAGGTGACGTTCACGGACCCGCCAAATGTTGCAGCGGTCCCTTCCGAGACTTCCTTCAGCCGTTGTTCGATCAGGTCGCGCAACTCGTTGGAATGGGTCCGAACGGTGCCGCGTATCCGCGCTGATTGCGGGATCACGTTGAACGCTTTCGAGGACGTCTCGACCGAGGTCACAGACAGCACGGCCTGCAAAATCGGGTCCGCGTTGCGCGACACAATCGTCTGCAACGCCACGATCAGTTGCGACAGCATAACCGTTGTATCAATCGTCTGATGAGGTTTTGCCGCGTGGCCGCCGCGCCCTTCAAGATGGATGTCAAACTCGTCCGCCGCTGCCAGCAACGGGCCCGAACGAATGGCAAACTGCCCGGTAGGAACACCCGGCACATTGTGCATCGCATAGACTTCCTGAATGCCGAACCGATCCATCAGACCGTCCTTGCACATGGCCTCGGCACCATTCCCACCCTCTTCGGCAGGCTGAAAGATCACGATTGCCGTGCCATCAAAGTTGCGGGTTTCCGCCAGATACTTGGCGGCCCCCAAAACCATCGCCGTATGGCCGTCATGACCGCAGGCATGCATCGCATTCGGTATTTCCGAGGCATAGTCCAACCCGGTCTGTTCCTGCATCGGCAGGGCATCCATATCGGCGCGCAAGCCAATCACACGGCCCCGCGTGTCGCTTTTGCCGCGAATGACCCCGACGACTCCGGTGCGACCGATGCCGGTCACGACCTCGTCGCAACCAAACTCGTTCAGCTTTTCCGCAACCAGCGCACTGGTGCGGTGGGTGTCGTACAGAATTTCCGGGTGTTGGTGAATGTCACGCCGCCAACCGGTGATCTCATCATGCATCTCTGCGAGACGGTTCTTGATCGGCATGTCATTCTCCCTGTTTCATGCGACAGGCAATCGTCGTTCCACAAGCTCGGCAAACCAGCTGCAACCGGCGGGGATCGCGTCGTCGTCAAAGTTGTATTGCGGGTGGTGGCACATGGCCGTATCCCCGTTCCCGATAAAGATGTACGCGCCGGGGCGTTCTTCAAGCATATAGGCAAAATCTTCGGACGGCATGATCGGGTCCGTGCTGTCATTGACCTTGCCCGCAACCGCTGCTGCCGCCTCGGCCGCATAGCCCGTCTCAGCCTCGGAATTCACTGTCACCGGGTATCCCGGTGTCCAGATAACTTCCGCCTTCGCGCCAAAGGCCGAGGCCGTATCCTCGGCGATCCGGCGCACGCGTTCTTCGGCGATTGTGCGATATTCGGGGTCAAGTGTCCGCACGGTTCCCTGCAAACGAACCGTATGAGCTATCACGTTTGACGCTACGCTGTCCGTCACAAACGTCCCAACGGTGAGGACAACTCGCTTGATCGGGTCAACGGTCCGGGACACCACCGATTGCAAGGCAACAACGATGTGCGAGGCCACCAGCGTTGTATCCACCGCCTCATGCGGTGCAGCGGCGTGTCCGCCCTTGCCAGTGACGGTGATTTCAAACTCATCGGACGAGGCCAGCAACGCGCCAGGGCGAATTGCGAACTCTCCCACCGGAAGACCGGGCATATTGTGCATGCCATAGACCTCGTGAATGCCCCAGCGGTCCATCAACCCGTCCTGACACATGGCCAGACCGCCGGCCCCGCCTTCCTCGGCAGGCTGGAAGATCAGAACTACGGTGCCATCGAAATTGCGCGTTTCGGTAAGGTACTGCGCGGCCCCAAGCAGCATCGAAGTATGCCCGTCATGACCGCAGGCGTGCATCTTGCCCGACACGGTCGAGGCATAGTCCAGCCCTGTCGCCTCTTCAATCGGAAGCGCGTCCATGTCTGCACGCAGGCCGATGACGCGCCCCTGCGTGTCCGTGCGCCCTTTGATCACCCCGACAACGCCCGTTTTGCCAACGCCCGGAGTGATCTCGTCCACTCCAAATTCTTTCAGACGGGCAGCGACAAACGCCGCAGTTTCATGGACGTCATACATCAGCTCCGGATGGGCGTGCAGGTGGCGACGCCATTCGGTGATCTCGCCATGCATTTTTGCAAGTCTGTTTTTTACGGGCATCTCAAGACCTCCCTCTCAACCGCTGACACCATTTTAGACCGGGCTAGGCGCATAGTTTTTCAACCAATCGCTGCATGAATTTATGACCGGCTTCGAATTGTTCAATCGTAATGAACTCATTCGGCTGATGGGCCTGCGCTATGTCTCCGGGTCCGCATATCACGGCAGAATACCCGGCCTCCTGAAATTGGCCTGCCTCGGTCCCATAACTGACCACATGGCTTGCGTTGTCTCCGGTCAGGGCGCGTACCAGAGCTTCGGCTTCACCATCCTCTTCCGGGATCAACCCCGGAATCGCGAAGTTTTCAGTCAGTTCGATGCGGGTATCCGGGTGAACGGCCTGCATCTGAGCCTTAACTTGCCGAACCTGTTCGAAATAGGCATCGCGCCATTGGGCCTGCGTTTCATCGGGCACAGTCCGGAAATCCATCATGAACCGGCAGTCTTTGGCGGTAATGTTATGGGCTGTTCCGCCTTCAATCATACCGACGTGGCAGGTTGTCCAGGGTGGATCGAACACGGCAGCAACGGTACTGGGTTGCGTCGCCATGTTTCGCGCGTTCTGTTGGTTGGCCCAGTCGATCAACGGGGCCGCCGCCATGATGGCGTTGACGCCTGTGTGCATGATCGAGCTGTGAACTTCGAACCCGACCATATGGGTGTCAAAGCCGAACCCACCCTTGTGACCCGTCACCGCCTGCATCATCGATGGCTCGCCCACAACCACCGCCGAGCCTTTGGGGAGAACGCCCTGCATCGCCTCGATCATTGGCGGCGCTCCGGTGCACCCGACTTCCTCATCAAAACTCAGCGCAAGTTGGAGCGGTCGTTTCACACGTGCGTAATGCGCCTCGACCAGCGCCCAGATGGCAAGCGCATCAAATCCCTTCATGTCACAGGTGCCGCGCCCGAAATATTTGCCGTCCTCCTCGGTCACGGTGAAGGGGTCGGTGTCCCAAGGTTGCCCGTCAACCGGTACGACATCCGTGTGCCCGGACAGCACAACTGCGCCTTCTTCCAAAGGGCCAACATGCGCAAAGATCGCCGCCTTATGCGGCTGATCCGGATCAGGCCAGCGGTGCGACGTGATCCCATGGCTTTGCAGGTATTCTTCCACCCAGTCGACCAACGGCAGGTTGGTGTCACGACTCACGGTTGGGAATGAGATCAGCTTGGTCATGATCTCAAGCGGCGTCAGGCGCTTGGCCATCGTGTCAGTACCCACTGTCGGTGGTCAGGATAAAGTGACCCGGCTCAACCTCTTGATATTGCGAGGGTTCCGGTTTGTAGTCGACAGGGTGAATCGGTGACGGGATCGGTTTGAAGTTCAGGTCTTTTTCTGTCTTTCGCTTGTTCGGGTCAGCAATCGGAACTGCCTTCATCAATGCCTGCGTATAGGGGTGTTGCGGGTTTTCGAACACACGCGCACGCGGGCCCAGTTCCACAATGCGGCCCAGATACATAACACCGACATAGTGGCTGACACGTTCAACCACGGCCATGTCATGGCTGATGAACAGATAGGACAGCCCCAAATCGGACTGCAGCTCCATCATCAGGTTCAGAACCTGCGCCTGAACCGACACGTCGAGGGCCGAGACTGCCTCATCCGCGATGATCAGCTTGGGGTTCAGGGCCAGTGCGCGGGCAATCGCGATCCGCTGACGCTGTCCCCCGGACATTTCATGCGGGAAACGACGCATGAAGCTGCGCGGCAGCTGCACCTTGTCAAACAATTGCGCGACGCGGTCCTGCAATTCGGATCCCGACGCCACGCCATAGTTGCGCATCGGCTCGGCAACCTGATCGATCAACTGCATCTGTGGGTTCAGCGAGGCGAACGGGTCCTGAAAGATCATCTGCATGTCCAGCCGCGCCTTGCGCAGGCCGGACGGGTCCAGCTTCATGATATCGACACCGTCCAGATTGACCTCACCCGCCATCGGCTCGACCAGCCGCAGGATCGAACGCCCGGCCGAGGACTTGCCGCACCCGGATTCGCCCACAAGGCTGAGTGTCTGACCTTTGTTCAGTGTGAACGACACATCCTCGACCGCATGAACATTCGAGATCGTGCGCCGCAGAAGACCACCTTTGACAGGAAACCGCGTGGTCAGGTTCTTTACGGTCAACAAAACCTCTTCGGTTCCGTGGATGGGCGCAATTTTCTGCCCCTCGACACCCAGCAGCTTCATCGGTTCGGGTGCCGACTTACCCTGCATTTCACCCAGCTTCGGCACTGCGGCCAAAAGGGCCTTGGTGTAATCATGCTGCGGGTTTTCAAAGATTTCCTTGACGGTCCCCTCTTCGACCTTGTTGCCGCGATACATGACAACAACACGGTCAGCCATCTGGGCAACCACGGCCATGTCGTGGGTGATGAACATCACCGCAGTTCCGGTTTCGCGCTTGAGGCGATCCATCAGGGCCAGGATCTCGGCCTGAATGGTCACGTCCAACGCTGTGGTGGGTTCATCGGCGATCAGCAGGCGGGGTTCGCAGGCCATGGCCATCGCGATGACGACACGCTGGCGCATCCCGCCCGACAGCTCGTGCGGGTACTGTTTCAGACGACGCTCGGGCTCGGGGATGCGAACCTGGCGCAGCAACTCAAGCGCCCGGTCCTCGGCCTGTGCCTTTGACATCTGCTTGTGGATGCGCAGACCTTCGGTCAACTGGCGGCCAACGGTAAAAACCGGATTAAGCGCCGTCATCGGCTCCTGAAAAATCATCCCGATCTCGTTGCCGCGAATCTGTTTCATCAGATCCGGATCGGCTTTGGACAGGTCCATCTCGCTCCCGTCGCGGCGGTCAAACAGAAGTTCACCACCCGCGATTTCGCCACCTCCGAACTCGACCAGCCGCATCAGCGACAGCGACGACACCGATTTCCCCGAGCCCGATTCGCCAACGATACAAACGGTTTCACCCGGTTTGACCTCGAACGAGACATCCTCAACACCGACAACGGGGCCATCCTTCGTCTGAAACTCCACCCGCAGTTTTTTAATCTGTGCAATAGGCTGATCCAGCACGCGCGCGCTCCCTTGACGACGGTATTCTTTTTCTGAATTCCGAACGCTAAGGCGGGCCGCCGGGAAAAGTCAAACCCATTACACATTTTCGCGACGGCACTACTTGCATTTTTCTCAGGTTCTGTTTCGATACGCCATGTAACCGACCTGGGGAGGCGGCGCAGACCGAAATCGTTAGCGCTATTATCTTTGTTGATCAGAACCTTACCTTGGGGCGGCAACGCCAAACCCGCAGGCCTTGCGGAGATAATCGAGACACGAACGTGTCCAACTTGGGAGTAACTTATGAAAATCAAAACCCTTTTGCTTGGTGCGATTGCAAGCACGGCGATGGCCCCTGTGGCTATGGCCGAGCGTGGATCGGACGGCAATGTCAGCATCATTTACTGGCAGGCTCCGTCGATCCTGAACCCGTACCTGTCCTCGGGCACCAAAGATATCGAATCGGCTTCGTTGGTGATTGAGCCGCTCGGTCGCTATGACCAAGACGGGAACCTTGTAGCCTATCTCGCCGAGGATATCCCGACCGTGGAAAACGGTGGTGTTTCGTCGGATCTGAAATCGATCACGTGGAAACTGAAATCCGGTTTGGTCTGGTCCGATGGATCGCCCGTGACGTCGGCCGACGTGAAATTCACCGCCGACTATTGCATGCATCCGGAAGGTGGTTGCGCCCAGCTTGCCAAGTTTGAAGGCGTCGAAAGCGTCGAGGCAATCGACGATCTGACCATCAAGGTCAACTTTGCCGAACCAAAGCCGAACCCCTATGGCCCATTCATGGGTGGCCAGTCGCCAATTATCCAGATGGCCCAGTTTCAGAACTGCATGGGCTCCAAGGCGCCCGAATGTACAGATCAGAACTTTGGCCCGATCGGAACCGGCCCGTTTGTGGTGGACGAATTCAAGCCAAACGACGTGATCACCATGTCGGCCAACCCGAACTATCGTGACCCGAACAAGCCCGCTTTTGCCACGCTGACCTTCAAAGGTGGCGGTGATGCAACAGCGGCTGGCCGTGCTGTGATGGAAACCGGCGAATTCGACTATGCGTGGAACCTGCAGCTGGCGCCCGAAGTCATCGAGCAGATGAAAGAAGGCGGCAAGGGTACTCCGATCGCGGCGTTCGGGACCTTGGTTGAACGGATCGAAATGAACATGACGGATCCGTCCCCCAGCCTGCCTGAAGGTGAACGTTCAACCGCAAAACATCCGCACCCGGCCTTGTCGGAACTGGCTGTTCGCAAGGCACTGTCGATGGCAATCGACCGTGATCTGCTGGTTGAGATTGGCTACGGCCAAGCCGGTCGCCCGACCTGCAACCTGGTACCGGCCCCGGCATTGTACGCAAGCGACAATACCGAGTGTCTGACGCAGGACATTGACGGCGCGAACCAGATGCTGGATGAAGCCGGCTGGGTGAAAGGCGCTGACGGCGTCCGCGCCAAGGATGGTGTAAGACTGTCGCTGGTCTATCAAACCTCGACCAACGCTGTTCGTCAGGACTTCCAGGCGCTGATCAAGGAATGGTGGAGCCAGATCGGTGTTGAAACCGAGCTGCGCAACATCAACGCGTCGGTCTTTTTCGGCGGTGACCCGGGCAGCCCGGACACGTTCCAGCGTTTCTATGCAGACGTTGAAATGTACGCCAACAACTTCGATGGCACCGATCCGGAAAGCTATCTTGCGCAGCACACCTGTGACAAGGCACCCAAGCCGGAAAGCCAGTGGCAGGGTGAGAACATCAACCGTTACTGTGACGCCGAGTATGACAAGCTGGTGGCCGAACTGGGCCGCACCGGCGAGCTTGAAAAGCGTGGCGAAATTGCCCGTAAACTCAACGATATGCTGACCAAGGACAGCTATGTCGTGGTTCCGCTGGTTGATCGTGGACGGGTCTCTGCGCATTCCAACACGTTGGGTGGCGTGATCCTGAACACTTGGGACAGCGAGCTTTGGAACGTTGCGGACTGGTACCGCAAAACCGGCTCCTAAGCGTTAAACCTGCCAAGCCGCGCCCCGATCTTCGGGGCGCGGTCATTTGCAGGCCGCTCCAACAAGAAGACGCATCAACAAAGGCGCCTTTGAATGCTCAACTTTACAATCAGACGACTGGTGTTGGCGGTGCCCACATTGCTGTTCATCAGCCTCGTCATCTTCCTGCTGCTCGAGCTTGCCCCTGGCGACCCGATGGCACAGGTTCCACTCACCGTTCCCCCGGAAGTCAAAGAGAAGATGCGCGAGGCGCTTGGCCTCGGCCAGCCGATGCATATCCGGTTTTGGAAATGGATCGTGCAGTTCTTCTGGATCGAACCGCAGGTATTGGTCGATTCTGTATTCGGTACAACCTTCTCCGAAGGCGACCTGCGCGTGATTTCATGGCAGACACGCTCGCCGGTCATGGACATCGTCGTTCAGCGTATCCCGCAGACCCTGTGGGTTGTCGGCACCGCCTATGTGGTCGCCATCCTGATCGCGCTGCCCATCGGCATCTATTCGGCCTACCGTCAGTATTCCTGGTTCGACCAGATGGGTACTTTCGTGTCGATGGTCGGCTTTTCCGTTCCACCCTTCTTTTCGGGCGTGCTGGTAATCGTGATCTTTTCAGTCCAGCTGGGCTGGTTCCCGTCGATCTATGACACCACGCTGGTGGTCAACAGCTGGGACAGCTTTGTTGTGCAGCTCAAACAGATGATCATGCCGGTCATGGTTCTGGCCTTGCAGATCACCGCACAACTCAGCCGGTTCATGCGCGCGTCCATGCTGGATAACCTCAATCAGGATTACGTTCGCACCGCCCGCGCCAAGGGTCTCAGCGAATATACCGTGGTCATGGTTCACGTCCTGCGAAACTCGATGATCCCGGTGGTCACCGTGATCGCGCTGGGTATTCCGTCCATCTTTGGTGGCGCCATCATCACCGAGCAGGTGTTCAAGGTGAACGGAATCGGGCAGTTGCTGATCGGCGCGATTCAGGCCAATGATCTGCCGATGGTGCAAACCCTGACCTTTATTTTCGCCGTACTGATCGTGTTGTTCAACCTGATCGCTGACGTACTTTATGGCATTCTGGACCCGAGGATTCGATATGACTGATCATGATCGTACCGATACGCTGGTCCCGGACGAAGGACTTGCACCAGCTTCAACCGCCTTGCCGACAGCCGACGTGATGGAAGAACTGGCCACCCCTCCCCGCAGCCAATGGCGCGATGTTTGGGATCAGTTCAAGACCCACAAAGGCGCAATGGTCGGGGCGATCCTGTTTATCATCATCGTTGCCGGTGTCTATCTGGGCCCGTATCTGTGGAGCATTGATCCAACCCAGATCGATATCCGGTCGCGCAATCAGGGGCCCAGTTGGGCGCATCCCTTTGGCACCGACCAATTGGGTCGCGACATTCTTGCGCGCATGATGTCGGGTGGTCAAACCTCAGTCTCGGTTGGCATAACCGCAATGTTGCTGGCGCTGTTTCTGGGTTCGTTCATCGGCGTTCTGGCGGGATTCTTCAGGCGGCTCGATGGGCCGCTGATGCGCCTGACCGACCTGTTTCTGGCCCTGCCCCTGCTGCCTTTGCTGCTGGTCATGATGCTTCTGTTCCGCGAGCCCCTGTCAGCGGCTTTCGGGCTGGAGCGCGGGATCTTCATCCTGATCGTCTGCGCCATCGGCATCACCTCATGGATGCCGACTGCACGGATCGTGCGCGGTGACGTCCTGGCCATCAAGGAACGTGAATTCGTTCTGGCCGCACGCTCCATCGGCACCAGCAACAGCCAGATCATCACGCGGCATATCCTGCCGAACGTTCTTTCGCCGATCATGGTGTCGGCAACACTGGGGATTGCCACAGCGATCATCACCGAAAGCGCGCTGTCCTTCCTTGGGCTGGGCTTCCCGCCCGACTTCCCGACATGGGGCCGCCTGTTGTTTGATGGTGTCGACTATCTTCAGCAATACCCCGAGCGTGTATTCTGGCCCGGTCTGGCAATCTCGCTGACTGTTCTGAGCGTCAACTATCTGGGTGATGGTCTGCGCGACGCGCTGGATCCCCGCATTCGCGGACGCTGAAACAAGTTAGTCGGCGCGCTTCAGCGCGCCGGCCAACAGCACGATCAGAACGGCCAATGGCAACAGCACGGCGAACGCCAGACGCAGGCCGAACAGTTCCGCCAAAAATCCGATCAGCGGCGGCCCAATCAACAGCCCGCCATATCCCAGCGTAGCTACACTCGCGATGGCTTGCCCCGGCGGCACATGCGGATCGCTGGCTGCACGGCTGAACGCCAGCGGCATGATCACCGCATACCCTATACCCATCAGCGCAAACCCCGCCAATGCGGGCAAGGGCACGACCGAAGAAACCACAACGAAAACGCCCAGTGCCGCGCAGATCCCGCCAAACCGAGCCGTGGCGGCAGGACCAAACCAAGTGATGACAACAGCACCTGCAAGTCGAAACGCAACCATCGCCACGGAAAACACGGCATAGCCCAATGCGGCAACACTTTCGGGCGCACCGGACACGTCTCGCAGGAAAATCGCGCTCCAGTCCGCGACGGCGCCTTCACCCAATGCACCACACATGGCGGCGAATCCGACCAGTATCAGCGCGCCCGAGGGCAAAGCAAAAACCGAGCTTTGCGGCCGATCGGACCGTTTCGACGTCCAGCGCACCCACGACAAGGCCAGCGCGAAGGCGACAACCGCGCCACCCGCCACTAGGAAGTGCACCAGAACCGTCAGCCCCATCTGAACAGCCACATATCCGCTGAGCGCGCCAAGACCGGCCCCAAGGCTCCACATGGCGTGGAATGATGACATTACGGGTTTGTCATAAGCCTGCTCGACTTCGGCGGCCCAGGCATTCATTGCCACATCCATCGATCCGTGGAACGCGCCGAAAACAAACAAACAAAACGCCAGCGCCCAAAACCCGCCAGCCACAGCAAGCAGAACCAGCGACAGCGTGTACAGAACGGCCACAATCCGGGTAATCGCAACAGCGCCATTCCGATCCGTCAACCGCCCTGTGACCGGAAAGGAACAGACGGCCCCGGCCGCCATGAACAACAACCCGTACCCCAACGCGTCATGAGACAAGTCCAACCGGTCGCGCACGGCCGGAATGCGCGAGGCCCAGATGCCAAACAAGGCCCCGTTCAGGATGAACATGGCCGCAACTGCCCGCCATGCCGAGAAAACACCAATCAACAGAGAACCTCGTGCTGTCTGCCCGCCCCACCCGTTCTACAGGTTGGGCGCAAATTGGCAATTGCAGCTTACCCCAGGCGTTTGCGGATGCGCCGAACGGCGAACCATACGCCCGCCACTACCGGGATCGTCGCCGCCGCCGTCAGCGTTCCCTTGCTTGTACCGGTGGCCGTCAACGGATACAGAAGATAGCCAACCAGTGAGACCGCATAATAACTGATGGCCACCACAGAAAGCCCCTCGACCGTGTGTTGCAAGCGCAAGGCAAGATCGGCCCGACGATCCATGCTTTCCAGCAGGGCCTGATTTTGTGCACTCCGCTCGACGTCCACCCTAGTGCGCAACAACTCACCCGCACGGATGGCCCGGTCAGACAGCGCCTGCAGGCGGCGTTCTGTTGATTTCACGGTACGGATCGCAGGATCATAACGGCGCATCATGAAATCGGCAAAGCTTTGACCACCTTCGAACCTTTCCTCGCGCAGGACGTCGATCCGTTGATTCACCAGCGCCTCGTAAGCGCCGGTTGCCCCAAACCGGAACGAACTGCGGGCCGAAATGGTCTCGAGCTCGGTCGATGTGGCCAGCAATTGAGGCAACAGCGCATCTGGTGGTGTGGTGTCATCTGTCATTTCAACCATCAGCTTCGCCAGCTGGGCGTCCAGTTCCTCGATCCGGGGGGCCAATTGTTTGACGCGGGCAAAGCCAAGCATCGACATCGCCTTGTATGTCTCGATCTCGCACAGCCGCTGGATAATACGCCCTGTTCGGCGCGTGCCCGTGCCTTCGGTCACGAACAGGGCAAAACGCATGTGACCAGCCGGGTCGATACGGAAATCGCTAGCGCAAATTGCCGAAGCATCCAACACCCGAGACACGGCAAGACTTTCAGGTTCGAACCAATCAGCCAGAGCGACCTTTACAGCCGCATCTTCCGGGCGCGGTACCACCCGCATCAGCAACGAAGTGATCCTCTGGCCCGGGCTGGCCATCAGCCAATCCGGGGGAAAAACCTCGAAATCGGCGGGGTTGAAAGGGCGGCCGCTGACGTTCGGCACAATCGCCGTATACGTGACAAACTCTGTGTGCTGCTCCCATTTCAGCCAATGGCGTCCGATCTGCCCGGCATAATGCGTGGCCCCCGGCTGCGGATGTTGCGCCCCATGTCGGTCAAGCAGATCAATCAGATGGGCGATATCCTGACTGCGGTCCCGAGCGACGGCTGCTTCCGGCTTCTTGATCGCAAGAAAGGCGACCGTGCACGGCGTATCGGCGGCCGGAAACGGGCGGGCATGAAGTTCATTGGCCAGCGCATAGCGCAGCGGGTGATCATCGATTGGCGTCATTCAGAGGCTCCGATAGCGGTGTCCGCACTATACGTCACAACTCGGATACATCAATTCTTATTTTATTTCATATACTTACACGAATACAAAGGTATACAAACCGACTATCTCATTGATTTGGCTGCCACAGCTCGATCGGATTACCTTCCGGATCGTGAAGCCGCGCGAACTTTCCGATCTCACTGTCCCAGTCGGGGCGGGTCTCAACAGCGATTCCGGCAGCTTCAAACTGCTGTATCATCGCGCCCAGATCGTCGACCCGAAAATTGATCATCCATTGCTGATCCGGGTTTCCGAAATACTCAGTGTCTTTCGCGAACGGCGCAAACACCGTATACCCTTCGCGTTGCTTCCAGGGCACCGGATCATAGTGGTTTACGCCCAGATGTTCTTCGTACCAGCGGCTTAATGCCTCGGGATCACTGGCCCGAAAAAATACGCCCCCTATACCGTTCACTTTCTCCATGCTTCGCTCCAACAATACGCATGTCTATTATACCACAACCCGCCCGCTTCATCTGGCCATAAATATCCTGGGGGTTTGGGGGCAAAGCCCCCAATAGTACAAGTAAAGAAAAGGGCGCCCAAAGGCGCCCTTTGCAATTGGATCAGACCGGTGGATCAATCGATCATCGGCAGCAGCTTGTCCAGCGATGCTTTGGCGTCGCCATAGAACATGCGGGTATTTTCCTTAAAGAACAGCGGGTTTTCGATACCCGAATACCCTGTACCCTGACCGCGTTTGGACACGAAGACCTGCTTGGCCTTCCAGCATTCCAGAACCGGCATACCGGCAATCGGGCTGTTGGGATCTTCCTGCGCCGCAGGGTTCACGATGTCATTCGAGCCGATGACGATGGCCACATCCGTATCCGGGAAGTCGTCATTGATCTCGTCCATTTCCAGAACGATATCATAGGGCACCTTCGCCTCGGCCAGCAGCACGTTCATATGGCCCGGCAAACGGCCCGCGACCGGGTGGATCGCAAAACGCACCTCTTTACCCTTGGCGCGCAGCTTACGGACCAGTTCACTGACCGATTGCTGTGCCTGCGCCACCGCCATACCATAACCGGGAATGATGATAACGCTGTCGGCATCGTTCAGGGCTGCAGCAACGCCATCCGCCTCGATGGCCACCTGCTCGCCCTCAACGGCCATCTGTTCACCCTGCGGGCCACCAAAGCCGCCCAGAATCACGCTGACAAAGTGACGGTTCATCGCCTTGCACATGATGTAGGACAGGATTGCACCGCTTGAGCCCACCAGCGCACCGACCACGATCAGCAAGTCATTGCCCAGCGAGAAACCAATAGCCGCCGCGGCCCAGCCCGAATAGCTGTTCAGCATCGACACAACCACCGGCATGTCCGCGCCACCGATGCCCATGATCAGGTGATAACCAATGAACAGCGCGGCCAGGGTCATCAGGATCAGCGGCAGCAGCCCACCGGACGAGGTATACCAGATCAAGCAGATCAGCGAGAGACCCGCAGCCGCTGCGTTCAGCGCATGACCACCGGGCAGCTTTGTCGCCGCCGAGGTCACTTTGCCCGCCAGCTTGCCATAGGCCACGACCGAACCGGTAAAGGTGATCGCACCGATAAAGATGCCCAGGAACAGCTCTACATGAAGGATTGCCAGCTCGGCCGGTGTCTTCTTGGCGATCAGTTTGGCAAAGGTGCCCAGATCATGCAGATCCGCCTCTTTCGCCGTATCCGCAATCGCCAGGACCTGCGCCACGTTGCCGATCTCAAAATGCGCATTGAAACCCACAAACACCGCGGCCAGACCGACCAGCGAATGCATCGCGGCCACAAGTTGCGGCATCTCGGTCATCTGGACGCGCTGCGCCACGTATTGACCGATCAGACCGCCGCCAATGATCAGCAGGATCGACAAAAGCCACAGGCCAGACCCGGGGCCAACCAGCGTGGCAAAGACCGCCAACGCCATACCGACGATGCCGTACCAGACCGCGCGCTTGGCGCTTTCCTGGTTCGACAACCCGCCAAGGGAAAGGATGAACAGAACAGCCGCAACAACGTAGGCGGCAGTGGTGAAGCCAAATTCCATGTGCCCGGCCTCCTTAAGATTTCTGGAACATGGCGAGCATGCGCCGGGTTACGAGGAAGCCGCCGAAAATGTTGATCCCGGCCATGAAGACGGACAGCGCCGCCAGCAGAATGACCAGGAACGACCCCGATCCGATCTGCATCAACGCCCCAACGATAATGATCGACGAGATCGCGTTGGTGATCGCCATCAGCGGCGTGTGCAGGCTGTGCGAGACATTCCAGATCACCTGGAAGCCTACGAAAATGGCCAGCACGAAGACGATGAAATGCTGCATGAAGCTGGCCGGGGCAACCAGCCCCACCAGCAGCATCAGCGCGCCACCAACACCCAAAAGGGTGAACTGCTGCTTGGTCTGCGCCTTGAAGGCCGCAATCTCCTGCGCCTTTTTCTCTTCCGGGGTCAGTTCCTTGACCTCGGGCTTCTTCTGCGCGGCGATCGCCTGAATCTTGGGCGGTGGCGGTGGGAAGGTGATTTCACCTTCATGCGTCACGGTCGCGCCGCGGATCACATCGTCTTCCATGTTGTGATTGATCTGACCGTCCTTTTCGGGCGTCAGGTCTGTCATCATGTGACGGATGTTGGTGGCATAAAGCGACGAGGATTGTGTCGCCATTCGGCTGGGGAAGTCGGTATAACCGATTATGGTCACGCCATTGTTGGTGACAACTTTCTCATCCGGCACGGTGCCTTCGACGTTCCCGCCTCGCTCGGCTGCAAGGTCGATGATGACCGAACCCGGCTTCATCGCCTTGACCATATCCTCGAGCCACAGCTTGGGCGCCGGACGGTTGGGGATCAGGGCGGTGGTGATAACAATGTCCATCTCGGGTGCAAGTTCGCGGAACTTGGCCAGCTGCGCGTTGCGGAATTCTTCCGACTGGACCGAGGCATACCCGCCTGTGGCCGCGCCGTCCTGCTGCTCTTCCTCGAAGTCCAGATAGACGAACTCAGCCCCCATCGATTCGACCTGTTCGGCCACTTCAGGGCGCACGTCGAACGCGTAGGTGATCGCGCCCAGCGACGTGGACGTCCCGATTGCGGCCAGACCGGCCACACCGGCCCCAACGATCAGCACCTTGGCAGGAGGAACTTTACCGGCGGCGGTCACCTGGCCGGTGAAGAAACGGCCAAAGTTGTTGCCTGCCTCAATCACGGCGCGATAGCCTGCGATATTTGCCATCGACGACAGCGCGTCCATCTTCTGCGCGCGCGAGATGCGTGGCACCATCTCCATGGCGATCACGTTGACGCCCTTGGATTTGGCCAGCTCCATTCCTTCTTCGTTGCCCGCAGGATTGAAGAACGAAATCAGGGTCTTGCCCTTGGTCAACCGTTTCAGTTCGGCCTCAGTCGGGATCCGAACCTTGGCAATGATATCCGCAGTCTTCCACAGCGACGCTGCGGTCTTGACCACCTCAACGCCTACGGCCTCGTATGCGGCATCCGAAAAACCGGCAGCCGCGCCCGCGCCTTTCTCGATCAGGCACTCATAGCCCAGTTTCTGCAATTGCACGGCCGAGTCGGGCGTCATTGCAACCCGGTTCTCACCGTCCAGTATTTCCTTTGGCGTGCCTATCTTCACTGGCAGTCCCCCTAATTTTTACTCTGTCCGAGCGGGTGGTCGGTATTCTTTGTTAAGCAAAGATGTATCCTGCGCAACATTATTTCGCAAGCGCAGCATTTTTTACGTAACATCACAAAATCAGCCACCTTAGATCCAACGCCGCGTCTTGCGTTCATAGCGTGCGAAATCCGTGCGGAACTGCCGGCGCAGGCGGTCTTCTTCCGGCAGGATAAACCGGCGCTCCAGCACCCAGACGAAGACCGGAACCAAAACCAGTGACAACACGGCGTCAAACCGCAGAATCAAACCCGCAAGAATCAGTACGTCCCCGACGTAGATCGGGTTTCGACTGCGTTTGTAGATGCCCGTTTGCACCATCGCGGTCGGTGTCTCATGGGGAATGACGGTTGTTTTATGGCGGCGAAACTCGACAATGGCCAGAACGGCCATCAGAACGCCACCGCCGATCAGAACTCCACTGAGAAGGTCGGTCAGGCCGCTCTCTAGTGACAGGCCCAGCGCCATGTATCTGGCTTGTGCCCATGCCAGCACCGCAAAAGCGATCAACCAAACTGGCGGTACATCTATCCAGCGCATTCTAAGCCCTCATGAACGACGACGGTGTCGGGTGTGTGTCGCTTCTGACCGACGTCCTACCGTTTTTCGGCCAGATTAGCAAAAGACCAGTATGTCGCATCGATAGACAGACATGTCAGGATCGGCTACCCCAAATGCAACAAAAGACGACCACACAAGTGAGTGAGCCTTCATGACCGATTTTGCAGCAACCAAAGCCATGTTCGACCTGCCCGAGGGCGTGATTTATCTGGACGGCAACTCTTTGGGCCCGCTGCCTAAAACGGCTGCGTCTCGTGTGCAGAACATGCTGACCGAGGAATGGGGGCAAATGCTGATCACCGGCTGGAACAAAGCCGGTTGGATGGGCCTTCCCATGGGGCTTGGAGATCGAATTGGCCGCCTGATCGGAGCCGAGCCAGGCAGCGTCGTGACCGGCGACACCCTGTCGATCAAGGTTTATCAGGCCGTGTCCTCTGCCCTTGAACTGAACCCGACCCGCAAGGTTGTGCTTTCCGACAATGGGAACTTTCCGTCAGACCTGTACATGGTCGATGGCCTGCTGCGATCCCTTGGGAGCCCATACGAACTGCGCGTCGTCGACCCGCAGGACGTCGCAGATGCAATCACCGAAGAGGTCGCGGTCCTGATGCTGACCGAAGTGGATTACCGCACGGGCCGGATGCACGACATGAAGGCACTGACGGAACTGGCCCACGCCAACGGTGTCGTGACGGTTTGGGATCTGGCGCATTCCGCAGGGGCCATTCCCGTTGACCTTGCAGGGTGCAATGCGGATTTCGCAGTCGGGTGTACTTATAAATACCTCAATGGCGGCCCCGGTGCGCCCGCGTTCATTTATGTTGCGCCCCGACTGGCAGATAGTGTGCGCCCGGCCCTGTCCGGCTGGCTGGGGCACGAAGAGCCCTTTGCCTTTGACCTGGACTATCGCCCCGGAAGCGGGATTGAGCGTATGCGCGTGGGAACACCTCCGATCATCCAAATGACCGCGCTGTCGGCGGCCATGGATATCTGGGATATGGCCGACATGGCGGATGTGCGCGCCAAGTCCATTGAATTGACCGAGCTTTTCATTCGTCAGGTCGAGGCGACCTGCCCAGACTTGCAATTGGACAGTCCGCGCGCGCCCGAGCAGCGTGGCAGTCAGGTTTCATTCCGCTTCAAGGAAGGCTATGCCGCGATGCAAGCGCTGATCGCGCGTGGTGTCGTCGGAGATTTCCGCGCACCTGACACAATGCGGTTTGGTTTCACGCCGCTGTATATCGATGAAAGCGATGTCGAGCGTGCAGTCGGGATTCTGGCGGATGTCATGCAGAACAAGCTTTGGGACACGCCCGAGTACAAAACCCGGCAGCGCGTTACCTGATTTCCAGCCCGGCCCCGATCAGGGCCGCCAACTGGTTGGTGCGCCTTTCAAATTCCTCGGCGTCTGACGCAGTCAGCTTGATCCCCTTCAGCGTGACCGTAAGTGTTTTCGCCGTTTCTTCAGGCGTGTCGAACAGACGAACGCGGCCAGCACCCTGCTCTCGCCTCAGCCATTCGGCATAAAGCGCGGTTAGTTCACCTTCGCCCCGTTCGACAATGTCGATGGCCATGGATTTGGTCGTGTCCAGCATCTCAAGCCCATGCGGCGACGCCAAAATCGCAGCCATGCCCTCGGTCTGGGCGTGGATCGCCTTTCTGGCAAGTTCTGAAACCGAGCCTTCGCTGTTCAGCGCCGCGGCCACCACTGCGGACTTTTCCTCGTAATGCCGTTCAGTCAGCTTGCGAACGATCGCTTCCTTGTTCCTGTAATACAGATAAACCGCTGGCCGTGACATCCCCGCACCGCGCGCAATGTCATCCATCGAGGTCTTGCGGAACCCGTATGCGGAAAAGGCCTGAAAAGCAGATGCTAGGATCGCTTTCTGCCGGGATTCGTCACTCGTATCTTTCATGCGCAAATCTCTGACATTTTTTGTGTAATTTGTCAATTGACAGACTGACACTTTACAACCATTATGTCAGAACCTGCCACAGTTACAAAAGGTGCGCCATGGCGACGGCCCTGAAGATTAACGGAACTCCTCATCAGATCGACCTGCCGGATGATGTCCCCCTGCTTTGGGTTCTGAGGGATGAGGTTGGCCTGACCGGCACCAAGTTTGGCTGTGGCGTCGCCGCTTGCGGCGCCTGTACGGTTCATATCGATGGCGAGGCGGTACGTTCGTGCCAAGTGGCGCTGTCGGATGTCTGGGGTGACGTGACCACAATCGAAGGCGTCGGCACGCCAGAAGCACTGGCTACGATCCAGCAATCCTGGGCTGACCATCAGGTGGCGCAATGTGGCTATTGCCAGTCGGGCCAGATCATGCAGGCCGCTGCCCTGCTTGCGGAGAACCCTGCGCCCACGGACGCAGAGATCGATGAGGCGATGCAGGGAAACCTGTGCCGCTGTGGCACCTACCCCCGCATCCGGGCCGCGATCCACGACGCAGCCTCCAAGTTGAAGGAGGCGTAAGAGATGGCTTCTGTTGGCAAAATTATCCGCCGCACGTTCCTGATCGGCTCAGCCGCAATTGTCGGCGGCGTCGCCTTTGGCGCGTATTATGTCACCCGCCCTGCCCCCAACCCGCTGAAACCGAAAGAGGGTGAAGCGGCCCTGAACCCCTTCGTACTGATCGATCAGAATGGCATCACCCTGTTCGCGCCCCGTGCCGAGATGGGACAGGGCGTGAAAACCACGTGGGCCGCGCTGATCGCCGAAGAACTGGATGTCGATCTGGATCAGATCACCGTTCTGCATGGTCCGGCAGCCGCCGCCTATTACAACTCAGCCATGATGGGCGAGGGACTGCCAAACAAGGGCTACGACATCTCAGACTTCCAGCACAACTTAGGTGAAGCACTGGGTGTTCTTGGTAAGGCCCTTAGCCTGCAGGTCACAGGCGGCTCCACCTCGATGAAGGACGGGTTCGAGAGGATGCGGCAAGCCGGTGCTTCGGCCCGTGAAACGCTGAAACGCGCCGCCGCTGATCGGTTGGGTATCGACCCCTCGGATCTGAAAACAGCTTCAGGCCATGTCATCGCGCCGACCGGTGACAAGATCGCTTATACCGATCTTGCAGTGGAAGCGGCCGGACTGGAACCCGTCGAGGTACCTTTGCGAGACCCGTCCGAATGGCGTTATCTGGGACGGACACAACCGCGACTGGACATGGTGGGCAAAGTGACAGGCACTGCCGAGTTTGGCATCGATGTTCGCCTGCCCGGTATGAAATTTGCTGCCGTGCGCATGAACCCCAAACTTGGCGGCGCGATGAACAGCTTTGACGACAGTGCTGCAATATCCATGCCCGGGGTCGAGAAGGTTGTTGATCTGGGCACAGGTGTTGCCGTGATCGCGAACAACACATGGCTGGCCAATCAGGCGGTTGAGGCTGTTGAGATCGACTGGGGCGATGCGCCATATCCACCTGATACCGATGGCATTTTCTCAAAGATTGCCGAGGCGTTTGACGGCGCGCCGAACTCGACCATGCGCGATGATGGCGATGTCAGCGTGACGCCGGATGGCGCAACCGAGGTCACTGCCGAATACCAAGTGCCCTATCTGGCGCACGCCACGATGGAGCCGATGAATGCCACCGCGCTCTATACCGGAAACGCTCTGGAACTGTGGTGCGGTAATCAGGCCCCGACGCTGATCCGTTTTCGCGCTGCGAATACCGCAAATCTGGACACTGAGGCTGTTCAGATTCACACCACCTACCTTGGGGGAGGGTTTGGCCGCCGGGGCGAACTGGATTTCGGAGAAATCGCCACCAAGGTCGCCATGGCCATGCCTGGCACACCGGTCCAGACAACCTGGAGCCGCGAAGAAGACATGCGTCACGACTACTTCCGCCCCGGCGCCATCGCCCGGATGCGCGGCGCTGTTCAGGACGGCAAGGCCGTTCTTATTGACGGCAAGGTTGCAGCGCAGTCCTGCACGCAACAGGCGGTCGAGCGTTACACCGGCTTCCCCGGAGGCGGACCCGACAAAGTGCTGGTCGAAGGGTTCTTCAACCAGCCTTACGCCGTGCCAAACTACCGGATGAGCGGCCACGTCGCTGATCTGGCCGTCCCGGTGGGCTTTTGGCGTTCGGTCGGCAACAGCCACAACGGCTTTTTCCACGAGACCTTCATGGACGAATTGGCTCATGCCGCAGGGCGCGACCCGCTGGACTTCCGGCTAGAACTGATGAGAACCGAACACGCCCCGTCTGCCGGATGTCTGGAGGCGGTCAGGGAAATGTCCAACTGGACCGGAAAAACACCTGACGGTGTAGGCCGTGGCGTGGCCTTCACCTACAGCTTCGGCACTCCGGTGGCTCAGGTTATCGAAGTGGTCGACGAAGACGGTGCCATCCGCATCCACAAGGTCTGGATCGCCTGCGACATGGGGCTGGCGCTGGACCCGGAAAACGTCAAGGCACAGATGTTTGGCGGCATGATGTATGGCCTGTCGGCTGCGTGTTTCGGCGCGATCACCTTTGCCGACGGGGAAGTCGAGCAGTTCAACTTTCCCGACTATGACGCCCTTCGTATGCATACTGCGCCACAAGTCGAGGTGCGCACGCTGGAAACCAACCGCCATATGGGCGGCGCTGGTGAGCCCGGCACGCCCCCCTCGATGCCCGCACTGGGCAACGCCCTGTATGATTTGACGGGAAAACGCGCGCGCAGCCTGCCGCTGGTCAATCAGTTCAACCTGCTGGTCTGATTGCCATTTACCTTCCCCTGCACCGGTCCGTCGCGCGCCCGCACGGTCCGGTGCCCAAGTCAGGCTGATTTCTGAACTGCCTGACAGGCAATCCCCGCCGCCCATCCCCGCACAGCCATGCCGAAGGCTTCGAACAAGGGGCGTGAAACCGGGTCGTTGATCGCATCCCATTCGGGATGCCATTGCACGGACAGCGTAAATCCGGGCGCGTCTTTGATGTAGATCGCCTCGGGCGTTCCATCCGGCGCATGCCCATCGATCACCACACGCTGTCCGATGCACTTGATCCCCTGCCCGTGCAGCGTGTTTGTCATGACCTCCTGCGCACCAAACAAGTCGTGGAACACACCGTTTTCCGTCAGTTTCACCACGTGGCGCAGCGCAAATTTTTCCTCAAGTGTACCATCGGGCGGCATCCGGTGGTTCATCCGCCCCGGCAGATCGCGAATTTCCGGATAGAGTGTTCCGCCCATGGCCACGTTGACCTCTTGAAATCCGCGGCAAATGCCCAGAAACGGCTGACCCCGTTCCACACAGGCCCGAACCAGCGGCAGGGTGATCGCGTCACGCGCGCGGTCAAACTCTCCATGCGCCTCGGTAGCCGGTTCACCATATTCTTCGGGATGCACATTGGGGCGACCGCCGGTCAGAAGAAAGCCGTCGCAAACCTCCAGCAACTCCTCAACCGACACATAACGGGGATCGGCGGGGATCAGCAGCGGCAAACATCCCGATACGTTCGCCACAGCGTCAGAATTCATCGTCCCCCCTGCATGGGTCGGGTATTGATCGTTCATGAGGTATGAGTTGCCGATAATACCAACAACGGGTCGAGACATTCCGCTTTCCTTGTTATTCATCCCCTTGGAAAGGAAGCTAACCGCAGCTTCACAGTCGTGCAAGAATACACCTCCTGCGTGACAGCGCAGGGACGTGTTCAGGGGTGCACAAATTTTCTCCCGACAACCAATCAAATCTCGGCACGCTTTCCCCGCCCCAAACTTCAAGTCGGGAACATGCGCCAAACGCTCCTGTGACGGAACTCTCTATGGTCGGATCTATTTCTCTCCGTCCAACCCGGCAGCTTCAATTCCCGCCATCGCAACGGCAGCGTCGTTTTCAGACGTGTCGCCGGTTACCCCAACGGCACCGATCACGTCGCCCTTTCGACCCCGTATCAAAACCCCGCCCGGAACTGGTACGACCTGCCCGCCATACACTCCGTTTACCGCCGCCATGAAGTAGGCTTGCGCCTCGGCCCGCTGCATCTGCGCCGTGCCCGCCATACCCAGCATGACAGAGCCATATGCCTTGCCATGCGCAATCGCAAAGCGGCCCGGTGCTGCATCATCCTCGCGCTCGAACGCGATGACGTGGCCGCCTGCATCCAGAACAACCACTGAAAGTGGCTTCAGCTCCATCTCGCGGCCTTTCTCAAGTGCTTTGCGGATAATGGTGCGGGCTTTGCGAAGGGAAACTTCCATGTGCATTCCTGTGTCTGCATGTCGAAAGAAGAAAGGGGGCGGATCGCCCCCTTTGTATTACGCGGTGGCCGCCTTCAATTCCAGACGGCGCGCGTGCAGGACCGGTTCGGTGTAGCCCGAGGGCTGCACACGGCCTTTGAACACAAGGTCACAAGCCGCCTGAAAAGCAATTCCGTTAAAGCCCGGCGCCATCGGGACATAACCCGGATCACTTGCATTCTGGCGATCCACGACAGCCGCCATTTTCTGCATCGCAGCCATCACCTGTGCATCGTCGACAATGCCGTGATGCAACCAGTTGGCCAGAGCCTGAGACGAAATCCGGCAGGTCGCACGGTCTTCCATCAACCCGATGTCGTTGATGTCGGGGACTTTGGAACATCCTACGCCCTGATCGACCCAACGCACGACATAGCCCAGAATGCCTTGTGCATTATTCTCGACCTCGCGCGAGATTTCCGCCTCACCAAGATTGCGGCCCCCCAGCAGAGGAATGGTCAGCAAATCGTCAAGCGTTCCTCGGGCACCCGCCACTGCGATCTCGTCCTGACGGGCCAGTACGTTGACCTTGTGGTAATGTGTGGCGTGCAGCGTTGCAGCTGTAGGCGACGGCACCCAGGCGCAGGTGGCGCCAGATTGCGGATGGCTAATCTTTTGCTCCAGCATATCGCCCATCCGGTCCGGCATCGCCCACATGCCTTTGCCGATCTGCGCCTTGCCTTTCAGGCCGCAGGCCAAACCGATATCGACGTTGCGGTCTTCATAAGACGCAATCCAGGGCGTGTTCTTGATGTCGCCCTTGGGCAGCATCGGCCCAGCCTCCATCGAAGTGTGAATTTCATCGCCAGTGCGATCCAGAAAACCGGTATTGATGAAGGCGACGCGCGATTTCGCGGCGCGAATGCACTCTTTCAGGTTCACCGACGTGCGGCGTTCCTCATCCATGATCCCCAGCTTTACGGTGTTGCGCGGCAAGCCAAGGATGTATTCGACCATGTCGAAAATCTCGACCGCAAACGCAACCTCTTCCGGCCCGTGCATCTTTGGCTTCACAACATAGACCGACCCTTCGACCGAGTTACCCCCATCCCGTTGCAGGTCATGCATTGCGATCACAGTGGTGCAGAGCGCGTCCATCAGCCCCTCGCCAATCTCGCGCCCTTCGGCGTCCAGAACGGCCGGGTTCGTCATCAAGTGGCCGACATTTCGCACCAGCATCAGCGAACGACCTTTCAGGGTCGCCTGCTCACCTGTCGGTGTGGTGAAGGTCAGATCTTCTGCCAGTTTGCGGGTAAATGTGGTGTCGCCCTTGGTGACGTCTTCGGTCAGATCGCCCTTCATCAGGCCCAGCCAGTTGCCATAGGCCACGACCTTGTCTGCCGCATCAACACAAGCGACCGAGTCTTCGCAGTCCATAATCGTTGAAAGGGCGGATTCCAGCCGGACATCGGCGATACCTGCGCGATCAGTGGCACCGATAGCGCCAGTCGGATCGATCATGATCTGAATATGCAGGCCATTGTTTTTCAGAAGCACAAAATCCGGCTTGTCTGCCGCGTCACCGAAACCAACAAATTGAGCAGGGTTTGCCAGTGCCGGGGAAAGAACACCTTCTTCGACATGCAGTCCCGACACGTCGACCCAAGACCCACCAGCCAGAGGAACAGCGTCATCCAGAAAAGCTTTCGCCCATGCAATCACCCGTGCACCGCGCGCCGCATCATACCCACCGCCTGTTGGCAGATCGCCTATCGCATCGGTGCCATAAAGCGCATCATACAGGCTGCCCCATCGCGCATTCGCCGCGTTCAGCGCAAAGCGCGCGTTGGTTATCGGCACAACCAGCTGCGGACCCGGCGTCAGCGCAATCTCGGGGTCGACATGCGTCGTGTCGATCTGAAACCCGTCGCCTTCCTCGACCAAATAACCGATTTCCTTCAGAAAAGCCCGATAGTCAGTGGGATCAATGCTCTGACCCTCGCGCGCAATATGCCAGCTGTCGATGCGCCCTTGAATCTCGGCGCGCTTGGCCAGAAGCGCGCGGTTCTTCGGCCCCAGTTCAGACACCAGTCGCGCCAGACCCGCCCAGAAATCCTGCGCCGACACACCCGTACCCGGCAATGCCCGCGTCTCGATAAACTCTGCCAGTATTGGATCGATCTGCAGCCCGCTCAGGGTTTGTCTGCCACTCATCTTCCTGCTCTCCCGCGATTGTGTGCCATTGTATGCGTAAGTGACTTAGGCCGAAAGTTTCCGATAGGCAACTTTCGACTTTGCGTTAGGGTTATTCGGATCGAAGGGAAGCTGTTTCAAAAACAACAAGGGAATGGCGGGGGCCAGTTGCAGCTCTGGAACGATGCCCCTAACGTCGCGCCAGACACGAACCGATGCGAGGCCCCCATGCGCGACGCTGCCCCCACCACGATCTTCCTGAAAGACTACACTCCGTTTGGTTATCTGCTGGACAGCGTACACCTGACCTTCGATCTGTCCGCACATGCAACACGGGTCACGTCGCGTATCGCGTTTCGTCCAAATCCCGACGCGACCGATCGCACCTTTTTCCTGCACGGCGAAGATCTGAACCTGATCCGCGCGTCCATCAACGGATCCGAAGTTTCGCCTGACGTCACGGACAAGGGCCTGACCTCCGATGTTCCCGACGCCCCGTTCCTCTGGGAAGCCCAAGTTGAGATCGATCCGGGTAACAACACGGCGTTGGAGGGGCTTTATATGTCGAACGGCATGTATTGCACCCAGTGCGAGGCGGAAGGTTTCCGCAAGATCACATATTACCCGGATCGCCCCGATGTCATGTCCACCTTTACTGTGCGTATCAATGGCGACCTGCCGGTTCTGCTGTCGAACGGCAACCCCTCGAACAAGGGCGAAGGATGGGCCGAATGGACCGACCCGTGGCCCAAGCCTGCCTATCTGTTTGCGCTTGTCGCTGGTGATCTTGTGGCCCATCCCGACCGGTTCACCACCAGATCAGGCCGGGATGTGGCGTTGAACCTGTGGGTGCGTCCGGGGGATGAGGGCAAATGCGCCTTCGGCATGGAGGCGCTGAAGAAGTCCATGAAATGGGACGAAGATGTCTATGGCCGGGAATACGATCTGGACGTCTTCAACATCGTCGCCGTCGATGACTTCAACATGGGCGCGATGGAAAACAAGGGGCTGAACATCTTTAACTCTTCGGCTGTTCTGGCCAGTCCTGAAACCTCGACCGATGCCAATTTCGAACGGATCGAGGCGATCATCGCGCATGAGTATTTTCACAACTGGACGGGCAACCGCATCACCTGCCGCGACTGGTTCCAGCTGTGTCTGAAAGAAGGTCTGACCGTCTTCCGCGATGCACAATTCACATCCGACATGCGCTCGGGCCCTGTGAAACGCATTCACGACGCCATCGACCTGCGCGCGCGGCAATTCCCCGAGGATAACGGCCCGCTCTCGCACCCGGTCCGGCCCGAAAGCTTTCAGGAAATCAACAATTTCTACACGGCCACGGTTTACGAAAAAGGTGCCGAAGTCATCGGCATGTTAAAGCGGCTGGTCGGGGATGAGGCCTATGCAAAGGCGCTGGACCTCTATTTTGACCGCCATGACGGGCAGGCCTGCACGATCGAGGATTGGCTGAAAGTGTTCGAAGACACCACGGGCCGCGACCTGACCCAGTTCAAACGTTGGTACAGCCAGTCGGGCACACCGCGTTTGACCGTATCTGAAGATTGGGCCGACGGGACCTATACCCTGACGCTGAAACAGCGCACCGATCCCACACCGGGTCAGGCAGAGAAACTGCCCCAGGTGATCCCGGTCGCCATTGGCCTGCTGGGGTCAAACGGGGATGAGGTCCGCGCGACCGAAGTGCTGGAACTGACAGAGGCCGAGCAGAGTTTTCAGTTCACCGGGCTTGCGACAAGGCCCACAGCTTCGATCCTGCGCGATTTCTCGGCACCGGTCATTCTGGAACACGATCATTCAAACGCCGAACGCGCGTTTCTGCTGGCGTATGACACAGATCCGTTCAACCGCTGGCAGGCTGGCAGATCGCTGGCGCAGGACACCTTGCTGCGGATGATCTTGGACGAAGCAACCCCGGACGCCGATTACCTTGACGGGCTGCTGGCCGTGCTGCGCGACGACACGCTGGACCCGGCCTATCGCGCCTTGATGCTTGGGCTGCCGACGCAATCCGAACTGGCTGCGGCGTTGCATGAACGCGGCCAGACGCCCGATCCGATGGTAATCTGGTCAGCGGTCGAAACGCTGCGGCAGTCCACGGCGCAGCATGTGCAGGATCTGCTGCCCCGCCTGCACAGCGAGGCGTTGGTTGATGGCCCCTACAGCCCGGATGCCGAGCAATCCGGCAAACGCGCCCTTGGCAGCGCGGCATTGGCGCTGACCTCTCGGCTGGACGGGGGGGCAATGGCGGCCAATGTGTATGCCAACGCGGATAACATGACCCTGCAACTGACAGCCCTGTCCTGCCTATTGCGTGCCCGCAAGGGCGAGGCCCAACTGACCGCCTTCTATGACCAATGGCATCATGACCGGCTGGTCATGGACAAATGGTTTGGCTTGCAGGTGACCATGGCCGCCCCCGAGGCGACACCGGAAACGGCGAAGGCATTGACCGGGCATCCCGATTTCAACTGGAAGAACCCGAACCGGTTCCGCGCTGTCATGGGGGCCTTGGCGATGAACCACGCAGGGTTCCACCAGCCGGATGGTGCCGGGTACAGCCTGCTGGCCGATTGGCTGATCCGCCTTGATCCTGTGAACCCGCAAACCACGGCACGGATGTGTTCCGCCTTCCAGACCTGGAAACGGTACGACACCGGGCGTCAAGGCCAGATGCGCGCGCAGCTTTCTCGCATTGCAGAAACACCGAACCTGTCGCGCGACACGACGGAAATGGTATCCCGCATCCTCGGCGCATGACACCCTACAGCTTTACCCGCCGCAACCGGAACACACGAACACTGGTCATTCTGGCCAGTGTCTACGCGGCCCTGCTGGCGCTGGTCATCCTGTTCGACGCGGCTTGGTGGGTTGTTGGCTTGCTGTCTCTTGCCACTCTCCCCGCAATCTGGGACGTGATCCAGAATACCAGCGCTGGCGTGCATCTGGACCGGGATGCGGTGCGCTGGTTCACGGGCAATCGTAAGGGAGATATCCCGATGCGGGATATCGACCATTTCCGATTTGACACCCGGTGGGACTTTTCCGTTCGCGTATCCATCGTCCTGAAATCCGAGAAACGAATCCGGCTGCCAGATGAGTCTCTGCCACCGCATCGGAATCTGGAAACCATTCTAAAACAGGAAGGTTTTCGCGTAGACCGTCATCATTTCACTGTTTTCTGAAACACTGCGTGATCTACGGGCTCATTGGACACAAAAAACAAAGTTTATTAAGCAAATTACTTGAATTGAACCCAAGACCTCGCCAGAATTCGGACTCAGTTAAGTGTTTTTACAGTTTTGAGTTTTACCATGTTTCGGTCGATAAGGGCGCTGTTTGCCCAGCCTTCATCCAATCCCACGGACGCCTCAGAAGATCTGTGCGCAACGAAATCCGCGTTGGCTGCTGCACTGCCTGAACATGGGCAGCTCAACATTCCAGTGGCAACGTCGAATTGCGACAATCTGATTGGACACTCAACAATCGAACATGGGCGCTATCTGGCCAGACAGGATCGCTGGACCGAGTTGTCCGACGAAATGCGTGCAGCGGATCAGGATCGTGCTGCCGTGTCGGATGGTATGCCGATTGCCGATCTTTTGGCGTTCGGGGCCCGATCTGACGTGGTTCTGGCTGCGGAACATGCGCTGTCGGACGGCAAGGCCATATCTGACTACGATTTGCTGGGTGGTATTTCGGAACTGGAAGGCGAGTTGTCAGACAATCCCGGCGATCCGATGATCGCTGCTGTTGTGGCGCTGGCCCATATCGATCTGGCCTGGGCTTGGCGCGGGAACGCCACGGACACGGCCTTGCCGCCCTTGCACCGCTCGCGATGCGCCGCTCATTTCGACCGGGCCGCTGCGATCCTTCCCAAATGCAAGGCGGATGCACCGGACAGCCCTCTGATTGCGGCCGCCGGTTGTGCCCTGTTGGCCGGGCAGCGCAAGTCAAACGCCCGCGTTGCCGATGAGTACGAGCGCCTGATCACACTGGACCCGCGCAATCAGCGTCACATGCGCGCGATGGGCAGCCACCTTTTGCCCCGGTGGTTCGGCAGCTACGCAGAACTGGAATTGCAAGCCTTGCGCAATGCCGTCCGGACACAGGATGTCTGGGGCGCAGGTGGATATACGTGGGTGCAATTCGATGCCATCGCTTTGGACGAAGAGGCCTGCGCGCAGGTCGATGTCGAATATTTCCTTGAAGGATTGCGCGATATCGTAGGTTTGCGCCCTGACCAACAGATGATCAATATGTTGTCGGCCTATTGTGCAATCACCATTCAGAATGGTCGCGGGCTGAACGAAAAGGCAGACAATGTCCGTGCCCATATGCGCGACACCGCAAACTGGCTGATCCGCGATCACCTGACCGAGCTTCACCCCCTGATCTGGGCCCATGCCGCCAACGGGTTCAACAACTCTGTCCGCATCAACTCGCCCGAGCGGTTTGCTGCGCGCGGTCAGCGCGACGCGCTGCGCGCCATCTCGGATTTGTTCCGGGATGAACTGCGCAGCGGCAAGGATGTAACCTTCACACCGTCCGGTCTGCAGTTTTCCAAGAACTGAACGCGTCAGGATTCCCCCTTGCCCCTAGGCCCTGCCGGGCCTAATACGCAGGTTTAGACTTCTGCGGAAATGAGGCGCGCCATGCTCGACCTGACATACGAAATGCCCAAACCCAAAACCATTGCCGGGGCCAAGCACGATTGGGAACTGGTGATCGGGATGGAGGTGCATGCGCAGGTGTCATCCAATGCCAAGCTGTTCTCGGGCGCGTCCACAAAATTCGGGGCCGAGCCGAACTCGAACGTGGCTTTCGTGGATGCGGCAATGCCGGGAATGCTGCCGGTGATCAACGAGTTCTGCGTGGAACAGGCAGTGCGCACCGGGCTGGGCCTGAAGGCGGATATCAATCTGAAATCGGCCTTTGACCGCAAGAACTATTTCTACCCTGACCTGCCGCAAGGTTACCAGATTTCCCAGCTTTATCATCCCATTGTGGGCGAAGGCGAGGTTCTGGTCGAGATGGGTGACGGCACTGCGCGCATGGTGCGGATCGAACGCATTCACATGGAGCAGGACGCCGGCAAATCGATCCACGACATGGACCCGCACATGTCCTTTGTCGACCTGAACCGGACCGGTGTTTGCCTGATGGAGATCGTCAGCCGCCCTGATATTCGCGGGCCAGAAGAGGCTGCGGCGTATATCGCCAAGCTGCGCCAGATCATGCGCTATCTGGGCACCTGTGACGGCAACATGCAGAACGGCAACCTGCGGGCGGATGTCAACGTCTCCATCTGTTTGCCGGGCGCGTATGAGAAGTATCAGGAAACACAGGACTTTTCGCATCTGGGCACCCGTTGCGAGATCAAGAATATGAACTCGATGCGGTTCATCCAGCAAGCCATTGAGGTCGAAGCCCGCCGCCAGATCGCTATTGTCGAAGCCGGTGGCAAGGTCGAGCAGGAAACCCGCCTGTATGATCCGGACAAGGGCGAAACCCGGTCGATGCGGTCCAAGGAAGAAGCGCATGATTACCGCTATTTCCCCGATCCCGACCTGCTGCCGCTGGAGATCGAGCAGGCATGGGTGGACGATATCGCCGCCCATCTTCCAGAGCTGCCTGACGACAAAAAAGCGCGCTTTATCAGTGAGTTCGGCCTGACCGACTATGACGCCTCGGTACTGACTGCCGAAGTTGAATCGGCGGCCTATTTCGAAGAGGTCGCGCAGGGCCGCAATGGCAAACTGGCCGCGAACTGGGTGATCAATGAGCTTTTCGGACGTCTGAAAAAAGAAGACCACGACATCACGGAGTCGCCCGTTTCTCCGGCGCAGCTGGGTGGGATCATCGACCTGATTTCCTCTGATGCCATCTCGGGCAAGATCGCCAAGGACTTGTTTGAAATCGTCTATACCGAAGGCGGTGACCCGGCGCAGATCGTCGAGGATCGCGGGATGAAACAAGTCACCGACACCGGTGCGATCGAGGCCGCACTGGACGAGATCATCGCGGCCAATCCGGCCCAGGTCGAGAAGGCCAAGGTGAACCCGAAACTGGCGGGTTGGTTCGTGGGTCAGGTGATGAAAGCGACCGGCGGCAAGGCCAACCCGAAGGCCGTTAACGATTTGGTCAGCAAGAAGCTGAGTTCCTGAACCTTACATTTTGTACAAGCCTGCCAGTGGCAATTGTCAGGTTTGTACAATCAGATTTCCACGATTTTTTAAGAAATGGGGTCAGCTCATCGGCTTGACTTCGCCCGTGATTGCACCCTTTCTTCCGCCCCAGAGAGGTGAGGTATCATGCAGAACAGATTTGATCAGGAACTCGAAGATCGGCTGGTGCGTTACGCGGCGATCGACAGTCAGAGCGACGAGACCTCGGCGACCACGCCGAGCACCCCGATACAGTTCGACATGCTGAACCTGCTGAAGCAGGAACTGACCGAGATCGGCGCTAGCGATGTGACGCTGACGGGTGACAGCGTGGTCGTCGCGACCATCCCCGGCACCGCACCCGGCCCGACGGTGGGCTTTCTGGCGCATGTGGATACGGCCCCCCAGTTCAATGCAACGGGCGTCAAGCCGCGGGTGATCAAGGGATATAACGGTGGCGACATTTCCTTTCCGGACGACCCGGATCTGGTGCTGTCCCCGGACGAGAACCCCTATCTGGCCGAGAAGATCGGACATGATCTGATCACGGCATCGGGCACCACCCTGCTCGGCGCGGATGACAAGGCCGGGGTGTCGATCCTGATGACCATGGCCCGGCATCTGATCGAAAACCCGGATATCCCGCACGGACCTATCCGCATTGCCTTTACCCCGGATGAAGAAATCGGGCGCGGCGTTACCGAACAGCTGCCCAAGGATCTGGGGGCGGATTTCGCATATACTCTGGACGGTGCCGAAGTGGGCGAGATCGAATATGAAAGCTTTTCGGCCGACCGTGCCGTGATCCGGATCGAGGGGGTATCAATCCACCCCGGACTGGCCAAGGACAAGATGGTGAACGCAGCCCATCTGGCGGCGAAGATCGTGCAGACTTTGCCGCAGGCCACCATGACGCCCGAAACAACCGATGGCCGCGACGGGTTCATTCATGTCACCGACATGAGCGGTGGATCGTCCGAGATGGAAATCAAGCTGATCCTGCGCGATTTCGAGATGGAGGGCCTTGAGGCACAACGTGACATCGTACGGCAGGTCTGTGCCGCCGTGCAGGCCACGGAACCGCGCGCGACCATCACCTGCGATATCAGCCACCAATACCGGAACATGCGCTATTGGCTGGAAAACGACATGACACCGGTTGATCTGGCGCGCGACGCCTGCCGCGAGCTGGGGATCGAGCCGCTGTCGGTCCCGATCCGCGGCGGCACCGACGGGTCGCGCCTGACCGAGTTCGGCACCCCCTGCCCCAACCTGTTCACCGGAATGCAGTGCATTCACGGGCCGCTGGAGTGGATATCGGTACAGGACATGGCAGTGGCGACCGAGCTGTGCCTGTCGGTTGTGACCAAGGCGGCACAGGCTGGCGGCAATAATCAGGGCTGAAAACCGACGGTCGGGCGACGGCTCTTTCACCCGGGGGTCAGCGTGGTAAGTTGGCGTGAACAGGTATTTAGGAACACTTGATGCAGCTTTTTGAATACAAGGTCGTCCCCGCGCCGCAAAAGGGCGTGAAAGCCAAGGGCGTGAAAACGGCCGAGGGCCGCTTTGCGGTCTCGGTCGAACAGGTTCTGAACCAGATGGCGCAGGACGGCTGGGAATACCAGCGCGCCGAGCTGCTGCCCAGCGAGGAACGCTCGGGCCTGACCGGATCGACCACAAACTGGCGCAATGTGCTGGTGTTCCGGCGGGTCGTGGCCGAGGAAGTCGATGCGTCGGTGATCGGAGACGTACCCGAGTTTGACGACACCCCATTGGCCCAACCGATCCCCGGCCCCGGTGTGGTGGCCGCGCCGAAACCAATTTCGGAAGACGCGAATGAGCCGCCCTTGTCGTTGAAAAGCCGGGAACAGGTTGACCAGGACACGGATACCGCGGGCGACAAGAAAGACGCCTGAGACGGATCAGGGTTTGACGTGCGGTTACACCTGCAACACGGTGTGCATCGCAGTTTGAGCAGCCCGCCCGCGGGCAGGTTTGGCGCTGCGGGCGCGATATGTGCTTATCAACCCAGCGAAATCTGTGGCATGTTAACCGGACAACCGGGAGGGACTTTGAAATGGGTATTCGGCAGACACAGGGGCGGGCACGCCTGTATGACAGCATCCTTGATACAGTCGGCGACACGCCCTGTATCCGGATCAACCGGATCGCGCCGGAGCATGTGACCGTTTATGTGAAGTTCGAAGCGTTCAACCCGGCAGGGTCCGTCAAGGACAGGCTGGCGCTGAATATCATCGAGGCGGCAGAACGGGATGGGCGGCTGAAACCCGGTCAGACGGTTGTCGAGGCGACATCGGGCAATACCGGGATCGGGCTTGCCATGGTCTGTGCGGCCAAGGGATATCCGCTGGTTGTGACGATGGCCGAAAGCTTTTCGGTCGAGCGGCGCAAGCTGATGCGCTTTCTGGGCGCGAAGGTTGTTCTGACCCCCAAGGCACAAAAGGGGTTCGGCATGTATACCAAGGCCAAGGAACTGGCCGAGGAAAACGGGTGGTTTCTGGCCAGCCAGTTCGAGACTGCCGCCAATGCCGATATTCACGAGAATACGACCGCGCGGGAAATCCTTGCGGATTTCGAAGGCAAGCAGCTGGATTACTGGGTGACGGGCTATGGCACCGGTGGCACGGTCGCCGGAGTATCACGGGTGTTGCGCAAAGAGCGCCCCGATACGAAAATCATCCTGACCGAACCGGCAAATGCCGCCATCGTGTCATCAGGCTATGTAAACACGCGCAACGACGATCACCAGCCCACCGAAAGCCACCCCAATTTTGAGCCGCACCCGATTCAGGGCTGGACGCCGGATTTCATTCCATGGGTCCTTCAGGAAGCCATCGACAACGCCTATAACGACCAGCTGATCCCTGTTCCGGGGCCGCAAGGGATTGAATGGTCACGCCGCCTTGCCTCGGAAGAGGGGATATTCACCGGCATCTCGGGCGGGTCGACCTTTGCGGTGGCGATGAAGCTGGCCGAAACCGCAGCGCCGGGATCGGTCATGCTGGTGATGCTGCCGGATACGGGCGAGCGTTACCTGTCGACGCCTCTGTTCGAAGGGGTCGAAGACGTCATGACGGATGAGGAATATGCGATCTCGGCCTCGACCCCATCCGCGCAGATGAGCGCAGAATAGGGCGCAGCGTCAGGTTCCAATATCCAGCGCCAGCGCGTGGATGCGGGGCACGATGTCGCCCAGCGCCTTGTGCACGGCCCGGTGGCGGGCGACACGGGATTGACCGGCGAATGCGGCGGCGCGGATGCGGACGTTGAAATGGCTTTCGCCGCCTTCCCTGTGGCCTGCATGGCCGCGATGGCTTTCGCTGTCGTCGATCACGTCAAGTTCATGCGGGTCAAAGGCGGCTTGCAGGCAGGTTCGGATTTCGTCGGTCACGCTCATTTTTTTGCTCAGCGGCAAAATTTTTGCCGCCCCCCTCTTCTACTTTCGGCTGCTTAGACTAAACTGCTGCCTCCGAGTCGAAAAGATGCGTTCGTGAGGATAGAGCATGGCGAAATCAGACCCCTTCGGATTCGATATGTCCGTTTCCAGCGCCAAGAAAAAGAACCCGCGTGGGCGCCGGGGCATGTCGGGCGCGTCCGAGACCTCGGTCCGGATCTGCGATCACGACGGGTGTGACGAGCCGGGCAAGTTCCGCGCGCCCAAGGCACCGGATGTGCTGGATGACTATTTCTGGTTCTGCCAGCAGCACGTGCGCGAGTATAACCAGAAGTGGAATTTCTTCGACGGCACCACCGAGGCCGAGCTGAACGCGCAACGCTCGAAGGACAAGGTTTGGGAACGTGAGACCAAGCCGATGGGAGACCCCGAGGCGCGCGCCTGGGCCCGTCTGGGCATTGAGGACCCGCATCAGGTACTGGGCGCCAACAGCACGCAGAACAAGGGGCGCACCTCGGGTGGAGGTGGACGTCGCCTGCCCCCCACTGAACGCCGCGCAATCGAGATTCTGGAGGCCAATGACAGCTGGACCAAGGCCGAAGTGCGCAAAGCTTACAAGAAGCTGATCAAGGTGCTGCATCCGGACATGAATGGCGGCGACCGGTCGCAGGAAGAGCAGCTGCAAGAGGTCGTCTGGGCCTGGGACCAGATCAAGGACAGCCGGAATTTCAAGTAAGGTCACCGTCAGTCGCCAGCTGTTTACACAGTTTGAACGGATTGTGAGGATGCTGTCTGGAAACCTGTTTCAATTCCCGCGATAGTGGCAGGGTATAGAACCAGAGCTTTTCCCGGAGCGTCCACCGTGCGTATGCCTTTCTTACTGTTGCTTGCCTCTCTTTTCGGGCTGGTCGTGGCGCAGTTCTATCCGACCGAGATGGACTGGCTGTTTCTTTTGTCCCTGCTTTGTGTGTTCGCCAGTACGATCCTTTTGATCCGGGCTTGGTTCGACTGGCGCAGGGCCAACACATGGATCATCGTGGACGGGTCAAACGTGATGCACTGGAAAGACGGCGCCCCGGATCTGGCGACGTTGCGGCAGGTTCTGGCCAGTCTGAAGCAAGCCGGGTTCAAACCGGGCGTCGTGTTCGATGCGAATGTCGGGTACAAGGTTGAAGGGGAATACATGAACGACCGGGCGCTGAGCCGCGCCCTGGGCTTGCGGGCCAAGCGGGTCATGGTCGCGCCCAAAGGCACGCCGGCAGATCCGCTGATCTTGCAGGCCGCGCGGGACAGCAGGGCGCGTATCGTGACAAATGACAGGTTCCGCGACTGGGAGGACGAGTTTCCGGATGTGTTGAAAGCGGATCGCCTTGTGAAAGGTGGTTTTCGCAAGGACGAGCTTTGGTTTTCGCTTTGACCACGCGACCACAGCTTTACGCAACGATCCGGGTTTCGTAGCGTTCAGGAGTGATACCGACGGGCCCCTGCCCCGAAATAACCGTGTTGGATGCAAGCACCGTGGCACGCAAAGAGCAGAAACCGCCAAAAGCCAAGATCCCGCCGGATCATCCGTTTTCTGACATCGTCAGCGAAGCCTACAGGGTTTTCGCCTATCCAAAGCCGAGCAGTATCGAGGTTTGCGAAGGCTGCTGCATGGACGCCGATATTGAGGCGGATTTCTTTACACCGCCCATTTCCGAGCTTCCCCTGCATTACGTTCAGGACTGGTTCTTTGCCGCTTGTGATCCTGCGGGGATAGCCCGCGACACATGGGGGTACCTGCTGCCCCGGATCCTTGAGATTCTGGCCGTGGACGAAGACCCCGCCAGCGTTGGGCTGGAGGTGAGCCTGAACCGGTTTGAAACCGGCAACCCGAAGAACTGGTCGCCCGAGGAATGGCAGGTTCTGGACCGGTTCCAGCGTGCATATCTGAAACGCGAAATGGAACGGGAACGCGGCTGCCTGGACGATACGCTTTGCATGTTCGCCCTCGCAGGATGGCCGCTGGAGTCGCTGTTCGAACAGGTCGCCGCAAGCCCGGATACCGAATTGGTGCTGCGTCTGTGGCGCGATTGGTGTGCATATTGTATTCCGGGGCGGGACTCGATCTGGATTACCGCATTCTGGAACAGCCCCGGCAATACGCGGGCCTTTGAGTTTTACACCTCGGAAGCGATGCACGACAGGATGACCCGCATCGCGTTCGCCGAGGTCACACCGGAGGATATCGCGGAAAAGGCGCTGGCCGTAGCCAGTGTTATCGAGACCCATGCCGATTGGGCAATGGGTGGGTTGTCGACCTAAGGTCTGAGCCATGCGCGAATGATGTTGGGTTGATGTCCCGGAGGATGAAGGCGTCAAACCTTGTTCGGTTGATCCCCGATTGGCAACTACTGCACTAATGCTGTTAACAGCGCGGCGTGATCCGGGTGCGCACCAACAATGGCGCCACGATTTCCGCAACGTGGGCCTAACCTGCGAACATGCCTCGCAACGCGCGTGCCTCGCGCCCGGTCAGGCAGCTTAGGCGCGTTTGGGGGTGTGGTCCTGCGTCTGAACGCAACACCGGAAAGAGCGCGCGCAGTTCCTCGACATCGTCGCGATGCAGTGATTTCAGCGCCATGTCACCCGGAAACAGGCTTTCGCTTTGCAGACCGTGCGATGTGAGGATCACATGTTCGGCGCAGGCGATGTGATAATATGTCACCGCCTCGCCCGTGGTCACCTGCCGGATGGTATCATCGTTGACCAGATGAATGGCCGCGCAGAACACGCTTGGTGCGCCAAAATAAAGCTCGGCCCGCCAGCCCCCCAGCACAACCCGGTGTTGCGGAGAGAGGTAAAGATCCCTGTCCGGCAGGCCCTTGCCCAACGCATCGCGCCGGATGCAGACCGGGTTGAATTGGGGCCGAACCCGCAGGATTTGCGCGCTGAGCGTTCGTTTGCCGATCCATTCGATGGGCAGCGGGGTCCCACCGGCCACGCAAACCCTGTCACCCACGGTCAGATCTTCGACCGGGCGCAGGCCGCAATCCGTTTCGATCAGGGTGCCCGAAACAAAACAGGGCGGATCGGTCGGGTTCAGATCATTCGGGGTGATCTTCCAGTTGCCCGTGGTCATCGGACCGGTTGGGTTATTGGCATCCCAGGCGTAAATCTGTCCGCCGACCTGAATGAATTCTCCGGTTTCCCCGGTTCCGCGATAGTTTCCCTGACCAAGATAGGTGTAAGGCTGGAAAGTCGCGCCCCCGTCAAACGACACCATTGATCCGCTGATGATTGCGGATTGTGTCGTGTTCTGGACGATGAGATCGTTCTGGCCCGTTGTTCTGGCCGTATGGAGAAGAACGTTAAACGCCACCGGGCGTCACCAAGGCCATGCTGGCAGATATCGACGCCTGCTGATCACTCGACCCAGAGCAACATTGCAGACGGAGCCGCACCCGGCATTCCCGTTTCACCAACACCCGATCACTTATAAAACGCCCCATAAGACCATTTTATATGTCTGATAAGGTCACTTTCCACAACATATAGTTTACCGAATGCCCACCTGCATGCAGCATTTCGGACACATGGTTCGGCATCTGCATCCGATCAGGCCGCGCTGTCATTGAGGAATGCAGCGTGATCTGTGCCTTGTACCCGTCGCAGTTGAGGATCACCCGCGCGTCGATAGGGCCAGTTTGAAAGAAAAACCTGCTCACCTTTCCGAGCGGGCGGCTTTCCCTTGCCCTTGCCCGCAATATGTTGCACCACACACGGGTTCAAACCCGGCAATGCGGGCCAAAGGATAAGGACAAGGCGAATGGCTGACGGATCGATCGATGTAAACGCAAAACCCACCGAAGATATCTCGGTCCGTGACGTATTTGGCATTGAGACGGATATGAAGGTCAAAGGGTTTGCCGAAGCCACCGACCGAGTGCCCGTCATCGACCCGACCTACAAGTTTGACCCAGAGACGACATTGGCGATCCTGGCGGGTTTTGCCCATAATCGCCGGGTGATGATTCAGGGTTATCACGGCACCGGCAAATCGACCCATATCGAGCAGGTCGCCGCCCGTCTGAACTGGCCCGCCGTGCGCGTGAACCTGGACAGCCATATCAGCCGGATCGACCTGATCGGCAAGGACGCGATCAAACTGCGCGATGGCAAGCAGGTGACCGAATTCCACGAGGGCATCCTGCCCTGGGCCCTGCGCAACCCCGTCGCCATCGTATTCGACGAGTATGACGCGGGCCGGGCCGACGTGATGTTCGTGATCCAGCGCGTGCTGGAACATGACGGCAAGCTGACCCTGCTGGACCAGAACGAGATCATCACGCCGAACCCGTGTTTCCGCCTGTTTGCCACTGCAAACACCGTGGGTCTGGGCGATACCACGGGTCTGTATCACGGCACGCAGCAGATCAACCAGGCGCAGATGGACCGCTGGTCGCTGGTCTCAACCCTGAACTATCTGAGCCATGATGCCGAGACGATGATCGTGCTGTCGAAGGCGCCGCATTACAACACCGCCGAGGGCCGCAAGACCGTCAGCCAGATGGTCACCGTGGCCGACCTGACCCGGACCGCCTTCATGAATGGCGACCTGTCCACCGTCATGAGCCCGCGGACCGTGATCAACTGGGCGCAGAATGCCGAGATTTTCCGCAATGTGGGCTATGCGTTCCGCCTGTCGTTCCTAAACAAGTGCGACGAGTTGGAACGTCAGACCGTGGCCGAGTTCTATCAGCGCTGCTTTGATGAAGAGCTACCCGAAAGCGCCGCGAGTGCGAGCTTGGGCTAAGCGCCCGGATTGCGCCCGTTCCGGGCGCAATGCCTCCGGCGGGGATATTTTTGGCCAGATGAAGTCGGATCCGTTACAGTTTTCCGCGCCGGGCAGGTCACTTTGATGAGGGCTTAAGGACATGGCACAGAAGAACGACAACCCTGCCGATCCCTTCAAGAAGGCCTTGGCCGAGGCCACCAAGGTCATGGCCGATGATCCTGAACTGAACATTTCATACACGGTCGATCCATCGGGTCTGTCCGGAGAGTCGATGCGGCTGCCGCAGGTGTCTCGGCGTATGACGCGGGAAGAGGTTCTGCTGGCGCGCGGCACGGCGGATGCTTTGGCGTTGCAGCGCCGGTATCATGATGATGCAACCCATGCGCGCTATGCGCCTCCGGGGGATATGGCGCGGGATTTGTACGAGGCGATGGAGACGGCGCGTTGCGAGGCGATGGGCGCGCGGGATATGCCCGGCACCGCCAGCAACATTGACGTCAAGATCGGGCATGAGGCGATCCGGCGCGGCTATGACCAGTGCAAGCAACCAGCCGATGCGCCTTTGTCGGTCGCGGCGGGTTATCTGATCCGGCATCTGGCCACCGGGCGCGATCTGCCGCCTGCGGCCGAGAATATCATGAACCTGTGGCGCGGGTTCATCGAGGAACAGGCCGGTGGCGTGTTGGAGAACCTTGATGACGTGCTGTCGGATCAGGCGGAGTTTGCCAAGTTCGCGCGGCAGATGATCAAGGATCTGGGCTATGGCGACCAGCTGGGTGATGACCCTGATGAGCTGGACGACGAGCAGGAAGATCAGGCCGAGGACGACGCCGAGGAACAGCCCGATCCCGACAGCACCGGTCAGGATGATCAGGACGAGCAGGACGCGGATGCGACGCCTGAGCAGACGCAGGAAGAGCAGCAGGATCAATCTCAGGCGCAGGTCTCGATGGATGAGATGGCCGAGGATGAGCTGGGTGACGAGGCGGAGATGCCTGATGGCGAAGCCCCGCTGGAGCCGCCTGCCCCGCCGCCCGCATCCGAGGCCGATCCGGATTACAAGGTCTATCTGAGCACGCATGATGAAGAGATTGCCGCCGAAGATCTGGCCGAACCTGCGGAACTGGAACGGCTGCGGGCCTATCTGGATCAGCAGCTTGAACCTTTGAAAGGGGCGGTTTCGCGCCTTGCCAACAAGTTGCAGCGCCGGTTGCAGGCGCAACAGAACCGCAGTTGGGAGTTCGACCGCGAGGAAGGCATTCTGGATGCGGGCCGTCTGGCGCGCGTTGTCGCCAACCCCACCACACCGCTGAGTTTCAAGGTCGAGAAGGATACCGAGTTCCGCGATACGGTGGTCACGTTGCTGCTGGACAATTCGGGGTCGATGCGGGGGCGTCCGATCTCGATCGCGGCCATCTGTGCCGATGTTCTGGCGCGGACGCTGGAGCGCTGCAATGTGAAGGTCGAGATTCTGGGCTTTACCACGCGGGCGTGGAAAGGCGGTCAGGCGCGCGAGGCGTGGCTGAACGATGGCCGCCCGCAGCAACCCGGCCGTCTGAACGACCTGCGCCACATCATCTACAAGGGGGCCGATGCGCCGTGGCGGCGGGCGCGGCCCAATCTGGGTCTGATGATGAAAGAGGGTCTGCTGAAGGAAAACATCGACGGCGAGGCGCTGGAATGGGCGCATCGCCGGATGATCGCGCGGCGCGAGCAGCGCAAGATTCTGATGGTGATTTCGGATGGGGCTCCGGTTGATGATTCAACCCTGAGCGTGAACCCCGCCAACTATCTGGAAAAGCACCTGCGCGATGTGATTGCCATGGTGGAGAAGCGCAAGATGGTCGAGTTGCTGGCGATTGGGATCGGTCATGATGTAACCCGGTATTACGACCGTGCGGTGACAATCACCGATGTGGAACAGCTGGCCGGTGCGATGACGGAACAACTGGCGGCCCTGTTCGACAGTGATCCGCGCGCGCGGGCGCGGGTGATGGGGATGAAGAAGGTCAGCTAGGCTGGCCTTGCCTCCGGCGGGAGTATTTCCCAAAAGATGAAAAGGCGGCGATATCGACCGCCCGGCTTAGGGAGGTGTAGTATGTTCCAGTCCTTTGAGGTGACCGCGCGGCCCGAACAGGGGCCGCCGCGTCTGGCTGCGTTGCGCGCAGAGCTGGCGCGCGAAGGGTTGGACGGGTTTCTGATCCCGCGTGCTGATGCGCATCAGGGCGAGTATGTGGCCCCGCGGGATGAACGACTGGCCTGGTTGACCGGATTTACGGGATCGGCCGGGTTCTGTGCTGCGCTGACCGGCATGGCTGGCGTATTCGTCGACGGGCGGTATCGCACGCAGGTCAAGGCGCAGGTCGCGGATGTGTTCACGCCGGTGCCGTGGCCTGACGTGAGCCTGAGTGCATGGCTGAAAGAGCAGTTGCCCGGTGGTGGCAAGGTGGGTTTCGACCCGTGGCTGCACGCGGCAGGGCAGATCTCGTCCACGCTGGGTGAGCTTGAGGGCGCAGGCATCGAACTGGTGCGCTGCGGCAATCTGGTGGACCGTATTTGGGCGGATCAGCCTGAACCGCCGATGCAGGCCGTCAAGGCGCATCCGATCGAGTTTGCGGGCGAAACCGCTGACAGCAAGATTGCCAGACTGGCCGCAGACCTGCGGCAGGCCGGACGAAAGGCCGCGGTGATTACATTGCCGGATTCGATCATGTGGCTGCTGAACATTCGGGGGTCGGATATCGCTTACAACCCCGTGGCCCACGGGTTTGCGATCCTGCATGACGATGGCTGGGTCGATCTTTTCATGGCTGCGGCAAAACTGTTGGACGTGCAGGATCATCTGGACCCGAAGGTGACGGTGCACAACCCTGCGGAATTTCTGGAGGCGGTGAAAGCGCTGGACGGTGTGGTACAGGTGGATCTGAGCACGGTGCCGCAGATCGTGGCCGATGCGTTGGGTGATGCCACGGTGGATGGTGGCGACCCCTGTGCCCTGCCCAAGGCCTGCAAGAACCCGGCCGAAATCGCGGGCAGCGCCGAGGCGCATTTGCGTGATGCGGTGGCGGTGGTCGAAACCCTGTGCTGGCTGGACGCACAGCCCCCCGGCAGCCTGTCCGAGACGCTGGTGGTCACGCGGCTGGAAGAAAACCGCCGCAGGGACAATGTGTTGCAGGATATCTCGTTCGATACCATTGCCGGGACGGGTCCGAACGGAGCGATCATGCATTACCGCGTGACGGACGAGACCGACAGCCGGTTGCAGGATGGTCATCTGCTGGTGCTGGACAGTGGCGGGCAATATCTGGATGGCACCACCGATATCACGCGGACGCTTGCCATCGGCACTGTCGGGGCGGAGGAAAAGACCTGCTTCACCCGCGTGCTGAAGGGCATGATTGCCATGTCGATGCTGCGCTGGCCCGCAGGGCTGGCCGGGCGCGACATCGAATGCGTGGCCCGCACGCCGCTATGGGCGGCGGGGCAGGATTTCAACCATGGCGTCGGACATGGCGTCGGGGCCTATCTGAGCGTGCATGAAGGGCCGCAGCGCCTGTCGAAGGTCAGCCATGTCCCGCTGCAACCCGGCATGATCCTGTCGAATGAGCCGGGATATTACCGCGAAGGGGCCTTTGGCATCCGCATCGAAAACCTTGTGGTGGTGGAAGAGGCCCCGGCCCTGCCCGGTGGCGACGTGGAACGCGCGATGCTGTGCTGGCGCACCCTGACATTTGTGCCAATTGACCGCAGGCTGATCATGGTGGATATGTTGACGCCTGACGAACGCGGCTGGCTGAACGCCTATCATCGCGACGTCGCGGAAAAAATCCGCCCAAGGCTGGGACATGACGCGCAACTGTGGTTGGATGCCGCAACTGCGCCGATCTGACACCCGCCTGTTACATAGAACGGGCAGAGGAGAGGCCCCAATACGTCGACGGAAGGACCAGAGATGACTGAGATCACGATCCAAAAAGCGCCGGGCAAATGGACTGTCCGTTCGGGCGGTGCGATTCTGGGCGAAACGAGCAACGCGCTGGAACTGCACGAAGGCGACAAAGCTCCGGTGATTTACTTTCCGCGTGGCGATGTTGCGATGGCGTTTCTGGACCAGACCGACAAGGTGACGCATTGCGCCGGCAAGGGTGACGCGACGCATTTTTCCATCGTCAACAAATCCTCGGTGACCGAAAACGCGGTCTGGAGCTATGAGGACCCGATTTCCGCCGTGGCCGAGATCAAGGGATATCTGGCGTTTTATCCGGTAGACTCGGTGAAGGTGGAGCAGATCTAGAGGTGCCGGACAGGGTTTCAGCGGAGGCTTTGGGAACGCTTGTCCCGGTCGCGGGAGCCTTATGAATGTTCCTCGGCCGCGGTGGCTGCAAGGGCCCGGTTGTACGCCTTGAGCGCGTCGACATGGTAGAGCGCGCCGACGGGTGTCTCGGACCCGTCCTGTTCCAGAACGATAACCGGAATGCAGGGTATGTCGTCGCGGTCGAAATAGAGCATCGCGGCCTCAAGCGTGGCGCTGGCCTGAATGCACAGGCCCTGTTCGATCAGGGCGCGCGCCTCGTCCGCAGTGATTGAGCGGTCATCCCCGATGGGGCGCATCACCGCCCCGGCGCGCAGCATCGCCAGCAGATAAGCCTGCGGCCCGGCGGCCAGGTGGACATCGCGGCGTTCCAGCTGGGTCAGGAAGAACGACCGGTCCACAAGGCGCGACGCCAATGCGGTGGATATGGATACAGTCACCATCACGGCAAGGCCGATCTGCCAGTCTCCGGTCAGTTCAAAGACGATCAGAGTGGTCGAGATCGGGGCACCCAGAACGGCAGCAGCCACCGCGCCCATTCCGGCAAAGGCATAAAGCGTATGCGTGCCGGACACATCCGGCAGCAGCCCAGTGGCGATCAGTCCGAACGCCAGCCCGGTCAGCGCGCCGATCATCAGGGACGGTGAAAACACCCCGCCCCCCATGCGCCCGCCCATGGTGATCGCCACAGCCACTGTCTTGGTCACCGCAAACAGGATCGCGGTAGTCAGCACCAGATCACCGGTCAGGGCGCGGATCGTGGTTTGGTAGCCGACACCGATGATATGCGGGAACCAAATCGCCATCAGCCCCAGCATCGCGCCGGACACGGCCGGGCGCAGCCAGCCCGGAATGGACAAGCGGTTCTGGATATGGCTGCCGATATCTTCAGCAAAGAAGATCGACCGCATAAGCAGCAGCGCGACAAAGCCGCAGATCAGGCCGAGGATCAGGAAGGCGGGAAGTTCGACATAGAATTGCAGCGATCCGGGCGTTTCCAGCGTGAACTCGGTAACGTCGCCATATTCCAACCGGTTGATCACCGTTCCGGCGACCGAAGCGATGACGATCGGGGCAAAGGCATGCACGGCGAAGTGGCGCAGCACAACTTCGAGCGCGAACAGGGCCCCGGCGATGGGGGCGTTGAAGCTGGCTGATACGGCGGCTGCGACAGCACAGCCCAGCAGGTCGCGGCCCGTGATCCCGTCGGCATGGATGCGGTTGCTGACCCAGGTGGAGATGACCCCGGCCATATGCACCACGGGGCCTTCGCGGCCCGTTGACCCGCCCGAACTGAGCGTGATCAGCGAGGCAAAGAACGAGGCGATGCCGGCCTTGACCTCGACCCGCCCGTCGGTGATGGCGGACCCTTCGATCACATCAGCGACGGACCTGACGCGCCCGTCATTGGTGAACCGGTTCAGGATCAGGCCCACGACCAGCCCACCGATGATCGGGATGATCAGGATCATGAACCACGGCAGTTTCTCGGCATGGCTGTGCAGCAGCAGAACGTCGTCGGTGTCATAGAGATAGGCCTGCAACGCGCGGATGGCCTTGCGGAATCCAAGCGCCATGAAACCGGCAGCGATACCGATGACCAGCGCGATGAACCAGAACTGGATCTGGCTTGGTCCCCGGCGCAGCATCACCCGCCACGCATCCCTGATCGCGGCCAGAGCCTGATTGAGCTGGTTGCGCAGAACGGTGCGGGTCGACTGGGTCATTGGCCCTCGGGGATCATCACGTAACCCTTAGTAAGCCACGGAGCACCCTAATAAAAGTGAGATAGCGACAGTGTGAGGCCATTTCGTGCCACGGGCGCATCAGGCCTGCAGCAGGGCCCGGGCGGCGGCGCGGGCCTCGTCCGTGATGGTGTCGCCCGCCACCATGCGCGCAATCTCGTCCACCCGGTCGGGTTGGGCCAGAGGGATGACGGTGGACAGGGTTTGCCCGTCCGTGACCTGTTTCTGCACCCGCCAGTGATGCGCCGCACGGGCGGCGACCTGCGGGGAATGGGTGACAACCAGCACCTGCCCGCCCTGCGCCAATGACGCGAGCCTGCGCCCGACCGCGTCGGCAGTGGCCCCGCCGACGCCGCGGTCAATCTCGTCAAAGATCATCGTGCGGGCGCTGTCATCGCCCGACAGGCACACTTTGAGCGCCAGCAGGAAGCGACTGAGTTCACCCCCTGACGCGATCTTGTTCAGAGGCGCGGCAGGTGCACCGGGGTTGGTGGCCACGGTAAAGGCCACCGCGTCGGTTCCTTCGGGGCCGGGTTCGGCTGGGCTGAGTTCGGTCCGAAACACCGCGCGTTCCATCTTGAGCGGGGCCAGTTCCGCCATGACGGCGGCATCCAGCTGCCCGGCAGCCGTCGCGCGGGCCGCGCTGAGGTCGGCGGCGGCATTATCATAAGCCTTCTGCGCGGCGTCCACGGCGGCACGCCTGTCTGCCAGGTCGGCATCGCCTGCTTCCAACTGGTTGAGGCGGGTGCGCAGAGTGTCGGCAAACGCGCCCAGATCATCCGGGGCCACGTCATGTTTGCGGGCCAGTGCGCGGATGGCAAACAGGCGTTCCTCGGCCTGTTCCAGTTCCGAGGGGTTGAAGTCCAGCGCCTGAAGGCAGGCGTTCACGCCATCCTGCGCCTCGCCTAGCTCGATCATCGCGCGCCCCAGCGCGGCAATCGGTTCGTCCAGCTGACCACCTGCGTTGCCGGACACACCTTCCAGCCAGCGGATAGCGTCGGACATCGCCCCTTCGGCACCGTCCCCGGTCAGCATGGCATAGGCGCGGGCGACATCATCGCGGATACGCTCGGCCCCCTGCATCATGCGGCGGCGGGCATCAAGTTCGGCATCCTCACCGGGCTGAGGATCAAGCTGATCCAGCTCGGCAACCGCGTGGCGCAGGAAATCTTCCTCACTTCGGACGGCAGCCAGAGCGGCCTCGGTCTCGGCCAGTGCCTTGCGGGCGCGTGACATGTCGGTCCAGGCCGCACGAACGGATGTCAGCCCGTCCGAAACCCCGGCGAAATCGTCCAGCATGGCCCGGTGGCCACGCGGGTTCAGCAACCCGCGGTCATCATGCTGGCCATGCAGTTCGATCAGGGTTTCCGACAGCGCCCGCAGCACATCGCCCGAGCAGCGGCGGTCATTGACCCAGGCGGTCTTGCGCCCCTCGGCGGTGTTGATCCGGCGCAGGATCAGCTCATCCCCGCCCGGCAAGCCCGCTTCGGCCAGTATCGCATGTGCGGGATGATCGGGGGAAAGTTCGAACTCGGCCACAACCTCGCCCTGCGCCGCACCCTGCCGCACCAGTTCGGCCCGCCCGCGCCAGCCCAGAACAAACCCCAGAGAATCCAGAAGGATCGATTTGCCCGCGCCGGTTTCGCCGGTCAACGCATTCAGGCCCGGCTGAAAACTGAGTTCCAGCCGGTCGATGATCAGCATGTCGCGGATATCAAGGGCGCGCAGCATCGGGTCTTCAGCGTCCCAAGCCTAATGCCATGGCGATTACAACCACTCACCCTTGATGGTCTGACGATAGATCGTGCTGAGCCAGTTGTTGCCACGGCTCTTGAGCTGGAGCCCGCGTGAGGTCAGCAGCTTGTAGGCATCGTCATACCATTCCGAGGATTGGTAGTTGTAGCCAAGGATGGCACCTGCGGTTTGCGCCTCATCCAGCAGGCCGAGGGACAGATAAGCCTCGACCAGACGATAAAGCGCTTCGGCGGTGTGGGACGTGGTCTGGAAATCCTCGACCACGACGCGGAAGCGGTTGATGGCGGCGACAAAGTGATCCTGACGCAGGTAGTAGCGCCCGATCTCCATCTCTTTGCCGGCCAGATGGTCAAAGGCCAGATCGAATTTCAACACTGCCGAGGTGGCATATTCGCTGTCGGGATAAACCTCGATCACGGTTCGCAGCGATTGCAGCGCCTGAAAAGTCAGCCCCTGATCGCGCCCGACCTCGTCAATCTGGTCATAATAGCTGAGCGCCAGCAGATACTGGGCATAGGCCGCGTCTTCGTCCGTTGGATAGAAGTCGATATACCGCTGGGCCGCGGCCCGGCTTTCTTCGTAGTTCTTGTCGGAATGGAAAGAGAACGCCTGCATGATCAGCGCACGCTTGGCCCAGTCGGAATAGGGATACAGACGCTCGACCTCGGAGAAATACCAGGCCGCGTCATCCGAGCGATTCTGCGACAGTTCGTATTCGCCACGGGTGTAGATCTGTTCCGGTGTGAACCCTTCCAGATTCTGATCCCGGTCCGCGCCCTTGTTGCCAAAAAGGCCGCCTGCGTTTCCACATGCCGTCAAAACTGCTGCCAGAAGAACCGCGCCTGCGAATCTGACTGCCGCCTTGCTGCCAACCATACCGCCCATCCTTGTCGTCTTACTTAAGAGGGTTCGCCCCGAATTGAGCCATGGTCTAGCACAGAAAATTCCGGTGCAAAACGCCTTATGCAACATCTGGCGCAAATGTCGTCAGAGTTGATCTGATCAGGCGACTTCGGGAATTTCGTTTACGATCAGGCCCTGCCCCGGCAGACGCGCGGCCTGTTCCGGTGTGCACAGAACCGGACGCACAGCACCGGGTGTTTCAAACAGATTGCGCAGCAATGTGTTGGTCAGCGAATGACCCGACTTGTCGCCCGTGAAATGGCCCAGAATCGGCCCGCCTGCCAGGTAGAGATCACCCAGAGCATCCAGCATCTTGTGGCGCACGGCTTCGTCGGCGCGGCGGAACCCGCCGGGTGTCAGCACCTCGTTGCCCTGCACCACCACGGCGTTATCCAGGGTACCGCCAAGGGCCAGCCCGTTTTCGCGCATGGCTTCGACATCAATGCGGCGGCAGAACGTGCGGCAATCGCTGAGTTCGCGCGCGAACGACCCGTTGCGCATATCCAGTGTCTTGGTCTGGCTGCCGATTGCGCTGTCTTCGAAATCGATGTGAAAGTCGATGATCAGCCCATCCGCGGGCGCGATGCTTGCGCTGGCCCCTTCACGCGATGCGGTGACGGTCTTCAGCACCTCATAGGCCAGCACCGGGCTGGCCTGACGGCGCACGCCCCGGGCCATGATACCGCGCACGAAATCGATCGAAGACCCGTCCATGATCGGCACTTCGGGGCCGTCGATTTCAATCAGTGCGTTGTGAACGCCGCACCCGGCCAAAGCAGCCATGATATGTTCGATTGTGGATACCGACACCCCGGCGTCATTGACCAGACGGGTGCAAAGCGGGGTCCGTTCGACCACGTGATAGATTGCCGGGATCATCGCATCGCCCAGATGGATATCCGTCCGTTTGAACCAGATGCCATGACCAGCTGCAGCCGGTTTCAGGATCATGGTCGCAGGCTTGCCGCTGTGCAGCCCGACGCCTTTAAACGTGACCGGAGATTTGAGCGTATGTTGCAAAATGGGCCTCGGCGAGTGGTGTCCAGCCTTCTGGGGCTGTGTTGGACACTCAGTTAAGGAAGCCCGCGTCAAGGCTCAACTCACTCTTTGTAACCGAATGAAACATGTATGTAACAGATCGGCAAAACCCTGCTTACCTATTCGTAAGCCACTGTTTTAAAAAGAATTAGGGCCGCCAAATGGCGACCCCATGAGTGGATTTTGTTACCGCGATCAGTTGGCCTGACGGCGCAGGAAGGCCGGAATTTCGATACGATCCTGATCCGGGTCGGCCTCATCGTGAATCGGTGCCGTGGCCTCGGACTGGCGCAGAACGGGCTGCTGACGCGGCGGTTGGGCCGGTGTGTCAGAGGCGTGCCCGGTCATCCGGTCGATCAGCCGATTGAAGCCAAACCGCGAGCGTTCTTCGGGTTCGTGATGCGAAACCGCCGCTTGCGGGCGGGGCGCTGCGGCGCGCTGAGCTGCCGAGGGAACCTTCTGAACCGCTGCCTGCAAACGCTGGAGCGCTTCCGGCGACGGGGTGCCTGCGACAGGCGCGCGTGGGGCAACAAATGCCTCGGGCGCCGGTTCGACCTGCTCGGGCTGCGGCTCGAATTCGGCGACGCGCGGTTGATAGGCCGGGGGCGGCAGGTCATCCTCATCCCGCTCGTCAAGCGGCTGGAACTGCGGCTGGGCGGGCTCTTCCGCGGCTTCAAACAGCGAAGGTTCGCGGTTTTCTTCCATCTGCGGCGCGGGCTCTGCCATTTCGGCGGCTGCGGGTGCTTCTTCGCGACCATATTCTTCGGCCGAAACGGTGCGGGTCAGCGGCTCGGACATCGAGCGGCGCGCGACCGGGACATCAGCCGTTTTTTCGGTGGCGTCGATGCCGGTTGCAACAACCGACACGCGCATACCGCCTTCCATGGCAGTATCCAGCGTCGAGCCGACGATGATGTTCGCCTCGGGGTCCACTTCCTCGCGGATGCGGTTGGCGGCTTCGTCCAGCTCGAACAGGGTCAGGTCGTGCGAACCGGTGATGTTGATCAGAACGCCTTTGGCGCCCTTGAGGCTGATTTCGTCCAGCAGCGGGTTTGCAATGGCTTTTTCCGCCGCCTGGATGGCACGGTCTTCGCCTGTTGCCTCGCCGGTGCCCATCATGGCTTTGCCCATCTCGTCCATTACGGCGCGCACATCCGCAAAGTCGAGGTTGATCAGGCCCGGACGCACCATCAGGTCGGTTACGCCTTTGACACCCTGATACAGGACATCGTCGGCCATCGAGAACGCCTCGGTAAAGGTGGTCTTTTCATTGGCGAGGCGGAACAGGTTCTGGTTCGGAATGATGATCAGCGTGTCGACGACCCGTTGCAGCGCCTCAACGCCGTCTTCGGCCTGACGCATCCGCTTGGCACCTTCGAACTGGAAAGGCTTGGTTACGACACCCACGGTCAGCACACCCAGCTCACGCGCGGCCTGCGCGATGATCGGAGCAGCGCCGGTGCCTGTGCCGCCGCCCATGCCTGCAGTGATAAAGCACATATGCGCGCCTGCCAGATGGTCGACGATCTGTTCGATGCTTTCTTCGGCAGCTGCGGCACCCACGGCCGGACGGGCCCCTGCCCCCAGACCTTCGGTGACCTTCACACCCAGTTGAACCCGCGCCGAGGACTGGCTTTGCTGCAGCGCCTGCGCGTCGGTGTTGGCGACGACAAAATCGACGCCGTCCAGCTGTTTTTCAATCATGTTGTTGACAGCGTTACCGCCCGCACCGCCAACGCCAAATACTGTAATCCGAGGCTTCAGTTCGTCTTGCCCGGGCATCGAAAGATTCAATGTCATGCTCTGTCCGCCTGTATTTATGTTCCGCCAAAGCGGTGTTTTTCTTACCTATCCTTGCTCGATTCTAGCGGGCTGATGCGAAAAGGTCACGTCAAAAATCGCGATTCACCACAAAATATGGAGGAAATAAGGCAGAAACCGGCGGCATTTCGCAGGTACTGCCAGATATAGCGGAAACGCCGGCGACCATCACAAGGCAGACGGTCCCGGCGCGAGGACTCAGCCGTTCGTCACGCTTTGGTCGACCGTCATTTACACTGCGGAAAACTGCTCAGGTCCTGCCGCGAGGCCTCTGCCGGGCCTTGTGGATATCTTGAGGGATAAATCGGCGCGCCGCAACCGGATTTTTCAACTGAGCGGCGCACTTGGACAGTTCAGGCTGGTTTCGGTGATGCTGCGCACCTCCTGGATTTCGCTTTCTGCAAACGAGGCCAGACGCACCATCAGACGGCCTTCGTGCAGGAAGGGCCACCAGCAGACGGGAATACCATCCGGGTCGTTGTCATAGAGAAAGCAGATCTGACCGTTTGGCGTGGTGATCTGCCCATAGACACAGCCCTGCCCTTCTTGCCGCCAGACCGAGATGTGACGGTTCAGAAATTGCTCGGTCCCGACGAAATAGCCGCTGCGAATCTCATGGAAGGTGAGCGTTTTGCCGACGGCGGCATCCAGAAATGCCTCGGGTGTGATGATGGTCTGGGCCGAAACCCACCCCGGCAACAGGGCCGCACACAAAGCGGCCCGGTACAGGGGGCTACCAATTGTCACGGAACCACCGGACGGCCCGCTTGAACGGGCGCGCGGCGTAGGTGTCGACCGGGATTTCGAAATCCCACCATTCGTCCTGTGGGTGCGCCGCAAATAGGCTGAGCCCCACAGAGGACGAGAACGCCGGACCTGTCGCCGATTGCGGCAGGCCATGCACCCGCAGCGGGCGGCCCAGACGCACGCGTTGACCAAGGATGCGGGTCGCCAGACCGTCCAGCCCCATGATCTGACTGCCGCCACCGGTCAGAACGATCTGCTGGCTTGGCATGTGTTCAAACCCGGCCGCATCCAGACGCACGCGGACCTCTTCTAGAATTTCCTCGACGCGCGGACGCATAATGCCGATCAGTTCGGCCCGACTGACTGTGCGGCGGTCGTGTTCCCAGTCACCGGTATCGCCGCCGATATCGATCATGTCGCGGTCATCAGCGCCGGTCGCATGAACGCCGCCATTGAACGTCTTGATCCGCTCCGCAACTGCTGCGGGCACACCCAACCCCATCGAGATATCGGCGGTCACGTGATCGCCGCCCATACGCACGCAATCGGCATAGATCATGTGTTTCTTCATGAAGATCGAAACGCTGGTGGTACCGCCGCCCATGTCGATACAGGCCGCGCCGAGTTCCTGCTCATCTTCGACCAGCGCGGAAATTCCCGAGACATAGGCCGAGTTCGCAATCCCGGCGAGTTCCAGATCGCAGCGTTTGATACAGCGCACGATGTTCTGGATCGCCATCGCATCGACGGTCAGCATGTGCATATCGACCGCAAGGCTTTGGCCCATCTGCCCGCGCGGGTCGATCAGGCCCGAGCGGTTGTCGAGCGCAAAGTTGACCGGCTGTGCGTGCAGCACCTCGCGCCCGTCGCCGTAATCCGGCACGTCGCATGCGTTCAGAACACGACCCACTTCGGCCTCGGTCACCAGCTGGCCATCCAGATCAACCTGTGCGTCCAGCCCGTAAGAGCGCGGGTTGGCCCCCGAGAAACAGGCGATGACGTGATCGACACGGATATCGGCCATCTTCTGTGCGGCCTGAAGCGCGGTGCGGATGGCGCGTTCGGTTTCCTGCATGGCGGTGACTTCGCCAAACTGTACGCCGCGCGAACGTGTCGTTGCGGCCCCGATCACCCGAAACCCCGTCTGCCCCGCCATTGAGCCGATGGTGTTATCTTCACTCAGCCGGCCCGATCCGTCAAAACGCAGAACGAGGCAGGCAATCTTGGAACTGCCCACATCCAGAATCGCGATCACACCGCGTTGCAATGCCTGGCGCCGCATCTGACGCATGGCGCGTTGGGACTGATAAAGATCGGTCATCATGCTCGTTACTGCCCGTTACTCATTGTCACTTTTGTATTCCACCAGTCTTCGCTGGCGGCTTTGGTCATTCGAATGGTGGGACGCTGGCCAAGGCGCATGTCGACCACGGCCACGTCGCGTTCCAGAAGGTCCTGCACCTCGTTCACCGCAAGCACGCGTTCCAGCGCGCGCACCGGGCGTTCGGTCGGCAGCATGATGCGCTGGCCACGGTCCAGGACCAGATCCCAGCGTCGTTCACCTACGCGCACCAGCCCGCGCACACGGTTGCCCAGGCTGCGGGCGGTCTGGAAAATCTCGAGCGCCTGCGCCACATGGGCATCCGCACCCGCGCCCGCGATCAGCGGCAGGTCGGCATGGTCCTTGCGAGAGGTGGTTTCCTTGACATGCGCGCCGGTCTCGTCGAGCAGTTCGAGGCCGTCATGCGTCCGCCAGACAATCACTGGCTGACGCTCGACCACGTTGACCTGAAGGATGCCGCCCGGACGGATGCGTACGGTTGCCGATTTCACCGGATCAAGCCCGGTGATCGTGTCGCGCATCTGTTCGACATCCAAATCCCAGGAACTGATCGGAAAATCCAGAGGCACGACCTCGCGGATATCATCGGACAGGCTGGTGCCTGCCCCGTCGATGGCCATCAGGTTAACCATGAACTCGGGGCGTTCCTGAATCGAGGTGCGAATATCGGCGATATACGTGCCAAGCGCTTCGCGCCGGTCCTGAGAGGCAAAATAGACACCAACTGCCGCAGCAATGGCACAGATCGGCAGGCCAAGCTTGACGCCCAGACGGATGCCCGGTGTCAGCATCCAGCGCTGAAGACGATAGCTGAGGCGCGACGGGGCCGGATCGCTGCGGCGTGCGGTGCGGGAAAACACCCGCGCCCCGCGCAGACGCAGAATGGGCTGGGTGTCATGCGGTTCCGTATCGGCCGAGGCAAAATCGGCATCCGGCCCGGCAAGGGGTTTGGTGCGATGGATTTCCAGAGAGCGGCTGGCGATTAACGGTTGCATGAGGCGTCCTCAACCATCCAGGCGCAGAGCTGGCCAAATGTCATGCCCAGATGCGCGGCCTGTTCCGGGGCCAGTGAAGTGGGCGTCATGCCCGGCTGGGTATTGGTTTCCAACAGAAACAGCCCATCAGCACCCGCGCTGTCATCCCAGCGAAAATCGGTGCGGCTGACGCCCCTGCAGCCCAAAGCATCATGCGCGCGCAGGGCATAATCCATGCAGCGATCAAAGATGTCCTGCGGGATATCGGCGGGGACCACGTGCCATGATCCGCCGGGTTTGTACTTGGCGTCGTAGTCGTACCAGCCGCCATCGGTCATGATCTCGGTTACGGTCAGGGCGCGGTCGCCCATCACGGTCACGGTCAGTTCGCGCCCGGCCACGTATTTCTCGACCATGATCTGGTCGGGCATGTCTTCGGACAGCTGCGGCGGGCCATTGGCGTTTTCGTGGACGATGTAGATGCCGACGCTGGACCCTTCGTTATTGGGTTTGGCCACATAGGGCGGTTCCATCACGTGGGCGCGGGTCACCTCGGCCCGTGGAACGATCACGCTGGGAACTACGGGCAGACCCTCGGCCTGATAGACGTCCTTGCTGCGTTGCTTGTCCATGGCCAGGGCCGAGGCCAGAACGCCCGAATGGGTATAGGGAATCCGCATCCATTCCAGCATCCCCTGCACGCAGCCATCTTCGCCCCAGCGGCCATGCAGGGCGTTGAAAACTACATCCGGCTGAATATCCAACAGGCGCGCATAGAGGTCGGGACCAGCGTCCAGTACGACCACTTCAATACCTTCTCCCACAAGGGCGGCCGCGCATTCGCGCCCAGAGCTGAGAGACACCTCGCGTTCCGCCGAGGGGCCACCCATCAATACCGCCACTTTGGGGTTTGTCCTGCTCGACATACCCAACGTGCGCCTCAATGTCCCCGGACCTTATGTGGTGGTCCGTACTGCGTTTATGCCTTTGATCCGTCGCCTGAATTTGCCTGTTTTGGTCTGACGGTCGGGGCTTTATTCTTTTAGCGGATCACCGACCCGCATGATTTCCCACTCTAGCGTGATGCCGCTTGTTTCGTAAACCTTTTTTCGCACCTCTTCACCCAGACCTTCGAGGTCATCAGCGGTGGCGGTGCCGGTATTGATCAGGAAGTTCGAGTGTTTCGGGCTCATCTGCGCCCCGCCGCGTGTCGCGCCGCGCATTCCCGCATCATCGATCACTTTCCACGCCTTGAGGTCATGCACGTCATCAGCCTGCCCGGTCGAGGAAAACCCGGCCGGGTTGCGGAAGGTCGATCCGGCACTGCGGTCTTTGGTGGGTTGGGTTTCGTCACGCTTTTTCAGTTGCGCTTCCATTCGGGCATGAAGGTCATCGGGATCGCCGGACGGGCCTTCGAACGTGGCCGAAATCAGAACGGCGCCTTCGGGCAGGTCGGACTGGCGATAGCGAAAGTTCAGATCCTCGGGCGTCAGGTCCCGCAGGTCGCCCTGTCGGGTGACAATGGTGGCCTTGCGCAGCACATCCGCTGTGTAGCTGCCATAACAGCCCGCATTCATCCGCACCGCGCCCCCGATCGAGCCGGGGATGGTGCGCAGAAAGGTCAGGTCCACGCCCGCATCCGCCGCCTTGCGCGCAACATGTGCATCCAGCGCCGCCGCGCCCGCGGTGACGGTGTTGCCCTCAACCGAGATGGCGTTGAACCCACGCCCCAGCCGGATCACAACGGCCCGCATGCCGCCATCGCGCACGATGAGGTTCGAGCCGACCCCCATCGGAAAGACCGGCACATCATCCGGCAGATCGCGCAGGAAGACCTGCAAGTCTTCGATATCGGCAGGTTGAAACAGGTAATCCGCCGGCCCACCGACGCGGAGCCATGTGAGGTCGTTTAGGGGTCGGTTTTCAGTGAGTTTGCCGCGAGGTATCGGGATACAAGTCATGGCACGCTGGTATTACGCTACAGATGATTTGTCACCTGTCAGCTCCCTGTTTTTGGCAAGACTGGCAAACATGCGTCTGACTAGACCTGTCGTAATGCCAAAGGTTAATCCGAGCGCCAAAGGGACGGCTGTACCGCTCAAGTAAGTCGACGTTACGTTGAACTCATGCACTGAACTTCCTGGTGTCGCAAGAAGCTCAAACGATACAGCAAGCGCATAAACCCCCGAAATCACCACAAACAGAAACAGAAAAACCGGCCCTCGAATCTTGCCCCGCATAACAAACTTATGAGAAGCTATCAGAGTTAGTAGGGTCACGGGTGATGTTCCGATAAGCATCCCCGAAACGATATCCATATTGTTAGGCATATTGATTCCTAGTCTTCATCTCCGCCTGCAAATGACGCACCGATTCTTCTTAGGCTTGAGCCAGCACGAGCACATGCAATAAACCGTAGAAGTTCGAGGCTGCGCTTTCGGAAATTGGTTCAGGCATCCGATCCGGTATTCCTGTTTGGGTGCGCTCCGCAGAACCATCGCATCAGGGCGCGATGCAATAGACCCGTGCATATGCCAACACTCAATCCAGCACCCAGCGGTATAAGAGTTGCAATGAGATAAGTGGCAGATGCGTATTTATAGACAACCGGGTCAAACCCATAGAGCATCCTGTCAAATGACAATGCCGTACCTACCGGCACTGATAAAATTAGAAATAACAGAATGTATACTGGCCCTCTGAACTTTCCCTTTTTTAGACGTATGTGAGCCGCCATCCAGATCAGAAAGAAGGGTATTGCACGTGCGATGCTAAAAAAGGTAGCGCTTCCCAATTCAACCCCCAAAGCCCGAGCGCAACCAACGGGTCAGATAAATCACCGGCCAGCGCAGCACGGACATGCCCATTGCCAGCACCAGCAGCCCGATCCAGGGGCCGTTTTCATAGGTGACATAGCCGACGATTGGAATGCCCACGATGATCAGGATATAGGCGCGCGTCCAGTGGTTGTCTGTGCTGGGGATCAGCGCAAGAACGTTGGCGGCAATGCCCCACAGGGCTGCCAGAGCGATAGACCATGTCATTCTGCGACCTCGCGCCCTGCCCATTTGCGCCAGTAATACCGGATGGGGTTGCGGAACATCGACACGAACCCTGCAAATGCCGCGACCGACCAGAACCAGCCGTGGACATACCCAAGCCACACGATAAGCATTGGTGCGCAGACCAACAGGACAAACCCCGGCGGGAATTGCAGCCGCATCGGCAACATTGCCACAATGGTGGCGCAGATCACCCAAAGCGCTGCAAAGATCATCGAATAGTCCATTCGCCCCTCCGAGGACACGCGACTGTTGCGGTCAGAGTATCACACCTTTAAGTTGTGCGACAAAACAAATGACGCGTCAAACAGCTTGTTTTCTTTGCAATCTCTCGGGCAGGCCATTGGCCCAGGCGCTGATCGTACCGGCGCCGAGGCAGACGACCATATCGCCGGGACGGGCCTGTTCGCGGACGAGGCGTTCAAGGTCGTCTTCATCCAGCAGCGCGCGGGCGTGGCGGTGGCCGTGACGGATCAGGCCCTGCACCAGATCGTCGCGTGACGCACCTTCGACCGGGTCTTCGCCAGCGGCAAAAACCTCGGCAATGGCCACGACATCGGCGTCGTTGAAACAGGTGCAGAAATCGTCAAACAGGTTGGACAGGCGCGAATAGCGGTGCGGCTGATGCACGGCGATCACGCGGCCTTCGGTCGCCTGACGGGCGGCCTTGAGAACGGCGGCGATTTCGACCGGGTGGTGGCCGTAATCGTCGATGATGGTGACACCGTCGATTTCTCCGACCTTTGTAAAGCGACGGTTGACGCCGCCGAAATTGGCCAGCGCGTCGCGGATTTCCGCAGCTTTCATACCCAGATGACGGGCGACGGCAGCGGCGGACAGCGCGTTTGAGACGTTGTGATCGCCGGGCATCGGCAGGGTGCAGCCTTCGATCATCTTGTCTTCGTATTGCAGATGGATGTCGAAATGCGCCACGCCACCTTTGTAGGTCAGGTTCACAGCCCGCACATCCGCCTGCGCGTTGAACCCATAGGTTCGCACACGGCGGTCGGTGATGCGGCCGACAAGGGCCTGAACCTCGGCATGATCGGTGCAGCAGACGGCCAGACCGTAGAATGGCAGGTTCGAGACGAATTCGTAAAAGCCGTCGCGCAGCCTGTCGAAATCACCCCAATGCTCCATATGCTCGGGGTCGATATTGGTAACAATGGCGATGGTTGCGGGCAGCCGGTTAAAGGAACCGTCGCTTTCGTCGGCTTCGACCACCATCCATTCGCCCTGCCCCATCCGAGCGTTCGATCCATAGGCGTGGATGATGCCGCCATTGATCACGGTCGGATCGAAATCGCCTGCCACCATCAGTTCGGCCATCATGGTCGTCGTGGTGGTCTTGCCGTGCGTTCCGGCAATGGCAATGTTCGAGCGCAGGCGCATCAGTTCGGCCAGCATGTCGGCGCGGCGGACAACCGGCAGACCTTGGGCGCGGGCTTGGTCCAGCTCCGGGTTGCCCGGTTTGATCGCAGTCGAGACGACCACGACGGCCGCGTTTTCAAGGTTTTCGGCGCGCTGGCCGACGAAAATCTCGGCCCCCAAACTGGCCAGACGGTCAGTGATCTTCGAGGCTTTCAGATCGGAGCCCTGCACCTGATACCCCAGGTTCAGCAGCACCTCGGCGATGCCCGACATACCAATCCCGCCGATGCCCACGAAGTGGATCGGCCCTACGTCCTGCGGCAGTTTGGTTGCTGGGTTCATGTGGTCTCCTTCTGCGCCAGCTGCTCGACCAGAGCGACCAGACGCTGGGTGGCATCGGGCGCCCCGACCGACAGAGCGCCATGGGCCATTTTCTGTGCGGCTTCGGGGTTCGTAAGAACCGTGGTGATTTGCTGTGTCAGCGTGGGAACGTCAAGCGCATTTTCCGGGATCATGATGGCCCCGCCGGCCTGCACCAGCCCGCGCGCGTTGGCGGTCTGATGATCCCCGGCGGCAGCAGCAAACGGAATCAGGATCGAAGGGCGACCGATGACCGAGATATCGGCCACGCTGGACGCGCCCGAGCGCGAGATCACCAGCTGCGCATCCGACATGCGGCGGGGAATGTCATCGAAGAAGGGCTGAACGTCGGCGCGGATACCATGGTCTTGGTAGAATGCGCTGACCCGTTCGCCATCTTCATCCCGCGCCTGATGCGAGACACGGATATGCGCGCGAAGGTCTTGGGGCAGCGCGGCAATCGCACCGGGCACTATATCGCTGAGGATGCGCGCGCCCTGCGAGCCACCCATCACCAGAACCGACATCGGATAGTCACCCGGCGGGATATACCCGGCGGCGGCACGGTCCAGGACCGCGGCACGCACCGGGTTGCCGGTGTGAATGCCATGCGCGCCTTCGGGCAGATCCGTCGGCCAGACGCCGCAGGCCACCTGCGCAACGCGGGTTGCAAACAGCTGGTTCACGCGGCCCAGTACCCCGTTCTGTTCATGGATCATCCGCGGTATTTTCAGCAGGGTCGCGGCGCCCAGCGCCGGGATCGACGGATAACCGCCAAAGCCCACGACAACATCGGGTTTGTCGCGCATCATCTGGAAGATCATGCTGGTGACACCACCAGCGATAATCGGGCCAACCATCGCCTTTGCCGCCAGGCCGCCACGGGCGAAGGTGGCCGAGGACGCCTCGACAATTTCAGTCGAATGGGGAAAGCCACCGGTATAGCGCGCACCGCGCGGGTCGGTGGACAGGCGCACGCGCCAGCCCTTGTGCAGCATCGCCTCGGCCAGCGCCTGAGCGGGAAACATATGGCCCCCGGTGCCGCCAGCCGCAATCAACAGGTAAGGGTTCCCCATTATCCTCGTCCGCGCAGAATATCGCCTAGTTCGCCCTGTGGGCGGGTTCGGGTGAAGGCCAGCAGCATGCCAACGGCAATACCGCCAGCAATCAGGGACGAGCCGCCATAGCTGACGAACGGCAAAGTCATGCCCTTGGCGGGCAGCAGACGTACCGCAACACCCATGTTGATCATCGCCTGAACGCCAAACATGCAGGCCAGACCGGTACCGGCCAGACGAATGAACATGTCGCGTTCGCGCATCAGCCGCAGCAGCGAGCGCACGACGATCAGCGCGTATAGCGCAATGATGATCATGACAAGGATCAGGCCGTATTCCTCGGCCGCGACGGCGATGATGAAATCGGTATGGGCATCGGGCAGCGACCATTTCACCTGCCCCTCCCCCACGCCGACGCCGAACAAGCCGCCCTCGCGGATGGCATTGGTGGCATAGCCCAGCTGGGTGGTCGGATCGACCTCTTGATTCAGAAAGCCGTCGATGCGGCGGGCAAAGTGTTCAGAATTCGAATAGGCCAGCATCCCGCCCAGAACGACAACACCGGCCATGCCCAGCAACAGCAGCATCGGGGCCCCGGCCACGAAATACATAACGCCCCAGCCGAACAGGATCAGGCAGGCCTGACCGAAATCGGGTTGCATCACCAGCATGGCCACGATGGCCATGCAGAGCGCAAAGGACCACAACCGCCCCGGAGGGCCGTTGATTTCCTGTGAGGCCGCCAGCAGCCAAGCGGCCACGACGACAAAGCCGGGTTTCAGAAACTCGGACGGTTGCAGCGAGGCAAAGCCCAGCGAATACCAACGCACCGCACCCTTGCCGAAATCCGTTCCGAACACCGGCAGGAAGACCAGAGCGACGAAGGCCCCCAGAAAACCAAGAACGGCCAGACGCCGCACCAAGGTTGGAGACATCATCGAGGTCAGCAGCATCGCGATCAGCGCCAATCCGCCGAACAAGGCCTGACGCTCGACATAATGGAAGGGGTCGAACCCGTTGCGACCGGCCAGTGGCGGCGAAGAGGCCAGCCCCAGCAACAGCCCGATGGTAAACAGGATCAGAACGCAGGACATCGTCCAGCGATCGATAGTACGCCACCACTTCGGTAGAATCGGTTCTCCGCGCTGGTCCTGGACCGCGCCATACACCATCTCAGTCATGAGATACCGCCACTCTCTGCCTCGTTAACGCCCCGTTCTCGGGGTCTGGCTACGAGTCTACATGCAATTTGGCGATCAGGCCAGCCTGTTCGCGGGCAAATCGGGATTTCCCGCGCAAGACCCGCGCCGCAGACCCAGACCGCCTGTCAACCGTGTTGCGACGGCCACCGGGCGGGAGGCGGCGGGCTGTCAGACTTTGGTCAGCAGCAGCGGCACATCCAGCAGCCCCGCCACACCGAACAGTTCGGCCCTGGGGGGAGGCGTGTAACCGTTGATCGCGTCAGCTTGCAGGGTTCCTGCGGCAGAGGACCAATACCAGTGGGTGTTGTCGAAACGCGTTGCAGATGTTTCGAGGTTCTTGAAGATGGCTTTGATCTGCACCCCATTGAGAACATTGGGCGACTTTCGTTGCATCATCGCGATTGCCCCGGCAACGAGGGCCGAAGCCCCCGAAGTGCCGCCGAATTCGGTATACAGACCGGCGGGATCGTCCACGGCCTTTTTTCGGGTTTCGACAGCCGCGGCAAGGCTGCCTTCGACATAACCCCGGGGGCCCGGCACGTCCAACGTCACCAACCGTTGAGGTGCAAAATCGACAATCGGGATCGCGTCACCACTGCCATCGCGTTTGAGGTGATGTTTGGGAAGAGCGGCCCGATCCTCCAGATGGAAATCAGTGGCCGAGGCCGCGTCCCGGTCCAGACGTATTTGATAGCGGTTGTAAATCTCACCGTCATCCGAGGGGGCGGACACGGTCAGATCAGCAGAATAGTTCGAATACCCGGACCGGTAGCCATTATAGTTGACGGCCCCCACGGAAATGATCCCGTTGGCTGGATCACCGGACAGGCTGGCGGGGTAAATCAATTCACTTCGACCGTCATTGCCAGCCGCGCAGACCACCGGAATTTTCGTGCTGACCCATTCGACGACCTTGTGGAGCGTCGACCACGCCACTGAAATATCGCGCGCGTCACCGTCGGGTTCATCGCGCATCGTCTCGTGCAGGCGCGTCTTTTCGTGCCTGTCCAGACCCGGATAGAACGCTTCGGTAACAGTGGCAGGACGGTCATCATACCCGGGCCAATGGTCCGGGTTCGCTATGTCGCGCGGAAACAGGATGACATGAACATCCTTTTCATGAGCATATAGAAACGCCGCAATCAACTCTTCCGGGCTGGGTGAGATCGACGTCGTGATCGGAATAATCCTGCTTTTGGGATCAACCCCATAATATGCCGCGATATTGCCGGTATTGCCGAATTGATCCGCCGCAAAGCTGGTTCCGCAGGCCAGCCCGGCACAGCTGGTGCCGTGCCCGGCATAGCGATCATCATAAGCATCGATGTAACGCTTGACACCGAACCCCGATCTCAATCCGGCAATCACCCGCTGTTCCTGCGACGTCAGGCCCGGAATGCCCAAGGGGTTCTGAATGCCCGACAGATGTTGCACATGTTCTTCGATATGTTCTGCCCCTGCCCCAACGGCCGACCGGTCGATGTATTTGACACCGAACGGGTGGCTGGCCAGATCAAGGGCTTCGTCCCGAATGACCCTGTCCGCCGGAACCGGTCCGGTGTCCGGCGCTTTCAGGTTTGGGTGATGCGGGGCCACGCCCATGTCGATCAAGGCGATCTTCGCCTCGGCCAGAGCAGGGCCTGTGAAATCCCAGATCGCGCTGTCAATTTCCGGGCAGGTCTCTCCGTCAGCGGGCGGGGGCGCCTTGACGGTCAAGGCTTTGATCGCGACCAGGTGCCAGAGATAGTAATATCGTGCGTAGTCTTCGTTTCCTGCGGTCATTTCGTCACCTCGCGTTGATCCTTAACCCAGCCATTCGTCTTGTGCTTCGTCCATCAGTTCGTCCAGAACCTCGGTCAGGTAAGCCACGGTTTTTCTGGCCAGACTTCGCCCGGCGGCTGTGTCGCTTGGGTAGTGCAGACCAGCCCATTCGCGGTTTTCAGCAATCCGCTGGGCGCGGTGGAACAAAGCGACAGTGCCCGGATGTTCAGGGATCAGCCGCGAGAACAGTTCGGCAATTGCGAAGGATTGGTAGGAATGGTTCGAGGGGTAAGCCGCATGAAAAGGCACCGGGATAAAGGGCCGGATCAGCGGCTGGATGATATTGGGTCTGGGCCGACTGAAGCGGTTCTTGTAGGTCAGGCCAATCTCATTCGTCAGTTCCAGCAGGATCGTCATCAGCGCACGTGTCGCATCAAAGCCACCCTGCTCGTCAATGCCCAGCGGGCTGAGATAGTCATCAATACCAAAGCCAGCCTGCGCCACGATTTCCTCGCGCCGTGTCGCCTGATTTGACCATTTGAGCCGACCTTGCAGGATCAGCAGGTATTCGGTTTCCTTCATGCTTTCGTCAGGGCCCGGGGGCGGCAGAAGGTCGATGTTTTCCCAGACCTTGCCCAGCAGACCGGATGCGGGCAGCATTCCGATCCGGCACAGATCGCGCATCTCGCGCCAGCCGAAGGAGGCATCACTACCGCCAAAGTCAAAATCGCTGCGGTTCCGGTTGCGATTGCGATTTCTGTTTCGGTTGCGGTTTCTGTTGCGATTGCGGTTTCTGTTGCGATTCCTGTTTCGATTCAAAGCAAACGCCGAAGATGCGCTCATCGCGATTGAGGCCGCGCCGAGGGCAGAACGTTTCCCGATCTCATCGTCTTTTGCATCTTTTACGCGGCTGTCGGATCTGAAGGGATCAATGAACTCTTCGTTCTCCATGAAATCAGTAAGGTCGCGCAGTTTCCTATTATCCACCAAATCGGGATTCAGTTCATGGATAACATTGAGGTATTCAATAAAGGTTTTCCGCTGCGCGTCGTAAATGAAGTTGTCCAGCGCTGATCGGTTCTCTCCCGATGTGGTGCTGAGGCCTCTGGAGTTTCTGGCAAGGTTCATCAATCTGATTACTTTGCACGAGATCAGCTCACCACGTCGGACCATCATGCCAAAACCGTTGAGCGTGGAAACGTAAGACATAAGTAAACCCCCTACTTTTACCCCTACTTCAAGCGTGTTGCGGCAATCCGATCCTGGACAGGCCGCTTTCCATCAGTTGCGCGCTGAACCGTGTTGGCACCGGGAACCGGTCCTGCTGGATGCAGGCCAGCGACATGTCCGGTTCCAGATTGGTCAGCCGCTGCAAGGCGAACTCGCCTCGCTGCTGGTCACCTGCGTGCCCGTAAGCCGCAGCCAGATAGCGCATGACGGTCTTGAACTGCGGTTGAACCTCCATCACGGATTCGCCGAACCTGATGGATTTCTCGAACTCGCCATTGACCAGCGCGGCGACACATCCTGCCCCGTCAAACAGATGCCGGTACGGGCTGTGCCGTCCGATAAGCCGTGCCTTCTGCGCAGCTTCCACTGCCAACGCCGGACGATCCGTGTAGCAATAGAGCATGGCGGCGGAATCCCAGCTCATCGCACGATACGGGCTGAGCTCGAGCGCACGGTCGACAAGATCCTGCGCCACCGAAAACTCTCGAAACACGTAGGAATGCACGTGGGCGACAAGGCCCAGAACAGTGCCGTTATCCGGGTCAGCCTCGACAGCGCGGCGGGCCAGATCGCGCGCCTGCGCTTCCAGTGTAGCATCCCAGGTTCCGTACCGTTCGCCGACCTTGAATGTTGTGACATAAGCCAGCCACGCAAGGTAGACCGGCTTGGGATCAAGCTCGTAAGCCGCCAGAATATCCGCCTCGAGCTGGTCCAGCCCCGGCCCGGTCATCGTCAGCAGGTGATGCACGGCGGCAACGGCGGTTTTCGCCGCGTGATGGGAGGCCGGGTCGCGCATGTGACGCCCGTTCAGCAAAGCCGTCAGCAAAGCGTCGGTGGCATAGCTGATGAACGATGTCAGACCCGAGCAGTTTTGCCCCAGAAAGTCACCCTGATCGGCCACCACATTCTGGCTCCAGATCACTTTTCTGTCTTCTGACCGCATTGCGGTGGCGGACACTTGTAACATGCTGCCACAGGTCGAAGCGCGACACTGAAGGAAAAGATCAGGCCCAGCCGACAGTGGTTCCTTTGGAAGCGCGACCTGCGGCACCCGGTAATCCTGAACCTCGAGCGCTTCGGTTTCGGTAAGGGATTTGGACAGCTGTTCCGCAACGATGTTGGACACGAATGTCGCGGTTTCGGAACTGCCACCGACATCCGGAGACAACAGACCTATCACGAAATTCGGGCGCGGTAAGGTGTACGACAGCCGTTCGGACCGGAAGGCCGTTGGGTTGGCGGGAACAGGAACCGGCTGTTCTTTTCCGTCCTTCTCATATGGAACGTCGATTGTTGCGCGGGCCACTTTGAACAGCTCGAGCGAGGCACCGATATTCTTGAGATTGGGCCGCCCGATCGAGTTGAACAGGAAATCCTGCCGCCCGCGCAACGCATTGCGCACAACGCTTGAGACCAGAACCTCGCCGGATGAGCCGACGCTTTCGATCCGGGCCGCCGTATTCACAGCGTCACCGATGATCTGCTGGTCAACCTCGAACGTGTCGCCCAGATGTATCCCAATTCGATACCCTTTGGCGTAGCGGTCGGGGGCATGGGTCAGGACATCCTGCACCCCCAGCGCAGTTTCGACGGCGGCACGCGCACTTGGAAAGACGGCGCACAGCCCGTCACCGGTCAGGCCGGTCACCCGACCCCGAAAGCTGTTAACCAGATCGCTGACGCAGTTCAGATCGCGGCGGATTCTGGCCAGCGTTTCAAGCTCGTCCTCGCGGACGGCGGCAGAGTAATCACATGCATCAAGGAACAGGATCGCCCTGAGCCGCGCCTTGGGAAGGTCGCCTGGATTGTTCAAATTCAGATTAATACCCATGATCGTGTCTCGGAACTCTTTAACTTGTTGAAATGTGCCACCCCGAAAACAGGCAGGCTGGCACGCATCAAAGGCGTGTTGCGATTGCAAATGCAGCCGACGGGTGTGAATGGCGCTGCATTGCGCGGGACGGGCCACGGGCCTGAATGGAAATCACGAGGCATTAATCGGCCCGCTGATGAGATTTGGTTTCTAAAATGCGTTAAGTTCAAAATAATAAGGGTTATTGTATTGTTTTAGTGAACTTCCGTCGACATATTTTTATTTTTGCACATATTTTTCGGTGCAATTTGGCCAAATTACCCGGCATCTGTGGCGCTTTGTGCTTGGCGGGAAAGACGGGCTGACGCGGCAAGACTTCCCGTTAGGAGTGCGCGAGGGCTGATCCCGGTCAAGCACTTGGTATTGAACCGGCCCGATACTTTCGAACCAAGCGGGTGGCCCGACACAGTTGCGGCTAACTGGTTCCGAAAATCGATTCTCCAAAAAGTATCCGAAAGTTGTAATGCCTTCACCGTTTCTGCCAGACATGCCTGCCACCACCCTGTTCGGTGGCCCCACTTGTGGTGGGATCAAGTGCCTTGCACAACCTGAACGGTGCCGCAATTTGACCGGACTAGGGAGTGGTTTTCTGCGATCTGCACCCTTCCAATCCCGCCCCGAGACGCGCGCGCAAAATCCTGACAACCAGCCCAAACCGGCCCCCGTGCAAGGGTGTCACCGCCCGCAGGCCCCGAATTTCCGGGAATCATTCACCTGACAACTAAATCCTTTGCCTCGGGCCCGATGCGCCGGGTTTCACCCTTGTCATCGCCGAAAATCCACGCCAAGGGCGGTGCATGAGGTTCGATACGATCATATTGGGTGCCGGAGCAGCAGGCATGATGTGTGCGGTCCGTTGCGGTGGGCGGGTGCTGGTAATCGACCACGCCAAGGCGCCGGGCGAGAAAATCCGCATCTCGGGCGGAGGGCGGTGCAACTTCACCAACATGTATGCGGGGCCGGGCAACTTCCTGTCGCAAAACCCGCATTTCTGCAAATCCGCGCTGGCGCGGTTTACGCAGTGGGATTTTGTCGATCTGGTGAACCGGCACGGCATCAAATGGCATGAGAAAACGCTGGGGCAGTTGTTCTGTGATGGCTCTTCAAAGCAGATCATCCAGATGTTGCTGGACGAGATGAGCCGCGCCGGCGCGGAGCTTTGGGTGCAGACCGCGCTGCGTGATCTGCGCAAGGAGGACGCCGGATTCGCGCTGGAGGTCGAGCGTGAGGGGCAGCGCCTGCATCTGACCTGTGCCAATCTGGTGCTGGCCACGGGGGGCAAATCCATCCCCAAGATGGGCGCGACCGGGCTGGCCTATGACATTGCCCGACAGTTTGGCTTGCGGGTGACCGACACCCGTGCGGCGCTGGTGCCGTTCACCTTTTCGGATGGCCGGTTCAAGGACCTATCCGGTGTTTCCCTGCCCGTGCGGCTGTCCAATGACCGCACAAGTTTTGACGAAGCGCTGTTGTTCACCCATCGCGGCCTTAGCGGACCGTCCGTTTTGCAGCTGTCCTCTTATTGGCGCGAAGGTGAGGAGATCGGCGTGAACCTGATCCCCGAACTGCCCCTGTTCGATCTGCTGCGCGCGCAACGGCAAAACGCTGGGCGCAGGGCGCTGACAACGGAACTGGCGCGGCATCTGCCGTCCCGGTTGGTTGAATACCTGAGCCAAGTCATCCCGATGTCCGGCAATCTGGCTGATCAGTCGGACGCGAAGCTGTCTGAACTGGTCGCGGCCCTGTCAGATTGGCGGCTGGTACCGTCGGGAACCGAAGGGTATCGCACCGCCGAGGTCACACTGGGCGGAATAGATACCGATGATCTGTCGTCGAAAACGATGGAGGCCAAGGATGTCCCTGGCCTCTATGCGATTGGCGAAGCGGTGGATGTCACCGGGTGGCTGGGCGGCTACAACTTTCAATGGGCATGGTCATCAGGCCATGCCGCAGGTGTCGCCATTGCCGCCATGAATTAACCTACGACGTTGTAGCCGCGACCGCGCATGCAGTTGCGCACGATCACTTCCTGATTCTGGGTGTTGCTGATCGCACTGGCACCCACACCGACCAGAGCACCAGCGGCCGCCGCACGACCCAGATCGCTGGCGCTGTTGTCGATAATTGCCGTGGTTGCCGCAGCACCGGCCGCGCCAATGGCGGCAGCGCCCGCGGTGTTGCTATCCAGCGTCGGACGGGACCGGGCCAGCGCCTGACAATTGGCCAGATCGGACTGGTAGTTCGGGCCCACAGGCCCGTCGATGATAGGAACATAATTCGCCCCGCTATTGGCGCAGGCCCCGGCCAGCGCAACAACGGGAAGGATGGAGAGAATTTTGCGTGCAGACATTTTCCGCTTCCTCTTTATTGAACTTAAGGTGACGCAACCTCAATTCCAACAAAGTGTCAATCTGACTGAAAAATGTCCACACGTACCGGCGGGCTGTTGCAGGTGCGGTGTTAGCCCAGCCGTTTTTGCACCTGCGCTGTGAAATCGTCGCCACGCTGTTCGAAATTGTCATATTGATCGAAACTTGCCGCGGCCGGGGCCAGCAGAACGGTCTCGCCCGCCTGCGCATCCTCCATAGCCTGCGCCACTGCCGCCTCCATCGTGGTACAAACCTGTGCGTCGGACGTCAGCTGCATCGCAAAGCCAGCTGCCTCACGGCCGATGACATAGGCTTTGATCACTTGATCCGCTGCTGCGTTCAGGGCTGCGACACCGCCTTCTTTCTCAAGCCCGCCACAGATCCAGCGGATCTTTTTGAACGCCATAAGCGCTTTCAGGGCGCTGTCGACATTGGTCGCCTTGGAGTCGTTGACATAGGTTACTCCGCCCGCCTCAGCGATGATCTGGCTGCGGTGGGGCAGGCCCGGGAACGAGTGCAGCGCGTCTTCGATCACGCGCGGCGCAAGGCCCAGCGACCGGCAAGCCGCATAAGCCGCACAGGCGTTCTGGTGGTTATGGGCACCGGGAAGGCCCTTGATCGCGCGCAGGTCGATAGACCCGGCCTGCCGCCCCTTGCGGTATTCCGACAAAAACCCCTTGCGCGCAAAGACCTGCCATCCCGGCCCGGTCAGCTTTCGCGCTACCGAGATACGGATCACCCGATCATCCGCCGGCCCTTCGGCCAGCTGGCCAGCCAGAAAGGCGCCTTCGGTTTCATCGATGCCAACGATCGCGCGGTCCGGGCCGCCTTCGGCAAACAACCTTCGTTTGGCCGCGAAGTATCCGCCCATGCCACCGTGGCGATCCAGGTGATCTGGCGAAAGGTTGGTGAACACCGCCACATCCGGGGTCAGCGCACGGGCCAGTTCCGTCTGATAGCTGGAAAGTTCCAGCACCACGACCGAGCCATCGCCACCCGGATCGATATCCAAAACACCGCGCCCTATATTTCCGGCCAGCTGCGCCTCGCGCCCGGCCTCGGTCAGGATGTGATGGATCAGCGCCGCGGTGGTGGATTTCCCGTTCGAGCCGGTGACCGCGATGACCCGTGGCGGAGTGTCATAATTGCTCCATTCCGGCCCCGCAAAAGAGCGGAAGAACAGCCCGATGTCATTGTCGACCGGCACGCCTGCGTCCAGAGCTGCGGCAACCACGGGGTTGGGTTCGGGATAAAGATGCGGAATGCCCGGTGAAACGATGAGCGTGGCAATCGTGTCAAACGCCCCCTGTTTGCGCAGGTCGGCAAAGGAGAACCCTTCGCCCTCGGCGTTGGCGCGGGCTGTGGGGTTGTCATCCCAGCAGACCGGTTCCGCCCCGCCTGCGCGCAAGGCGCGTGCGGTTGCCAGACCGGACCGGCCCAATCCCAGAACCGCAACTTTTTGCCCTGAAAAGCCTTTGACCGGGATCATTCTAGCCACCTTCTTTGATTTGGATTTGGAGGCCACACTGCACTGAAGAAATTCACAATGACAAGGGGCGTGTCAGGCTTGCGCTGTGGCGCGAGCCGGGCCCAACAGGTGGCAGGAGGGCCGCAGGCCCACCGAACCTGGCGGGAGCCTTACCGCACCTTCAGCGTTGCAAGACCGATCATCGCCAGGATCAGCGAGATGATCCAGAAGCGGATGACGATTGTCGGCTCGGCCCAGCCCTTTTTCTCATAATGGTGATGGATCGGGGCCATCAGGAAGACCCGCTTGCCGGTGCGTTTGAAGTAGAGGACCTGAATGATCACGCTCAGCGCCTCGACCACGAACAGGCCGCCGACAACAGCCAGAACAAGCTCGTGCTTGGTGGCCACGGCAATAGCGCCTAGCGCGCCGCCCAGCGCCAGCGATCCGGTGTCGCCCATGAATACCGCCGCCGGGGGGGCGTTATACCATAGGAACCCGAGACCCGCGCCAAAAAGCGCTGAGGTGAAGATAAAGATCTCACCCGTGCCGGGCACGTAATGCACATCGAGATATTCGGTAAAGTCGACGCGGCCCACCGCATAGGCGATCACGCCCAGCGTCGAGGCGGCGATCATCGCTGGCATGATGGCCAGCCCGTCCAGACCGTCGGTCAGGTTTACTGCGTTGGCGGCCCCTACGATCACGACAATCGCAAACGGAATATAGAAGATGCCCAGATTGACCAGCGTGTCCTTGAATACGGGTACAGCCAGCTGGTTCTGCAACGCTTCGGGGTGGTGCAAAGTCGCCCAAAGCGATGCCAGCACGGCAATAATCACGCCCAATGCGAGGCGCATCCTGCCTGAAACCCCCTGCGTGTTCTGTTTTGAGACCTTCGCGTAGTCATCCGCGAATCCGATGGCCGCATAAGACAGGGTCACGAAAAGCACCATCCAGACATAAGGGTTATCCAGACGCGCCCAGACAAGGGTCGAGGTCACAAGAGCCCCGACAATCAGCAAACCGCCCATTGTTGGCGTGCCTGCCTTGGAAAAATGCCCCTCGGGGCCATCATTACGGATCGGCTGGCCCTTGCCCTGCTTTCTGCGCAGCACGTTGATCAGGGGTTTTCCGAAGATGAACCCAAAGATCAGTGCCGTCATGAAGGCACCGCCTGCGCGGAAGGTGATATACCGGAAGAGGTTCCAGAAATCCCCACCATCCGACAGGGCGGTCAACCAGTACAGCATGACAATACCTTTCTCACACGAGGCGCATGGGCGTGATCACCCATCAAGCGCGCCCCCTTGCCCCATTTTGCGCAGACCGTCAACAATCGAGGCCAATCCCATGCTGAGAGAGCCCTTGGCCAGCACAGTATCGCCGTCCCTGACCAGCGAAGGCAACCGTTCGGCCATCTCGGCGCTGGTTTCAGACCAGAGGCCGCGTTTCGCCGGGGGCAGAGCGTGGTGCAGTGCCCGCATCAACGGGCCGATACAATGCACCTGATCGACATGCGCCATAGCTTTGGCATCGGCCATGGCGGCGTGCATCGCCTCTTCCTGCGTGCCGAGCTCTTTCATATCGCCCAGAAAGGCGATGCGGCGTTTGCCTTGTGAGGCGGCGAGCACGTCCAGCGCGGCCTCCATCGAGGTCGGGTTGGCGTTATAGCTGTCATCCAGCAGTTCGATCTGCCCGCCGCCGGGCAGAGGAATGCTTTCCCGTACACCGCGCCCCTTGACCGGGGACCATGCACGCAGCCCCGCGATAGCGTCATCCAGATCGACACCCAGTTCCACGCAGGCAGCCAAGGCCCCCAGCGCGTTCATGGCGAAATGCGTACCGGCAGAGTTCACCGCAAAGCGGAGTACCTGATCACCAACGGCAGCTTCGACAGTCACGGTGTTCGCCCCCTGCTGAACGTCGGTCAACCGGTAATCCGTTGCGCCTTGGCCGAAATCCACGATCCCGGCCCCCTGCCCAAGTGCCGTTTGGCGCAGGATGTCCGCGTGCTCGATATCTGCGTTGACGATTGCCGCGCCACCGGGTTCGAGCCCTTCAAAGATCGCAGCTTTTTCATGGGCGATGCCAGCCACATTCTCGAAGGCTTCCAGATGCACCGCCGCCACGGTTGTAACCAGCGCCACATGCGGGCGGGCCTGCCGGGCCAGCGGGGCAATCTCGCCCGGATGATTCATGCCAATCTCGATCACCGCGAATTCAGTGTCGCGCGGCATCCGTGCAAGGGTCAGCGGAACGCCCCAGTGGTTGTTGTAACTGGCCACGCTGGCATGGGTTTTGCCTTGCGCTTCAAGGATCACGGCCAGCATTTCCTTGGTCGACGTCTTGCCGACACTGCCGGTCACCCCTACCACACGTGCATTCGTTCTGGCGCGTGCTGCCTGCCCCAAAGCCTCGAGCGCCGCCTGCACATCATCAACGATCAGCAGTGGTGCGTCTGGCGATACGTTGTCGGGAATATGCGAGACCAAAGCCGCGCCCGCGCCTTTCTCAAGCGCTTGGGCAACGAACTCATGCCCGTCCCGCGCCGCTTTCAGCGCAACAAACAGATCACCGGGTTGAAGGGTGCGCGTGTCGATGGAGACACCATCAGCGGTCCAGTCGGTCGTGACCCGTCCACCCGTTGCCTGAGCGGCCTCGGATGCTGTCCAGAGCGTCATGCGACCCTCCCGTCCAGCGCGGCGACGGAAATGCTGGCCTGTTCGGCATCATCGAAGGGCAGCACCTGATCGCCAACGACCTGCCCGGTTTCGTGGCCCTTGCCCGCAATCAGCAGTGCGTCGCCGGGTTGCAGGGCATCGATGCCGCGCAGAATGGCTTCGGCGCGGTCGCCGACCTCGGTCACGCTGACGTCGCCCGCTGCCTCGAGCGCACCTGCCATGACAGCGGCGCGTATGGCGGCGGGGTCTTCGCTGCGTGGGTTGTCGTCGGTGACGAAAACCATATCTGCGTGGTTGGCAGCTGCCTTTCCCATCAGCGGGCGTTTCGTGGCATCGCGGTCGCCGCCCGCGCCGACAATGGCGATCAAACGACCCATCACATGCGGACGCAGCGCCTTGAGAGCGGTGGCCACGGCGTCGGGGGTGTGCGCGTAATCCACAAAAACCGTCGCGCCGTTTTCGCGGGTTGCGGCCAGCTGCATACGCCCGCGCACGGTGGTCAGATGCGGCAGCGTTTCAAAAACCCGTTCGGGGCTGTCGCCCGCGGCAATCACCAGCCCGCAAGCCAGCAGGATGTTTTCGGCCTGGAACCCGCCGATCAGGTTCAGGCGGGTCTGGAAGGTCCGGCCCTGCCACGCAAATCGCAGATCCTGCCCGGTGGCATCGAACCGCTGGTTGATCAGGCACAGATCGGCGTCGCCCAACCCGACGGTCAGCACCGATTGACCGCGCGCCTCGGCGATCCGGCGGACCCGAGACCCCTTGGGATCGCTCAGATTGATGACCGCGGTGCCATCCTGCGGCAGAACCCGGTCGAACAACCCAGCCTTGGCTGCGAAATACGCTTCAAAAGTCTCGTGGTAATCCAGATGATCCTGCGTGAAGTTCGAAAACCCGGCAGCGGTCAGGTGCACGCCATCCAGGCGGCGCTGTTCGAGGCCGTGGGACGAGGCCTCCATCGCGGCGTGGGTCACGCCGTTTTCGGCGGCTTCCGCCATACAGCGATGCAGGGTGATTGGCTCGGGAGTGGTATGGGCCAGCGGTGCGGTCCATGCCCCTTCGACACCGGTTGTCCCAAGGTTGACGGCGGCATGGCCCAGTTCGGTCCAGATCTGGCGCACAAAGGTGGCAACCGAGGTTTTACCGTTGGTTCCGGTGACCGCGACAATGGTCTGCGGCATCGCGCCGAACCACAACGCGGCGGCCCCGGCCAGCGCCTGACGCGGGTCTTCGACAACCACCAGCGCCGCATCCGACGCCGCAAGTTCAGTTGTTGCGATATTCGCCCCTTCGGCATCGGTCAGGATGGCGGCGGCCCCCATGCGCAGGGCGTATTGAATGAACGTGCCGCCATGAACCCGCGTGCCGGGAAGAGCTGCAAACAGGAAACCGTCTTTCACCTCGCGGCTGTCAACGGCCAGACCGGTGATCTCGGGGTTAACCCCGCCTCGCGCGGTCAGGGCCAGTTGGCTGAGTTTCTTTGTCCTTGTGCCCATGACCCACCTCTTGCCGGACAGCCTAGTTTGAGGTCAGCGTTATAGCAGCGCCCGCCTCAGGCTCAAGCCGGGGACGCAAGCCCAGCAGAGGTGCCACGCGACCGATAAGTTCGGCAGCAACAGGCACTGCTGTCCAGCCTGCGGTGCGGCGTTTTTCGCCGTAAGCCACGATTGAAGGTTCATCCAGCGTGACGATCAGAACATATTTCGGATCGTAGGCCGGGAAGAGCGTTGCGAAAGTGGCGATGACCTTGTCTTCGTAATACCCGCCGCGTGGCTTGGGCTTGTCTGCCGTGCCGGTCTTGCCAGCCACGTCATACCCTTTCACCTCGCCAAAGCTGGCAGTGCCATCCGTCACCACTTTGCGCAGCATTTTCTGCGCCTGACGCGCGGTTCCCTGCGACATCACGCGAGGGCCGTATTGCGGGCCGTTCTGGCGCAGGATGGTCGGGCTGACATAATGCCCGCCATTGGCAATCGCCGCATATCCCGCTGCAAGGTGCATCGGGCTGGTTGACAGGCCGTGGCCGTAGGAGATGGTCACAGTGCTCAGCTCGCCCCATTTCTTTGGCTTCAGCGGCACACCGCCCGTGGCCTCGACAATCTCGAACGGGGTCGGGTCGAACATGCCGAGCGCATTCAGAAAATCCTGCTGCCGCTGCGCGCCGATCTGCAACGCCAGACGCCCGGTGCCACGGTTCGAACTGTGGACGATCACATCCGCCACGCTGATCTTGCCGTAATTCTTGCCGTTGAACTCTCCGATCGGGAAGCGCCCGATCTTCATTGGGCCGGATGTATCGATGATGGTGTTCGAGTTTACCAGCCCAAGTTCAACCGCCTGCGCGGCGGTGAAAATCTTGAAGACCGATCCCAGCTCGTACACACCCTGCACATAGCGGTTGAACAGCGGGCTGTCCGAGGGATCAAACCCCGAGGTCGGCGGGCGAGGGCGATCATTGGGATCGAATGAGGGCAGCGAGGCGGCGGATAAAACCTCGCCCGTATGCGCATTCATCAGAACCGCCGACGCACCCTTGGCGTTCATGATCTTCATACCGCCGTAGAGCACCTGTTCGACCGCGGCCTGAATGGTCAGGTCCAGCGACAGTTGCAGCGGCTTGTTGCCATTGGCTGGGTCGCGCAGATAGTCGTCAAACTGCTTTTCCACCCCGGCCACACCGATCACCTCGGCGGCGCTGACGCCCTCGCGGCCAAAACCGGAGCCGCCCAGGATGTGCGCGGCCAACTTGCCGTTGGGATAGAGGCGCATCTCGCGCGGGCCAAACAGGATGCCGGGATCACCGATGTCGTGCACGGCCTGTTTCTGTTCGGGCGAAATGCGTTTCTTGATCCACAGGAACTTGCGCTTGCCAGTGAAATCCTTGACCAGACGCTCTTTATCCAGATCGGGGAAGATCGCGACCAGCTGATCTGCTGCCGCAATCGGATCGATCATCAGTGGCGGCTGCGCGTAGACGGAATAGGTATCCAGATTGGTGGCCAGAATGCGCCCTTCGCGGTCGACGATATTGGCGCGCTGCATAGCAATCGCGGCCCCCGGCGCATTGGCCAGTGGCTCCTGCACCTCGGACGTTGCCAACATGCCCATGCGGACGCCAACCACCGAGAATGCGCAGAAGAAGAACAGCCCCAGCACCAGCAGACGCCCTTCGGCGCGGGCGCGGGCGCGGTCTTTCATGTCTTCGTGGCGCTTGCGGATGTTTTCACGCTCGATCGCCTTTGGGTTTTCGCCACGGGCGCGGGCGTCAAGGATACGGGCCAGTGGACGAAGGGGCGTGCGTGTCATGGGATCTGCACCTCGCCCAATGCCTGAATGTCGGTGATGGCCTGCAATTCAATCGGGTCAACGATGGGCAGGTCCGGGTCTTCGGCAAAGGCAATCTGATCGGCGCGCCCGAACTGTTCGGCCCGCAGAGGCAGCAGACCAAGGCGTTCAAAATTCAGGTCCGCCAGTTCTCGCAGCCGGTCGGGGCGGTTCAAATAAGCCCATTCTGCGTTCAGGACCGCCAGCCGCACCTGCGCCATGCCGATCTCGCGTTGCAGGGATTGCGTTTCCTTCACCACCTGTTGGGTGCGATAATTCTCCTGATAGGCCCAAAGCGCCAATCCGAACACGGACAGAGCAGTCAACACATACAAAACACTCTTCATCTTGCCCTTCCCCCAAGTTGAGGCATTCCAATGGCGCGGGCCTCAATTTCCCCCGCCGGAGCATCGGTGCGGATCGCAACACGCAGCTTGGCCGAGCGCGCGCGCGGGTTTTCCTGCAATTCCTGTTCGTCTGGCCCCACGGCCTTGCGGGTCTTCAGCGTGAATTGCGGCTGGTCCTGTTCCATCTCGGGCGCATAGCGGTTCGCACGCCCTGTTTTGCCCGCGCGCGACTGAAAGAACCGTTTGACCATCCGGTCCTCGATGGAATGGAAGGTGACAACAGCCAGCTGCCCACCGGGTTTCAGCGCACGTTCGGCGGCCATAAGGCCCTGAAACAGCTCTTCATATTCGGCATTCACCGCGATCCGCAGGCCCTGAAAACTGCGCGTTGCGGGATGCGATTGCCCCGGTTTCGGGCGCGGCAGACAGGATTCGACAATCTCGGCCAGACGCAGGGTGGTTGTGATCGGCGCCTCGGTTCGCGCCCGGACAATCGCCTTGGCAATCCGGCGGCTGGCGCGTTCTTCGCCATAGTGGAACAGGATATCGGCCAGTTGCGCCTCTGTCGCTGTATTTACCAGATCGGCGGCGCTTTCACCTTGCTGGCTCATCCGCATATCCAGCGGACCGTCCTTCATGAAGGAAAACCCGCGCTCGGCCTGATCCAGCTGCATCGAGGACACGCCAAGATCCAGCACAACGCCATCCAGATCCTGCGCGTATTCGTCCATGCGCGAGAATACGCCGGGCTGCATCACCAGCCGGTCGCCGTAATCCTGCGCCCAATCTGCCGCCATTTCAAAGGCCAGCGGGTCACGGTCTACACCGATTACCTTGTCTGCCCCGGCCTCCAACAGCCCGCGCGTATAGCCGCCCGCGCCAAACGTGCCGTCCAGCCAGATGCCCGTGACCGGCGCAACCGCAGCCAGCAAGGGGCGCAGCAGAACGGGGATATGTGGTTTTTCAGATGAGGACGCAGCGCCGGCCATGCCGTTACGCATCCCCGGTGCCGTCTAGGAACTGCATCGGGTCAAAATCGTCCGGCAGATCATCCATCCATTCTTCGGTCTTGGCCAGTTCCTCGACCTCGTAGGTCTCGGGCTTCCAGATCTGAAAGGTGTCGCCTGCGGCGATAAAGAACGCCTCGCCTTCGAGGCCGATCTTGCTGCGCAGCTTGGCGGGCAGCACAAGACGCCCGGTTTCGTCCACGTTGGTCGGGAAGGACTGACCATGGAACATGCGCTGCAACATCCGCCGCTGCATCGAGCCGCGCGGCAGGGCATCAATCTTGGCATCAACCTCGTCAATCGCCTGCATGGTATAACATTCAAGGTATTTGCGGCGGTGGTCACCATAGACAATCACCAGTTCGGGGTTGTCACCGGGCTGCCAGTTGGGATCGGACGATTCAAGCACACGGCGAAACGAGGCCGGGATCGACACCCTGCCCTTCGTATCCACCTTGTGGTGGCTTTCACCTCTAAACCTGCGCGCCAAGACGACTGTCCCTTTCGCTTGCGCCCCACCTTGAATTCACGTTCCCCCCGGATGAAAAACGGCGGGTTGATCTGCTGCCACTGATCAACCCGCCGCATTGACCCGCTTTGCGGGATGTCCAGCTGCGCGCGCCACCTGGGGGGATGTCTGCTCGCCCGCGCGCCGGATCTCTTGGTTGATGAAAGCGAGATGCCTGTATGAAACCTGAATATTTTTGGTCGGGGTCGTTTGGTGCCCCTGCTGCCTCGTCCTCATCGGATGTATAAGGGATGACATGGGAATTCATGGAAATCAATAGGAATTTTGCGCAACGTGTCATGAGAAACACGGCCAGACTGGATTGTCATTGAAGGATTCGAGCTTCGTGACACCAGTTTTAGCGGGTGGCGAATAACACACCCCTATATATTGGGAAATTCATCGGTCGAAATTTTTCCCGCGATTTCCCAAGAATTTTGCCCACTTTTCTTTTGGACTGGAAATATTGGCCTCAAATGCACAATCCGCCCTTCGAATCGTTCAGAATTTCGGGTCGTTTTCCAGCAATCTCCCCCACGCGACCACATCGCCCCATGATTTCCCACGAGCGATTCACCCAAGCCTTGTCAACATCAGAACGGATATGTTTTGCCCATTTTCCCGCCGAGTGCGCTCAATTCAGAGGCAGACCATCGGGAAGGGCCAGATGCCGCCGACAAAGCTGACCTAGGGTCGACCCCATATTTTCAAGGCGCATCGCGGCAAGAAGAAAAAACTGAGCCAATCTATGCATTTGCTGCATAGCAGCATTGATGTCGTGACCTATTGTGCAATTGCAGCATTTGCCTATCTTCAATCTCAAGCAAGGGCCGGACGATACCGGCAAGACAAAAAGATACGGATGATGAGCATGGCAGTCGCAAGCACGCATACAGCAGTAAAGAACGCACCGGCGTTCGGGCTTGGCGCAGTTCTGGAAAACGCAAAGACCCGGTTCGTACGCTATCGTTTGTACCGCCAGACCGTCAATGAACTGTCCGCTCTGTCGAACCGCGAGCTGGCCGATCTTGGCCTGCACCGCTCGATGATCCGCCGCGTTGCCATGCAGGCGGCAAACGAACAAACCGCGCGATAAGCGCAACACGCATACTGAGATCAGGCCCTTCCTCCTCCCTTAGGGTCTGTAATCAGCGGCAACGTCTTCCTCCTCCCTGACGTTGCCGCACCTTATACCGGCCTCAACCCGCCGGACACGGATACATCGGGGCGTCCTCCTCCCTGCCTTGATGTTGAAAGCGCGCGGCGATGTCTTCCTCCTCCCTGACATCGCCGCGTCTTCCTCATACCGGGTTCAAACCCGGGCTCGCATACATCAGGGCTCTCCTCCTCCCTGCTCTGATGTTGACAAGACGGCGGTTCCCTCTCCTCCTCCCTGGGAACCGCCGTTTTTTGTTTTTCGGACACTGGTGTAGGATGGCGTCCTGACTTCTGATGCGGAGGATGCCATGGCCGCCTATTTCATTGCACAGATCAACATTCACGACCCGGACGGGTACCAGGCCTATCTGGCGGGTTTCATGCCGATCTTCGACCGCCACGGCGGTCGCCTGCTGACGGTCTCATCCAAACCGGTCGAACGGATCGAAGGCGATTGGCCCGAAGGCGGGATTGTGTTGATGGAGTTTCCGGATCTTGCAGCAGCGAAAGCCTGGAAGGACGACCCGGATTACATTGAGCTGGCGAAGATCCGACAGGCCACCGCAACCACCAATCTGGTTCTGGTCGACGGGATATGACGGTTCAGAACGGGACGTCATCCTTGTTGGTCAGAAAACGCGAGACCACTTTCTTGATGCCCGCCTTGTCGAAATCGACCTCGACCTTGTCACCTTCTATCCCGATCACCGCGCCGTAGCCGAATTTCTGGTGAAACACCCGTTCGCCCAGCGTGAAACTGGCCAGTGCGGTGGCGTCGATCACCGTGTTGCGGCTTTCGCGGGGTTGCGACATGCCATATTGGCCCTGCCGCGCCTGCAACCGTCTCCAACCCGGTGAGTTATAGACATTGGCTTCGGCCGCGCGGGTTTCTATGCCCGCCGTCTGATGCCCACCGCCATAAAGGCCCGGAGGTGTCAGCACCTCGACATGGTCCTCGGGCAACTCGTCAATGAACCGTGACGGCATGGAATTCTGCCATTGCCCAAATACCCGCCTGTTGGCGGCGAAGGAAATCGTACAAACCTCTTCGGCACGGGTGATGCCGACATAGGCCAGACGGCGTTCTTCCTCGAGCCCTTTGAGGCCGGTTTCGTCCATCGACCGCTGCGAGGGGAACAGCCCGTCTTCCCAGCCCGGCAGGAAGACGACGGGAAACTCCAGCCCCTTGGCCGCGTGCAGGGTCATGATCGAGACCTTGGCCCCGTCACCGTCCTGTTCATTGTCCATGACCAGGCTGACATGTTCCAGAAACCCTTGCAGGTTCTCGAAATTGTCCAGTTGGTTGACCAGTTCCTTGAGGTTTTCCAGACGCCCCGGCGCTTCGGGGGTCTTGTCGTTCTGCCAATGGGCCGTGTAGCCGGATTCGTCGAGGACGATCTGTGCAAGCTCAATATGCGTATGCTCGGGCGCGCCATAGCGGATCGGCGAAACCCCGTCATCAATAACCGTGTCATCATCGACTTCAATCCGGGGACCGCGTGTCATCGCATTCCACCGGGCCAACCCGTCGATCAATTCGCGCAGGGCTTTGCCGCCCTTGCCCTTAATCAGCCCGTTTTCGACTGCAATCCGCGCACCTTCGACCAGAGACACGCCATTCTCACGCGCCACAATCTGAATGGTCTGCTGCGCCTTGTCGCCCAATCCGCGTTTCGGCGTGTTCACGATCCGCTCGAAGGCCAGATCATCTTCGGGGCTGACCACCAGCCGGAAATAGGCCATGGCATCGCGGATCTCCATCCGCTCGTAGAAACGCGGGCCGCCGATCACCTTGTAGGGCAGACCGATGGTCAGGAACCGGTCCTCGAAGGCGCGCATCTGGTGGCTGGCGCGCACGAGAATCGCCATCTCATCAAGGTTCATCGGACGGATACCGCGCGTCCCGCCCTGCATCGCGTCGATTTCCTCGCCGATCCAGCGGGCTTCTTCCTCGCCATCCCAATGACCGATCAGGTTGACCTTGTGGCCGTCTTTGGCATCGGTCCAAAGCTCTTTACCCAAACGGCTTTCGTTGCCCCGAATGACGTTCGATGCAGCCGCCAGAATATGCGGGGTCGAGCGGTAGTTCTGCTCCAGCCGCACGACATACGCACCGGGAAAGTCCTTTTCGAACCGCAGGATGTTGCCGACCTCGGCCCCGCGCCAGCCATAGATCGACTGGTCGTCATCGCCCACGCAGCAGATGTTCTTGTGACCCCCGGCCAGCAGCCGCAACCACAGGTACTGGGCAACGTTGGTATCCTGATACTCATCCACAAGGATGTAGCGGAACCAGCGCTGGTATTGTTCCAGAACATCCGGATGGGTCTGAAAAATCGTGACCATGTGCAACAGCAGGTCGCCGAAATCCACCGCATTCAACTCGCGCAGGCGGGTCTGGTATTGGGCGTAAAGTTCTTGATTCGTGATCAATCGCCTACCGATTGCACCGCTATATGGATTTCGATTTTTGAATTTATACTTCTTTGACGTTTCGCCCATTTCCTGATCAGAATAAATACGGTCTGACCAAAGCTCATTCACTTCCCTAGATGGCACCTTGCTTGGAAGAATAGCGCGGTTTTTCCAATCGTCTATTTGGCCAGCCAAAGCGCGCGGTGGATGCCGTTTTTCATCGACGTTTTCAGCAATAAGAATCTGCTTCAGCACTCGTTTCTGGTCGTCGCTGTCCAGTATCGTGAAGTTCGATTTCAGATCGACCAGTTCCGCGTGGCGGCGCAGCAGTTTGACGCAAATGGAATGGAAGGTGCCCAGCCATGGCATTCCTTCAGCTGGCTGGCCCAGCAAGCGGCCCACTCGTTCTTTCATCTCGCGCGCGGCCTTGTTGGTGAAGGTCACCGACAGAATCTCGTTCGGGCGCGCGCGCGCCGTGTTGAGCAGATGCGCAATCCGGGCCGTCAGCGCCTTGGTCTTGCCGGTCCCCGCCCCGGCCAGCATCAGAACCGGGCCGTCCAGACGTTCGACCGCGTCACGTTGCGCCGGGTTCAGATCATCCAGATAGGGCGAAGGGCGCACGGCCATAGCCCGCGCCGACAGGGATGCGCCTTCGAAGGCGTCCATTTCGTCAAAACTGCTCATGACCCCAAACTACGCCGGATGGAGGCCGAGGGAAAGAGTTTGTTCACGGCTTGTTCGCAAGGATTTTTCACGTCTTTTTGCATTCAATTCTAAACAAAGATGCCGCCGCCCTGTGGGGCTGTTAACCCTCTGTCAAGTCCTGGCCCGGATGCTGACCCCATTGCTGCGGGAGTGGAACAGATGGAAGCGAAGGAACTGACGGGCGGGTCGTCACGGCTGAAACTTGTGGGCGTTACCCTGATTCTGATCGGGCTGACAGCAGCAGCGGGATGGGGCATCTATGCGGCCCCTGCCCCGGTTGTGGACCGCATGTTGGAATCGGATTTGCGAAAAGACGCCATGCAGCTAAGCCGTCAGGTCGAAAGCCATCTGGACGATCTGGATGCAACGTTTCGGTACCATGAGCTGCACGAGCATGACGCGGAATTCCTGATGCTGCTGCCCGAAACCTCGGACATCTACCGGTTCAAACTGTTTGATGCGTCCGGTCAGGTGTTCTGGTCGACCCGTGCCAGCGATGTGGGGGCCGTGAATACAAAACCGTACTTCCAGTCGGTCGTCGCCGCCGGAAGCATTTATTACAATCACGCGGAAAAACCCGCGGCAGAGGTTGACTCGATCGACAATGACCCAGCCGGACATGCAAGCCCAAACACCAGACATGTGGCCGAGGTTTATACACCAATCGTCAGGGACGGCGTTTTCCTTGGCGCTATCGAATTTTATTCGGACATCACCAATGTCAGAACCCTGTTCATCACGCGCGTGCGCCTGTCGCTGGCGTTGCTGAGCAGTGTCGCATTGCTGGCGCTGACCACGGTCATCCTGATTGTCCACCGCACCAACCGCCGTCAGATGCGTGATCTACACAAGCGCGCCGTGAAAGAACGCGAACTGATGGGAGAACAGCTTCGCCTGGCGCGTGAGGTGCGCCTGCTGGGCGAGTTGAACGAGTGGCTGCAATCAAGCCGCTCACTGGATGAGCTTTTCGACATGGTGGCGCGCTTTATGACCCATATCCTGCCCGAGGCCGAGGGGAGCGTGTACGTCTATTCCAACTCGCGCGATGTGCTGGACGGGAGTGCCAGTTGGAACGGGGGAACGCACAAGTCTCATATCCATCCGGAAGGATGCTGGGGTTTGAGGCGCGGCCGGACTTATGAGTTCGGTGCCTCTGAGATCGATTTTGTCTGCGAACATGCCGAACCGCATGACGGGCGGCCCTATTTCTGTTTTCCCATTCTGGCCCACGGGGAAACCGTTGGTCTGTTGCATCTGCGCGCGGCTGAGGGGCGAGAGGCCTGTTTCCATAAAAGCCGCAAGCTGGCGCAGCTGTGCGCCGAACAGATCAGCATGGCAATCGCCAATGTCCGTATGCGCGATCAGCTGCATGACCAATCGGTGCGCGACCCGCTGACCGGGCTGTTCAACCGCCGCCACATGACTGAGACATTGCGCAAGGCCATCAGCCGCAGCCAGCAGACCGGCGCCGCGCTGAGCCTGATTGCCGTGGACGTCGATCACTTCAAGAAATTCAACGACACGCATGGTCATGACGCCGGAGACATGGTGTTGCGCGCGGTCGGCGCGGCGCTGGAACAGGGCTGCGACCGGGACGAGATCGCCTGCCGCATCGGCGGTGAGGAATTCATGCTGATCCTGCCCGACAACAGCCCCGAAGATGCCATGACCCGGGCCGAGCAGTTGCGCCAGTCGGTCGAGGCGGTCATTGTCCGCTATGGCGAAAAGGCCCTGCCCCGTATCACAATCTCGGTCGGGGTCGCGCATTACCCCGCCCACGGCACCATGCCGCAGGATCTGATGCGAGCCGCGGATGATGCGCTGTATGTCGCCAAGGACAAGGGGCGCAATCAGGTTCACGTCGCCGCCGGGGCGCTGGAGCAGGCCAGGCGCGTTCCCGCAACGGGTAAACGCCCATCGCCGGAAGCCGCTTGAAAACCTTGCCGAATCGCCCCGCAGGCCGGATCAATCCTTATGGACCTGCACAGTACCTATCCCGGTATTCCCGATCTGAAACGCCGCGCACGCCGTCGGCTGCCGCACTTCGTGTGGGAATATATCGACAGTGGCACCGGGATTGAAACGACGCGGCATCGCAATCGCAAGGCACTGGATGATGTCCGTCTGAGCCCCTCGATCCTGCATGGGGACCTTGAATTCGATACGTCGGTGAAAATCCTGGGCGGCACCTGTCCTTTGCCCTTCGGTATTGCGCCGATCGGGATGTCCGGGCTTGTCTGGCCTGATGCAGAGCGACTGCTGGCGCAGGCCGCCGCCAAGGCAGGCATTCCTTATTCGCTATCGACGGTGGCCAGTCAGAGCCCCGAAGACCTGGCCCCCTATCTGGGCGAGACCGCGTGGTTCCAGCTGTATCCGCCAAGGGACCCAGAAATTCGCATGGACATGCTGAACCGGGCGCGCGGGGCGGGATTTCGAACTCTGGTTCTGACCGCTGACGTCCCTGTCGCCTCGCGCAGGGAGCGGCAGACGCGCTCGGGCCTGCGGCAGCCGCCGAAACTGACACCGCGCCTGCTGGCACAGATCGCCCAAAGACCTGCATGGGCCCTGGGCATGCTGCGCAGCGGCGTTCCGCACATGCGCACGCTGGACAAATATATCGATGACCCTGGTGATCTGCCGCCGACGGCCCATGTCGGATACCTGCTGCGGACCTCGCCGGATCTGGATTACGTCAAATGGCTGCGCGATCATTGGGATGGACCGTTCGTCGTGAAAGGCATCCTGCGCCCCGAGGACACGGACAGGCTGGAACGGGTGGGTGTGGACGCCCTGTGGGTGTCGAATCACGGGGGCCGACAGTTCGACGCGGCCCCGGCCAGCATCGAGGTTCTTCCCGCGATCCGGAACGCGACCCGCCTGCCGCTGATTTTCGACAGCGGTGTCGAAGGCGGGTTGGATATCCTGCGTGCGCTGTCGCTGGGCGCGGACTTTGTCATGCTGGGGCGTGCTTTTTTGTACGGTCTTGCGGCACTTGGCGCCAAAGGCCCGGCGCATGTGATCGAAATCCTGAGGCAGGATCTGCACGCGAATATGGGCCAGATGGGACTGGCCGATCTGTGTCAGTTTGAGACGAAACGCTAAATTATTGATGCTGCAACGCGGCATCCCTATAAGTGTGCCGAGGCCAAAGGGCGTTTGCGAGCGATAACATGCCGGTTCTACCCAGAAGAACGGATGTACCTGTGCGTATTCTCCGCCCATTAAGACGCCCAAACACCAAAGACCGGGACCTGATATGACAGACTTCAACAAGATCCTGATCGCCAATCGCGGCGAGATTGCCATCCGCGTCATGCGCGCAGCAAACGAGATGGGCAAACGCACCGTCGCTGTTTACGCTGAAGAAGACAAACTGGGCCTGCACAGGTTCAAGGCGGATGAGGCCTATCAGATTGGCGAGGGCATGGGTCCGGTCGCGGCGTATCTGTCGATTGACGAGATCATCCGCGTGGCCAAGCATTGCGGCGCGGATGCGATCCATCCGGGCTATGGCCTGCTGTCCGAAAACCCGGATTTCGTGGATGCCTGCGTCAAGAACGGCATCACCTTCATCGGCCCCCGGGGCGAGACCATGCGCGCATTGGGCGACAAAGCCAGCGCGCGGCGCGTGGCCATCGCGGCCGGTGTGCCTGTCATTCCAGCCACCGAAGTTCTGGGTGATGACATGGACGCGATCCGCAAGGAGGCCGCCGAGATCGGATACCCGCTGATGCTCAAGGCGTCCTGGGGTGGCGGCGGACGCGGGATGCGCCCGATCCAGTCGGAGGATGAGCTGGAAGAAAAGGTTCTGGAAGGCCGCCGCGAGGCTGAGGCCGCCTTTGGCAATGGCGAAGGCTATCTGGAAAAGATGATCACCCGTGCCCGCCATGTCGAGGTGCAGATTCTGGGCGACAAGCATGGTGAGATTTATCACCTGTACGAACGCGACTGCTCGGTCCAGCGCCGGAACCAGAAGGTCGTCGAACGCGCCCCTGCCCCTTACCTGAGCGAGGAACAGCGCGCCGAGATTTGCGAACTGGGCCGTAAGATCTGCGCCCATGTGAATTACGAATGCGCGGGCACTGTCGAGTTCCTGATGGATATGGAGACGGGCAAGTTCTACTTCATCGAGGTAAACCCCCGCGTACAGGTCGAACACACGGTCACCGAAGAGGTCACCGGCATCGACATCGTTCAGGCGCAGATCCTGATCGCCGAGGGCAAAACGTTGGCCGAAGCCACCGGCGCCGCCAGCCAGGCCGAGGTGCATCTGAACGGTCACGCGCTGCAAACACGGATCACCACAGAAGACCCGCAGAACAACTTCATCCCCGATTATGGCCGGATCACCGCTTATCGCTCGGCCACGGGCATGGGCATTCGTCTGGATGGCGGCACGGCCTATGCGGGCGGTGTCATTACGCGGTACTACGACTCGCTGCTGACAAAGGTCACCGCCTGGGCGCCGACGCCCGAGAAGGCGATCAGCCGGATGGACCGCGCCCTGCGCGAGTTCCGTATTCGCGGCGTCAGCACCAATATCGATTTCGTTATCAACCTGCTGAAGCACCCAACCTTCCTGTCGAATGAATACACCACCAAATTCATCGACACGACGCCGGATCTGTTTGCCTTCAAGCGCCGCCGCGACCGGGGCACCAAGGTTCTGACCTATATCGCCGATATCACGGTGAATGGTCATCCCGAAACCAAGGACCGCCCCGAGCCGCGCGCCGACCTGAAAGTCGCCAAGCCCCCCGCGCAGAAGGCCGAGCCGCGGATGGGCACGCGCAACCTGCTGGAGCAGAAAGGCCCGCAGGCCGTGGCGGACTGGATGAAAGCGCAGCGGCAGCTGCTGATCACCGACACCACCATGCGCGACGGGCACCAGTCGCTGTTGGCGACCCGGATGCGGTCGATCGACATGATCAAGGTGGCGCCAACCTATGCCGCGAACCTGCCGCAGCTGTTCTCGGTCGAGTGCTGGGGCGGTGCGACGTTCGACGTGGCCTACCGGTTCCTGCAGGAATGCCCCTGGCAGCGTCTGCGCGATCTGCGCGAGGCGATGCCGAACCTGATGACACAGATGCTGCTGCGGGGCGCAAACGGGGTTGGTTACACCAATTATCCCGACAACGTGGTGCAGGAATTCGTGCGCCAGGCGTCGAAAAACATCGACGTCTTCCGCGTCTTCGACTCGCTGAACTGGGTCGAGAACATGCGCGTTGCGATGGATGCTGTTATCGACAGCGGCAAGATCTGCGAGGGCACCGTTTGTTATACCGGCGATATTCTGGACCCTGACCGCGCCAAGTATAACCTGAAATACTATGTCGGAATGGCCAAGGAGTTGCGCGACGCAGGCGCGCATGTTCTGGGTTTGAAGGATATGGCGGGCCTGCTGAAACCTGCCTCGGCCAAGATTCTGATCCGGGCGCTGAAGGAAGAAGTTGGGTTGCCGATCCACTTCCACACCCATGACACGGCCGGTATCGCCAGCGCGACCATCCTTGCCGCCTCTGAGGCGGGCGTGGACGCGGTGGATTGCGCGATGGACAGCTTCAGCGGCAACACGTCCCAGGCAACGCTGGGCACTGTGGTCGAGGCACTGCGCCATACCGACCGTGACACCGGGTTGGACATCAAGGCGATCCGCGAGATCAGCGATTACTTCGAGGCTGTGCGTGGCCAATATGCGGCCTTCGAATCAAGCCTGCAGGCCCCGGCGTCCGAAGTGTATCTGCACGAAATGCCGGGTGGTCAGTTCACCAACCTCAAGGCACAGGCACGCAGCCTGGGTCTGGAAGAGCGCTGGCACGAGGTCGCGCAGATGTACGCCGATGTGAACCAGATGTTCGGTGATATCGTAAAGGTAACGCCCTCGTCGAAGGTTGTTGGTGACATGGCGCTGATGATGGTCAGTCAGGGCCTGACCCGCGAGCAGGTCGAGGATCCGGCGACAGATGTGGCCTTCCCCGACTCGGTCGTCGACATGATGCGCGGCAATCTGGGTCAGCCTCCGGGCGGCTTCCCGAACACCATCATCAAGAAGGTGCTGAAGGACGAGGCCCCCAACACCCAGCGCCCCGGCAAGGACGTGCCTGCCGTCGATCTTGAGGCCACCCGCGCCGAGCTGTCCAAGCAGCTTGAGGGCAAAGAGGTCGATGACGAGGATCTGAACGGGTACCTGATGTATCCCAAGGTGTTTCTGGATTACATGGGCCGTCACCGGATTTACGGCCCGGTCCGCACCCTGCCCACGCGCACCTTCTTTTACGGTATGGAGCCCGGCGAAGAGATCACGGCCGAAATCGACCCCGGCAAGACGCTGGAAATCCGGTGTCAGGCCATTGGCGAAACGGATGAAAAGGGCGAGGTCAAAGTGTTCTTCGAGCTCAACGGCCAGCCGCGTGTGATCCGGGTGCCGAACCGGATGGTCACATCAACCACTCAGGCGCGCCCCAAGGCCGAGGTCGGCAACCCCGATCATGTCGGTGCGCCGATGCCGGGTGTTGTGGCCACTGTTGCCGTGACCGCGGGCCAGCAGATCAAGGAAGGCGACATGCTGCTGACCATCGAGGCGATGAAGATGGAAACCGGCATCCATGCCGAGCGTGATGCGACCGTCAAAGCCGTGCATATCCAGCCCGGCGGCCAGATTGACGCAAAGGACCTTCTGATCGAACTGGAATAAGACGGAAAACAACCTAATGTTCATCGGGCCGTGTGGGAGACCGCACGGCCTTTTTCTATGATTGAGCGGAGACCCATTATGCTTGCAATCACCCCGATCTATGCGGCCCTGATCGCAATTCTCTACGTCACACTCAGCGTCAAAGTGATCCTGCAACGACGCAGCGACAAAATCTCGGTCGGAGACGGCGGCGGCAAGCTGATGATCAAGGCGATACGGACACACGCGAACTGCGCCGAATACGCCCCGATTTCCCTGCTGCTGATTGCTATGGTCGAGTTGCAAGGCGCGGCCGGAATATTGGTCCATCTGCTGGGGCTGATGTTGCTGGCGGGGCGTCTTTTGCACGCGTACGGATTTGGACGGACGCCACAGATCGTCATCCTGCGGCAGGCCGGCATGAGCCTGACCTTCCTCGCCATTCTGGGTGCGGCTTTTGCAAACCTGATTCTGGCGCTTTAGGCCGTCTGGCGGGTGTTACCCTGCCAGAACGGTTGTTTCGATCTGCGGTGCACCCAGCAGAACCGGTGTGAACCGGTCATGTTCATGCCGGTCCGGTTTCAGGATGGCAGCCCCGATCAGAATCATCGCAGCAAGCATCACGATCTTCAGGTCTGCAACGGATATCATGACGGCACCTCCTGCCTGTGTTTTGTTGATTTGAGTTACGGGTTGAACGGGTCACGGGCCGGATTCCGTCGAAAAGATTTTTCCCGCTTTTTGTGTTTTTCCGCTTGCAGCCCCGCGTGGGAATTTATACATCCCTCCTCACTCAACGGCGCGGGCGTAGCTCAGGGGTAGAGCATAACCTTGCCAAGGTTAGGGTCGGGCGTTCGAATCGCCTCGCCCGCTCCATTGAGAGGTCTTCGGACCACATATGTATCTGATGCGGGCGTAGCTCAGGGGTAGAGCATAACCTTGCCAAGGTTAGGGTCGGGCGTTCGAATCGCCTCGCCCGCTCCAGATACCAAACCTTCCGAACATGCTGGTTCTTCTGCCCCCGTTGCGGCATTCTGAATGCAATTTGCAACACGGGATGTTCGCATGTCTGATTATGTTATCCGCCCCTTGACCGCTGATGAGTTGCAGGAGGCTGTGGATTGGGCCGGGCGTGAGGGGTGGAATCCGGGCCACCACGATGCCTTGTGTTTTCGCAGTACTGACCCTTACGGGTTCCTGGGCGGTTTTCTGGATGGCGAAATGATCGCGTCTGTCTCGGCGGTGAATTATGACGATGATTTTGCCTTTTTGGGTTTCTACATCGTCAAGCCGGAATACAGACACCATGGCCACGGGCTTGAGATTGCGCAGCATGCGCTGGCCCATTGCACCGGGCGCAACATGGGTCTGGATGGCGTGGTCGAGCAGCAGGACAACTACCGGAAATCCGGATTCGCCTTTGCCTATAACAACTACCGCTTTTCAGGGCGGGTTGCCGATATCTTGCGCGCGCTGGCACCGACCGCTGGTGTTGCCGTGCTGAGCACGGTTTCTGATGCGTTAAGGGACTATGACCGTCAGCTTTTCCCAGCCCCGCGCGATGCGTTCCTGCATGGTTGGCTGAGCGCAAGCGGCCATGTGTCCCGCGTGTTTTCCGAAGACGGGCAGATCAAAGGCTATGCCACGCTGCGCCCCTGTCAGACCGGATACAAGGTTGGGCCTCTGTTTGCGGACCGCGCCGACATTGCCGAAGCGCTGCTTGCTAGCGTGTTAAAGGCTCTGCCCGAAGATCAAAGCGGGCAAGAGGTGTTCATCGACATGCCACAGCCCAACAACGCCGCCTTTGCATTGGCCGACAGGCTGGGGCTTGTGAAAGTGTTCGAAACGGCCCGGATGTATTCCGGCGATCAGCCGGATATCGACCTGAGCCGCATCTATGGCGTGACAACGTTTGAATTGGGTTAGAACGCCTTGAACGTCATCGTCGTCAGCGAGCGTTCGATATCGGGAATCACCAGCAGGTGTTCGTTGATGAAATGGCCCACATCCTCGGTTTCGGGGATGTAGAGCTTGAGCATCAGATCAAACTCACCGCTGGTGGAGTAAAGCTCTGAATGTATTTCGCGCAGGGCGATTTCCTCGGCGACCTTGTAGGTGGTGCCGGGTTTGCAGCGGATCTGGATGAATACGCAGGTGGACATGGCTTGGCCCTGTTGGTTCATGTTGTCTGCAAGCTGACATGGTGCCGGGCCGGGTGCAATCCCTTGCAACAGTTTGCAGCGATTGCAACGCATGGTCTGGATCAACCCACCCCACCCCGTCTATAAGCGCGCCTGTAGCAAAAGGATTTCGCCCATGCGCACCGCTTCGATCAGCCGCAAGACCGCCGAAACCGATATTTCGGTCAAGGTCAATCTGGATGGCACCGGTACATATGACAATCAGACCGGCGTCGGGTTCTTTGACCATATGCTGGACCAGCTGGCGCGCCACTCGTTGATCGATATGACAATCCGCGCCAAGGGCGACTATCACATCGACGATCACCACACGGTCGAGGATACCGGCATCGCGCTGGGTCAGGCTTTGACACAGGCCCTGGGCGACAAGAAGGGTATCCGGCGCTATGGCGAATGCCATCTGCCGATGGATGACGCGCAAGTGCGCTGTGCGCTGGACCTGTCGGGCCGCCCGTTCCTGATCTGGAATGTCGATCTGCCGACGCAAAAGATCGGTACGTTCGACACAGAACTGGTGCGCGAGTTTTTTCAGGCGCTCAGCACCCATGGCGGCATCACCCTGCATATCGACCAGTTGCACGGCTTCAACAGTCACCACATCGCCGAGGCCGCGTTCAAGGCCGTTGCACGCGCGTTGAGGGATGCGGTTGAGACCGATCCGCGCAAAGCGGATGCGATTCCGTCGACCAAGGGCGCGTTGTAAATGCTCACAGCCATAATTGATTACGAAAGCGGCAATCTGCATTCAGCGGAAAAGGCGTTTCAGCGCATGGCGCAAGAGGTCGGCGCAGGTGACGTTGTTGTCACCTCGGACGCGGATGTAGTTGCGCGTGCGGACCGACTGGTTCTGCCCGGTGATGGTGCCTTCCCGGCCTGTGCTGCCGAGCTGCGCGGCCACAAGGGTATTTATGACGCGATGGTCGAAGCGGTCGAACAGAAGGGCCGCCCTTTTCTGGGCATCTGCGTTGGCATGCAACTGATGGCAACCAAAGGCCATGAATACACCGAGACCGATGGTCTGGGCTGGGTGGCAGGCGATGTTGTTCGAATCGAACCGTCAGATGCCGCTTTGAAAGTGCCGCATATGGGCTGGAACGATCTGGTTCTGGAAAGCGATCACCCGATCTTTGCCGGGGTGAAATCAGGCGATCACACCTATTTCGTCCATTCCTACCATTTTCGCGTGTCCGACCCGGCGCAGCGATTGGCTTATGTGGACTATGGGCAGGACGTCACGGCCGTGATTGGCCGCGACACGATGGTTGGGATGCAGTTTCACCCCGAGAAAAGCCAGGATGTTGGCCTGCGTATGCTGGGCAACTTCCTGACCTGGAAGCCCTGAGGCTTACTGAACCCGCGTCCAGGTTTGCCCGCGGCAGATCAGGCCGCCCGCCACACAGCCCTTGACGGTCAGCGCATTCTGGCCGTCCAGAGACATTTTCGAGTTGTAGGTTTTGTCGCGGTCGGGGGCCCAGATCTTACCGCTGTCATAGCTGCCGCCCCCTTCGGGGACCATGTCCCAGATGATCTTTTTGCCAAGGTTCTCATATTCCAGCTGCTGGTTGCCATCCGCGTCGAACGCGCTGTCGATGGTGCCGCAGATCGCACTGCCGCATTCGGAAATCGTCACATGCAGATAGCCACCCGTGTCGCCCGGCGCGGTTTTCCACAGGCCGTCAACCGGATCGTCCGCAAATGCAGCTGTAGCAAGCAGCATCAGGCCCGCTGAAAGAGTAAAAGTCTTCATGATTTTCTCCCTGTTTTGTGGGCAGTCTGACCCGCTAATGGGCGGCGGGCAAGAATGACCCAGCGTCGCGTTGCATCCCCTGCCCTGCTTGTGCGATATCCCGCGCGTGTAACAGTGATATAGGGCCGCCTGACATGATCCTCTACCCCGCCATCGACCTTAAAGACGGCCAGGCCGTACGCCTGCTGCGTGGTGAAATGGACAAGGCCACCGTGTTCAACGAAGACCCGGCCGCTCAGGCCCGTGCCTTTGTCGAGGCGGGGTGCGAATGGCTGCATCTGGTCGACCTGAACGGCGCATTCGCAGGCGAGCCGGTCAACGCAGCACCGGTTGAGGCAATTCTGAAAGCGTGCAAGGTGCCTGCGCAACTGGGTGGTGGCATCCGCGACATGGCCACGATCGAAACTTGGATCGAGAAGGGGCTGGCGCGGGTCATTTTGGGCACTGTCGCTGTCGAAAACCCCGGTCTGGTGCGCGAAGCAGCCAAAGCCTTTCCCGGCAAGGTCGCTGTCGGCATCGACGCACGCAACGGCATGGTGGCCACCAAAGGCTGGGCCGAAGAGACCAATGTTCAGGTTACCGATCTGGCCCGTAGTTTCGAAGACGCGGGCGTGGCCGCAATCATCTACACTGACATCAACCGAGACGGTGCCATGCAGGGCCCGAACATCGAAGCGACCGCAGCCCTGGCACAGGCCGTTTCCATCCCTGTGATCGCCTCGGGCGGTGTCAGTTCACTGGACGACCTGATCGCCCTTCGCGATTGCGGCGTTGCGCTGAACGGCGCGATTTCAGGCCGGGCGCTTTATGATGGCGCAATTGACCTGGCCGAGGCCATCCGCGCCCTGTCGTGATCGGTTATTGCGCGGCTGCGGCGGTCAGCTTGGCCAGTGCACCGCGCATCTTTTCGATGACCGGTGATTTGTCGACATCGTTCAGGTCGTCCAATGTCTCTTTCGGGTCTTCATAGATTAGCCAGACCTGACCATTGGCATCTTCGTACGCCTGCACCTTGAGAGGCAGAAACAGCCCGGCGCGCGGGTCGATCTGCATGGCTGGCGTACCCAGCGCCGGGTTGCCGAAGATCAGCACCTGATTGGCAGGAATGGACGTACCGATCTTTTCCGCCCCGGCCGCGTGGTCGATGCGGGCAAACACGGTTGCGCCTGCATTTCCGACGACGGCTTCCAGCGCGTCCAGCGCCTCGGCCACGGATTTGTCGGTTTGAACCTTGATCAGATCATCTGCCATTGCGGTCAGCGCGCCTCCGATTGAAAAAACACAAGCCAGTATCAGTCTACGCATATCGATATTCCTTCTGTGAAATTCACCCCAGTTTTCACAGAATTGAGACCTCTCACAATCACAAGTCTGGCATCGGCAGGGCTTTGCCGCTAGAGGTGCGCCCATAAAGGATATCCTATGCTGAAAACCCGGATCATTCCCTGCCTTGATGTTGCCGATGGCCGAGTGGTCAAAGGCGTAAATTTCGTGGGCCTGCGCGATGCGGGCGACCCGGTGGAATCGGCCAAGGCCTATGATGCTGCCGGAGCGGACGAGATCTGCTTTCTCGACATTCACGCGACCCATGAGAATCGCGGCACCATGTTCGATGTGGTGCAGCGTACGGCGGAACAGTGTTTCGTGCCACTGACCGTGGGCGGTGGGGTGCGAACAAAAGACGATGTGCGCGCCTTGCTGCTGGCGGGGGCGGACAAGGTCAGCTTCAACTCGGCCGCGGTTGCCAATCCGGATGTGATTGCCGAAGCGGCAGATCAGTTCGGCAGTCAGTGCATTGTCTGCGCCATCGACGCCAAGACAGTCAGCCCCGGCAAGTGGGAGATCTTTACCCATGGTGGGCGCAAACCCACCGGCATTGACGCGGTTGCCTTTGCAAGAACCGTGGTCTCCAAGGGGGCCGGTGAAATCCTGCTGACCTCGATGGACCGCGACGGCACCAAATCCGGGTTCAACCTGCCGCTGACCCGCGCCATTTCCGACGCGGTGGATGTGCCCGTGATCGCCTCGGGCGGTGTTGGTACTTTGGACCATCTGGTCGAGGGCGTCACCAAGGGCGGTGCAAGCGCCGTGTTGGCGGCATCGATTTTCCATTTCGGCGAATACACCATCCGCGAGGCCAAGGAACATATGGCCGCAGCTGGCATCCCCATGAGGCTAACATGAGCATCTTGCACGATCTGGCCGCCACGATCGAGGCACGCAAGGGGGCTGATCCCGAAAGCAGCTGGACGGCCAAGCTGCTTGCGAAAGGCCCTGAGAAATGCGCCGAGAAATTCGGTGAAGAGGCCATAGAGGCCATCATCGAAGCCGTAAAAGGGGATCAGGTTAAGCTGACCTCGGAAGCGGCGGACGTGTTGTATCACCTTCTGGTCATGCTGGCCGCGCGGGACGTGGCGCTGGATGATGTTCTGGCCGAGCTGGACCGCCGTCAGGGCACCAGCGGTATCGCCGAAAAAGCTGCCCGCCCCAAAGGGTAACGTCCGGGTTCCGCACTGGCTCCTGGGCCGTTATACTCGGATGCCAGACTGTCAGGGCGAAGGCGCGTTATGATCCGAATTTTGATGCTTGTGGCAACCCTTGCCATCGTCGCTGGCTGCGCCGCGCCGCCGCGCTCGACCGGGGATGAGGTGCAGCGGCTCGCCACGGAGATTCAGGGCCTTGGCCCGGATATCGACCCTGAGGAGGCCCGACGCGCAGCGGGAATTGCTTACGCCTATACCGCTCAGCTGGTCGAGGAATACCAGATCACAGACCCGCCCCTGATCCATAACATGAAGGTCAACAAGGGGCTGCGCCCGCGTGGGCTGTGCTGGCATTGGGCCGAGGATATCGAGCGGCGGCTGAAACAGGAAAACTTCCGGACACTGGAGCTGCACCGTGCCATTGCAAACGCGGACAACCCGACGCGGATCGACCACAGCACCGCAATCATCAGCGGTAAAGGTGCGACGCTGTATGACGGTGTCGTATTGGACCCGTGGCGTTATGGCGGCGTGTTGTTCTGGTCTCCGCTGGTCGAGGATACCCGGTATGACTGGGTTCCGCGCGACGTGGTGCTGGAAAAGCGGCGGAAGGAACAGGTCGCCCGTCTGAAACCTTACGTCCCCGCCAAACCCTAAAGCTTGGACGAGATGATCCCGGTCGAAAATCCGCCCATGCGCAATTCGCCAAACAGGCGCTGATATTCGATCTTTGGGCAACGGTTCATCACCACATCCACGCCACGGGCCTGAGCCTTTACCGCCGCTTCAGGGTGTTCCACGCCAATCTGCATCCAGATCGTACCGAGCGACGGGAAAGCCTCCAGCGCCTCATCTACAATGGGTGGCACGGCCTCGGACCGCCGGAAAATGTCCACCATGTCTACAGGCTCGGAGATCTCTGACAGGCTGCCGCGAACCGTCTGACCAAACAGGTCTTTGCCCGCGTGGCCCGGATTGACGGGAATCACCTTGAACCCTTTCAGCGACAAATAGCGCGCCACGTAATAGCTGGGTCGCACAGGGTTCATGGAAACGCCGACAACGGCCACCGTCTTGGTGCGTTGCAAAATAGCCTTAAGGTACTGATCGGAATAGTCTGGCATGCCCTATCCTTAACAGGGTTCCAAAAAGAAAAAAGCGCCCAAGAAAGCTTGGGCGCCAGTTGTTGGAACGAGGGACAGTGAAATGACCCGCGGCAGTTCCGTTCCGCGGTCACTGTGACATTTAAGCATGGATCCGTTAAAAAAAAGAGGGGTGGCGCATTTTTGTGATGACTTTTCACAATTAGCTGAACCCTGCCTACTCCCCATAGAGAATTGCGGGCCAGTTTTCTTCTGCCATCGCAATGTATCCTGTTTGATTCTGCTGCCAGATTTCCTCGACCGCGGGTGAATGCGTCAGGTAAAGACGCCCATCGACCACCTGCCACGTATTCGGATCCGTGCTTTTCAACACACCCATCGCCATCCCGTACGAGCAATAACCACCGAACTGCGGCGCAAAGGCGCGCGGGTTGCCTTCAAAGAGCTCGCGATTTGCCTGCGATTTGAAATGCCACCGGGCGCCCTTCCACATGACCGCGTTTTCGGGTGCCCCTTTTGAAGGCGCGTCGCTGTCAAAATAGGACACGGGATCATACCCCGCCAACGCCACACCGTCAGTGGCGTAATACACGGGATTGTCCTGCGCAAACACGGCAGGAGCCAGCAATACAGTGCTCAGCGAGCTCATAAAAGTACGTCGGTTCAGCATCGTCATATGGGAATCTGCACATTCAAGACCATCAAGATGCAACTTTTCGCGTTTTTCGGAACCCCTGTTGACGCGGATGTGAACGAGTGTTCGCCAGTTGAAACTTAGTCAAAGATGTCTTCGATCACGTCCCATGCTTCGTCGAACACGCGCGCAAGCATGGTCTTCTTCCTCTTTTTGCGCTTTGTTTTCCGCGGGGCAGCATGAGACACAGCTACGCGCAGCGGTTCGGGTTTGTGTACTTTCCGCGCGGGCAACATCTTCAGGTTGTGCAGCGGCGCTCCACAGCTGGAGCAGCTAAGCTCGTGCCGTTCCTTGCCTTTCAGGATCAAGGCAGCCCGGGTGCCGCAATAGCAGCAGGTCGCGATTTTGGCAGGACCGGGAATGACGCTCTCCTTTGCTCAGGGTCGCGATGCATATAAGGCGATTGCCGCAGCATTTGAGACGTTCAGCGAACCAAATCCCCCGGCTGCGTCAATTTTAACCAACTGATCCACGGTTTCCTTTGTCTTCTGCCGCAGGCCCGGACCCTCCGCGCCCAGCACAAGCGCGACAGGGCGGTCACGGCCATCGCTTAGCGCACCTTCGATTGTCACATCGGCTTCTCCGTCCAGCCCAAGGACCAGAAAGCCCATGCCCTGAAGCTCGACAATCGCGTCCGCAAGGTTGCGCACCCGCAGATAGGGCTGCCGCTCAAGCGCACCGCTGGCGGTTTTTGCCAGTGCCCCGGTCTCGGGCGCGGAATGGTGGCGTGTGCCGATCACAGCACTGGCCCCCAGAACTTCGGCCGAGCGCAGAATCGCCCCGACATTGTGCGGGTCGGTGACCCGGTCCAGCAGAATGACGCGAGGGTTTTCGCGACCGATGCAGTTATCTGCCAGACTGCCCCATTCCAACGGCTTGACCTCCAGCGCTGCGCCCTGATGCACGGATCCAGCATCGATGGGCGCAGAAAACTTGCGCGGGTCGACCATCTCGGCCCCGATCCGCGCAAATTCAATAGCTTCCGCCAGTTTGTCACACGCATTCCGCGTCACCATCAGGCGTAGTTTTTGCCGTTTTGGGTTCATCAGCGCATCGCGAACCGCGTGCAGGCCAAACAGCCAGACTGTTTCCGCAGCAGCAGCTTTGCGCGCCTGTTCCTTTTCGACGACCCATTTGGGTTTCTTCATTTTACGGGCCTCCGGGCCGGGAATTCGGTTTCCTGCGTCAAAGGGAAATTTTCCTGTTGACGCTCCTTTGGTGCGCTAGTAATCACGCCTCCACGTCAGGTGCAACGCCTGACAGTGGGCGACAGGCCGCAAGGTGTGGCAGGGGACTGTAACTCCCTCGCGGAGACGCACGCCTGGTTCGATTCCAGGGTCGCCCACCATCTTTCCAACATATTCCGAAGATGGTCCGGACGCGTGTCCCGCGCTGCGTTATTCTCTGGCAGCTGTGTCATTGCTGTTGGTCTGCCGCCATTCTCAGATGCGGCAGCCCTGATCCGTTTTACAGATATTAACCCGGCGCTAACCCGACCGGATTGTGAACGAAGGGGGCCGCGTGGTCTTCGCCACCTCATGTCATGACGTTCAGATCAATGCGCCGGTCGATTGCCCACCTATTCCGCAGCCGGGCGCATCTGCGCTATGCGGTTGAACCAGCCTACGATGTCGTCCAGATCCGCCGGGAGGGCTTCCGCTGCGCCTTCGGCGAAAGCGTTGAACTTTTCCGCGTTCAACCCGTTCACGCCGACCAGCACCGGAATATCCAGCGCCAGCGCTTCGCCGATCACCGGGCGGAACCCCCGCCCATCGGATTCATGTTTACCGAATTTGTTGATAATCAGCAGGTCTGGTGCGTTCGCAAGCGAGGCAGTCACATACCCAACCGCCTGTTCCAGCGCAGCGGGGTCCAGACGGCAGCCGCGCGACTGGGTGCCCAGTGATTGTGAGATTCGGATGGTTTCACCATCCGGCAACACGCGGACATCCATGTCGCACTTGCTGCTGTCGGTACATTCCGTGTTCGTTTGCACGACACCGGCCAGTTTCGCGCCAGACGCCAGCAGACGTTCAGCAACAGCGCTGAGCAGGCGATCCGTCGCGCCGCGGTCGGTGGTGGTGACATAGGCCAGATGCATCTTGGACCTCTTGTAAATCGATTGTGACGTTTCAAATAGCACGCAAGGTGCTGCCCGACCACTCCCCCAGTCAAGGCAGCGGCGACAGACCGATCACAGGTGCGTGCAGGTGAAGAAGAACCGCATAAGCGGCCAGTGCGGTTAGCCAGATCCAAGGGCGTGGCCATGGACGCGGAAAGCGCAGTGAGAACCGCGCCGTATTTCGCGACAACCGGACCCATTCAAAGCCAATCTCACGCGATTTACGCCTGTCGATCAGGATCGTGCCTATAACAGAAAATCCGGCAAACAGGCCAAACAGGATCACATGTGACAGGCTTCCATTGGCCAGAAGATGCGCCAAAGACCACAACAGCAGCGCGGCAAGGATCGGGTGGCGGGTGGTGCGCAGAATACCGGGGTGTTCGGGGTCAAAGGGCCTTTTGCCCATCCCTCCGAAAGAAAACGGATTCTGGATCGCAAGCCCGGCCACAGCCAGCCAGCACACCACTGGCATGATCAGTATCGGCACCCAGCGCAAGACTGCGAACGGTGGAATGACCTCGACATAGGGGGCGTTTGCCGCGGCGACAATCAGCCAGGCCAGCACGACCAAAGACAGAAGTGAATAGGCCGAGAAATACCCCCGGCGCCCGAGTGTGCCGATCAGCCATCCCCGCACGGTGGGCCGTACAGGAATTGCATGGCTGAGCAGGAAAACGATGAGTGCTGCAAGAAATAGGCCCCAACCAGTCATGATATTCTCCAAACGTGTTGGGGTCGGTCTATACTGGGAGGACAGCGACTTCCTTGCCCGAAATCAAGTTGGGTCGCAGGGGCGGACGCACCGCCCCTGCGCTGTATTACAGCCCAAGCGCCGCGCGGCGTTCTTCGGCAAAGCCCTGCACGATGCGGTCGGCAATCAGTGCCAGAATCGCCATCGCGGCCCCGGCCGAAATACCAAGCCCCACATCCGCCTGGCCCAGCGCCAGATAGATCGACTGGCCCAGACCGGTGGTCCCGATCAGTGCCGCGATGACCAGCATGGCAAAGGCATAAAGGATGGTCTGGTTCAGCCCCAGCAGGATGGTCGGGGCCGCATAAGGTGCCCGCACATCGCGCATGATCTGCCACTCGGTCGCACCGCTTGAAATTGCGGCCTCCATCATCTCATCCGGTGTATTGACCAGCCCGTGCCGCGTGTAGCGGATCATCGGGACAATCGCATAGGCACAGATGGCCAGAAAGGCCGAGAACTCGCCAATCTGGAACACCATCAGCACCGGGATCAGGAACACGAAAAGGGGGATCGTCTGCAACATGTCGCAGATCGGGCGAACCACGTTCCACACAGGCTGCCATACCGCGCTGGCAAGGCCGATCAGCCCACCTGCCAAAGCGCAGGTAAACACCGCTGCACCGCTGAGATAAAGCGACAGCAGCGCCCTTTCCCACAGGCCTGAGACGAGGATGGTGCAGAGCAACCCCACGCAGAGCGCGGCCAAGCGCCAGCCCCCGGCGACCCACCCCAGCGCAGCAGCGCCGGTCAGGACAAAGGGCCACGGCAGGTTCGCGATACCGGTTTCCAGCATTCCGATCAGGATCATAACAACCAGCCCGCCAGTCAGCTGCCCGCGCCACGCCATCAAAAGCGCAATCCCGGCACCGGCTGCGAACAGGACATAGCTCATGCTAGACGTCCACTGGAAACCCCATGTGAAGGGCAGCACCGCCTGATCCAACCCGATCCGCAGCGGCAGCAGAACATAGAACAGCGAGTTGTTCTTGAGCGCGTCCAGCCACTGGCCGTTGGCCTGCGTGAATGCGGTCAGGCCGCTGTCCACGGCTTCGGCCATCGGGTCCAGCAGGGTCAGTTCCGCAGGGTTTGGCAACCACGCCCAGAAGGCCGCCGTGAAGACAACAGCAAAGCCCAGCATCGCCCAGACAACACGGCTGTCATAGCGTTTACGCTCGGTCGCCAAAGTGCCGCTCATCCGGTCGATCACAACGGCAAAGACCACGATAACCAGACCCGCCATCAGCGATTCGCCAAACTGCGCCTTGCGCATGGTCAGCAGAACCTCCCAGCCGATATCGTTGAACCCACCGATGACGGCGGCGATGATAACCATCGACAGAGCAGCCATCAGGCATTGGTTTACACCGACCATGATTTGAGTGGTGGCGGCAGGGATTTCGACCTGGAACAGTTGCTGGAACCGAGTACCGCCGGACATTATGGCGGCCTCTTTGATCTCGGGCTCTACCCGTTCCAATCCTAGCATCACATTGCGCGCCATGGGCGGTGCGGCATAGATGGCCGAAGCAATCAGTCCAACAACAGGACCAAATCCAAACAGCAGCAGCAGCGGTGTCAGATAGGCAAAGGTTGGCACCGTCTGCATGATGTCCAGCACGGCCTGTACAAAGGTTTTCACCTTTGGCACTTCGTTGGCGAGGATGCCGATGCCGCCCCCAATGACCAACGCCACAGGGACAGAGACGGCAACAAGCGCCAGCGTATTCATGCTTTCGGCCCAATAGCCCGAGGCCAAAACAAAGCTGAGGCCCAGAAAGCCAAGTGCGGCCATGGACAAGCCGCCCAGATACCAGCCCAACGCGGTCACAATCCCGATCAGGATAGGCCATGGCGTTTTGCCTAGCACGAAATTCGCCCAGTTCATTGGGTGGGTCATCAGGTCCGAAAACAGCCGCATTGCCGGTTTGATCAGGTTCAGAAACCAGTCCAGAAACGCGCCAACCCATTGGGTTGCAGGCAGTTCCCACGCGGCGGGCCACTTGACCAGCCACGGGGCGATACCCTCGAGCGCGAGGCAAACTGCACCGACGATAACAGTTATCAGGGCGGCCTTCGCACCTGCCGTCAACTGCGCACTGCGCCGTGTCGGGAGGTCGGTTATGGCGGTCATGTCTCGTCCACCTGGAGAGCTGCGGCCAGATCGGACGGATGCACCGTGCCGACGACATTGCCTGCCTCATCCCGTACGGGCACGGGTTCATACAGCTCCATGCAATGCGCAAGGGCTGCGTCCAGCGTCATCGAGGTGGTGAGGCCGGGATCATCCGGGCCACATTCCGCCTCGCTCCGCATGACCGAGGCGACTTTGGCGTGCTGACCTTTGGCGACATCCTTCGAGAATTCGCGCACGTAATCATCCACCGGGCGCAACACGATATCTGTGGGCGTTCCGATCTGAACAATCTTGCCGTCGCGCATGATTGCAATGCGGTCGGCCAGCTTCAGCGCCTCTTGAATGTCATGGGTGATAAAGACGATGGATTTCTTCAGCGTCGCCTGAATGCGCAGGAATTCATCCTGCAACTGGCGGCGGATCAATGGGTCGAGGGCCGAGAACGGTTCATCCAGAAACCAGATATCGGGATTTACGGCGAGGCTGCGGGCAATGCCCACACGCTGGCGCTGGCCACCTGAAAGCTGGCGCGGAAAGCTGTCTTCGCGCCCTTCCAGACCGACCAGTGAGATCACCTCCTGTGCGCGCGCCAGCCGTTCCTTCTTGCCCACACCCTGCACGCGCAGCGGATAGGCCACGTTTTCGGAAACGGTCATATGCGGGAACAGGCCGAAATGCTGGAACACCATGCCCAGTTTTTTGCGGCGCAACTCGGTCAGGGCCTTCTTCGAGGCTCCGATGACATTTTCGCCGTCCACCCGAATCTCACCGCCCGTGCCGGGCAGCAGCTGCGAAATGCAGCGGATCAGCGTGGATTTGCCCGAGCCTGACAGGCCCATGATGACGAAAAGCTCGCCCTCCTGAACTTCGAAGTTGGCATCCTGAACTGCGGGAATCAGCCCCTGTTCCCGAAGGGCGGCGGCAGCCTTGTCGGCGTCATTCCCTGACCGAGACAGCGCGTCGGTCAGGGCTTTGTCAGCGCCGGGGCCAAACACCTGCCAGAGATTCCGGCAGGCGATGGCTGGCATAGTCGTGTCCGTCACTTACGCGGGCTCACTGGGTTGCCGCGTCTACAACCGGACGCCATTTGCCTTCGTTTTCAGCCATCCATGCGGCGACAACTTCTTCGACCTTTCCGCCGTCAACGTCGATCGCGCCCATCATCGGCTGCTGGTCTTCAACCGCCAGCTGATAGTTGGTCAGGATTTCAAAGGCTGCTGGCCATTTCTCTTCCATACCGCTCCAGCCGGCTTTGAAGATGCGCGAGGGAGAGAAGTCGCAGTCATTGACAGCGTTCGGATTCGGGCCCCAGGCCGGATCACTGAAGCACGCCTCTTCACCGGCGGGCAGTTCAACGAATTGAACGTCATAGGCCGACATCGCCCAATGCGGCTGCCAGAAGGTGATCAGCAGTGGCGATTTGCGTTCGGTCGAAGCGCGCAATTCCGCGATCAGCGCCCCTTCGGACCCTGCTGGTACGGCTTTGAACGGCAATTCCAGACCGGTCATGCGATCCGCGCCCGGAGTACCCCAATCGGCCGGGTAGTCGACCAGACGACCACCGGGCAGAGTTTCCGCCGTCGCAAAGACCTGTGCACAATCTTTCAGCGCTTCCCATGCGGGCAGGCCCGGGCACAGATCGGCCACATGCGCCGGGTATGCGATGCCTTCCTTGGCATCCAGACCCAGATCACCGATTTCGACCACAGTACCTTCACCGATTTTCTTGGCGTATTCATCGGAAACGTTGGAAGACCAGATTTCCAGTGTCGCGTCGATGTCGCCATCGGCCAGCGCCTGGAACTGGTTCATCATACCCGCGGTCACATATTCGACGTTGTACCCGGCTGCCTTGAGCATCTCACCCGCCACATGCGTGGTCACGTGCTGGCCGGTCCATTCGTTGATCGCCAGTTTGATCGGTTCATCCACGGCACCCATATCCGCCGCCTGCGCTGCGCCTGCAACGCTCAGAGCCATTAGGCTTACACTTAGTTTTTTCATGGACTTAACTCCCTGTCATATTTGTTTTGCCCATCCCGGCAAGGTTTTCCCCGCCGGTCTTTCTGTCTGATGACAATGCCATGCCGCAGCATGCACAAATTTGGCTGGAAAAGAACAGTGATCCGTTTCCAAATTGTGGAAAAGATCTTGCTGCCAGTTTGTTTCCCCTTCCCGGCTCTCTTTATGCATCCAACCCGGCTTGCCCTTGTTCCATTTCGCTAAGACGGGACGTTGACTGACGAGTCAATCAGAAAACATTTTGCCACCTTTTGTCGAGAACTTCTTTCAAAAATCCGCATTTTTCTGCGAATCCTATTATTCGGGGGACTGCATCAAATCTGGGAGAGGTCAGATTTTTCGTTGCCAAACAAGAACAAAAGATAAACATTCAATGTCGGGCAACATCAAGGTTAGACAGATGCGAACGTTTGACGAAATCTTTGAAATCGCAGCCGCGCGCCACGGCGGTCCAGAAGCACTGGACGCAAAACTGAGCAAACCGAAAACCCCCGCGGAACTGGCAGCGATGCCTGAGGACCGCTGGCTGTCGGTCATCACGAAATGCATCTTTCAGGCCGGTTTCAACTGGAAAGTCATCGAAAACAAATGGGACGGGTTCGAAACAGCCTTTGACAGGTTCGACGTGGGGCGATGCGCGTTCATGGATGATGAGAAGTTTGACACCCTGTTGCAGGATACGCGCATCGTCAGGAATGGAACCAAGATCGCGGCTGTACGGGATAACGCTGCGTTCCTGCTTGAGCTGCGCGAGGAAGGCGGCGTGGGTAAAGTGCTGGGCGGCTGGCCATCTGATGACTACGTCAATCTTCTGGCCATGTTGGCCAAACGCGGGGCCCGACTGGGCGGCGCTTCGGCGCAATACGCGATGCGGTTTGCCGGGCGGGACAGTTTCATTCTGTCCCAGGATGTCACCGCCCGCCTGATTGCCGAAGGTGTGATCGACAAGCCTGCCACCTCGAAGAAAGCGATGGAGGCGGTTCAGAACGCCTTTAATACATGGATGGGTCAGTCCGGGCGATCATTAACGGAAATCAGCCGGGTTCTGGCCATGAGTCTGTGAAAACGGTTTGCGGAATACCCGCAGCGGAATAAGATTCAACTTATGGTTCTGCGTTTATTCTTTGCTTCTCTTTTGTTGCTGGCCGCCTGCGGTCGAGAGTTGACCGAGCAGGAGCGCGATTTTGCGGAGACCATCCAGGGGGGAACCCTGAATCTGGATCACATCCGTCTGGTCGAAGGTGCCCCGGTTACCAACGTGACGTATTTCCGCGAAGAACGCCCGCGACTGGCCTGCCGCGAGCGCATTCTGCCCCCGGTGGACCCCGGGCCGGTGACGGGCAAACCTGCCGCCGTGGCCCTGTTCAACAAAGTCTATTTTACCCGCGACTGGTATCTGGAGGACTATATGTCCGACTTTCCGGATCAGATGAACCTGCTGGCCGCGATGCTTTTGGCCCATGAGTTGACGCATGTCTGGCAATGGCAGAATCGCCGGACCACGGGTTACCACCCCCTGCGCGCTGCGGCGGAACATGGGGGCCGAAGGGATCCGTATCTGTTCGACCTCGAAACTTCTCCGGATTTTCTGACCTACGGGTTCGAACAGCAGGGCGCGATCGTCGAGGAATACGTGTGCTGTCGCGCGCTGGCCCCTCAGGCCAAGCGCACTAAAAGACTACACGACATGCTGGGTGCCCATTTTGATCTGTCGCCCCTGCCGGAACAGGGGCGCGAGCGCCCGGTCCTGATCCCGTGGAGCGAAGCCAGGATCGAAGGGATTTGCAGTTAGTTCCGGGCGCGCTGCAGGGTTTCCAGATACGCCACCAGATCAACGATCGGCTGGCTGGTCAGGATCGGCTGACCTTCCGGTGTTTTCATGGATGTGTCCTGCCCGTCAAAATAAGGGCCATAGACCGGCATCGGGCTGCCATGGCTGACCAGCGGATCCCTGCCGTCGATGCGGGCGACAACGCGGGCGGTCGGGAACACCCCGCTTTCGCCGGACAATGCGGTCAGATCGGACGGCTGAACAACCAGCACGCTGGCCATCGGCCCCTGCCCGGTTGCGTCAATCCCGTGACAGGTCGCGCAGTAATGCAAATAGAGTTCCTCTCCGGTCACGGCATCCTGCGCCCAAGCAGCCTGTGCGGCAGCAGCCGAAACCCCGAGAACCAGCATACCGATCGTTGCCTTGAACATCGTATCCTCCTGTCACAATTGACATTTGCAGGGTTGCCCGACAGGCATATGGGCGCAATGATCCAGATCAACGAAACAGGTGCAGAGGGTTCGGGCAATGACACAATACGCAGCCATCATGCTGGCCGCCGGATTTGGAATTCCGATACTGGCCGCTCTTAACGCGGCCCTTGGCAAGGTCATCGGATCACCGACAACGGCAGCTGTGGTGCTGTTTGCAATTGCCCTGGCCGCCTCGGTGCTGACCATGCTGTTGTTTCCCGGTTTTGCAGCCTTGTCCAAGGTTGCGCAGGCCCCGAAACACCTGTTGTTCGCTGGCATCCTGATTGCATTCTATGTGTTGTCGATCACCCATGTCGCCCCGCATTTCGGTGTGGGAAACGCCGTGTTCTTTGTCCTGTTGGGGCAATTGATCAGTGCCGCGGCAATCGATCACTTCGGCCTGTTCGGCGCACAGGTGGCGCCACTCACCCTGATGCGGGCGAGTGGTATCGCGGTCATGGCCATCGGTGTTGCAATCACTCAACTGGCCTGAGCACGCCGCCCTCAAGCCGGACCATTCGGTCCATGCGCGCCGCCAGTTCGAGGTTGTGGGTCGCGATCAACGCCGACAATCCCTCGTCCCGCACCAGTGTCATCAGCGCATCGAACACCTGATCCGAAGTTTCAGGGTCCAGATTGCCTGTCGGTTCGTCAGCCAGCAAAACACGCGGCGCGTTGGCAAGCGCCCGGCAAAAAGCCACGCGTTGTTGTTCACCGCCCGACAGCGCCGCAGGGCGGTGGCTGGCGCGCGGGGCGACGCCCACACGGTCCAGCAAGTCCAATGCCCGTGCCTGAGCAGCTTTTTCGGACGCGCCATTGGCCAGTTGCGGCAATGTGATGTTTTCCAGCGCCGTAAACTCGGGCAGCAGGTGATGGAACTGATATACGAACCCGATATCCTGCCGACGCAACGCCGTTCTGGTTCGGTCGCCCTTGCCGTTCACATTCTGCCCCCCGATTTCCACGGTTCCGTTGTCAGGCCTATCCAGCAGACCGGCGATGTGCAGAAGCGTCGATTTACCCGCCCCTGACGGCGCAACCATGGCCACAGCCTCACCCGCGCGCAGTTCGAGGTCGACCCCGCGCAGAACCTGCACCTCGCCCGGTGTGCCTTTGAGGTAGGTCTTGGTCAGACCGTTCAGTCGCAAGGTGACATCATTCATAGCGCAGCGCCTCGACCGGGTTCAGCCGCGCCGCGCGGCGGGCGGGGAAATAGGTGACGATGAAAGACAGGCCAAGCGACAGGCCCGTCGCCTTGAGCACATCGCTCAGATGCAGTTCGGCCGGCAGGGCGTAGATGCCACGGATCGACGGATCCCACACGCCACCGCCCATCACGTAGTTTACGAATGAGAAAATCGGATCAATGTAGATTGCAAAGAGGCATCCCAGGATAACCCCCATTGCAGTGCCGATCAGGCCGGTGAACGCACCGCAGATGAAAAAGACACGCAGAACCGATCCTTCGCTCAGGCCAATCGTGCGCAGGATACCGATATCGCGCCCTTTGTTCTTGACCAGCATGATCAGGCCCGAAACGATGTTCATCGCAGCAATCAGAACGAGGATCGACAGGATGATGAACATCACATTATCCTCAACCTCGAGCGCGCGCAGAAAGCCGCCGGATGCGTCCTGCCACGTCCAGATCTGGCTGCGCTCGCCCGACGCCTCAAGAATGGGAATCAGGATCGGGCCAAGATCTTCGGGCTTGTCCACCATCACTTCGATCTCATCCGCCACACCTTCACGGTTGAAAAAGCCCTGCGCCTGCGAAAACGGCATGTAGACGCGGGTGCGGTCGATGTCATAGCGGCCGGCCGAAAACACATAGACAACGCGATAGGCATTCACGCGCGGCGACGTGCCAAAGGCGGTTTTGACCCCGTTGGGCGAGGTCAGTTTGACCACATCCCCGACAGTGGCCCCGATGCTGCGGGCCACACCCGATCCAATGGCGATGACATCCTCACCCGTCTGGAAGTCCGACAGGTCCCCCGCCGCCTGTTCCGCCTGCGCGATACCCGGCAGGTCGAGCAGATCGTCGGGTCGGATGCCAAACACCTCGACCCCGCTGCTGCTGTCGCGGTTGGTGATCAGCACCTGCCCCTTCACCAGCGGTGCGGCACGCTCAACTCCGGGCACCTGCGCTATGCGGTCGGTGCGTTCCTTGTAGTCGGCAATTGTTCGATCCACCCGGCCCTGCGCGTCAAATTCACCCGAGGAATAGACCGTCACATGCGCATTGGCGCCCAGAATGGTGCCGACGAATTCAGAGCGAAAACCTGAACGGACAGCCAGCGTAGCGATCAGGGCAAACACGGCAAGCGTGATCCCGATCAAAGAGATCCATGTCATCACGCTGACACCGCCTTCGGCCCTGCGCGCGCGCAGATATCGCCAGGCGATTTTCCATTCAAAAGGGGCAAAGGGCGGGGGTGTCTTGGCCATGCCTGCTCCGGGTTTTCTTGTTTGCGGCGACCCTTTCGGCATTTCGCCCAATGGTCAAGCCGGTTGTCACTCTGAACTCGTTCCTCAGCCTGAAAGAGCCGAATCGTTTCAGGACATGACCAAAATACACGTGCAAAACAGGTGTCTTCCAATTCGGGCGCTACACCATGAGTTGTGAAGCGCATCACAGACAGAAGGTGATTGTTTCAGGTATGACGTTAATCATCGCACATCGTGAGCCACTGAATCGTAAAGGCAACAATAAGTGTGAAATTTTATTACTCTTTTTGATTATTTTCAGAAACTTTGCCACCCTAACCAAGGGGGAACACATTTAAAGAGCGGGGGTCGCTCAATGAATTTACGAATTTCAACCAATGGCGCGGGTGCAATTTCGACCCGCCAGGCTTCAACAGAATTGGATTGTGAAACCGCAGCCTTGCTGCGCGCGGCCATCCGGCCGATCTTTGTCACCGCGGCAAGCTGGGGCAATCTGGCAGACATCCTGAAAGACAAAGGATATCGTCTGGTTTTCCGGCAAGGCCGTTTGTGTATCACGGATCGGGCAACCGATGCGCGGATTTGCGGATTGCGCTTTCTGGATATTGAGTTTCGCGAACTGATCAGCCGCCTTGGCCGCCCGATTGTTGTGGCCACAGGTGACGGAGCCAACGGAGACGTCCTGGCCGAACGCCCGACGTCGGATCAAAACTGAGAACCGACCGACTGACGCGGTCGGCCTTCAGGTAGCTTGGGAAGGGCCGCCAGGTCTGAGCCTCCGGCACCCCTTCCGGATCACGGGGCGTATTTCAACGCCCGCTTCATGCAGCAACTGATGGTCGCTCAGGCGATCTTCTGGTAAATCTCAGCAACTTTGGTGACGGCCGCTTCGGGGCTCAGTTCCTCGCTTTCGCCAGTGCGGCGGCAGGTCAGTTCAACCACACCATTCTTCAGACCGCGCGGGCCAACCGTGATGCGCCAGGGCAGACCGATCAGGTCCATCGTGGCGAATTTACCGCCAGCGCGTTCGTTGCGGTCGTCATAAAGCGGCTCCAGACCCAAAGCCGTCAGCGCCGTGTAGATCTTGTCACAGGCTGCATCGGCTTCTTCATCGCCCTGCTTGAGGTTGACGATACCGCAATGGAATGGGGTCACGCCCTCGGGCCAGATGATGCCCTTGTCGTCATGGCTGGCCTCGATGATTGCTCCTACAAGGCGGCTGACACCGATACCATGGCTGCCCATGTGAACCGGAACCGGTTTGCCATCCGGGCCTTGGACAGTCGCGCCCAAGGGATCGGAGTATTTGGTGCCAAAGTAAAAGATTTGACCCACCTCGATGCCGCGCGCCACGCGGCGGCGTTCTTCGGGGATCTGATTGAACAGCGCCTCGTCATGGGTTTCATCAGTGCGCGCGTATTTCGAAGTGAACTCTTCCAGAATGGCCTGACACTGTTCGCGGTTGTCATAATCGATGTCACGGTCGCCAAAGGTCAGGTCAGTGACAGCACTGTCATAGAAAACTTCGGATTCGCCGGTATCGGCCAGAACCAGGAACTCATGCGTGTCATCGCCACCGATGGGGCCGGAATCGGCGCTCATCGGAATCGCCTGAAGTCCCATCCGTTCATAAGTGCGCAGATAGCTGACCAGATGGCGGTTATAGGCGTGCAGCGCATCTTCCTTGGTCAGGTCGAAATTGTATCCGTCCTTCATGTAGAATTCACGGCCCCGCATCACGCCGAAACGCGGGCGGATTTCATCGCGAAACTTCCACTGGATCTGGTAGAGCGTCAGCGGCAGATCCTTGTAGCTGCTGACGTGGCCGCGGAAGATATCTGTAACCAATTCCTCGGCCGTCGGCGTGAACAGCATGTCCCGGTCATGCCGGTCCTTCATCCGCAGCATCTCCTGACCGTAATCGTCATAGCGCCCGGATTCACGCCACAGATCCGCCGACTGGATGATGGGCATCTGGATCGCGATGTGACCGGCCCGCGCCTGTTCCTCGTGGACGATGTTTTCCAGCTTGCGCAGCACTTTGAAGCCCAGCGGCAACCAGGAATAAATCCCGGCAGAGGCCTGCTTGATCATCCCTGCACGCAGCATCAGCCGGTGGCTGACGATCTGAGCCTCGGACGGGGTTTCCTTGAGAACGGGCAGAAAGTAACGGCTCAGGCGCATGGACGGACCTTCAAAGGTAAGAATTCGACTGGACAGGTGATTATGCCAAAGCCCCGCCGGGGGCAATCGCGCATTGGTGTTTTTCCGACCTTGCGGCAGTCGGTTTTTTGATTGACCCGCCAATCGGGAATCCCAATGGTAGCGGAAACGCAAATTCCATGAGGCGCCAATGCAGACCATTCAGGAACCCGCACGCCAAATCCCCGTCATTCATCAAACCGATGTTCTGGTCGTCGGTTCCGGCCCCGCCGGGTTGGCCGCAGCGCTTGCAGCGGCACGTGCGGGGGCCGAGGTATCTTTGATTGATCGGTTCGGCTGCATGGGTGGCAACATCACGGCGGTCGGCGTCGAAGGATTTGCCTGGTACCGGCACGAGCAAACCGTCGAGGCAGGCGGCATCGGGATGGAGTTCGAAACCCGCGCCAAGGAGATGGGGGCCGCCGTTCCGGAAAGCCAGTCGCTAAGTTATGAGTTGGACAGCGAAGGCTTCAAACTGGTCGCCGACAAGCTGGTCGAAGAGGCGGGCGTGCACCCGATGCTGCACCGACAATTCGTCGCGCCGATCCTGGATGGAGACCGGATCACCGGCGTCATCACAGAATCCAAGGCCGGGCGCGAGGCGATTTTGGCCAAGGTCGTCATTGATGCCACCGGCGACGCGGATGTAGCCCATCGTTCGGGCGCGCCGACCCACAAAACTCCGCGCGAGGACATGATGGCGGCCTCGGTCATGTTTCACCTGGCGGGCGTTGACAAGCGGGCCTTTATGGAAGGTGTGAAAGCTGACCCGCAGACCTACAAGGACTGGGGCGGCGGCGGAGAGTGGAACATTGAGACCTCGGGGAAAGAGGACGACATGTTCTCACCCTTCGTGCACAAACCGTTCCAGCAAGCGATTGATGAGGGGCTGATCCCGCCGCACCTGAATACCATCGCCGGAACCTGGGGCGCGATGCATGACACGGGCGAGCTGACCTACATGAACCTCATCCATCTGGCCGAGATCGATGGCACCGACCCGGACAGCCTGACGCGCGGCGAGATTGAAGGTCGCCGCCAGACCATGCTGGCCATCGAGGCGCTGCGCCGGTTCATGCCCGGTTGCGAAAACGCGCGTTTGCGGAATTTCGGGATGACCATCGGCATCCGCGACACCCGCAAGATCGATGCCGTTTACAACATGACCGAAAACGATGCCCGCCATCAGGGCCGGTTCGAGGATACGATAGGTATCTATCCCGAGTTCATCGACGGCTATGGCATTCTGATCCTGCCAACTACGGGGCGGTATATGCAAATCCCCTATCGGTCGATGCTGCCCAAGGGCATCAAAGGTCTGCTGGTTGCAGGACGCTCACATGGCGCGGACCGGGTGGCGCATGCCGCAACGCGAAATATGGCCTGCTGCGCCGTCATGGGTCAGGGCGCGGGCATTGCCGCTGCGGTCTCACTGAAAAGCAATCAGGAGCTGGACCAGCTGAATCTGGCACCGGTTCGCGCTGAACTGCAACGCCAGGGGGTGAGGATTCATTGATGGACAGTATCCCAACGATTGATATCGCGCCTTTGACTGCACCAGGAACCGCAGCCTATGACACAACGGTCCGGCACATCCTTGCGGCCTGTCAGGGGATCGGCTTTTTGTCGATCACCGGGACTGGCATATCCCGGCAAACCGTGGATCAGGTGCGTCAGATCACCCGACAGATCTTTGCCGTCGATGACGCACGAAAATGGGATCAGGCCATCACCCGCGCCAACTATCGCGGCTATATTCCCATGGGGTTTTTCACACCCAATGATGGATCGGGCGAGGCCGACAAATACGAAGGCTACAAACTGCATCACGAGGTCGCGGCTGACGATCCGGTGCGTGAGGATTGCGCGTTATACGGGCCAAACATCTGGCCTGGCGACGTACCCGGTGCGAAAGAGGTCATTCTGGGTTACTGGCGGCAACTGGATCGCGTCACCGATCTGTTGCTGGGCGCGTTAGAGGCAGGGCTGGATCTGAAATCCGACGCGCTGCGCAGCGCATTCCGGGCCCCGATGACCAACATGACCCTGCTGCATTACCCGCCTCAGGCCGAGGATGAGGCGGGCTATGGCATCCATCCGCACAAGGATACCGACGCCTTGACCATCATTGCCCCCGATCCGGTGGGCGGGCTTGAGGTGCAGACCCGCAGCGGTGGCTGGATCTCGCCCGATTGCCCGCCCAGTGGTTTCGTGGTGAATATCGGTGACATGCTGGAGCTGTGGTCGGGCGGGCGGTTGAAATCCACGCCCCATCGGGTTGTGAACCGGTCGGGGCGGGAACGGTACTCTTTTCCCTATTTCGCGGTGCCCCGTCACGACGTCGTCGTCGCGCCTTTGCTGCCGCCCCTGCCCGGCTTTGACCGTCCGGCGGTTCATTGCGGTCACTGGTCGGCCGAGATTTGGCGCACCAACTGGCCCGACGAAACCGCCACCGAAGACACCCCGGAATTGGGAACGTTGCGCGGCTGACCTCTGTAAACGCAAGCGCCATGAACCGCTTGCATCATGGGCTTTGATGCGCCAAGAACACCTGCAAGGGCCTGAACAAGGGGATCGCCATGGCTTTGCCGGTTAAGGATCAGCTGAGATACTGGAGCATCGCCGCTGCGGTTTTCGCGTTGATCCTGTGGGCGCTTGGGGATGTCTTGTTGCCTTTTGTCATCGGTGGGGCCATTGCCTATTTCCTTGATCCGGTCGCTGACCGGCTGGAGCGGCTGGGCCTGTCGCGTATGGCCGCTACGGCGGTCATCACGGTCGTCGGTGTTCTGGGGTTTGTACTGGCAATTCTGATGGTGGTCCCTGCGCTGATCACCCAGTTGTTGGATCTTGTCGATGTACTGCCTGATCTGTTCAAACAGTTGCGCAGTTTCATAGAAAAACAGTTCCCGTCCTTGCTTGACCGGGAATCGAGCACGCACGCGATGCTGGTGTCCTTTGGCGAAACGCTGAAATCCAAGACCGGGGACGTTATGCAGACGGTGCTGTCCTCGCTGGGTTCCGCGATCAACATCGTTGTTCTGTTGGTCATTGTGCCGGTTGTGGCCGTCTACTTGCTGTTGGACTGGGATCGCATGACCGCCCGCATCGGAGAACTGCTGCCACGTGACCACGCCCCCATCATCAGGCGGCTGGCGGGTGAGATCGACGCGGTTCTGGCCTCGTTCGTGCGCGGCATGGGAACAGTCTGCTTGATCCTTGGCACCTATTACGCGGTTGCACTGATGCTTGCTGGCCTGCAATTCGGTCTGATTGTGGGCTTTATCGCGGGCCTGGTCACGTTCATTCCCTATCTGGGTGCCCTTATCGGAGGCTCGCTGGCCATCGGGCTTGCGCTGTTTCAGTTCTGGGGTGACTGGGCTCATATCGGGCTGATCGCGGGTATCTTTGCCGTTGGGCAGGTCACCGAGGGCAATTTCCTGACACCCAAGCTGGTCGGCAGCTCTGTCGGGCTGCACCCGGTTTGGCTCCTGCTGGCCCTGTCGGTCTTTGGCGCGCTGTTCGGCTTCGTCGGCATGCTAATCGCTGTCCCGGTCGCCGCAGCATTGGGCGTGCTGGCCCGCTTTGCCACATCGCTATACCTCGACAGCAGATTGTACACTGGTCTTGAAGGTCTGGATCAGGAAACCGAGTAAATGGCCCGACAACTCAGCTTTGATCTGCCCGCCAAAACTGCGCTCGGGCGAGAGGATTTCTTTGTGTCACCGGCCAATGCGCTGGCGGTGGCAATGATCTCGGCCACGTCCTGGCCCGGCAACAAACTGGTGCTGAGTGGGCCTGCTGGCGCGGGCAAAACCCATCTGGCCCATGTCTGGGCCGCTGAAACCGGCGGGCGTATCCTTCAGGCCAGCAATCTAAGATATGACGATGTGCCAGACCTGGCGCGTATGCCGATTGCGATCGAAGACGTGCCTTTGATCGCCGGCGATCTCGAGCTGCAAAAAACGCTGTTCCACCTGCATAATCTTGTTCTGGCCGAGGGGCACCCCCTGCTGATGACAGGCCGTCTTGCACCGAAATTCTGGGAGTTGCCGCTGGCCGACCTGCAAAGCCGGGTCGAAGGCGCCCATCACGTCGCACTGGATCCGCCCGATGACGCATTGCTGGGCGCAGTACTTGCCAAGCTGTTTGTCGACAGGCAGCTCAACCCCGGCCCCGATGTCATCGCCTATCTTGTCAAGCATATGGACCGGCGGTTTGAAAGCGCAGCCGACGTTGTATCCCAACTGGACCAACTGGCCCTGGCTGAAAAACGCGACATTACACGCGCGCTTGCCATTCGCGTACTGAACACGGCCCCGGATGAGGTCGAGACCAATGATTGACCCGCTGACGTCAATTTCGCATCCTCAGGCAGAACTATCTGGAACACACATGGATCAGACCGTCAAAACCGATATCCCGGACTGGGGAACGTTCGGAAAGCCCCTGTTTGACAAACCGGACGCACGGGCGCTGTCGCGCGTCGGGGTTGTCGATGTCGGGTCGAACTCGGTCCGGATGGTCATTTTCGACGGGGCGGCCCGATCACCGGCCTATTTCTACAATGAAAAGGTCATGTGCGAACTGGGGGCGGGCCTGTCCGAAACCGGGCGACTGAACCCGCGTGGCCGCGAACGCGCCTTGTCGGCACTACGACGGTTCCAGCACCTGGCAATGGATCTGGATTTGCCCGGTTTGCATGTTGTCGCCACCGCTGCTGTGCGAGAAGCCTCGGATGGGCCCGAGTTCTGCGATCAGGTGCAGGCTGAAACCGGTTTGCAGGTGGCCATCATTGACGGTGACGAAGAAGCCCGCCTGTCGGCACAGGGTGTCCTGTTGGGATGGCCCGGAGCTTATGGGCTGATCTGCGATATCGGCGGGTCGTCGATGGAATTGGCCGAAATCGGCGGTGGTCAGGTCGGCCGCCGAGTGACCTCGCCACTTGGGCCGCTGAAACTGCGTGACATCAAAGGCGGGCGACGTGCGCGAAAAGCGCATATCAAGGAAACGATGGAGGATCTGCGCAATCAGATGGGCCAGCAGCGGGACCGTCTGTTTCTGGTCGGCGGCAGCTGGCGCGCCTTTGCGCGGCTGGACATGCTGCGGCGGGGCTATCCGCTGAACGTGCTGCATGAATACCGCATGACCACCAAGCAGGTGCGCGAGACGATCAAATACATCGAAAAACACGATAGTGAAAAGTTGCGTGCTCAGGCGGGCGTGTCCAGCTCGCGCATGGCGCTTATCCCTTACGCGATGGATGTTCTGGCACGGCTGATCCGTACGTTCAAACCCAAAGATATCGCCATCTCAAGCTATGGTATCCGCGAGGGGTTGCTGTATGAGCAGATGCCGCAGGAAGTGCGCGACCGCGACCCGCTTATCGAAGCCAGCCGGTTCTCGGAAGCCAAGGACGCCCGCCTGCCGGGATTTGGCAGCAACCTCTATGATTTTGTCATCCCGCTGTTTAGATCGGCACCGCCCAGCAGAGTGCGCCTGATCAAGGCGGCCTGCCTGCTGCACGATGTAAGCTGGCGCGCGCATCCCGACTATCGGGCCGAGGTGTGTTTCGACAACGTCACGCGCGCCAATCTGGGTGGCCTGAAGCACTCCGAACGTGTTTTCATCGGTTTGGCACTGCAACACCGCTATCGCAACAAACGGGAAGGCAACCGGTTCTCTCGGCTTTACGAATTGCTGGATGAAAAAAGCCAGAAACAAGCCGAAATTCTGGGCAAGGCCATGCGCTTTGGCGCGATGCTGTGGATGCACAACGATGCCAATATGGGGCAGCTCAAGTTTTTCCCAAAAAAGCGAGAACTGGAACTGTATCTGCCCGAATCCGCTGCCCCCCTGTTCAGCGAAGTGGCTGAAGCCCGGTTCAGCGCTTTGGCAGCAGCACTGAAATCTCAGACTCGCGTGATTATCAGGGGCTGACCTTTAACCAGGTCAGATGTCTGTGGGTCCTTCTGGCACCTCGATATCCCGCTTTTCGGGCTCGGATGGCTCTTGGGTCAGTTTTCTGCGGATAATGATATCGCCATTGGGCAGGATCTCGGGCGGTTCATAAACGCTCCAGTCCTTGACCTCGGCCGCCAGTTCAGCAAGTGCCGGGCCCATCTGCTGCAAGAAGGACTGCATCGCCGGGCCAAGCTCTTCCGCCAGACCCAGCAAGTTTTCCAATGCCGGTTCCATTTCCTTGCGCAAACCTTCGAAAAACAGTTCGGCCCCCTGTTCCATCAGGGATTTTTCATTGTCTTCCTGTGCCATGGAGGGCGCAGCAAGGAACATGGAGATCGTGCTGATCAGCAATATGCGTTTCATACCTGACATATAAGGCCCGTGTGGCAGGCTGGAAAGGTCACAGTTCAATATCCAGCGTGACTGGAAAATGATCGGAGGCTGTCAAAAGCGCCTGTCGCAATTCCGGTTCAGCCCAACAGGCGGCATCCTGAAACGGGTGCCAGATACGCCAGGACGGGCGATTTGCTTGCAGGTCCGTGGTAATCATTACGTAATCCAGCAAAGCGTCCAGAAATTTGCCTTCCTCCGGACGGGCAAAGCGCGCAGTGGCAGGCACCGGCCCGGGCCGAAACCTATAGGCTGTGACGGCGTTCGGATCGAACAATCCGGCTTGCAGCAACACCTCGACCGACGAGCGGCCAAAGAGGTGTTCAAACTCATCCAACCCGGGGCCATCATTCAGATCCCCCAGCAAGATGACGGGCTGTTTTTGCGCGACATGCCATTCGACGCGCCGTGCAAGCCAGATCGCTTGCGCCAGCTGTTTGCGGCGATTGGCAATCGAAATCCGGATCGCCTCGTCCCGCGATTCGGCACCGTGCGGTGCCTTGGATTTCAGATGTGCCCCGATCAGGCGGATGTTGTGCCCCGCTTGCGTCGTCACCGCCAGTTCCATCGGCGGTTTGGAGAACCGCACGACATCCTCGGTCGCATCAATGTCGAGGTCGATTTTGAATACACCATCGAACCGGGGGGCTGTGGTATCTGCAATATCTCCCTTGGGATCGTGGCGAACACTCAGCACCGTTCTGTCATAGAGCAATGCCAGTTCCTGATGCGTGTCGTTTGCATAGCCCATCACCGCATCAGACGTGCGCAAGTCGAACGCTTCGGCAAAGGCTTGCAGGGCCCGAACCGTGTTCTGGCGTCTGCCCGTGTTGGGCGCCTCGACGATTACAATCGCATCAGCGTCAATGGCAGTCAGAACCTTGGCAATCGCTTCGATCTGCTGCGCTTTGGTGACGTCGTGCCTGCCGGACCAGCTGTCATCGACGATCAGCCTGTCTTTCTGGTCAAACAGATTGGCGAACCATTCGATATTATAGGTCGCCAGCCGCATCTGATCAGGCCCGCGCGCCGTTGATTTCATCCCAGGCGCGATTGATGTCGATCATCTTTTTCTCGGCCAGCCGGATCGCCTCTTCGGGGACACCCCGGGCCATCATGGCGTCGGGGTGCGTTTCCCGAACCAGCTGCCGCCAGACATTGCGAATGTCGGGCAGCGGCATGTCATGTGGAACGCCCAGAACCGTGTAAGGATCGTTTGGCGCATCCGGAACAAAGCGCGCCCGCAGTGCTTTGAACTGCGCGTCGGTTTGCCCGAAAATCTGGCTGACATCTTCGAGAAACGCGTTTTCGTTCGGATGATAGAAACCATCCGCCATCGCGATGTGAAAAAGACCTTCCATCAGGTCACACAGGGTTGTGCTGTCTTCGGAAAACATGCGGGCAATTTTGCGGGCGTAGTCCTGATATCCCGCCACGTCCGTACGGGCCATGTTGAAGACGCGGGCTGCACCTTCCTCATCTTCGCGCGCGATCTGAAACACGTCGCGAAAGGCGGTGACCTCATCACGGGTCACCTGACCGTCTGCCTTGGCCATTTTGGCACCCAGTGCGATGACCGCAATCGTAAAGGCCACGGACCGTTCCGGTGGCGAGCGTAGTTTTTCAAAAACTGCGGTCAGGCTTTCGCCCTGGGCAAGCGCGCTGAGCGCATCGGATATGCGAGTCCAGATCGACATGACCGCACCCTAGCGTCACAATTCGGGACTGTCAGGTGCAACAGGTCATTCAGCACCAAGAATTTTCTGCATCAGCACAAGGTCCAGCCGCTGGCCGAACTTAAAGCCGACTTCGGGCATCACCCCGACTTTCGAATAGCCAAGTGCGGCATGAAACGCCTCAGCCCCCGGATTGGCCGAGGATATGCCCGCGACCAGAACATGAACGCCTTGGGCTTGCGCGACTTCCTCCAGCTCTGACATCAACGCACGTCCCAGCCCTTTGCCCCACGCATCCGGTGACAGCTGGATCGTATGTTCGCAGGTTTGCGCATAACCGGGCCCGGTGCGGAAAGGGCCATATGTGGCAAAGCCGATAACGTGGCTGTCGTGCTCGGCAACCAGAAAACCGGGCGAGCGTGCCTTGATATCTTCGGCAATCTGGGCGGCGCTGCGTTCGTCCGTCGTGAAAGTGACCAAAGTGTCCCGGATGATCGCATTGGTGATCCGGGCAATGGCTGGTGCATCTGACGCTGTGGCCGGGCGTATGTTCATTCCAGCACCCGAAGCCCATGAGGAGTCTCGATCTCTGCCTGCAAAGCGGCGGGGCCGGTATCGAACACCACATGATCCAGTTCACCCAGTTGACGGGCCAGTATCAGGGCATCGGGGTGATAGACAACCAGACGCCGCAACCGGCACGCGCTGTCCTGCAACATGTTTGCCGGGTGCAGGTCGCCCTGCCATTCGATAAGGGCGGGAAACAGATTGTCGAACGGCAAACGCCCCGTTGGCGGAACCGCCATGCGCCATTGCAACGCGCCGCGGGTCAGGTCGATGGGCTCTCCGGTGCTATCGGGAAAGATCGACAGTGTGGCCTCGATATCCTCGACCCGGCATATCCAGTTCGTCAAACGCGGGCCGCCCTGAAAATTGTCCAGATCGAACCATCGCGGCCTACCCGGAGGCTGCGCCTGCGGATCGATGGCAATCGCTTCCAGATAGAGCCCGTCCCTGAGCCCCAGCAGCCTGTTATGTGTCCCGAATTTTTCGTGTTTCCCACCGGGTTGCAGTGCAACACCAAGCGCCTGTTCAATGTGTGCAGACGCTTCTTCAAGCGTTTCGCCCGCGACGGCCAGATGATCGAGTAACATGCGCACCCTCCTGCGAAAACGACCGGACCCAAAGGGATCCGGTCGCATGTTTTCGCCATTGGCGCAGGATCACAAGAGCTTTCGTTGAAAGACTTGCCTTGTGTCAGGGCCGTGCCTGGCGGATCAGGCGCAGAATGTCCTGAGCGGCCTCGGGAATGTTGGTGCCCGGACCAAAGATGGCCTTGACCCCATGGTCATACAGGAACTGGTAATCCTGTTGCGGGATCACCCCGCCACAGATCACGATGATATCGTCGGCCCCTGCTTTCTTCAGCTCTTCCACTAGCTGGGGTGCCAGTGTTTTATGCCCCGCCGCCTGCGAGGAAATGCCGACCACATGTACGTCATTGTCCACCGCGTCCTGCGCGGCCTCGGCAGGTGTCTGGAACAGCGGGCCAACGTCCACGTCGAACCCGATATCTGCAAAGGCCGTGGCGATAACCTTGGCACCGCGATCATGCCCGTCCTGCCCCATTTTGACCACCAGAAGACGGGGGCGGCGGCCTTCGGCCTCGGCAAAGTCCTCGATGGATTTCTGGATCGCGGCAAAGCCTTCGTCGCCCTCATAAGCAGCGCCATAGACACCGGCCAGGGTTTTCACCTCGGCGCGGTGGCGGCCGAATTCTTTCTCCATTGCCATGCTGATCTCTCCTACGGATGCACGGGCGCGGGCGGCTTCGACCGCAGCGGCCAGCAGGTTTCCGCCCTCCTGGGCGGTCTTGGTCAGGGCGTCCAGCGCGGCTTGGCACGCGGCTTCATCACGGGTTGCGCGAATGCGTTCCAGCCGCGCCACCTGCGCCTCACGCACGGCGACGTTGTCGACATCCAGAATGTCGATCGGGTCTTCCTGTTCCTTGCGGTACTTGTTGACGCCGACGATCACTTCGTCGCCCCGGTCGATCATGGCCTGACGACGGGCTGCGCTTTCCTCGATGCGCAGCTTGGGCATACCCGAGGCAACCGCCTTGGTCATGCCACCCATCTCTTCGACCTCTTGCATCAGGGCCCAGGCTTTTTCGACCAGTTCATTGGTCAGGCTTTCAACATAGTAAGAACCGGCCAGAGGATCGACCACATCAGTTACACCGGTTTCTTCCTGAAGCACGAGCTGCGTGTTCCGCGCAATGCGGGCCGAGAAATCGGTGGGCAGCGCAATTGCCTCGTCCAGAGCATTTGTATGCAACGATTGGGTGCCACCCAGAACTGCGCTCATCGCTTCATAGGCGGTGCGGATAACATTGTTGTAAGGGTCCTGTTCCTGAAGCGAAACGCCGGAAGTCTGGCAATGGGTGCGCAGCATTTTCGACCGTTCGGACTTTGCCCCGAACTCGGTCATTACCCGGTGCCATAGCGTGCGAGCGGCGCGCAGTTTGGCGATCTCCATGAAGAAATTCATGCCGATGGCAAAGAAGAACGACAAACGGCCCGCGAACTTGTCCACGTCCATCCCGGCCTCAGTCGCGGCACGGACGTATTCACGCCCATCAGCCAGCGTATAGGCCAGTTCCTGTACAAGGTTCGCCCCGGCCTCTTGCATGTGATAGCCCGAGATCGAGATCGAGTTGAACTTGGGCATCTCGTTCGACGTGTATTCGATGATGTCCGAGATGATCTTCATCGACGGTTCAGGCGGGTAGATATAGGTGTTGCGCACCATGAATTCTTTCAGAATGTCATTCTGAATGGTGCCGGACAGAACGGATTTGTCATGCCCCTGCTCTTCGCCAGCAACAATAAAGCTGGCCAGAATCGGGATCACCGCCCCGTTCATCGTCATCGAGACCGAGACCTTGTCCAGCGGAATGCCGTCAAACAGGATCTTCATGTCCTCGACGCTGTCGATGGCGACACCGGCCTTGCCCACGTCTCCAACCACGCGCGGGTGGTCGCTGTCATAACCGCGATGCGTCGCCAGATCGAAGGCAACCGAAACGCCCTGCTGGCCCGCCGCCAGATTGCGCCGGTAGAACGCGTTCGACTCCTCGGCGGTTGAGAAACCCGCATATTGGCGGATCGTCCATGGACGCCCGGCATACATCGTGGCCTTAACACCGCGAGTAAACGGGCCAAAGCCCGGCAACGACCCCATATGCGGCAGATCGGCGGTGTCTTCCTGGGTGTAAAGCGGTTTGACCGCGATGCCTTCCAGCGTTTCCTTGGTCAGGTCGTCCAACGGACGTCCGCGCAGCTCTTTCTCGGCAAGCGCTTTCCAGTCCTTCGTGTCGGTCATTTCGATTTCCTCTCGTCAATACGGATGGCGGCCGCTGAAAGCGCCCGCGCCAAGGTCCTGCACTTGGCCTGGTCATTCAGGCGCAAGCGCGAAAATGTGGTCACCCGGCGCAAATCGCCGGTCGCAATCGCGGGCACAGGGGCTATATTCGAAAGAACAGGAGGCCACATGACACGCACGCTTGCCTTTGTTTTCTCGGCACTAATCCCTCTGGCCGCCTTGGCGGCAGACGGAACCGCGCCGTCTGATGACAGCTTTGTCCGCCCGGTGGGTGAAAGTGAACTCAGCGAGTTTTTATGGGTAAAACGCCCCATCGTAGTTTTCGCTGACACGCCCGCCGATCCGCGGTTCCAGCAGCAGATCGATATGCTTGTCGCAGAAGAAGCAGCCATGCGCGACCGTGATGTCATCGTGCTGACAGACACGGACCCGTCTGCCCGGTCTCCGATCCGGACCAAGTTGCGCCCGCGTGGATTCCAGATGGTGTTCGTCGACAAGGACGGCGTGGTCAAGTTGCGCAAACCCAGCCCGTGGAGCGTGCGTGAGATTGGAAGGTCTATTGACAAGACCCCCCTGCGCGAACGCGAGATTCGCGAACGGCGCGAAGGGGGCTGAACGCTTTCGCCATGTCCAAAGGCCCCGGTGCGATGCGCCGGGAACTTTGGATTGTATGTCGAAAGCGCCAACATGGTCACTCGAACTCGATGATCACGTCGTCCACAGCAAGGCTGTCACCGGGACCTGCATTGACCTTGGCGACCACGCCCCTCTTTTCAGCGCGCAGGATGTTTTCCATCTTCATCGCCTCAATTGTGCATAGTGCCTGACCTTCTTGCACTTCCTGCCCCACTTCGACGTCAATCTTCACGACAAGGCCGGGCATCGGACAGAGCAGCAATTTCGAGGTATCTGGTGGCAGTTTTTCCGGCATCAGCTTGGCCAGTTCCGCCTGCCGTGGGCGGCGCACATGTACTTTCAAGTCCGCGCCGCGGTTGCGAACGCGGAAACCGCCCGAGACCTTGCCGATTTTCAGAACCAGCGGGCTGCCATCCACGTCCAGAACCGCAAGTTGATCGCCCGGCGTCCAGTCCGACGCGACACGCAGGGACGATCCGTCGTCAAACTTGACCGTTGACCCCTCTTTGTCGGCATTGACCTGCACGGCGAAATCCTGCCCCTGCAATGTCACAACCCAGCGCTTGCCTACTTTGCGTTCGTGATTGTCCATCCGGCCCGACACGCGGGTGCGCCGGATTTCGGCGACGCGGTGCATCGCGGCGCAGGATGCAGCAATCCGGCGCAGATCCACTTCGGGCAACGTTACGCCCTCGAACCCGTCTGGATATTCTTCAGCGATAAAGGCCGTTGTCATGTCACCGCTTACAAACTTCGGATGATCCATCACTGCCGACAGGAACGGCAGGTTGTGACCGATGCCTTCCACTTCGAAACTGTCCAACGCCACGCGCATCGCCTCAATGGCTTTTTCACGGGTCGGCGCCCAAGTGCAGAGCTTGGCGATCATCGGGTCGTAATACATGCTGATCTCGCCGCCCTCGTAAACACCGGTATCGTTGCGCACGGCGGTTTCACCATCGGGTGCTTCACCCTGCCATTTGCCGTTGACCAGCAACGGACCGGCCGCGGTTTCCTGCGGCGGGCGATACCGGGTCAGACGACCGATCGACGGCAGGAAGTTGCGATACGGGTCTTCCGCATACAGACGGTTTTCAATCGCCCAGCCGGTCAGGGTCACGTCATCCTGCGTTATCGATAGCTTTTCACCCGCTGCGACACGGATCATCTGCTCGACCAGATCGACGCCGGTGATCAGTTCCGTGACAGGGTGTTCCACCTGCAGGCGCGTGTTCATTTCGAGGAAGTAGAAGTTCTTGTCTCCGTCCACAATGAACTCGACCGTACCAGCACTCGCGTAGTTCACGGCCTTGGCCAGAGCGACAGCCTGTTCACCCATCGCCTTGCGGGTTTCGGGATCAAGGAAGGGTGACGGCGCCTCTTCCACCACTTTCTGGTTCCGGCGCTGGATCGAGCATTCACGCTCACCCAGGTAGATGCCATTTCCGTGACTGTCGCACAGAACCTGAATTTCGATATGGCGCGGCTGAGTTACGAATTTTTCGATGAAGATCCGGTCATCTCCGAACGAGTTTGCGGCTTCGTTCTTGGACGACTGAAAGCCTTCGCGCGCCTCTTCATCGCTCCACGCGATGCGCATGCCCTTGCCACCGCCACCGGCGCTGGCTTTGATCATGACCGGATAACCGATGTCGTTCGAGATCCTGACCGCCTCGTCCGCGTCCTCGATCAGCCCCATGTAACCCGGAACGGTCGAAACTCCGGCCTCCTGTGCGATCTTCTTCGAAGTAATCTTGTCGCCCATGCTTTCGATTGCACCGACAGGGGGCCCAACAAAGGCAACACCTTCGGCCTCGAGCGCCTCGGCGAACTTCGAATTTTCCGACAGGAAGCCATAGCCGGGATGAACCGCCTGCGCGCCGCTTTGACGGATGGCATCCATGACCTTGTCGATCACAATGTAGGACTGGTTCGCCGGGGGCGGACCGATATGCACGGCTTCGTCGGCCATCGACACATGCAGCGCGTTCTTGTCCGCGTCCGAATAAATGGCAACGGTGCCGATACCCATCTTGCGGGCGGTCTTGATGACCCGGCAGGCGATCTCGCCCCGGTTGGCGATCAGGATCTTATTGAACATGAAACGTCCTTTGGCTTGGTGTTCCGGAAACGCAAAACGCCGCCGCAGGGTACGATCCCCACGACGGCGTGATGCGCAATGATGGCTGAGGCGCCAGGCGCCCCGAAGGATATGCGTTAGTTACAGTTGTTCTGCGTCTTGCAGTACAGCACGTTGCCCGCTGCACCGACGGCCGCGCCAAACAGCGGGTCGGCATTGAGGACCGCGGCCCCCACAGCCCCGGCACCACCGCCGAGGAGTGCCTGTTCGCCCGTGGTGTCACCGCACGCGGCCAGACCCGCACAGGTCGCCGCAACAAGGATGAGTTTCGAGAATCGCATTGTGTCTGCCCTTTTAGGTTTCTTGGTTCGTTTGGAATCAGATGCGCGAAATGGGGCCTGTTATTCAATATCAATGCAGTTGCAGGCAGGTTTTGTGCAGGTTTTCGCTTCTCTTTGGCCATGGGAGCCAAAAAGAAAAACGCGGACAGGTTTATGTGGGGAACACAAGCCTGCCCGCGCAAGGAAGGGGTACGGAATAGTAGGTGCATGTACGGCGCAGGCAAAGTAGAGCCGCACGGCCTATTCAGTTTGCACGGCACAATCCGTTGGGCAATCACAGTATTGTTTCCTAGGGACAACTCGGCTGGTTTCTGCCCAAGCCGCAAAAGGGCGCGCAACTTCGTGCCGACAGCATTCAAGTGAATTACCTGCGCGAAAGCCCCGTTCACCGTCACAGTTTCGTTACAAAACGGGCCGCTGCCGATGCTTTCTGCGGTTGCAGCATCACGAATCGCCGCCACTCCACCGGCGGAGGAATTACGGCGCAGCAGAGCGTTAGATAACAGGTTCAAGACGCTGTGATTCAAGAAGTCGAAAAAGGCACATTTTCTTGAGAAATCAGATAGTTCTATTCTCTTTCTCGTGATTTCCAAAGATTTCTGCTGCGTGAAACGGTCCCTGGGCACACTCGCACTCAAAGGAACACCCACATGACTATGACTAGAAAAAAGGCACTCCTGCTCGCTGCCTCTGCGCTCAGTGTGACCGGCACGTTTGCTGTCGCCCAGGACGCCCAGACCCAGGCCGAACTCGACGCTTTGCGCGCCCGGGTCGAGGCGCTGGAAGCCGACAAAAGCGGCCCCGCCAACGGAGATTTCCGCATCGGCAACACCGTTCTGGACGTTTACGGATACGTGAAGGCCGATTTCTTCTATGACTTCGACTACGATCAGGGGGATACGGCGTTCGTGAATGCTATCGGCGAACCCTCTGCCGCAACCGACGGCACCTTCGGGGCAACCGTTCGCCAATCGCGGATCGGATTGCGTACCACCACCCCAAGCGGGATCGGTGACATTGGCGGACAGCTTGAGCTTGACCTGTTCGGTTCCGGCGGCACGGCTGAATTGCGCATTCGCCATGCCAACATCACCATCGGCGATCAGTTCCTGATTGGTCAGTACTGGACCAACTTCCAACCATTGGACACCTACCCGACCACTGTCGAATTCAACGGCCCGGTGGGTATCGCATTCGCTCGTGTCCCACAGTTGAGATACACCGGACAGCTTGGCAGCAATGCACAGTTTGCGGTCTCGATCGAAGAGAACGTCAGCGGGTCGAATTCCGATGATCCCGTCCTGACGGCCTCGGCGGAATATAACGACGGTACGTACATTGCCCGTGGTGCCGTTTTGTACGGTAAAGCCAATTCCGGCAATGTCGAAGTGGATCAAACCGGCTTTACGCTTTCCGGCGGCATTCGCCCCTGGCAAGGCGGGTTGTTCCAAGTCAACTACGTCACAGGTGAGGCGCTTGGCCCGTACCTGATCGGTCTCGGCGATGCCATCGTCGGTGGGCAGGCCAACGATGTGGATGGCTACACCGTGGAATTCAGGCAGGACATCGGTGCAAAATGGAATGTCGGCATTGCTTACGGTCGTGAAGACTATGATCTGCCGACCTCGACCGGCACGCTGTCCTTCACCGAACTGGAAACCATCCATGTCAACGCGTTCTACAAGGCGACAGACAGTCTGACGCTCAGCGCCGAATACATCTATGGCGAGCGGAATGACGCGCCCACCGGCAGAACCTTTGACGGCAGCCGCGTTCAGCTTGCAGCCCAGTTGAACTTCTGAGACCACACATAAATCCTGCCCGGTTTCGGGCAGGATTTTCCCGAAACTGGCAGTGATCGGATTATGTGCGGCAGCGAATGTCACAATCAGTCCATCCCGTCGATGATGTCCGGGAAGGATGCGCGCGCAGCGTTTACGTCGATAACGAGCAAGGCATCATAACTGGCCGGATCAAAGGGGTCTTCTGCCGGGATGACTTCGCGCCCGAACAGCCAGCTCAAACGCCCAGCATCCAGATTGCCCCGTTCGAACGGCTGGTCGCCGAAATGGGCCCAAAGGGCTTCCATGAACGCACTATCAGCGCGCCTGTCCGCAGGTTTACGGTCCCGAAACCGCTCGCGCCGCGTTAACGGTGTAGCGCCCTTTGGGTTGGCGCGACGAATGGTGAACTGAAAGTCAGTGCCTGAAAGGCGACCGGGGAAACCACGATGCTTCAGCATGAAAGGCCCTCTTGTGTCATACTTGCAGACAAAAGCAATTCGAGCCCGAAAAGGGATGGGGTCATGATGCGCACCTCCAAAGCCGCACAGTTGGTCTGAGACGCTTTGTACTCATGGATTCCTGCGGTCATGGTCAAAGCCCCTCCCAGATACACTGGGACTGCTCCAGCCGGTAGGCCTCAAAAAACTGGGTCGCATCAGGGGCGGCATCACCAAACTCTACCGGGCGATCGGACAAAGAGATCACGACCCGCGCCGGATGCAATTCATGCTGCGCGACATATGGAACGGCCAGAATCTGGCACAGGTGCTCCATATCCTTCGACGCCACATCATATCCGATCCGTCCCACTGACGCGCCTATTCTGGGCGCGATAAAGCGAAAGCGCAGCCAAAGCTCGCCGGGATTGTTGTCCAGCAGGACATCGCTCAGTTGCACTGGCTGGCCCGACGGAACCGGCAGCAAAGTATCGGAGTCTGCAAAAGCAGGATGGCTGAAGGCGAGAGCAACCAGACAAATGGCGCGACCCCGGACCCACCAGCGGCGAGCTCCTCCTTCCGGGGTCGCGCGCGCAGTACGATTGGTCTGCGCGGTTCTATGTCTGACGGGTCGGATCATTCAACTATTTGCCGGTTTTTGTCAATTCCGCCTCAATTTGAGGGCGTTTTAGCATCAGAGCCGCTGTGGCAGTCTAAGATTGAGCGGGGCGGGCCACCCCGCCCCCAGAAGGATCACAGCGGGATATTGTCGTGCTTTTTCCACGGGTTCTTCAGCTGTTTGCCGCGCAAGCTGGCAAATGCCCGGGATACACGACGGCGGGTCGAATGCGGCATGATCACCTCATCGATGAAGCCGCGCTCGGCTGCCACGAAGGGATTTGCAAATCGGTCTTCGTAATCCTTGGTGTGAGATGCGATCTTGTCCGCATCCCCCAGATCGGCGCGGTGAATGATCTCGGTCGCCCCTTTGGCCCCCATGACCGCAATTTCGGCGGTGGGCCAGGCATAGTTGAAATCACCGCGCAAATGCTTGGAGGCCATAACGTCGTAAGCACCACCATAAGCCTTTCGGGTAATCACCGTCACCTTCGGCACGGTTGCCTCGCCATAGGCAAACAGCAACTTGGCCCCATGTTTGATGACGCCGCCATATTCCTGGCTTGTTCCCGGCAGGAAGCCAGGAACATCGACCAGTGTCAGGATCGGGATTTCGAAGCAGTCACAGAAGCGTACAAAGCGCGCAGCCTTGCGCGAGGAGTCGATATCCAGACACCCGGCCAGCACCATCGGCTGGTTTGCGACGACGCCTACGGTCTGACCTTCCAACCGGATGAACCCGGTAATGATGTTCTTCGCAAAATCTTCCTGAATTTCATAGAAATCGCCCTCGTCCGCCACTTTGGCGATGAGTTCCTTCATATCGTAGGGCGTGTTCGGATTTTCTGGCACAAGAGTGTCCAGCGAAGCCTCGATCCGGCCGGGTTCGTCAAAGAACGGGCGCACGGGCGGCTTTTCGCGGTTGTTGAGGGGCAGGAAATCCACCAGGCGCCGCACCTCGGCCAAAGCTTCGACGTCGTTTTCGAACGCGCCATCAGCGACTGAGGATTTCTTGGTATGGGTCGAGGCCCCGCCCAATTCCTCGGCAGTTACCACTTCGTTGGTTACGGTCTTCACCACATCCGGGCCGGTCACAAACATGTAAGAGGTGTCTTTGACCATGAAGATAAAGTCGGTCATCGCCGGGCTGTACACCGCGCCACCCGCGCAGGGCCCCATAATTACACTGATCTGCGGCACCACGCCCGAGGCCATGATATTGCGCTGGAACACTTCGGCATACCCCGCCAGCGAAGCCACACCTTCCTGGATGCGTGCGCCGCCCGAATCGTTGATACCAATCACCGGGGCACCGTTCTGGACCGCCATGTCCATAATCTTGCAGATCTTCTGAGCATGGGTTTCCGACAGCGATCCGCCAAAGACGGTAAAATCCTGGCTGAACACATAAACCATGCGCCCGTTGATCGTGCCCCAACCGGTGACAACACCGTCACCCGCAGGCTTTTGTTTTTCCATCCCGAAATCGGTGCAGCGGTGGCTGACAAACATGTCAAACTCTTCAAAGCTGCCCTCGTCCAACAGCAGTTCGATCCGTTCACGCGCGGTCAGTTTGCCGCGAGCGTGCTGGGCATCGATCCGTTTCTGCCCACCGCCCAGACGCGCGTTATCGCGGCGGCCTTCCAGTTCGGAAAGAATGTCTTTCATGACGACTATCCCCTTATAAATTTGACGGGACCCTACCTGCTTGAGCCGCTCTTCCAAAGCTATTTTCGGCAAATTTGCAAAATTTCAGCAACAGTAATTTGGATAACTGCAAAACTGCGAACTCTCACAGGCAATTTTGCGAATGGCTGGCTTTCCGAAAATCCAGGGCTATACATGTGAACCATGCAGTTCAGCTCTGACGCGGTCCACCGCACACCACCCACATTGGCGACGCTTGTTTTACTCTCGGGCCTGTCCGCCCTGAGCATGAACCTGTTTCTGCCCAGCCTGCCAAACATGGCCGAGTATTTCGAAACCGATTACAAGGTCATGCAGCTGTCGATTGCGCTTTATCTGCTGATCAATGCCATTCTGCAAATTCTTATAGGTCCAATTGCGGATCAGGCAGGACGCAGACCAGTTTTACTGTGGGGCCTTGGCCTGTTCCTGATGGCGACCCTTGGGTGCATCTTCGCCCCCAATGCCACGGTTTTTCTGGCGTTCAGGATGTGTCAGGCGGTAGTGGTCGTCGGTATGGTTCTCAGCCGCGCAGCGGTGCGGGATATGTACGATCAGGATCAAGCTGCCTCGATGATCGGTTATGTGACGATGGGCATGGCCGTGGTTCCGATGATCGGCCCTGCCATCGGCGGCTTGCTGGAAGTGAGTTTTGGTTGGAAAGCGAATTTCTGGCTGCCCTTTGCCGTGGGTCTGCTGACTATGGCACTGACCTATTCGGACTTTGGGGAAACATCGGCAAAAAGCGGCAAAACGCTCGTCCAGCAATTCAAGGAATACCCCGAACTTCTGACCTCGCCACGGTTCTGGGGATATTCACTGGCTTGTGCCTTCTCATCGGGTTCGTTTTTCGCCTATCTCGGCGGCGCACCTTTCATCGGCACCGAATTGTTCGGGTTGAGCGCGGCACAGGTTGGCATTTATTTTGGCGCACCTGCGGTTGGGTATTTTGTTGGCAATTTCATGAGCGGGCGTTTTTCAGTGCGGTTCGGTGTGAACCGCATGGTGCTATGGGGAAGCCTGCTCAATGCGTTTGGCGTCGCTGTGTCGGCATTGCTGTTTCTGGCCGACCGTGGAACCGCACTCAGTTTCTTTGGGTTCATGACATTTGTGGGCGTCGGCAATGGCATGGTCATCCCCAACGCAACCTCGGGCGCGCTATCAGTGCGCCCTCAACTGGCTGCAACCGCCTCGGGCCTGAGTGGCGCCATCATGTTAGGTGGCGGTGCCGGGCTGAGCGCGCTGGCAGGTGCCCTGCTGACACGTGAAACCGGCGCGATGCCGCTGCTTTGGCTGATGCTGGCAACAGCAGTTCTGGCAATCGTCGCAATTTCAACTGTCGTACGAAGAGAACGTCAATTGGGGCTGTAATCGCTTGCCCCAATGACTTTGCAAAGTTAACCTCGGAAATTGGAAAACTTGCAAAGGCACCCAATGGCCACCCAAAAGCTCTATGCCGGCGCGAAACTGCGCGAAATGCGAACGCGCCTGACCCTGACGCAGCGTGAATTTGCCGCCAAACTCGGCGTTTCACTGCCTTATCTGAACCAGATGGAAAACAACAACCGGCCGATCTCGACCACGGTTGTGCTGGCTCTGGCGCAGGAATTCGGAATGGATGTTACCGAACTCAGCACTGGCGACAGCGAACGTCTTGTTTCAGACATGCGCGAGGCGCTGGCCGATCCAGTTTTTGCCGACATACAGCCCCCTCTGGCCGATCTGCGCCTGACGGCATCCAACGCCCCCGCCCTGGCGCGCGCGTTTATCGAATTGCACAAAACCTACCGGCAGACACATGAACGCCTTGCCTCGCTGGACGAGGCTTTGGGCCGCGAAGATGCGCGTATTCAGGCCAGCCCTTGGGAAGAAGTGCGCGATTTCTTCCACTATTGCGACAACTACATCGACGCTGTGGACAGGGCCGCGGAACTGTTTGCCAACCGCGCCGACGGGCCTGGTGGTATCCGGCAAGCCGCCCTGAGCAGCCTTTCAGAGCGCGGAATTCAGGTGGTTTTTTCAGATATGGGCCCATTGCGCGCTTATGATGTCGACAGCAAAATTTTGCGCCTGTCCTCCCGTGCAGCGCCGCAGACGCAGGTGTTCCAGCTTCTGTTGCAGGTCGCGCTGATCAGTCAGGACCAGTTGCTGGAGGCGACGCTGGATTTCGCCAAATTCCAAAGCGACGAAGCCCGCGCCATCGCCAAGATCGGTCTTGCCAACTATTTCGCTGGTGCCTCTCTGATGCCTTATACCGCGTTTTTGACCGCCGCTCAGGAAGAGCGTCACGATCTGGAGCTGCTCAGCAACCGGTTCGGGGCGTCGGTCGAGCAGGTTGCACATCGGCTGTCGACACTACAGCGTCCCGGCGCCAAGGGCATCCCGTTCTTCTTCGTTCGGGTTGATCAGGCGGGGACGATCACCAAGCGGCACTCGGCCACACGCCTGCAATTTGCGCGCTTTGGTGGGGCTTGCCCGCTTTGGAACGTGCATCGGGCCTTTGAAACACCCGGTCATTTCCTGCGGCAGCTGGCGGAAACGCCTGATGGTGTTCGCTATATCTCGCTGGCGCGGGATGTCTCAAAATCGGGGGGCTCGTTCGGTGCACCCGTCAGAAGGTATGCCATTGCGCTGGGATGCGAGGTCCGTCATGCCCCGGCGCTTGTTTATGCCGACAACCTCGACATCAACAATGCCAGCGCCTACGAGCCCATCGGAATTTCCTGCCGCATCTGCGAGCGGCAAACATGTCACCAGCGTTCGGTTCCGCCGCTGGAACGTCGTCTGAGCATCGACACCCATATTCGCGGCACCCTGCCCTATGAAGTGACCTGATCTTAGTCTGATTTATTATCCCACCGCAGTCGCGTCTCTGGCGACGACGGGGGCAGAGCCCCCGCCAGTGGTTTAAGCCTTGGACAGGATCGCCCAGATCTCATCCTTTAGCGCGGCGCGTTTTTTGCGCAGATCAACCTCGGCCAGTTCCTCCATGGGTTCGACATTGGTTTCGGCGCGGTGTACTTCGCGGTTGACCTCATGATACTCATCGGCCAGCCGGGCAAAATGCGCATCCGACTGCTTGAGCTGGCTCATCAGTTCAACTTTGTCCGGAAACTCTTCGGCCAGTTCATGCGGGGTGTGAGACATCTCTGTTCGCTCCTTCATATGTCGTTGCAAATCAGTGATAGAAGCGTGATCGGGTTTTCGCTTTGACCCGGATCAACTAGCCGTAATAATCCCGCGAATTTCAAAACAACGCCACGCGCCGTCCTGCCGTGCAGGGGGCAAGTTGTTCTGAAACGTGGCTCAGGCTTATCTGGACAGGAACACTGAACTTTTTGCCAGCATACCCCCGGCAACCGCCGAAAATTTACGCATTCAACCGGGGGCAGTTCAGAAGGATTAACGCTGAGCGGTTGCCCAGCCGGGGTGAATCCACGGGCGGTCATTGGCCTTGGGCAACGGGTCTTTGCCCAGCAAAGAATCCGATACTTTCTCGCCAACCATGATCGAGGGCGCGTTGAGATTGCCGTTGGTGATCTGCGGGAAAATCGAACTGTCCGCGACGCGCAGCCCGTCCACGCCGATGACGCGACCCTCGGGATCGACCACCGCACCTTTGTCATCCGCACGCCCCATCCGGCAGGTGCCGCAGGGGTGATAGGCGCTTTCGGCATGTTCCGCGATAAAGGCGTTCAGCTCTTCATCCGTTTGCACAGCGGCACCCGGCTGAATTTCCTTGCCCGCATAGGGTTTGAAGGCGTTTTGCCCAAAGATTTCGCGGGTCAGCCGGATACAAGTGCGGAAATCTTCCCAATCTTCTTCGTGACTCATGTAGTTGAACTTGATCACCGGCGCGTCTGCGGCTTGGGCAGAGCGCAATGTGACCGCCCCGCGCGACGGGGACCGCATCGGGCCGACATGCGCCTGGAACCCGTGCCCCTCTGCCGCTGCCTGCCCGTCATAGCGAACTGCGATCGGCAGAAAGTGGTACTGAATGTCGGGATATTCCACGCCCGGTTTCGACCTGATGAACGCCGCGCTTTCAAACTGGTTCGATGCGCCCAAACCTGTCTTGGTAAACAACCATTGCGCCCCGATCAGGCCTTTGCTGAACAGGTTCCAGTGCTTGTAGAGCGTGATCGGCTGCAGCGAAGCTTGTTGAATATACAGCTCCAGATGGTCCTGAAGGTTCGCACCCACCCCCGGACGATCCGCAACGACGTCGATCCCATGCTCGGCCAGATGCGCGCCCGGTCCGATTCCGGACAGCATAAGCAGCTTGGGCGAGTTGATCGAGGACGCGGCCAGAACGACCTCGCGCCGGGCCTTGATGATTTCTTTCTTGCCGCCACGGATCAATTCCACGCCAGTGGCGCGACCGTTTTCCATAACAACCCGAGACGCAAGACCCCGCACGATATCACATTTGTCGCGTTTGAGCGCGGGCTTCAAATAGGCATTTGCCGCCGACCAGCGCCGCCCTTTCCAGACGGTCTGCTCCATCGGGCCAAAGCCTTCCTGCTTTTCTCCGTTATAGTCGCCGGTGACCTCGTATCCCGCCTGCTGGCCTGCATCGACAAAGGCCTGAAACAGTGGATTTGCGCGTGGGCCGCGTGACACATGCAACGGACCGTCAGTGCCGCGCCAGGCCGGATCACCGCCATGACCACCGTCATGCCAGGTCTCCATACGTTTGTAATAGGGCAGAACATCCGCATAAGACCAGCCGTCAGCCCCCATCTCGGCCCATGTGTCGAAATCACGCGCGTGACCGCGCACATAGACCATGCCGTTGATCGACGATGACCCGCCGATCACCTTGCCGCGCGGGCAGGCCAGACGGCGGTTGTTCAGATGCGGTTCAGGCTCGGATTGATATCCCCAGTCATAGCGCGACATGTTCATCGGATAGCTGAGCGCGGCAGGCATCTGTATAAACGGCCCCATGTCGGTGCCACCGTGCTCGATCACCAGAACCGAGGCCCCACCTTCGCTCAGACGATATGCCATTGCGCAGCCTGCGGACCCCGCGCCAACGATGACAAAATCTGCTTCCATATTCACAACTCCTCGCCCGCCGGGTATGACGCCTCCGGCGGGAGTATTTTCATAAAGATGAAAAAGTTACTCGCCGCGTGGGAACCGGGCGTTTTCCTCGACGATGTTCAGATCCATGTGATTGCGCATGTAACGTTCGGACGCTTTTTGCAGCGGCTGATAATCCCAAGGGTAGTATCCGCCGTGCCGCAGCGCTTCGTACACAACCCAACGCCGCGCCTGACTGGCGCGGACATCCGCGTCGAAGCGCTCCAAATCCCATCGGGCCTCGGATTTTGCGCGCAGGGTTTGCAGTGTGCCCGCATGTTCGGGGCTGCCTGCCAGATTGGTCAGCTCATGCGGGTCTGCCTCGAGATCAAACAGTTGATCCGGGTCCAGCGCACATCGATTGAATTTCCACTTGCCATAGCGCAGCGACACCAGCGGCGCGTAAGATGCCTCGGCCGCATATTCCATGGCCACAGGCGCGGTTCGCGCGCCACCTTGCGCCAATGGCACCAGGTTTTCGCCGTCCGTCCATGGGGCAATCTCGGCCATGTCAACGCCTGCCAGAGCCCCAAGTGTGGGTGTGACATCGATGGTGGAAACTGGCGTATCGATCCGCCCCGCAGGCAAGTCCGGGGATGAAATCATCAAAGGAACGCGCGCCGAGCCTTCGTAGAAGTTCATTTTGAACCAGAGGCCACGTTCGCCCAGCATGTCACCGTGATCCGAGACGAACAGGATGATCGCCTCTTGCCGTGTCGTTTCGAGCACTTCGAGGATTTCACCGATCTTGTCATCGAGATATGTGATGTTGGCGAAATAAGCACGGCGGGACTTGCGAATGTCTTCCTCGGTGATGTCGAAGCTACGCCAGTCGTTGGCATCAAAGATCCGCTTGGCGTGAGGGTCCTGATTGTCGTAGCCGATATCAGCGATTTCGGGCAGCAGATGCGCGCAATCCTCATAGAGATCCCAGTATTTGCGGCGGGCCACGTATGGATCATGTGGATGGGTGAAGCTGACGGTCACGCACCAGGGGCGATCATCCTTGCCGCGCGCCAGATCGTAGAGCTTGGCCTTGGCGTTGTAAGCCACCTCGTCATCGTACTCCATCTGGTTCGAGATTTCGGCAACACCCGCGCCGGTCACCGACCCCATGTTGTGATACCACCAGTCGATCCGCTCACCCGGCTTTCGGTAGTCTGGTGTCCAGCCAAAATCGGCCGGGTAGATATCAGTTGTCAGGCGATCCTCAAACCCGTGCATCTGGTCCGGGCCGACAAAGTGCATTTTACCTGACAGACAGGTGTAATATCCGGCCCTGCGCAAATGGTGTGCGTAAGTTGGGATATCGCTGCGGAACTCTGCCGCGTTATCGTAGACACCAGTGTGCGAGGGCAATTGACCGGACATGAAGCTGGCCCGCCCCGGCGCACAAAGCGGCGACGCTGTATAAGCGTTGGCAAAACGGGTCGACCTTTCGGCCAGTTTCTTCAGGTTCGGAGCATGAAGCCAGTCAGCGGGACCGTCGGGAAAGAGGGTTCCGTTCAGCTGATCCACCATCAGGATCAGAATGTTCGGTTTTGTCATTTTTCAGCCTCGAGCAGAGTATCGAGCACGCGCATAGCGTGATTCACGGCCAATTGCGGTTCTTCCGGGGCGCTGAGCGCTGCGCGAATATAGAGCCCGTCAATCAGGGCAATCATGTTCTCGGCAGCCTCAATCGGATCCTGCATCCTTGGACGCAGGGCATGAACCAGATTCGATCTGATGCGCGCCTGATAGATCTGCCACAATCGCAGCGCGTCACTGTTGGTCTGCGCCAACACATAAAACGTCATCCAAGCGGCAGTCACGTCAGGTGTGAAACACGAAGGGGCAAAACAGGCGTGGATAATCGCCTCTGCCCGGTTGCCCGGTTTGGCCGCTTTCAACTGGGCCCTGGCTTCGTCGCTGAAGTCGGCGAGGATCTGACGCATTGCGGCCAGAAATATCTGATCCTTTCCGCCAAAATAATGGTGGGCCAATGCGCTGGACATGCCCGCGCGTTTGGCAATCTGGCTGACAGTTACATCCAGGGATTTCTTGACACCCAGTTCAGCAATCGTCGCTCGAACAATCGCGTCCTTGCGGATCGGCTCCATTCCAACTTTTGGCATCGCTTTCCCCATACAGGTGTCATGCGACCAAGCTAGGATGTTTTTATTGACTCGTCAATCAATGTAAGCGCAGAGATGTCACTTCACAGCTTCGGCGCAATACTGGGAGGCGTCAAGTCCCGACGGTTCAACATGAACTCGCGCCATGAGATGAAGCTTACAGCGCCCAGTATCAGGGTTCCGCCAGCCACGACCCATAGGTCGACACTTTCGTGAAAGATCGCTGCACCCACAAGCGTGGCCCAGATCAACTGCAGGAATGTAACGGGTTGTGTGACGGCCACAGGCGCGGCCTGCAACGCCAATGTCATGAAATAATGACCTGCGGTCGCAAAGCTGGCCACCAGAAACAGAACCCCGAGTTCTTGCATACTGGGCCGGGTCCAGACGGCAACCGCAAAGGGGATCAAGGCGATGGTTACCCAGATGGACAGATGCGCCACAACAACCGAAGGTGGAACATCGCGGACAAGAAGCTTGGCCAGCAAATAGGACCCGCTTAGCATCAGGGCCGTTCCGAGCATGGCAAGGTGACCTTGTGAGACCTCGCGAAACCCGGGGCGCAGGATGACCAACACGCCCACCAAAGCGACCAGAATCGCGGCGACCCTGCGAAAAGCCAGCTTCTCGCCCAGAAACAGAGCTGCGCCCAAGGTGACATAAACCGGCGTCATGTAGTTCATGGCAGTGACTTCGGCCAAGGGGATTTGCGTCATGGCGAAAAACCAAAGCATGACAGCTATCGCGTGTACGACACCACGCAAACCGAACAACGTCAGCAGGCGGGGTGTCAGCCAGGTCGCCATGATCGACCGCAAGGCCGGTAACAGAAACACCAATCCCAGCGCATAACGCAGGAATGCAGCCTGGATCGGATTCATCGTCGTGCCCAGAGATTTGACCAAAGCGGTCATCACAACAAAGGACAGCCCGGCGGCAAACATCCAGAACATACCGGCAAGCGGGCGCGACGAAACGGCAAGCGATGTCATGGCTTAGGTTGAACACCGAAACCCTGCCGGGAACAACCCTTCACATGATAACAAGTTTCAGTGCGATACCCAGCATTACGACCCCGATCACTGCGTCCAGCACCTGCCAGGCGCGCGGGCGCGCAAACACCGGAGACAGAACACCCGCGCCGTATCCAAGTGAAAAGAAGAAGACAAAGCTGGACGTGACCGCCCCGATGGCAAATCCGACCCGGTCATCATACTGTGCCGAGATTGAGCCGATCAGAACCACTGTATCCAGATAGACATGCGGGTTCAGCCAGGTGAAGGCGAGAACGGTAAGCATCGCGGTTCTAAGGCTGGTTCGCTGGCCGTTGCCCGTTTCCAACACCGCGCCACCCCGCAGGGCAGACCCGAAGCTGCGCAGCCCATACCACGTCAGAAAAGCGGCCCCGCCATATCGCATTACAGGTTCAAACCAGGGGGCTGAATGGGCCAGAGTCCCGAATCCTGTGACGCCTGCAACGATCAAAACCGCGTCAGACATTGAGCAGGTCAGGCACAGAAGAAACACATGTTCACGCCGCAATCCCTGTCGCAGAATAAAGGCGTTCTGTGCCCCGATGGCGAGGATCAGACTGAAACCCAGCGCGAAACCGGCGATCATGGACGTGGGCATGGGACCTCCTGCTATTGCAAGACGTTGACTAAGGCCGTCGGTGCGATCTATCAAATTAAAGATGTTATCCCGAGTTAAGCCTGACTAATGCTGCTGGATCCTCTTCACCTGTCCGCTTTGTCTGCCATTCTGCGCCATGGCAGCTTTGATGCGGCTGCGGCAGAGCTGGCGGTGACGCCCTCGGCGATATCCCAGCGGATCAGGGCGCTTGAGGATCGGATTGGAGCCACCCTGATACATCGGGGCAGCCCTTGTACCGGGACGCCCGCCGGGCTGCGCATTGCCCGTTACGCGGAAGATGTCGGGCTGCTTGAGGCACAGCTGGTTCGAGAACTAACGCTGGAGCAGGAACCAAGGTCCGCCCGCGTCCGTATCGCCGTACCTGCAGACAGTCTGGCCACCTGGTTTGTTGATGCGATGGCGCAGGTGCCTGACATGCTGTTCGATCTGGTGATCGACGATCAGGATCACTCCGCAGACTGGCTGCGACGGGGCGAGGTAAGCGCCGCCGTCACCGTTGGTGGCCAGACAGTGACCGGGTGCGACGCGATCCCATTGGGCGTGTTGCGCTATCTGCCAACAGCCAGCCCGGAATTCATCAACACCTGGTTTCGGGACAAAGTGACCGAGGCAGAACTTGGCAAGGCACCCTGCCTGGTTTTCAACCAAAAGGACGGGCTACAAAGGGCATGGATTGTTCAGCACACTGGCAAACGCCTTTCACCCCCGTCTCATTTCCTGCCTTCTTCACACGGATTTGTGGACGCGGCGATTGCCGGGCTTGGGTGGGGCATGAACCCCGCAGCTCTGGTGCAGGAGGCTTTGAAACATGGGCTGTTGCGCCCCATCGTGCCCGATGCGCCGTTGGATGTCGCGCTGAGCTGGCAGGTTGGGCGTGTTCTTGCGCCCGCGCTCAAACCTCTGACCCAGGCTGTCAAACGTGCCTCAGAACGAATTTTGCTTCTGCCTCAAAGCAGCTAAACAAACACGACATTTTCGGAGGAACCGATGTTCTCACGTGACGCTCTTGGCTATGACCCGATTCCCCTGCCGGACCGGTGCGACATCAGCGATGCAGACATGCTGGGCGCGGCGCAGGCGTTTTACGAAAAGATGCGTCAGCGTCACACTGTCCGGGATTTCAGCCCCCGCCCCGTTGCCCGTGAGATAATCGAATCCAGCCTGCGCACCGCGGGCACCGCCCCGTCGGGCGCCAATCACCAACCCTGGCATTTTGCAGCCATCTCGGACCCTGCCCTTAAACACCGCATCCGGGAAGAAGCTGAAGAAGAAGAACGCCGGTTCTACGCAGGTGGCGCCGGGGATGAATGGATCAAGGCACTGGAGCCCATCGGCACCAACGCGGTCAAAGGACATCTGACAATCGCCCCTTGGCTGATCGTGGTTTTTGCCCAGCGCTGGGGGCAATTCGAGGATGGAACGCGGTACAAGAACTACTACGTCCCGGAGAGTGTAAACATTGCCACCGGCTTTCTGATTGCCGCGCTGCATCACGCGGGCCTCAGCACCCTGACCCACACCCCGAACCCGATGCGGTTTCTGAACGACGCGCTGGACCGGCCCGCGTCGGAAAAACCAACCATGATCATCGCGGTGGGGCATCCGTCAGAAGACGCGACTGTGCCTGCTGTGGCAAAACTCAAGAAACCCCTGGAAGAGATTTCATCCTTCTTCTGAGGCTTTCGCGACGCTCGCCAAAAACTCAATTCGAGGGCTGTTCCGCCTTTTTCCGTTCTGGTTGCATCATGCGGTAGCAGTTAATACAGGACACCAGACTGGCGACGACGATGAATGCGACGGCCATTGCGACCTCGTGCATATGGGCGACAGCGGCAAGGCCTGCAGACAACAACACCGCGGTTGAACGCGCGAACGCCTTGACCGCCGCCGATCCCCGCACCCGCTGCTCTTTGGGTGCCACATCCAGAAAATAGAGTTTACGCGCACTGCTGATCCCGGTCACCGCAACGGTGACAATGAACAGCGCAATTGCATGCAAGTGAACCTGATGGTCGATGCCCAAATAGTGGAACACCAAAAGGACACAGCCTGTTGCGGCGACCATCAATGTCCCGACCACCATGACAGCACGATGGGATTTCATGTTGATGGTTTGCCACAGAGGGCCCGAAACAAGATACCCCGAAGCGGAAGAAACGATCATCGCGGTCAATCCCTGTGTCGAGCTGTGATGCGCTTCGGCTGCGATGAGCGCGAAGAACGGAACAGACAGCGACACAGCAACCAAGGGCAGACGCATGATCATATACAGCCGGAACCACTGGTATTCGAACATGTCCAGAATACCCTTGATATTCGCCTTAATCGAAATGCCCCTTTCGGACTTCTGCGGCGTCGTCGGTGCACCCTCACGCACGGTTTCCGTCATCGCCAGCATGAACAGACCCGACAGAAGGAAGAATAAAACCGAAACGCCAATCATGACTGAATGGCGCGAAAAGGGTGGATTATCCTTGGTGATCTGATGCACCAGCAACGCAAGGCCAATGGCACATAGCCCCCCTGCACCAAGCTGTAGATATTGCATGATCATGCGCGAACGCGCCTGAACATGGTCCCCTAGCAGATCCGTAAGCATCAAGGTCTGCACTTCGCTGACAAGCCCGATCACAAGAAATACAGACAGGAAAACCACTGCGATCAATGGGACAGCCCCGGTCGCGGCCGCAGCTATTGCCAGAACCAGACAGGCGCCAATGACCGCTTCGGTCAACGCAATTGCATGTTTCTTCCGGCTTCTTGCTGCAACGAGTTGCGCCAGAAAGAAGTCGGCAATCAAGCAACCGACCATCCGCACCGACACCAGTGCCCCTGCTACAAACATCGGCAACTCGAAGGAAACGGCTAAAAACGGCAAAACAACCGACGGGCTGCCGAGCGTCCACGCGACCTGAGACAGGATACTCTGCCCAGCCAGAACGGGCACGTTGCGCTTGGCCTGATCGGAAGGTTTGAATGTCATTCGTACTGTGTCTTCATGTTTTCTGGATTTCCCGCACTTTCAGCCTAAGCGCATCGAATGTTTCAGCCAATAATTCAATAAAACCGTCAAAAAACAAAAAACCCGGCCGTTGCGACCGGGTTTCAATGAGTTGGTATGGGTCAGCTCAAAGCTGAGCCATGACCTCGTCGGTGGCTTCGAAGTTGGTCGTGACACGCTGAACGTCATCATCGTCTTCCAGTGCATCGACCAGTTTCATCAGCTTTTGCATGTCCTCAAGGCCCAGTTCCGTCGTTGTGGTCGGTTTCCAGACCAGCTTGGTGGATTCAGACTCGCCCAGCGCCCCTTCCAGAGCGTTTGAGACATCGTTCAGATCAGTATCCGCGCACCAGATGATGTGACCGTCTTCCGAGCTTTCGACGTCTTCGGCTCCGGCCTCAATGGCGGCCTCAAAAATCGTGTCGGCATCGCCAGCATCTGCCGGGTAAATGACCTCACCCTTGCGGTCAAACATGAACCCAACCGAGCCGGTCTCGCCCAGATTGCCACCGTTCTTCGAGAACGTGGAACGAACGGTCGATGCGGTCCGATTGCGGTTGTCGGTCATGGTTTCGACAATTACCGCAACACCATTGGGCCCATAGCCCTCATAGCGGATTTCTTCGTAGTCCTCGCCTTCACCCGCTTGCGATTTCTTGATCGCGCGGTCGATCACGTCCTTGGGGACCGAGTTCGACTTGGCTTCTTTCACCGCCAGACGCAGGCGCGGGTTCTTGTCTGGATCGGGATCGCCCATCTTGGCGGCCACGGTGATCTCTTTGGACAGTTTGGAAAATAGTTTGGACCGCGCGGCGTCCTGACGCCCCTTGCGGTGCTGGATGTTGGCCCATTTGGAGTGGCCTGCCATAGTGCGTCCTCGTCATCATGTTTGCGTGTTCGGCGCTCATATAGACGTTTGCGGGGGGCAGGATCAAGAGAGCGGCTTGCGACGACCTCACCGCCTTGTATGGTGACGGCATGACGACAGATCAGATCATACTTTTTGCCCTTTTCATCACCGTCTTCGGAATGCTGCTATGGGGTCGGTTTCGATACGACCTTGTGGCCTTTGCCGCGCTTATGATCGGCGTCGTTCTGGGTGTTGTGCCGGTGGGTGGCGCCTTTGCGGGCTTTGGCCACCCGGCGACAATTATCGTCGCGCTGGTGCTTGTGGTCTCTGCCGGTTTGGTCAGGTCGGGTGCGGTCTTTCTGATCACCCGCACTCTGGTTGATGCGTCACGGGGGCTGGGCGCGCATATCGCCCTGATGGGCGGGATCAGTGCGATTCTGTCGGCCTTCATGAACAATGTCGCGGCGCTTGCCCTGCTGATGCCCGTGGATATTCAGACCGCGCGCAAAGCGGGTCGGCCCCCGGGTCTGTCCCTGATGCCCCTGAGCTTTGCCACCATTCTGGGGGGCATGGTCACCCTGATCGGCACCCCGCCGAATATCATCATCGCCTCGATCCGGCAGGAAACACTGGGTGAGCCGTTTCACATGTTCGATTTCGCACCTGTTGGTGGAATTGCAGCGATTGCCGGTCTGGCATTTGTCGCGCTGATCGGATGGCGGCTGATCCCCAATCGCGGCGTGCAACAAGAAACATCCGAGGTGCTGGCCGAATACATTGCCGAACTGACGATTCCGCCGGGGTCTGCCCATATCGGCAAACGGGTCAGCGAACTTTATGAAACGGCCGAAAAATCCGACGTGGCTATCATCGGCCTGATCCGGGATGGGAAACGGCGATATGGTCGGTCAACCCATGCCACACTGAACGATGGCGACGCGTTGGTGCTGGAAGCACGCCCCGAAGCACTGGACGAATTCCGTTCTGCGCTGAAACTGGATTTCTCGGACACGCGACGGCAAGAGCTGCTGACTGCCGAGGGCGAAGGTCTGGAAGTAATCGAAGTGGTCGTTCCCGAAAGCGCGCGCATAAGCGGCCGTACTGCGCAGGGTATCGGGTTGGCCTGGCGCCAAAGTACCGTCCTGATGGGCATCTCGCGTCAGGGTCGTCAGATCACCGAACAGGTTCGCAAGACCGAGGTTCAACCGGGAGACATCCTGCTGCTGCTTTGCCCTCGTGATCGCAGCGCTGATGTGACCGATTGGCTGGGGTGTCTGCCACTGGCCGAACGCGGATTGAACGTGACGGCAAACGACAAGGCCTGGCTGGCCATCGGTCTGTTTGCCGCTGCCGTCTTTGCGGCCAGTGTTGGGTTGATTTACCTTCCAGTCGCATTGGGGCTTGTCGTCATTGCCTATGTGCTTACCAAAGTCATGCCAATCACGGAGATCTATAACCACATCGAATGGCCCGTTGTCGTGCTGCTGGGTTCGATGATCCCACTGGGCAGCGCTTTGGAAACATCCGGCGGCACCGAGCTGATTGCCAATGCGCTGATCCAGCTGACTAACGGTCTGCCTGCATGGGCGATCCTGACGGTACTGATGGTCGTGACGATGACCTTGTCGGATGTACTGAACAACACCGCCACCGCCATCGTCGCGGCACCGGTGGGCATCCAGATGGCCCAAACGCTCGGGGTGTCGCCCGACCCTTTCCTGATGACCGTTGCCGTTGCGGCTTCGGCTGCGTTCCTGACGCCTATCGGTCACAAGAACAACACGCTGGTTCTGGGCCCCGGCGGCTATCATTTTGGCGACTACTGGCGCATGGGCCTGCCGCTGGAGGCTCTGATCATCGCGGTTTCCGTCCCCGCCATCCTTGTCTTTTGGCCGCTGTGACGGGTAAAGGCTGATCATGAAACGCTTTTTGATCCTGCAACTGCGCCCGGAAACGGATGCCTCCGACGCAGAATATGCTTCGATCCTGAACCGCAGCGGGTTATCGCCCGAACGCACACACCGCATCCGTCTGGATTGCGAAGACCTGCCGGAAGGGCTGAAAGTCGCCGACTATGCGGGGGTTATTGTAGGCGGCGGACCGGGATGCGTCAGTGATGACCCCGCAACCAAATCCCCGCTGGATGCCCGGATCGAGGCTGCGATCATGGGGTTGATGCCGCAGATCATCGAACAGGATCACCCGTTCATGGGCTGCTGCTATGGCCTTGGTATTCTGGCCGTACATCTGGATGGCAACGTCAGTAAAGCCCGGTACAGCGAACCTGTGGGGCCGTCCAGGTGCCAACTGACCCCCGAAGGACAACAAGACCCGCTTACCGCAGAATTGGACGCCACCTTTGATGCTTTTGTTGGTCACAAAGAAGCGGTTCAAACCCTGCCCGAGGGCTGCGTTCACCTTGTTGCGTCCGACCCCTGCCCGTTCCAGATGATCCGCTGGGGCCAGAACGTCTATGCCACTCAGTTCCACCCGGAAGCCGATGCCAAAGACTTTGAACAACGCATCAACATCTACAAGAACCATGGCTACTTCCCGCCCGAAGACGCGCAGAAACTGATCGACCATTGCCATTCGGCAGAGGTTACGCAACCCGGTGAAATCCTGCGCCGTTTCGTCCAGCGATACGAGTGACCCAACGGCGCGGTTGCCTGCGCCTTGCCCCCTCGCATAGGCTGATCTGACGCAACTTTGGGAGGGGTTGTCCTTGGATTTGCTTTTGAATGTCGGCTTGCCGGTGTCGCTTGCCATTATCATGTTGTCTCTGGGCATCGGGCTGGAGGTGGCAGACTTCCGTCGTATCCTGAGCCGGCGACGCGCCTTTGCCATCGGGGCGGTAAGCCAGATTGTTCTCTTGCCAGTCGCAGCCTTTGTGACGGTCACAATCTTTGCATTGCCCCCCGAGATCGCGGTTGGTTTCATGCTGCTCAGTTTTTGCCCGGGCGGCGTAACCAGCAACATCCTCTCCAAGCTCGCCAAAGCCGATGTCGCGCTTTCAGTCAGCCTGACCGCGGTGATCAGCCTTTTGTCGATGGTGACCGTGCCAATACTGGCCGCGTGGTCGATCAGGCACTTCATGGGCGACGAAGCCCCCGAGGTTTCGATCACCGGGCTGGCTGTTGCATTGTTTCTGATAACAACGCTGCCTGTGGCAATCGGGGTCGGAATTCGCTACTTTGCAACGGAGTTTGCAAACCGCGTAGAGCCGGGATTGTCAACGCTCGCGACCGTTTTGTTCGTGCTGATCGTTGCCGCGGCACTGGCCGGGAACTGGCAATTGTTCGTCGACAATCTTGGCATCATGGGCGCAGGCTTGATTTCTTTGAATATCACCCTGCTGTTCATCGGGCTGGGGCTTGCGCGGATATCAAACCTGTCCTGGAATGAGTGCAAGACGATCTCGATCGAAACCGGTATTCAAAACTCCACGCTGGGCATTACACTGGCGGCGCTGATCACGAATACCGAAAGCGGGTTCAGCCCGCTGGCCCTGCCCTCGGCGGTTTATGGCATTACGATGTACGCCGTGGTTCTGCCGTTTCTTGTCTGGTTCCGCAGGCGCTGAAAGGACCGTTATGACAAACAACACTGCTGATGCGATCGTAATCGGTGCTGGTCTGGCCGGATTGGCCGCCGCAGCCGAACTGGGCGACCGAGGCAAAAAGGTAATCATACTCGATCAGGAACCCGAAACCTTTCTGGGCGGTCAGGCGTTCTGGAGCCTTGGTGGACTGTTCATGGTCGACACCCCCGAACAGCGCCGCATGGGTATACGCGACAGCCACGATCTGGCGTTGCGCGACTGGATGGGCAGCGCACAGTTTGACCGTGACGAAGACGCATGGCCCCGCAAATGGGCCGAAGCCTATATCGAGTTTGCGGCTGGCGAGATGCGTCAGTGGCTGCACGAAATGGGCCTGCGCTGGTTTCCGGTCGTTGGCTGGGCCGAACGTGGCGGGTCTTATGCGACGGGGCACGGCAACTCGGTCCCGCGCTTTCACATCACATGGGGCACCGGCCCCGGCGTTCTTGAACACTTTATCCGACGTGTCCGCGACCATGTCAGCGCCGGATTGATCCAGATGAAGTTCCGCCACCAGGTCAGCCATATCATCATGCAGAACGGAACCGCCAAAGGTGTTTCCGGAGAAATTCTGGCCGATGACACCTCCCAGCGCGGTGGCAAAACCAACCGCGATGAGGTTGGCGAGTTCGAAGTTTATGCCCCGTCGATCATCGTCACCTCCGGCGGTATTGGCGGCAATTTTGACATGGTGCGTCAAAATTGGCCCCGGGACCGTTTGGGTGAGCCTCCCAAAGACATGGTTGCAGGGGTACCCTTTCACGTTGATGGCCGCATGATCGCAATCAGCGAAAAAGCGGGGGGCCATGTCATCAATGGTGATCGGATGTGGCATTACACCGAAGGCGTCCGCAACTGGGACCCGATCTGGCCCGCCCACGGCATTCGCATCCTGCCCGGCCCAAGTTCAATGTGGTTTGACGCCAGGGGCAACCGCCTGGCACCTCCCTGTCTGCCGGGGTTCGACACATTGGGGACACTGCGTGAGATCCTGAAAACCGGATATGAATACAGCTGGTTCGTTCTGACCCAGAAGGTGATCAAAAAGGAATTTGCGCTGTCCGGGTCGGAACAAAACCCCGACTTCACTTCGGGCAGCTGGAAAGAGGTTATCCGCCAGCGCATTCTGTCAGGTTCCAGCGCAACTGCTCCGGTCGAGGCGTTCAAGGAAAAGGGTGAGGACTTTGTTGTTGCCAACACGCTGACCGAACTGGTCAACGGCATGAACCATCTGGGCGACACTCCGATAGATGAGGCTCAACTGCGTGCCCAGATCGAAGCCCGGGATTCGCAGGTCGACAACCCCTTTTCGAAAGATGCGCAGATGATGGCAATCCTTGCCGCGCGCAATTACCGCGGAGATAAACTGATCCGCACAGCCAAACCGCATAAGTTTCTGGATCCGGCCAACGGCCCGCTGATTGCCGTCAAGCTGCATATTCTGACACGCAAATCTCTGGGTGGGTTGCAGACCAATCTGGACAGTCAGATGATTGGATCAGACGGCAATGTCGTACCGGGCCTGTTCGCTGCTGGCGAAGTCGCCGGATTCGGCGGTGGCGGCTATCACGGCTACAACGCGCTGGAAGGCACATTCCTGGGCGGCTGCATCTTTTCCGGTCGCAATGCCGGGCGTTCAAGGGCCGTCGCCTGACGCACTTTCCCTGTTACTTGCGCATCAGTTTGATCACCGGCTGTCCCTGCGCATCCAGCAGAGCCAGAGCGTTGCCCTGCATCGCGAATGTCGTGACGTTCTGCAAGGCTTGCAGGAATTGCCGCTCAACCGCGTCCAGCGGGGGCGGGCACGCCATGAGTGTTGCCGCCATGTTGTCTGGAAACGCAATGCGATTACCGGAAATCTCGGCCTGACCGCTGAACCGGTTGCAGCCGCTGCTTCCTGAAAAAACCCCATCCTGACCAAAGACAAGCTCGGGGCGTTTCTCGGCTTCGACAGGCGCACCATTCAGGCCCGAGGCGGCCCATTGGGTGTTGTCCAGCGTTGCCGCCCCCTGCCCCTGGACCTGAACCAACAGAAGATCAGCGGCATTTTCTGCCCCATTCGTCAGAACGGGGTAAACGGTATCTGTGGTGAACAGCAGGTTTTGCCCCTGCATCACAGATGCCCGAACGCTATAGCGATGAGCATCCATGATCAGTGCATCGTCATAGGTCAATTTGAACTGTGCGGGCACCCCGCTCAGCGCATACCGTTGCGCGGCAAGCGTGACAGCGGGAGCATCGGCCAGCGAGATATCCTGAAGCTCGACATAAAGGGTTGCGTCCGGTGGCAGTGCAATGCGCTCTCGGTATGTGGCGGTCCCTTCAACTGCACCGGCAATGGCGACACCGCTTAACGCTGCCCAAGTTGCTGCACCCGCCCATATTGCGCGACCCAAATGCTGCATCGGTCAAATCCTTTTGCAAACCCTCTTCGCAAAAGATCGTGTGCCCTTGGGTCTTTGCAAGATGTGCCTTGCCAAAGTGGCGATTCTGCGCCGAAATCACAAAGGCCAGATCAATGGAATAAGAAGGGATGCCAACAATCCGACCGTCAGGTTAAGCGGAACACCCACCTTCATGAAATCGGTGAACCTGTAGCCGCCAGGGCCGTAGACCATCATGTTGGTCTGGTATCCGATCGGTGTTGCAAAGGACGCCGAAGCCGCCACCATAACGGCAACCACCAACGGGCGCGGGTCCATTCCGACGGCCTGGGCCAGCCCGATAGCTATAGGCGTGACCACAACCGCGACCGCATTGTTGGAGACCAGTTCGGTCAGCACCGAGGTCAGCAGGTAGATCGCCCAGATGATCAGGAAGGGCGGCAGAGCGCTTAGTCCCGGCGCCACGGCCTCGACAATCAGTGAAACCGCGCCAGAGCTGTCCAGTGACGCACCGATGGCGAGCATAGCGAAGATCAGCGCCAACAGGCGACCTTCGACAAAGGAGAACGCCTCGTCCGCGTCGATGCAGCGGGTCAGAAGAACCACGGCTACGGCCACAATCGACAACAGCAGGATCGGCGCGACACCCAGCGCTGCAAGGACGACGATCCCGACCAGCGCGCCAATTGCAATTGGCGCATGGCTGCGACGGAAGGCGCGTGCAGAAGGCTGGCTGACATCCACCATATCCATGTCCGCCGCAAGGCGCTGGATATCTGCCGGGGCGCCCTCCAACAATAATGTATCCCCGACCCGCACCACCAGGTCATCCAACTGGCGACCGATATTCTGATTACGGCGGTGAACGGCCAGCACATAGACACCGTACCGGCGCCGCAACCGCAGCATTCCCAATGTCCGCCCCACCATCCGGCATCCGGGTGTGATCAGCACCTCGACCGTCTTGGTCTCCACAGCGGAAACCTGATCCACGCGCTTGAGCTCTTTGTTGGTCTGAAGGCTAAGAAGTTCCGTCATCTCGGTCCGCAGGACCACGCGGTCACCGACCTGCAATTCAACGCCCTTCAGATTGCGCCGCAGCGATTCATCGCCCCGGACCACGTCGATCAGTCGCACGCCAGGGCGTTTGAACAACTGAACGCCGGTCACTTCACGCCCGATCAGGTTGCTGTCGGGTGGAATGACCGCTTCTGTGAAAAACTTCATCCTGGAGCGATCGCTAAGCAGCGAGGCCATGCTGTCCCGCTCGGGCAGCAATCTGGGGGCGATGAAACGCAGATAGATCATGCCGTAGATCACCAGTGCAATCCCCAGCGGCGTGACCTCGAATATCGAAAAGGCTTTCATCCCCTGCGCGCGGGCCACACCATCCACCAGCAGGTTGGTGGATGTTCCGATCAGTGTCAGTGTCCCGCCAAGAATGGCGGCATAACTGAGTGGAATTAGCAGCTTTGACGCGGGCACATTCAGCGTGCGGGCGATCTGAACAAAAACCGGGATCATGACCACAACAACGGGTGTGTTCGACACAAAAGCCGACGCCAGCACGACAAACCCCATCAGCAAACCGATGGCAATGCGCGGGTTGACCTGCGCCTGCCTTTGCGCGGTCGACGTAAAGGCGTCCAAGGCCCCGGTCCGCACCAAGGCCCCCATGATGATGAACATCGCCGCAATCGTCCAGGGCGCGGGATTGGACAAGACCGCCAGCGCGCTTTGATAGGGCAATATCCCTGTGACCAGCATCAGTGAGACACCTCCGATGGCCACAACCTCGGTCGGGTAAACCTCGCGCAGGAACATGACGAACATGCTCGCAACAATCAGCAGCGCCAGAATTGCGCTGCCCGTCTCTGTCAGTGGAAGGAAATTCATTCGTGGTATTCTGTCCGAACCCTGGCCCAAGCGCCTGATGACATGCAGTTTCACGCATTGCGCGTGGCAGAGCAAGCCCGACGTTCGTTAATCAGGCCCGGCTTGTTCCAAACGCCCACCAACGCGCACCATGCGAACAGATTTGGCCTGACCGTCGCGATCATCCGTTTCGACGAACACTCCGCTCAGCGTGGCCTCGCCATTAGCAGGGGTAAACCGGGTCTTGGGCATCCCGGTTATGAACCGGCGCATCGGTTCCTGCTTGTCCATACCAATGACCGAGTCATAGTCGCCGCACATGCCCGCATCCGTCAGATAGCCTGTGCCGCCCGGCAGAATCTGCGAATCCGCTGTCGGTACATGGGTATGTGTGCCCACCACAAGGCTGGCGCGCTTGTCGCAATAGTGACCCATGGCCATCTTCTCGGACGTCGCCTCACAATGCATATCGACAATGATGGCTTGTGCCTGCCCGCCCCTGGGGTGCGATTTCAGGATGGGCTCTATGGCCGAGAACGGGTCGTCGAATGGCCGTTTCATAAAGACCTGCCCCAATACCTGCACCACCAGAACCTTGCGCCCTCCGGGTGCGTTGAACAGCCGGTGCCCCCGCCCCGGCGCGCCCTTGGCATAGTTCACCGGGCGCACGATGCGCTGTTCTTTCTCGATATATTGCAGCATGTCTTTCTGGTCGAACGCATGGTCGCCCAATGTCAGGCAATCTGCACCGGCATCCAGCAGCAGCTTGGCGTGATCGCCGCTCAACCCCATGCCGTTCGACGCGTTTTCGCCATTGACCACAACGAAATCCAGCCGCCATTCGTCGCGCAGGCGCGGCAAATGTTGCTGAACGGCCGCGCGCCCCGCGCGCCCCATGACATCACCAAGAAACAAAATCCTCATGATCCGGGTCGTAGGGGCTGTGCTGGGCAATAACAAGGCGGAACCGTGAAATTTAAGTTGAGCCCGAACTTGAAATTGCTTGCAGGCGTGGCAAAGTCTTAGCCATGCGCTTATATCAAAAGGATATGTTGTGAAGTTATTGGCAATATTGACATTCGGCCTTGTGGTCGCTTCGGGCGTTATGGCGCAAGGCACAAAGACATCCATGCCCAATCCCGCGGCAACCTTTTGCGTCGAGAATGATGGAGTTTACCAACTTCGGAAGAACGAAGACGGAAGCGTCTTTGGTGTCTGCATCCTGAAGGACGGCACGGAAGTGGATGCCTGGGACTATCTACGCGGCCACTTTCAGCAATGAGGCTTAGAACGTCAGCACCCGGCTTTCCGTGATAACTATGTCCAACGGCTGATCGGTTGGCTCCAGCGGCAGATCCTGCGCCTCTTGCGCGTCAAAAGCGAAACCGATTGCCAGTGTCGCGCGCTTGCCTCGCAATCCTTCCAGCGTGCGATCATAAAATCCACCGCCATATCCCAGACGCCCGCCGTTGGCATCAAAAGCCACCAGCGGCACGATCAGGATCTCGGGGTCGAAATAATCATCGACCTCGGGCACTCTGGCACCGAATGGGCCGTCTTTCAGCGGTCCTTCCGGCGTCCAGCGCGAAAATTTCAGCGGTTTTCCAGCGGCTTGGATCACTGGAACACCAACAGGCCCATAAGCCGAAGCTTCAGCCATGGCGGATACCGGGTCGATCTCGGTCCGGATCGGCATGTAGCCTGACAAGGGCACACCGCGATAACCCGCCAGAACCTCGGACAAACGTCCGGCTGCACCGGGAACACGCGTGTCGAACGCGACCTTGCGGCGCGCAAATGCCGCTTTGCGTGCAGCTGCTTTGATTTCAGTCAGATCGGTCACAATAGCACCACACTGGCAAGCCCAAGAAAGATGAAGAACCCCATGACATCGGTTGTGGTTGTCACAAAGGTTCCTGACGCCAGAGCCGGGTCAATTCCCAGACGATCCAGCACCACCGGTACTACCGTACCTGCAAAGCCCGCGATGATCATGTTCACGACCAAGGCTGACCCAATCACGACACCCAGCCAAGGTGAACCGAACCACAGCATCCCCACGGTCCCCAGTACAATGGCAAAACAGAGCCCGTTCAACATGCCCACCAGCAGTTCCCGCCTGATAACGCGCATCACGTTTGAATTGGTCAGGTCGCGCGTCGCCAGTGCGCGCACTGCAACGGTCAGCGACTGAGTACCCGCATTGCCCCCCATGGATGCAACAATCGGCATCAGGATGGCCAGCGCGACAAGCTGGTCAATTGCCGCCGCAAATTGCGAGATTACCAACGAAGCACATATCGCTGTGCACAGGTTTACCGCCAGCCACGGCAACCGTCGCCGACTGGTCGCCGCGACACTGTCGGACAGAGAGCTTTCGTCGCTCACACCGGCAAGGCGCAGGATGTCTTCTTCGTGCTCTTCATCCAGAACGACCATCGCGTCATCGATGGTGATCACACCAACCAGGCGCCCATCGGCATCCACCACGGGGGCCGAGATCAGGTGATACTGGTTGAAGGCGTAAGCCACGTCCTCCTCGTCCTGATCAACGGGGATGATGTGAAACTCCTCTTCCGCCAGATCGCGCAACGGCACCTCACGACGGGACGCCATCAGCTTGCCCAATGTCACCTGCGCTGTTGGTTTCAGGCGCGGATCGACCAGAACAACATGATAGAACTGCTCGGGCAGATCGTCATTGGCACGCATGAAGTCGATGGCCTGACCGACGGTCCAATGCTCGGGCGCCATGACGACCTCGCGCTGCATCAAACGACCAGCCGAATTCTCGGGGTAAGCAAGCGCCTGTTGCGCCGCTAGCCGCTCGGAATCTTCGAGCGCGCCCAAAATGGCTTCCTGCTGCGGTTCCTCAAGATCTTCCAGAAGGTCAACGACGTCGTCGCTTTCCATCTCGCGCACGGCTTCCGCCAGAACCTCGGGGGTCAGGACGGCGATGATTTCCTCGCGGACCGCTTCGTCCAGTTCAGACAGGATGTCACCGTCAAATTCCTTGTCATAAAGCCGGATCAGCCGCGCCCGGTCATAAGGATTGATCTGCTCCAGAAGGTCAGCGATATCAGCCGCGTGCAGTGGCTCCATCAGCTCAATCAGCTTGTCGCGATCATCCACATCGACGGCGTATAGGATCGCCGCCACTGTCCGGCGATCCAGTGCATACGCGTCTTCGTCGTGGGGCAGATCGTGTTCGGCTTGATCACTGCCTGTCGTCATGCGCTGCCCCCTTCTTTCGGCGATTGGCCCCTAAATAGAAGAAGCAGCTACCAGAAAACAATGACAATGCGCCGATTTACCCACTTCTTTCGTCTGCCTATGCTACAGCGCGGTCCCAAACAGGTGGAGAACAGGGCAAATGGCGCAAAAGACGCTTTTGAAAGGGCGCGTTCTGAGTTTCACAGGCTCACCCTTTGACGGAGAGCCAACCGAAGCGACCCGACTGGACGAAGCCGTCGTGATTGACAAAGGACGCGTTGCTGATGTCGGCGCGTCTGATGCGCTGATGCGGCGTCACCCTGATGCCGTCATCAAGGACCATGGCAATCACCTGATCATTGCAGGTTTCGTTGACCCGCATGTGCACTACCCACAGACGGCCATGATTGCCAGTTGGGGTAAGCGGTTGATCGACTGGCTGAACACCTACACCTTCCCGGAAGAGATGAAGTTTGGTGATCCTGAATACGCCTCTGAAATCGCCAACCGTTATCTGGATCTGACTGCCGCCCATGGCACCACGACGATGTGCAGTTTTTGCACCATCCACCCCGAAAGCGTGGATGCCTTTTTCACTGCCGCGCTGCAACGGGGACAGCGCGTGGTCGCGGGCAAGACCTGCATGGATCGCAATGCGCCTGAAGGTCTGCGTGACACAGCCCAGACCGCCTATGACCAATCTGCCGCGCTGCTTGAGAAATGGCACCGTGTCGACCGCCTGTCCTATGCCATCACGCCCCGGTTTTCACCGACGTCCACCCCTGAACAGCTTGAGGCCATGGGCGCGCTTTGGGCGGAGCATCCCCATTGCCTGATGCAAACACACCTGAGCGAGCAGACAGACGAAATCGAGTGGGTCCGCTCCCTGTTTCCCGATGCGCGGGACTATCTGGACACTTACGAAAAGTTCGGGCTGCTGGGGCAGAACGGACTTTATGGGCATGTCATCCATCTGGAAGACCGGGAACGCGATCGTCTGCGCGAGGTTGATGCGTCGCTGATCCACTGCCCCACCTCGAACACCTTCATAGGGTCGGGTCTGTTCGACATGAACGGCTTGATCCACGATGGCCACCGGATCGGTTTGGCAACGGATACCGGTGGCGGATCAAGTTTTTCAATGCTTCGCACCATGGCTGCCGCATATGAAATCGGTCAGTTGCGTGGGCGCCCCCTGCATCCGGCGCAATTGCTGTGGCTGGGTACAGTCGGGTCGGCGCGCAGCCTGCGGATGGATGATTGCATCGGCAACATTGCTCCGGGAATGGAGGCGGATCTGGTCGTGATTGATCTCGCCTCGACCCCGGCCATCGCCCAGCGCGAAGCTTGTGCAAACGATGTTTGGGAGGCAATCTTCCCGACCATCATGATGGGTGATGATCGGGCTGTGGCCGAGGTCTGGATTGGTGGGCGGCAGGCCGCCTAGGCCTGCAACCCCTTGGCAAGACTGTTTTGACGCTCAATCACGCGGGGCAGGTCAATCGTCGTGATATGCCCATCCCGCACGATCTGGCGGCCTTCGACAAACAGGTGCTTTACCTGCATCGGACCGGCCAGAAGCAGAGCTGCCGGGTCCCAGCTGCCTGCGCATTCGATACTGCGCATATCCCAGACAGCGACATCCGCGCGTTTTCCCGGCATAAGCCGCCCGCAGTCGGGACGCCCCAGCACATCGGCCCCGCCACGTGTCGCAATCTCCAACGCTTCACGGGCCGACATCGCATCTGCCCCATTGACCACCCGCTGCAACAGCAGCGCCTGCCTAGCCTCAAGCATCAGATTACCGTTGTCATTACTGGCCGACCCATCAGCGCCGAGACCTACCTTTACCCCCGCATCGCGCATCGCCCGCACCGGCGCGATGCCTGATCCCAGACGGCAGTTCGAACATGGGCAATGAGCGACACCAGTTTTCGTACGCGAAAACAGATCAATCTCGGCCCCGTCCAACTTGACACAATGGGCGTGCCACACATCCGGGCCAGTCCAACCCAGATCTTCGGCGTATTGACCGGGCCGACAACCGAACTGAGCCTGTGAATAGGCGATATCTTCATCGTTTTCAGCCAGATGTGTATGCAACATCACGCCTTTGTCCCGTGCCAGAAGGGCTGCATCTCGCATCAGGTCCCGGCTGACGGAAAACGGTGAACACGGGGCCAGACCTACGCGGCACATCGATCCTTCTGACGGATCGTGAAACGCATCCACGACACGGATCATGTCGTCCAGTATGGCTGCTTCTTCTTCAACCAGACTGTCCGGTGGCAGGCCGCCATCACTTTCACCGATGCTCATCGCGCCGCGTGTTGGGTGAAACCGCATCCCCAACTCGGATGCGGCAGCAATCGTATCCTCCAGCCGCGAACCATTGGGATAGAGGTACAGGTGATCAGAACTGAGCGTACAGCCTGACAGTGCCAGCTCTGCCAAACCGATCTGGGCCGAGGTGAACATCTCGTCTGGTCCGAACTTCGCCCAAATCGGATAGAGTGTCTGAAGCCACCCGAACAGCAATGCATCCTGCCCGCCCGGCACCGCGCGGGTCAATGTTTGGTAAAGATGGTGATGGGTGTTCACCAGCCCGGGTGTCACCAGACAGCCCGAAACATCGTGAACCTCGCCTTGTGCCTGCAATCCGTGCCCGATCCCCGCGATCTGGCCGTCGCGGATCAAAATGTCAGCCCCGGGGAGTTCCTGCCGGGACTCGTCCATCGTCAGGATCAGATCAGCGTTTTTAAGTAGGATTTCTGTCATGTCGCGCTCCTGCATCTGCCCGTCTCTTGCAAGGAGTGCGAAGGTCGGCGGAAAACGGGCTCAAGAACCGACTGTGTATTATGTACCCGCCATCGGGATCTGCGACAACAGGTTTCAGAACCGACGCAGGATCTGAAGCGCCTCTGCATGTATCTCTGCGTTGGCTGCGGCCAATGCACGACCGCCCTCATGCGCCGGGCCGCCTTGCCAGTCGGTCACAATTCCACCTGCCGCCTGAATAACCGCAATAGGGGCCTGAATGTCATACGAGTTCAGCCCTGCTTCGATCACCAGATCCGCCTGCCCAGCGGCTAACAAGGCATAAGCGTAGCAGTCCATTCCATACCGGGTCAGTTGCACCTGTTCTGATACGGCCTGAAACCCGGCCCGGTCATCCGGGGTGCCGACTTCAGGAAAAGTGGTGAACAGCGTCGCCTGCGCTAGAGATTTCGTCCCCCGTGTTTGCAGCTTACTGGTCCCCAGCGGCCCTGTAAGCTGCGCACCAGCTGTCGATCCGACAAAGCGTTCGCCAATGTAGGGCTGATCAATCACCCCCATGATCGGCCCATCTGCTGTGCTGAGCGCGATCAGAACGCCCCAGGTTGGTGTACCACTGATAAACCCGCGCGTCCCGTCGATGGGGTCCAAGACCCAGGTTCGGCCGCTGCTGCCTTTGTGCGCACCGTATTCTTCACCCAACACGCCATCTTCGGGGCGCAACCGGGACAGAACCTCTCGCATGGCTTTTTCGGCGGCCCGGTCCGCCACGGTGACGGGGTCAAACCCTTCGGTCAGCTTGTTCGCAGTTTCCAGATTGGTCTGACGAAAAAAAGGAAGAATGGCCGCGCGTGCCGCTTCGGCCATTTCTTCTGCAATTTCAATGTCGCTTAAACTCGCCGGATGCATGGGACTCTGGTGCGGGCATTACCTGGCAAAGTCAAGCCGGTCTGATCAGGCGACGTCGCTGAGGACACGTGCAAGTTCAAACAGGCGGCGGCGCTGGTTTTCCGGAATTGCGTAGTAAGAGCGAACAAGATCCAAGGCTTCTTTATCGCCCATCAGATCAGCTGGAACAGATTTCTTTTCCGAGCTGCTTTTCTGGGCTTCTTCCAATCCTTCGAAGAAGAAGCTGACCGGAACGTCCAATGCCTCGGCAATGTCCCACAGGCGCGACGCGCTGATTCGGTTGGCTCCGGTCTCATATTTCTGGATCTGCTGGAACTTGATACCAACTTGCTGCGCCAACTGTTGCTGGGTCATCCCAATCAGCCAGCGGCGATGCCGAACGCGCTTGCCCACATGAACATCGACGTGATGAGTCATTGGTATTCTCCTCTACTACACACATTTGTACGGGATCGTGCGACGTCCGATATCGCAATACCAAGAGGGCTCCCCTTAAACGCCCCCTGATCCGGACTGTGCCGTCCCCCGTTTACCAGCACTGATAGTCTATATTGCCCGTTTTAAATTTTTTTTCAAGCTGGTTGAATCGATCCCCCCTCACAAGGGCTGTGGTTGTATGCGTCAAATGCCCTGCCCGCTTTTCGCGTGGCCCGGTTGGACATGCGACAGATTTGCAGTCGTTTCGGGGCGCCGCGCATAAGGAATTGACATCTTGCACAGCCCACGTGCCTATGCCCCAAACACGTGAGGAGCCAAATGAAGGCCTATTGTATTCGATCTGACGGGGCAGTTGCCCAGCTGTGCGATGTACCGAAACCCGAACCGGGTGAAGGTCAGGTGCGGGTTGCGATCAAAGCCTGCGGTTTGAATTTCGCTGATCTGTTGATGCAGAAAGGCACGTATCAGGATACACCGCCTGCACCGTTTACTTTGGGTATGGAAATCGCCGGTGTCGTGGATGCCATAGGTCCAGATGTGTCCACCCTGAAACTAGGCGACCGGATTGCCGTCTATTCCGGTCAGGGAGGGCTCGCAGAATTTGGCGTATTCGATGCCGATCGCGCGATCCCGTTGCCGGGCACGACCCGTTTCGAAGACGCCGCTGCGATCCAGATTGCCTATGGCACCAGCCACATGGCGCTTGACCACCGCGCCCGACTGCAACCCGGCGAGACGCTTCTGGTTACCGGCGCAGCGGGCGGTGTCGGGCTGACCGCAGTTGAAATCGGCAAGCTCATGGGCGCCACCGTCATCGCACAGGCCCGTGGCCTCGAAAAGCTGGCCGTTGCACGCGCCGCAGGGGCCGACTACCTGATTGATGCCTCAGAGGATCTGAGGGATCGGGTCAGATCGCTTGGCGGCGCGGATGTCGTTTATGACGCAATCGGCGGCGATGTGTTCAAGGCGGCCTTTCGCGCCACCAACCCTGAAGGCCGCCTGCTGCCCATCGGATTTGCCGGGGGAGATGTTCCGCAAATCCCCGCCAATCATCTGCTGGTCAAGAACCTGACCGTGATCGGCTTTTACATTGGCGGGTATTTGAAGTTCCGGCCGGAAGCCGTGCGCGAAAGCTTTGGCACCCTTTTCCGCTGGCACGCCGAGGGCCGTATCAATCCGCACATTAGCCACGTCTTGCCTCTTGATGAGGTCGCGCAGGGCCTGCGGTTGCTGAAAGAGCGGAAATCGACGGGCAAAATCGTGATCACCCCCTGACCGCAATCAACCCACCACGGCACGCAGTTGCGTTCCCGCAAGCAGGCGGAAGTTCTGACGCACCAACTGCGCCAGTGCTTCGACAACCGCGTCTCGACCCGGCTCGCCACCATACAGGTTGATCATATGCGCAGGCAGGTCCGGTAGCGCACCGCCGCCTTCGATCTGCTCAAGATGTGCGGCTTCGGTACCTTCCAGTGCCGCATACACTGCCAGATCAGCACTGACCGTGGCCTCGATTGTGCGGTCGTTTTCAGTTTCCACCGACAACTCCCAGGGAATACCGGCTGCATCCAGCGCGGATATCACCTGTGGTCGAAACAAGCAGCGACGTCCAAGTGCCAAAGGCAGCGGACGCTTGCGCCAGGCCGATCCACCCGGCGCACCTATCCAGCGCAAGGGCAGCTCTGCAATGGTTTCCGCACCGTCCACCGACGACGGTTCCGTGGTCAGGATCACGTCACATTCGCCGCGTTTGTACATGTCTTTCAACTGCAAGGAATAAGACGAGACCAACTGAACTCGGACCCGTGGGAAATCCGCGTTGAACCGTTGCAGGACCCGTGGGATGGCCGGGTAAACTATGTCGTGAGGAACCCCCAACACCACCTCACCTTCATAGGCCTGATCGGTCAGTTTCGAGATGACCTCATCATTCAATGCGATCATGCGGCGCGCATAAGCCAGCAATTGTTCACCGGACGCGGTCAGGGCAATCGTTCTACCACTGCGGTCCAGCAACTGCAGGCCAAGCAACTCCTCCAGCCGTTTCAACTGCATCGAGACCGCAGATTGCGTCAGATGCAGGAACCCGGCAGCGCGCGTCACCCCACCCTGATCCGCCACAGCAACAAATGAGCGCAGGGTTGTAATGTCCAGATTCCGCACCTTCACGATTCCTTATGCGTTTCATCAAAAATATTCGTTTTCAATATATGTCATACTCCCCCATATCAATCAAGGAAATTGATAAAGGCGAGAGAAACCATCGCAAACACACGAAAGGACAATAAGCATGACCCAAATTGCCATTCATCGCCCTTGCAAGCCCCAAAAGCAATCGCTCGGCACTATCATCAGGCGTGCTGTTTCCCTGAAGCGTCAACGCCACCAGCTGGCGCGACTTGATAATCGCGCCCTTCAGGACATCGGAATCTCCAGATCAGAGGCCGATGCCGAAGCCAGACGCTTCGTCTGGGACGCGCCGGAATTCTGGCAGAAATGATGCAAATACAAATCTTTAGTTCATGAGTGGCGGTCACTTGTTACGGATCGCCACTTTTGTTGCGTAAATTAGTTGGTTTTCCGCGGTAAATACTTGAAACACAGCCCTGAGTTGCCGATATTTGCCTAGAACGCTTCCCGCACAGCCGGGGGCTGCATAATTATGTAAAGGGAGACCCTTTGATGGCACAATTCGACACGATCCGGACGGCGGCCGGCGCGCGCGCTGCCGAGATTGATGAGGGCCTGCGCGCCCATATGAACAAAGTCTATGGCACTATGTCCGTAGGCATGCTGATCACATTCGCAGCAGCCTGGGCCATCGCGGGCCTGGCAACCACAAGCGATCCGTCAGCCGCGGCGGCACAGTTGAATGCCGATACCTATCTGACATCGCTGGGCTACAGCATTTACGCATCGCCCCTGCGCTGGGTCATCATGTTTGCACCCCTGCTGTTTGTCTTCGGCTTCAGTGCCGGGATCAACCGTATGTCGGCGGCCGCCGCACAGCTGGTGTTCTACGTTTTTGCAGCGGTGATGGGCGTTTCGATCAGCTGGATCTTCCTTGTTTTCACCGGTGAGTCGGTCATTCAGGTCTTCCTGATCACCGCAATCGCGTTCGCGGGCCTTTCCCTGTATGGTTACACAACCAAGAAAGACTTGTCCGCCATGGGCACTTTCCTGATGATGGGCCTGATCGGCCTGATCGTCGCGATGGTTGTGAACATCTTTCTGGCGTCTTCGGCCGTTGCCTTTGCAATCTCGGCCATTGGCGTTCTGATCTTCGCGGGCCTGACCGCCTATGACACCCAGAATATCAAGAACACATACCTGCAAATGGCCCATGGTGGCGATCAGGAATGGCTGGGCAAGGCCGCTATCATGGGTGCATTGAACCTGTATCTGGATTTCATCAACCTGTTCATGTTCCTGCTGCAATTCTTGGGTAACCGCGAGTAATTGCAAACCAATGTAAGGGATAAAGGCCGGTCGTCAGACCGGCCTTTTTTCGTTTAGAACCAACTGATGATCGCGCTTGCCCGATGCACAAATCCTTCCAGACAAAGCTTTGGCGTCCGCGCGTACCCAGACAAGAAAAAGCCCCCACCAGATCGGCGGGGGCTTGATACATCAGAAGGTATGAGATTTAGCTGCAGTTCAACGGCACCGCAAAGCCCGAACTACGCTCGGACGTGCCTTTGCGGAACACATCACCAGCAGGCAGGCACCCGGTAAAACGCTCGGCCTCTTGCGCAAAACCAACACCGATCGAGTTATCGACCTTTACGCTGTTCGTCGGCGTGCGAAGGACACCAAACAAGGTTCCGTTGACACTGACGGTGCTCAGGAACAGGTTCGTATCGCTGCCCTGTAGCTGGACCGCATTGTCCGGCGTCCGCCCGCCATTATCGATAGCAACGGCTGCCACCTTGGAGGGGTCCACTTCATCAGCCAATAGAGTAACGGTCTGAAGTTCTGCCAGCTCAGCCGGGACATTCGTTTCAGGCGGCAGAAATGCGACGGCTCCGGGAACGTCGGAAATCGTGCGGGGTTCGCCATCGATTCCGGTAAACCCGACACCTTCACGGTTGAACGGGTCTTCACAAGCCGCCAAAGTCAGAACGGCTATTGTGGATAACAAGATTTTTTTCATGGCGGTCAACATTTTGTGGCGGTTTGCTCAAGCGTACTTGCAGGTCGGCACAAAAAGCAAGCCACAGCCAATGCGATTGCATCGGTGGCTGATGCGCTCCTGCAACGGCCCCAGATGGGCATGTTGACGTAATTGGCGACCAAGCACCGGAATTCAGCACAAAAAAAGGCTCTGCCAAGCAGAGCCTTTTTGGAAAGTCCAAATGGAACGGAAAGATTACTTGATCTTGCCTTCCTTGTACTCGACATGCTTCCGAACGACCGGATCGTATTTACGAATGGTCATTTTCTCGGTCATGGTGCGTGCGTTCTTTTTGGTCACGTAGAAGTGGCCCGTGCCCGCGGTCGAGTTCAGACGGATCTTGATTGTCGTCGGCTTCGCCATGGTTATCTCCTGCGTCCGGAAAGGCAGGGGCCTTTCGGTTGAATTCCTATGAGCGTGCGCTTTTACGCGCTACGCTGTGCATGTCAAGGCCAATCGGACGATCCCAGCCCAGGAATCGGGCACAGATTTAACCCGGTAACGTTGGCGCACCCATATAGCTGTGAATCTGGTCTCTTTCACTGTCCGAAAGACCCAGCGCAGTGGACAATTGCCGCAAATATGCGGCCTCGCGATCGTTGTCCAACCGTATTGCCGCCAGAGACGTCGCATAAATCTGCGTTCTGAGAGGTGCTCCAGAATCAGCTGCCAGACCCATGACGTCGACAGGTGCGTTCAGTTGTTCCTGCACGAATGCGCGTTCCTCGTCACTGATGTCATCGCCCAACTCTCCGAGGATCGTTTCTTTCTCGTGCTCGTCCAGCTCGCCGTCTGCCTTGGCCGCCTGGATCATTGCCCGCAACATGAGCTTGGCCTGAGCTTCCATCGCAGCCCCAGCTGGTGTTTCGCCAAACACGGTCTCCATCATGTCGGTGGTCTGCTGACTGCCCGTTCTGGCCGCCCCCTGCATCGCATTCAAAAGCCCGCCAAGACCGGCGGCACCGGCGGAACTGCCCCCCAACCCCATCTTACCCATCATGTCCTGAAGGCCTGTCGCACCTCCGGGAAGGCCGAACTGTTCGGCCATCTTGCCGAGCTGATCCATACCAAGGCCGCCGCCTGCGCCTTGCATCATGTCCTGCAAGCCAGTCATTCCGCCCATTTTCTGGTATTTTTCCAGCCCCTTCGCAGCCGCGAAACCAACTGCAACGGACGCAAGTGTCTTCATAAAGCTCATGACAATCCTCCCGGTTTTTCAAAATACGCCCCAATTCTATCAAAGGAATGCAAAGGCGAATACCACGTTCAACCCCCACGGGATTCCCGACTGAATTTCCAAGCCGATGAGGTCCAATGGGCGGTGAGTTAGTTTGTACATATCACGATATCGTGATAAGTTTGCCGCAACTGATACGTCCAAGAGGCCGACTTCAGGCTCGACGACCAAGGCAGTGTGAACAGGTTATGCCCGCGCGGAGCAGTGTTGTTTTACGCAGCTTTTCTTGGGGGGCTATCATGACAGAATGGGTTATTCAGGGCGAAGAACTGGCCAATTGTAATTGCAACTTCGGTTGCCCCTGCCAGTTCAGCGTTCTTCCTTCTCATGGCAATTGCGAGGCCGTGGTCGTTTTCGACATCGAAAGCGGACATTATGGCGATACTGATCTGGCCGGTTTGCGGGCAGCAGGTGTTTATCACTGGCCGGGACCGATCCACGAAGGCAATGGTCAGATGCAACAGATTATTGACGAAAGTGCTACAGCCGAACAGCGCGCAGCATTGCAGGCCATCATGACCGGTGAAGACACCGATGAAATGGCAACCATGTGGTACGTCTACAGTGCGATGGCTCCGACGAAACATGAAACGCTTTTTGTCCCGATCGAATTGAACTGGAACCGCGATGACCGTAGCGGCTATGCTAGGGTTCCGGGGGTCTTCGACGTCGAGGTCAGCCCGATTCCTCATATCGTATCGGGCGCTGCGCACAGGGCATCGATCCAGCTGCCGAACGGCTTTGAGTACCGCCACGCCGAGGCCGCCTCGGGGTCGGCCAAAACAACGGGTGGTGAGATCAGTCTTACCTTTGACGCCACGCACGCCCATCTCGCACATCTGAACCTCTCGGGTCACGGTGTTCTGGGCGCGTAGCCGGAGACTTTCTCATGACCAGACAGAGTGCGGCAGCCCCTGCCGGGGCGATTGAGAGGCTGTTGAGGCAGGACAATGCAATCGTGTTGGGCAGCGTCCTTCTGATCATTCTTGCAGCCGCCTGGTACACAGTTGCCGGCGTCGGGATGAAAATGTCTGCGGTCGAAATGACTCGCATGGCAGGCCCGGTTGGAGAGCCCATGCAGATGGGTTCTGCAACCGCCTGGAGCTTCGGCTATGCTCTGCTCATTTTCCTGATGTGGTGGATCATGATGATTGCCATGATGACCCCAAGTGCCGCGCCAACCGTGCTTTTGTTTGCCGCAACAAAGCGAATGGGTCCTGAGAAAGACCGTGCGGCAAAGTTCAGCCTGTGTTTCCTGTTGGGCTATCTGGTGACCTGGGGTGCGTTCAGCCTGACTGCAACGGCATTGCAGTGGGGGTTGGAACATATCGGGCTGTCGAGCGGGCCGATGATGACAATCCGCTCTGGCCTCTTCGCGGGATGTGTTCTGCTGGCTGCCGGATTCTATCAGTTTTCAAGTTTGAAGACTGCGTGCCTTCGGCACTGCCAGAACCCTGCAAGGTTTCTGGCCGGTCACAACCGGCCCGGCCCCTTCGGCGCGCTCAGAACCGGAGCTCTGCACGGCACATATTGCCTGGGTTGCTGCTGGGCGTTGATGCTGCTGCTTTTCGTCGGTGGAATCATGAACCTCTGCTGGATTGTTGGCATTGCCGCCTATGTCGCGCTGGAAAAACTGCTGCCGACAGCCCGGTGGCTGGTGCCGGTGACTGGTGTGGCGCTTATCGGCGCAGGTCTTTGGCACATCGTGGCACCGTTGCTCTCTGGCATCTGACGTAAGACGGCCCTCGGGGTCGGCTGACTGAAAGGCCCTGTGATTTCTCGTTAAAACGGAGGTACCAATGCCTGTTTTCATTACCTACGCAACTTACTCGCAAGCTGGCGTCAAAGGCATGTTGCAAAAGCCCGAGAACCGCACCGGCCCGGTGAAAGCACTGCTGGAGAAAGTCGGCGGCCGACTGCTGTCCTTTTACATGACAACCGGCAGCAATGACGTGGTCGTGATCAGCGAAGCGCCAGACGGAACAGATGCTGTGGCGGTTGGCATGGCAGTCGCGGCATCAGGTGCGGTCACGAACATAGAAACGGTGCGGGCCTGGACCGCGGACGAGTTCGTTTCGGTTGCTGAGAAGGCCGCAAGATTGACGGGGACATACACGCCACCCGGAGGATAACAGGATACGCGCGGAGGGCCTGTAAGCCGGATCTTGTTCCGGGGTTGCCCCCTTTGATGACCATTCCTCTAGGCCGTGCATTGCTGCACGGCTCAAGCTGCCAACCCGGTCCCTCTCGGCCAAGACGCGCTTAGCGGCGGTATCGGCTTGCGCCGACCGGCCCGCGCGGGGACCCTATTTGGCATTGCTCCCGGTGGGGCTTGCCGTGCCGCCACTGTTGCCAGCGGCGCGGTGGGCTCTTACCCCACCGTTTCACCCTTACCCGGGGCCGAGGCCCTGGGCGGTCTGATTTCTGTGGCGCTTTCCGTCGGGTTGCCCCGCCCGGGCGTTACCCGGCACCGTTGTCTTGTGGAGTCCGGACTTTCCTCTCGGGCATACGCCCCAGCGGCCATCCGGCCCTCCGCGCCTGGGCTGGGTAGGCTTTGCGGTCTGCGGCGTCAAGAGCTGACAGGTCCGAGAAGGGGCCAGCCCCTTCTTGGCCTGCGGCCAATTCAACCCCGGGATATTTTTGGCCAGATGAAGAGCGGATCAGGTTGTTGTGTCCGACGGGGTGACCGCATTCATATCCGCCATGTCCAGCGGACCTTTCGCCCAGGGGCGAAATCGCAATCGGACAGCGGCCAGCAGTTTTGCATCGTCCACGGGGGCGGTGAAACCTGCCATCCGAGCAGAGGCGCGAAATGCTTCTGCATCGGGTGACATCGGATCAACTCCTGTGCCGCGCGGTTTGGCCAGCGCTTGCTTTTCGAGCCTGTTCCAGTCAAAGCGCGGCCCAGGGTCGGATTTTCGCCCGGGCGCCATGTCGGAATGCCCGATAACCCCGGACGGAGTAATGGACCAGCGGGTCATGATCAGGGGCAACAACTGTTCCAGCACCGCCATTTGCGGCTGCGAGAACGGATGTTTGCCGGTGTTTTCCAGTTCGATCCCAACCGAGCGCGAGTTGATGTCGTCCTTGCCGTCCCATTCCCCTGCCCCGGCATGCCAGGCGCGATCTTCTTCACGCACCATTTGCCACAGGGTGCCATCACCCCCGATCAGGTAATGAGCCGAAACTTCGGAAGCCGGGTCGCACAGACGATCCAGAGCCGCCTGCGCGCTGTCCATGGCCGTATAGTGGATCACGATCAAGGATGGCAACAGCCCGCCCCGGCGCTTGCCGAAATTCGGAGACGGATGCCAGATCGGCGTTAAGGCGTCAGTTGTTAACGGCACTGCGGAACGGGCTGGGGTCCCAGCCACAGGCATAGCCGTCGCCATCCGGGTCCAGACCCTTGCGGTCACGTTGCGGACCGCCGTTGGACAGGAATTCGATCTGAGCCTGATCCGGTGACGGGAATTGCGCGCAGTTCCGCTGTGACTTGGCTTGCAGGTTGAAACCAGAGCGGCTGTAGAGTTGCGTGCCCACCGGGTTGGAGGTGCTCAGCGCATATTGTACGATATTCGGTTGGCCGCTCGCCGTGCGCTCGGGCACGGCGGTTGGCGCGACGACTTCGTAGGTCTGGCGGTTTTGCTCAATCCGGGCGGCATCGGATTGGATGCTGCGCCTCTCGGACACGGCTGCGAAATCCTGCTCGTCAGAGATCGCACTGCTGCTGGAGCCGGAAGCCGGCGACACGGGGACCGCGGATTGCCCGGACGTGCTGGCCAACGCAGCGGCAGTCTGGTTGGCGATGTCCGCATTCTCACCCGTTGCAAAGGTCGATGCTCCCGACGTGCCCAACGGTTGCTGGGAAACATCGACCGGAGCCAGCAGAGGATTGATCGCCCCACCCTGGCCCGCCAATTGAGCCTCGCGCTGCGCCTGATATTCAGGCGTGTTGAAACCCGTGCTGGTCAACGGCGCGACATTGGTGCAAGCCGCAGCCAGTGTCAGGGCCGGGACCAAAAGCAAAACACGCATTGTTTGGCTCCGTTTTCAGAAATCCAGTTGCCCGAAGGCTTACCACCATTTGCCGGGCTTGGCCACAAATCCGGCTGCGTTTTCCAGCGCATAAGCGGTGTTGAGCAAGTCACCTTCTTCCCATGGGCGCCCGATCAGCTGCAACCCCAAGGGAAGACCTTGTGCATCCAGCCCTGCGGGGACCGAGATACCGGGCAAGCCAGCGAGGTTCACGGTAACTGTAAAGACGTCGTTCAAATACATTTGAACAGGGTCCGCCTCGGTCATTTCCCCCAGACCGAAAGCCGCCGAAGGAGTTGCCGGTGTCAGAATGGCATCGATGCCTGCGGCAAACACGTCTTCGAAGTCTTTCTTGATCAAAGTCCGGACCCGGCGCGCACGATTGTAATAGGCGTCATAGAAACCTGCGGACAGCACATATGTGCCGACCATCACGCGGCGCTGCACCTCGGGGCCAAAGCCTTCGGCGCGGGTCTTTTCGTACATCTCGGTGATGCCATCGCCCTGCGCCAGCTGTGCGCGGCGGCCATAGCGAACACCGTCATAACGGGCGAGGTTCGAAGACGCCTCGGCCGGGGCAATCACGTAATAGGCGGGCAGTGCGTATTTGGTGTGCGGAAGCGAGATGTCGACAATCTCGGCACCCGCAGCTTTCAGCATCGCTGCGCCATCGGCCCAGAGTTTTTCGATCTCGGCGGGCATACCGTCCATACGGTACTCTTTCGGGATACCGATCTTCTTGCCCTTGATGTCACCGGTCAGCATGGCCTCGAAATTCGGGACCGCCAGTTCGGCACTGGTCGAATCCTTGGGGTCATGTCCGCACATGGTTTCCAGCATGATCGCTGCATCACGCACGTTCTTGGTCATTGGTCCTGCCTGATCCAGCGAGGACGCAAAGGCGACGATACCCCACCGCGAGCAACGACCATAGGTGGGTTTGATGCCCGTGATGCCAACGAAGGCCGCAGGCTGGCGGATCGAGCCTCCGGTGTCGGTACCTGTCGCAGCCAGGCACAAATCAGCAGCCACGGCAGACGCAGACCCGCCAGACGAGCCGCCCGGTGTCAGTTGCGCATCATCGTTGCCACGGCGCCACGGGCTGACCGCATTGCCATAGGTCGATGTTTCATTGGACGATCCCATGGCGAATTCGTCCATGTTCAGTTTTCCCAGCATCACCGCGCCTGCGTCGGCCAGTTGCTGAGAAACGGTGGATTCGTATTCCGGCTTGAACCCTTCCAGGATTTTCGACGCCGCCTGCGAGGGCACACCCTTGGTGCAAAACAGATCCTTGATGCCGATCGGCAGGCCACACATCGACGGTGCGTCGCCACGCTGGATCCGCTCATCCGCAGCCTTGGCGCGCTCCATTGCAAGTTCGGGTGTCTTGTGGACAATGGCGTTCAGCGCATCTGCCTCGTCAATGGCTTTCAGGCAGGCGTCGGTCAGCTCGACAGAAGTGACGTCACCTGAGCGCAGCGCATCGCGCGCCTCGGCCAGACCCAGTTTGTTCAGCTCGCTCATGTCTTACTCCACCACTTTGGGAACTGCGAAGAACCCTTCGCGGGCGTCAGGGGCGTTGGCCAGCACCTTGCCCTGCTGGTTGCCGTCGGTTACCTCGTCCTTACGGCGTTTCAGCCGCATCGGCGTGACCGAGACCATCGGCTCGACACCTTCGACATCCACTTCGTTCAGCTGTTCGATGAACCCGAGGATTGTGTTGAACTCGGATGCCAGCGCCGGCAGCGCGTCATCCTCGACCTTGATCCGGGCCAGTTTGGCCACTTTGGCGGCGGTGCTTTGGTCAATCGACATCGGCTTCCCTCATCTACGTTATGGGGCGTTTACCTGTCTGTTGCGGCAGTCGCAAGACCGCTGCGCCATGGGCCGTCCCGAGTTTAAGTTCCGCCGCATGACACCCGCCATTCAAAACTGAATGAGTGGTATGCAAAAAAGTAAACTAATTAGTTCAATATTGACCTTGAAAACTGAACTGTACTGTTCATTTCTAGTTGTGCGACACAACGCAAACCGGAGAAAAACATGAAACCCCTGATGATTGCCGCAGTCTTGTCCGCCACCTTTTTGGCCGCACCGGCCATGGCCTTGGGTATCGACACAAGCAACCTGACACGCACGTTGACCTTCCCCTCGCCCGTGACGGAACCGGTCACTCAGGACAAGGTTAAACCTGCAAAGTGATGCGCAGGTTCCGGCCGGGTCGGATTTCCCCTCTCCGACCCGGCCAAAGCGCATATTCGAGGGTGCACAGCCCAAAGCGAGTCGTTAGCATTGCTGCAAATACCAAAAGGGAACTGCATAAGGCACTTGCGGTTCTGACAAGCAAGTGGAGCAGCTGATGAACACGCAAAAACAAGCGGTCCTGGATGCCATCGATGCGGCGAACGCAAATGACCCCAATCGCGATGATGGCCGCCCCGAAGCGCGGCTTTACGGCGAGCGCATGAGCGCAGAGCTTGACCGCCTGTTTCCGGGCGCGTCCGACGCCTTGCAGATTGCAGCGCGTGGTCAACATGTCGAGCGGTGGAAACTTGCCCGCAATGAATTCCCAGAAGGTCGGGCGGGTTATCTGGCCTGGCGCAAGGCGCAAGGTGTGCATCACGCGGACGTGGTGATGAGTTTGATGACCCAAGAAGGCTATGACACTGAGCAGGCCGAAGCCGCGGGTCGCATGTTGCGCAAGCAAGGCATCAAACGCGATGCAGAGGTGCAGGCGCTGGAAGATGTGATCTGCTTTGTGTTTCTGAAATGGTATTTCCAGCCCTTTGCGGCGAAACACTCAGCCGAGAAAATCCAGAGCATTGTTGAAAAGACTGCCCGCAAGATGTCGCCCGAGGGCCGCGCACGGGTTTTAAGCGAATTCGACCTGCCGGATCATCTGGCCGCAGCCTTTCAAGACTGAGAAAAGGCCAACGCCGTTTCATCGACCGAATAATAAGTCTGAAGGATGGTCACGACAGGCCTCCGCGCCATTTGCTCATGATCCACGAGTTTGGGTGACGCGGCCCCTGATGAGGGCCGCACGATACACTTCGATCATCCCGCCCAGCATAATGGCATTCAGGAGATGCCACATGAAATGTGTCCCCACCGGCCATTGGCCGCAGAAACGCATATCGAGGGCACGGAAGGTAATCGACAAGATCAGGATCAACGCCCCTACTGTCAGTCCTTTGGCCAGAATCGGATCACGGCCGCGCAAAAGAACAGCATAGATCAGGATCAGCAAAGGGACTGGCGCATAAACCGCCGACCCTCCAAGCCCCGGAACCTGTTGGAACAGTGGGACAGCAGCCGTCGCATAGGGAAGAAAAAGAAGCATACCCCCGAACGCCAACCACGAAGGCATCTTCCAGATGTCTTTGTTCACCGCAAAAATATAGACTAGTATGAACAACAGTATGGGCACAACATCCGCCAAAGCCGCCCATACCTGCGCATGCGTGTGAAACAGGTAACTGCCAACCCCGATGATCGCCAAAAGCGCCACCAGTACCTTGGCCAGAGACATGTCCTGATTTCGCAAGCGCCGCCACATGACCCATGCGCAAATCAGAAATGCAGCGTTTGTGACCGCGTTAACGGGCTCTGCCCAGTAGGCTGGAGACAGCCGCTCGCAGTACCCGTCTATTTCACGAAACCAATCCATGGAAATTTACTTATCCGATGTTAGGCTGCCGCCAACAGAATGATTGGGAGGAAATAATTATGAACATTATCTGGTTGGGCCATGGAAGTTTCCGTATCGAAACCCAGGGACAGGTGCTGCTAATCGACCCCTGGCTGACCGGCAACCCGGTCTTGCCCGAGGAACAGCATGACGCCGCCGTTGATGGCGCCACCCACATCCTTCTGACCCATACGCATTTTGACCATGTCGTCGACGTTCTGCCTTTGGCCAAACACCTGAAGATTCCGGTTGTGGGACAATATGACCTGATGGGGTACTGGGCCGAAGCCGAAAGCATCGAGACCATTGGTTTCAACAAGGGCGGCACGGTCAACTTGAACGGGGTCAAGGTAACAATGGTCCCGGCCTCTCACAGCTCGACCTTTTCGACACCGGACGGCCTGCGCACAGGCGGCAGCGAGGTCGGCTTCATGATCAGTGCCGAGGGGCGCATGCTTTATGTTTCAGGTGATACCGACATCATGGCCGACATGGACTGGATGGGGGATTACTACAAACCCGATATCGGCATCCTGTCAGCGGGCGGGCATTTCACCATGGATATGAAAGCTGCCGCCTACGCCGCCAAAAGATACTTCAACTTCAAGACGGTAATTCCCTGCCACTACAAGACCTTCCCGATTCTTGAGCAATCCGCTCAGGCGCTGGTTGACGGGTTACCCGGTGTGGACGTGATCGAGCCTGAGGTGATGCACCCAATCAAACTGTAGTCCGTGCTTCAGCCCGGCTCACCCTTCCGGCGCGACGCAAAGAAGTCTTTCAAAAGTTCTGCGGCGTCTTCCCCGGCGATACCGTCATAGACTTCGGGCGCATGGTGTGCCTGAGGGTGTGAAAACACGCGGGCCCCATGTGCCACGCCCCCCGATTTGGGGTCGGCGGCCCCGTAGTAAATGCGCCGGATGCGCACGGCCGCTAAGGCCGCGGCACACATAGCGCAAGGCTCCAGCGTTACATAAAGGTCATGATCCGGCAAACGTTCTGAACCTGTCTGCGCACAGGCCGCGCGCAAAGCCAGGATTTCTGCATGCGCAGTAGGATCGTTCAACTCACGCGTCCGGTTTCCTGCCACCGCCACAACAGAGCCGTCCGGCCCGACTATGACCGCACCAACGGGCACTTCGCCGCGATCCGCTGCTGCGCGCGCCTCACACAGCGCCTGTTCCATATGCGATTTGAACACCATGCCCCTGACTGCATCAGAAACCTGCCTTTCGCAAGCGCGCGGGATAGGGTATGGCCCAGACATGAACAAGACCCCTCCTCCTGGCGACCGGATCGCCAAAGTCCTGGCCCGTGCTGGCGTCGCGTCGCGGCGCGAGGCCGAGCGCATGATCGAAGCTGGCCGCGTGGCCGTGAATGGCAAGACCATCGACAGCCCCGCCCTGAACGTGACGGCGAAAGACAAGATCGTGGTCGACGGCAAACCGGTCTCGGAACCGGAACCCTCGCGTTTGTGGCTGTATCACAAGCCTGCTGGGCTGGTTACGACAACCCGCGACGAAAAAGGGCGCGATACGATTTTCGACAAGCTGCCCGAAGACATGCCTCGGGTGATGAGCGTTGGTCGGCTTGACCTGAATTCCGAAGGTCTGCTGCTGCTGACTAATGATGGTGCTATCAAGCGCAAGCTCGAACTGCCCGCGACCGGCTGGTTGCGCAAATACCGTGTGCGGGTAAACGGCCGCCCGAAAGACGAAGATTTCGAACCGTTGCGCAAAGGGCTGGTGATTGAGGGAGAGCGGTTCCAGCCGATGACCGTCACGCTGGATCGCCAGCAAGGGGCCAATGCCTGGCTGACCATCGGTCTGCGCGAAGGAAAGAACCGAGAAATCCGTCGGGCCATGGAAGATATCGGTTTTAATGTGAACCGTTTGTTGCGGGTTTCTTACGGCCCGTTCCAATTGGGCAATCTGAAGCCGGGCGAAGTCGAAGAAATCCGCCGCCGCGTTATGCGCGATCAACTTGGGCTGGATTCGGATGCCAAACCCGAAGCGGCCCCCAAACGCCCGACGCGACCACAAAGAAAACGCCCGCCCATCGGCAAGAATCCCCGCAAGTGATGCAGGTTCGGCAACCTTCCCCCTAGCGCCAAGCCTGCGTATCCCCTAAATTTTCTGTGATTGCTGCTAATTGGGGAGCGTGATGTCCGGAAGCGGAGTGCAAAAATTCGCCTACGCCGTATTGCTGGCGCTCTTGTTTGGCGTGTGCACAGGCGTGCTTGGGGGCTTGTAACGCATGGCAAAGCGATTTGGCGGCAAGTACAGCCCTCAGGATGATACGTCCGGCGACACTCTTCAGCCCCGTGGGCAATTCGATGGCGCGCGGGTCGAACCTGCGGGCGCGCGTGCCAATGTCCTGTTCATACCGGCCATCCCATTGGTATTTCTGTCGCTGAACGACGGCGCGATTGGCATGACCATAGGTCTGATCGCAGCTGGCCTGCTGACGGCAGCTGCGTTCTTGCTGCGCGAAGGTCTGCGGGCCGAAGCCGCGTTTAACGCCCGTAAGGCTGCCCGCCGGCCTGCGTTTCCCCGTAAAATCTTTGCCAGCCTTCTGACAGGTCTGGGCGCCGCTCTTGCGTCCTACCGGACCGAGTTTCTGAATGCGGAAGCGGTATCGCAAGTCAGCCTGCTAGCCCCCGTCTTGTTCGGCGTGGCAGCAACGGTGCTGCATTCCGCCTCCTTCGGGTTTGACCCGATGAAGGACAAGGGCATGGAAGGAATTGACACCTTTCAGCAAGATCGCGTTGCCCGGGTCGTTGAGGATGCGGAAAACCGTCTTTCCGAGATGACGGACGCCATCAAACGCGCGGGTGATCGCCGGATCGAAGCCCGTCTGGAACGGTTTCAGGACACCGCACGTGACCTTTTTCGAACGGTCGAGGAAGACCCCCGCGATCTGGCGGGCGCGCGAAAATACATGACGGTTTATCTACAGGGCGCGCGTGATGCGACGGTCAAGTTCGCCGATGTCTATGCCCGGACCCGCGATGCGCAGGCGATGACAGACTACATCGCGCTACTGGATGATCTGGAACAGAATTTCGCCGCGTGTACGCGCAAAATGCTATTGGATGACCGCAGTGATCTGACGGTCGAAATCGACGTGCTGCGCGAAAGGCTGCAGCGCGAAGGCGTCCGGTTGGACTGACCGGCCATTATTTGAGCGAGGAACATCCCCATGTCCGATGAGATCAAAAACAAGGCGGCTCAGGCCGAAACACTGGTGCAGGAAGTCACCGCAGTTGCCCTGCCCGAACCAAAGGCCGAGGTAATCTCGCTTGAAGAAGCCGACGAACCTGTGAGTGCCGAGATTCGTAAGCGCATGGACGAGATCGACATGAGCAACACCAATTCGATTGTTGCTTTCGGGTCTTCCGCTCAGGCCGAATTGCAGGAAATCAGTCAGGCCATGCTTGCGGATGTGCGCAACAAGGATGTTGGCCCGGCAGGCGACAGCCTGCGCAATATTGTGACCACCATCCGCGGTTTTTCAGTCAGTGAACTGGATGTGCGCCGCGAGCGCAGCTGGTGGGAAAGGCTGCTGGGCAGGGCCGCGCCATTTGCGAAATTCACCGCTCAGTTCGAAGAAGTTCAGGGGCAGATCGACCGCATAACCGACGATCTTCTGGGGCATGAGCATACACTGCTCAAGGACATCAAATCGCTGGACCTGCTTTATGAAAAAACTCTGGGTTTCTACGATGAACTGGCGCTGTACATCGCGGCGGGTGAAGAAAAGCTGACCGAATTGGACAGCCACGACATCCCCGAAAGGGAAGCTGCCGTTCAGACCGCGCCAGAAGAAGAACAAGTGATGAAAGCGCAGGAACTGCGTGACATGCGCGCCGCGCGTGACGATCTGGAGCGCCGCGTGCACGATCTGAAACTGACCCGTCAGGTCACGATGCAGTCGCTGCCGTCGATCCGGCTGGTGCAGGAGAACGACAAGTCTCTGGTCACAAAGATCAACTCGACGCTGGTGAACACCGTGCCGCTGTGGGAAACGCAACTGGCACAGGCCGTCACCATTCAGCGCAGCGCCGAAGCTGCCGCCGCGGTGCGCGACGCCAACGATTTGACCAACGAGCTTTTGACTTCGAACGCTGCCAATCTGCGCCAGTCGAACAAGATGATCCGCGAGGAAATGGAACGCGGCGTGTTCGATATCGAAGCTGTCAAAAAGGCCAACGCAGACCTGATCGGCACTATCAACGAAAGCCTGGCCATTGCGGATGAAGGAAAAGCCAAACGTGCCGCGGCCGAGGCCGAGCTGCAGAAGATGGAGGCGGAACTGCGCGACACTCTGGCATCCGCCAAGGCGCGACGAGACGGGACCGGCGACAACGCCGGAACCGCTGTCCCCGGCTGAGGCTGAACTGGGCGTGCGGGATATTACATATCTGAAAATGGCGCTGGGGATGGCGGCGTTTTTGGCTTTGGCCAATTGCGATGAAACACTGACATCCTCGATTGCGCCGCAAGCGCGCCCGGCGCCTGTTTCTGTTGCGGCGAATGCCTATGTACCGCCCTCTGCCGCAAGTCAGGATCTGGCGCGGTTTTACCAGCGTGTCGAACGCGACCTTCTGGTGCGGGGGTTATTGCGGACAGACGGGGGCGGGCCCGATACGCCTTATGATGCCCAGGATCTGGCGCGAAATTTCGAAGCGATTGCGTTCTACAGCGAATATCCGACCCAAAACGTTTCCATCGGGTCGCGCCAGACAGACGGGCAGCTCAGCCGTTGGTCGGGGCCGGTGCGCATCCAGACCGAGTTTGGGCCTTCCGTGCTGCCTGCTGTACGGGAACAGGATGCGGAACGGGTTCAATCCTTTGCCTCGCGCTTGGCGAGGCTGACGGATCATCCGATTTCCGTGGTCTCCCGAAACGCAAATTTCCACGTCTTCTTCGCGGGCAAGGACGACAGCACCTATGTGGTGTCACGACTGAAACAGCTGATCCCGAATATCAGTCAGGCTTCGCTTGATCTGGTCGCAAATCCGAGATCGAATTTCGATTGTTTTGTTTTTGCCTCGGCGACAACGGCGTCTCCGTATAAATATGTGCGCGCCGTTGCGTTGATCCGGGCCGAATTGACTGACCTGGTCCGTCGCAGTTGTATCCACGAAGAAATCGCACAGGGGCTGGGATTGTCTAACGATAGCCCGGCAGCGCGTCCATCGATCTTCAATGATGATGACGAGTTTGCCCTGCTGACGAGCCATGACGAAAAACTACTGACAATGCTTTATGACAAGCGGCTTGAGCCCGGCGTGACAGTCGATCAGGCCCGCCCCATCGTGCATGTCATTGCCCGGGAATTGATGGGGCAGCCGCTCTGACCCCAAGGACAGGAGAACCCAAATGGGAATATTCGATTTTCTGACCGGAGAATTCATTGACGTCATCCATTGGGTTGACGACACTCGCGACACCATGGTCTGGCGGTTCGAGCGTGAAGGCCATGAAATCAAATACGGTGCCAAGCTGACGGTGCGCGAAGGTCAGGCGGCTGTATTTGTGCACGAAGGGCAATTGGCAGATGTGTTCACGCCAGGTCTCTATATGCTTGAGACCAACAACATGCCGATCCTGACCACATTACAGCACTGGGATCATGGCTTTCAGTCGCCCTTCAAGTCCGAGATCTACTTCGTCAACACGACCCGGTTCAATGACCTGAAATGGGGGACCAAGAACCCGATCATGCTGCGCGACCCCGAGTTTGGTCCGACCCGCATTCGCGCCTATGGCACCTATACCGTTCGGGTCAAAGACCCGGCCAGATTCCTTGTTGAAATCGTCGGAACTGACGGCGAATTCACCATGAGCGAGATCAGCTTTCAGGTGCGCAACATCATCGTGCAGGAGTTCAGCCGCGTTATTTCGGGGTCTGGCATTCCCGTGTTGGACATGGCAGCGAACACGGCTGATCTGGGCAAATTGATCGCGGCCGAAGTTTCCCCAGTGCTGGAAGGCTATGGGCTGGAGATGCCTGAATTCTACATCGAGAACATCTCGCTTCCGCCTGCGGTCGAGGCCGCATTGGACAAGCGGACCTCGATGGGATTGGCCGGAGATCTGGGCAAATTCACACAGTATTCCGCAGCCGAGGCGATGACGGCTGCGGCCAGCAACCCAAGCCAGGGCGGTGGCATGGGCGCAGGTCTTGGCATGGGAATGGGCATGGCGATGGCACAGCAGATGTCAAACATGGCAGCGGCCCAGCCAAGCGGCCCGTGGGGATCGCCCGCCCCCGCTGCCCCACGACCGTCAACTCATGCGGCCCCGCCGCCGCCGCCGGTCGAGCATGTTTGGCATATCGCCGTGGATGGGCAGACCAGCGGCCCATACTCCAAAGCCAGGATGGGCCGAATGGCCAGCGAGGGTGATCTGACGCGCGACACCTTTGTTTGGACCGCGGGCCAGGACGGCTGGAAAAAGGCCGGTGACGTGCAGGAACTGGCGCAACTGTTCACCATTCTGCCGCCACCGCCGCCGGGGGCCTGACCGAAGCGCAAGACTCCTCCATCTGACCTGACACTATTGGGTAACGTATGACAAACGCCCCTGACCTTGCAGAGCACCGCTTTCCCTGCCAGCAATGCGGTGCGGATTATCGGTTCAGCCCTAGCAATGGTACGCTGACATGTGATCATTGTGGTCATTCGGAACCAATCGGATCGGGCCCATGGCAAGGTGCCAGCCTGCGCGAACTGGATTTTGACGCGGCCATTGCGGACCGTCTGCCTGACAGCGAGCTGGAACAGACGCGCGTTCTGTCCTGCCCGAACTGCGCGGCGCAGGTTGAATTCGACCCCAACACGCACGCTGCGGAATGCCCGTTCTGTGCCACGCCGGTGGTAACTGACACCGGCGTGAACCGGCATATCAAGCCAAAGGGTGTTCTGCCTTTTGCTTTCGACGAGCGCGAGGCGCACAAGGCGATGAGCGATTGGCTGGGTCGGTTATGGTTCGCGCCAAACGGGTTGAAAGACTATGCCCGCAAGGGCCGCAAGATGCAGGGCATCTATGTTCCGTACTGGACCTTTGATGCCGACACCAAGTCCGCCTACCGTGGTGAGCGCGGCGTGATCTATTATGAAACCCACACAGTGATGCGGGACGGTAAACGGGTTCAGCAGCAGGTGCCAAAGGTGCGCTGGTCGCCCAAATCGGGTCGTGTTGCGCGGTTTTTTGATGACGTCCTGGTGCTGGCCTCGCAGTCGCTGCCCAAGGCCTACACCGACGCGCTGCAGCCTTGGGATCTGCCTGCGCTGGAGCCTTACCAGCCAGAATACCTCGCCGGGTTTCGCGCCGAAGCGTATACGGTCGAATTGAAAGAGGGCTACAGCGAGGCCCGCGCGCATATGGCGCGCGTGATCGAACGGGATGTTCGTTTCGATATTGGGGGCGACAAGCAGCGTATCCACACGGTAGACACCGAGGTACGAGACGTCACGTTCAAGCATATTCTGCTACCGATCTGGCTGGCGGCATACAAATATCGCGGGCAAACCTATCGATTTGTGGTGAACGGCCGAACCGGGCGGGTTCAGGGGGAACGCCCCTGGTCAGCCATCAAGATCACGATTGCCGTTATTCTGGGCCTGCTCGTCGCCGGGGTTGTCGGGTATCTGGCAGCCAACGGGCAGCAATAGCGGTCTCTTGTACATCTGGCGTGGCATGATCATCCCAAGTGTCGAGACGTAGAAACGAGGCGCCTGTGTCATTTGCAGAACTGAATAACCTTCTGAAAAATCGCCATTCCTGCCGGGCCTTCCTGCCCGACCCTGTACCAAAAGAGCAGATCGAGCAAATCGTGGCCAGCGCGGCCCGGGTCCCAAGCTGGTGTAACGCGCAGCCGTGGCAATTGGTAATCACAAGCGGCGCAGAGACCGACAGGTTCCGTGCTGCGATGCAAAACGAAGCTGAAACAGGCGTACCGGCCCCCGATCTTCCGTTTCCCGCGTCATACTCCGGCGTCTATCAAGACCGCCGCCGCGCGTGCGGTTGGGCGCTCTATGAAGCCGTCGGTGTGGAACGCGGGGACCGGGCAGGATCGGCCCGACAAATGATGCGCAATTTCGCTCTGTTCGATGCACCGCATTGCGCCATCGTCTCAAGCCCGGCGGAACTTGGGCCATATGGCGCAATGGATTGCGGAGGGTTTGTTACGGCTTTTTCGTTGGCAGCGCAGGCGTTGGGTGTGGCAACCATTCCTCAGGCCGCATTAGCCGCGTATGGCCCGTTCCTGCACAGATATTTTCGGATCCCGGAAGACCGCCTGATCCTGTGCGCGATTTCCTTTGGGTATTCGGACGGAAAGCACCCCGCAAATAACTTTCGTACAGATCGTGCCGTGCTGGGTGACTTTGTCGACTGGCGCGTCTAAACCATCGCTCAGGCAAGATAATCGCCAAGGGGGGGGAACCGCGTGCGCGCATTGCTGCAAAGAGTTTCGCAAGCCAAAGTATCGGTCGATGGCAATGTCATTGGCGCATCCGGTCCGGGGCTTTTGATTCTTGTCTGCGCCATGCAGGGGGACGATGAAGCCCAGGCTGAAAAACTGGCCCGGAAAACCGCCAGACTCAGGATTTTCAAGGACGATGCGGGCAAGATGAACCGCTCGCTTCTGGATGTAAAAGGGTCAGCCTTGGTGATCAGCCAGTTTACACTGGCGGCAGATACAACAAGCGGTAACAGGCCGGGGTTTTCAACTGCAGCACCGCCCGAACTTGGCGAGCATCTGTATAACACCTTCGCAAACTACCTTGCTGCGCAAGGTGTAGCGGTGGAAACTGGACAATTCGGGGCCGACATGGCCGTTGAACTTGTCAACGACGGACCGGTCACAATCTGGGTGGAGACTTGATGGATACTGAAAAGCAAGCCGTTCAACTTTGGCGCGCCGGGGTTGAGGCCGTTGATGGATACACCGCCACCGAGGCCGCCCTGCACGACATCCCGAAACCGGACCGTATTCTGGCCGTAGGCAAGCCCGCCGCCGCCATGGCACGGGCGGCCTTGGCGCGGTTCGGCACGGTTCCCACGCTTGTTGTGACCAAGGACGATCACGGCCGTGACTTGCCGGACACTGTCGAGGTGATCGAAGCTTCGCACCCGGTTCCGGACAACCGCAGCCTTGAAGGCGGGCGTGCTCTGCGTAAGGCGCTGGAACAGATGGACCCCGGATCACATGTGCTGCTTCTGGTGTCGGGTGGCGCATCTTCGCTGGCCGAAGACCTTTTGCCCGGAAAATCACTGAGCGATCTCGAAGCATTGAACCGCAAGTTGCTTTCAGAGGGGATGGATATCGGTGCGATGAACGCTGAGCGGCGCAAACTGTCCCGCATCAAAGGCGGGGGGTTACTGTCGCACTTTGCGGGCGCGCGCGCGACCGTTCTGGCCATCTCGGATGTACCGGGCGACGACCTCAATGTCATTGGATCGGGTATCGGCGCTTTGCCTTCCAGCCACACATTTGGGGCCACCACTCGGATCGTGGCCTCAAACGCCCATGCCCGCAATGCGGTTGTGCAAGCCGCCGAAGCAGCTGGGCTAAAGGTTTGGGCCAATGAAGAGGCGCTGCATGATGACTATCTGAAAGTTGCCGCACATCTTGGCCAACTGCTGCGCGGCATGGAGAAGGGCGTGATGGTCTTCGGTGGGGAACCGACTGTGGTCTTGCCGGATCACCCTGGGCGCGGTGGACGAAACCAGGCATTGGCACTTGCACTGGCGCGGGAAATCTCCGGGCAATCAAACCTGACAGTTGTTGTCGGCGGCACGGACGGCACAGACGGACCGACCAATGCGGCAGGGGGAATCATTACCGGTGCAACATGGAACGAAAGCGGTATAGCCGCCCTAAAAAAAGCTGACAGCGGCTCGTTTCTTGAAAAAGCCCAAGCCTTGCTGACAACCGGGCCAACTGGCACCAATGTCATGGACTTGGTTGTCGCAATACGTGGATGATTTGGCGTATTTCATGCCGCCCCGGACCGTAAAGGCTCGGAAACTGGTCTGAAACACGATTGTATCATAGTATTCTTGTGGAAAGGGCGTCGCACCGAACAAGGTTACTTGCGCTTCGGCCTTCGGCATTGAGGAGAAATACCCTTGCCCGGCCCGCTGAAATAAGCCAACGTTGACTCATGCGTCAACAAAAACCCGAAAAGGGTTAAAACCACTCGATAGGGAGAATACTCGATGAACGAACAAATCACGCATATGGCCGGTCAGGTCACAGCCGGAAAAATGACCCGCCGCGAATTCATGGGGAAAGCCGCGGCTTTGGGTGTTTCGGCTGCGATGGCCAGCACAATGTTCGCAGACGCCGCTCGGGCTGCTGGCCCGAAAAAGGGCGGTGATTTGAAATTTGGTCTTCAGGGTGGTGAATCCACTAACTCTCTGGACCCGGCGACCTACGCAAGCTCTGTTCCCTTCCAGAACGGCAAACAGTTTGGTGACCAGCTTGTCGAAGTTGCACCGGACGGTTCGATCGAGCCTCGTCTGGCGGAAAGCGTTGAAGGCAGCGCTGATGCCAAGGTTTGGACTTTCAAGCTGCGTCAGGGTGTCGAATTCCACAACGGCAAGACCATGACCAGCGAAGACGTGCTGAAAACCATGCAGCGCCACTCGAACGAAGACTCCAAGTCCGGTGCCCTGGGCATTATGAAGGGCATTGAGTCAATGAAAGCTGACGGCGACAACTTCCAGGTCACCCTGACCGAGCCAAACGCCGACCTTCCCTATCTGATGGCCGATTACCACCTGATCATTCAGCCTGATGGCGGTATGGATAATCCAGGGGCAGGTATCGGGACTGGACCGTACAAATTGGAAGTTGACGAACCCGGTGTGCGTCACTTGTTTACAAAGAACGAAAACCACTGGAACAGCGATTACGGCAATTTCGACAGTGTCGAAGTCATCGTCATCAACGACGCAACTGCGCGTACCGCTGCCCTGCAATCCGGACAGGTCCATGCGGTCAACCGCGTGGAACCCAAAGTTGCCGACCTGTTGGGCCGCGCACCCAACCTGACCGTACATTCAACCGCTGGTCGCGGTCACTACGTCTTCATCATGCATTGCGACACGGCACCGTTTGATAACAATGAACTGCGCACCGCGCTGAAATACGCCATCAACCGGGCAGACCTGGTAGACAAGGTTCTGCGAGGCTACGGTTCGATCGGTAATGATATGCCGATCAACGCGGCCTACCCACTGTTTGACGAAACAATCGAGCAGCGCGAATTCAGCATCGAAAAAGCAGCCGAGCACTACAAGAAGTCCGGCCATGATGGTTCGCCGATCATCCTTCGTGTCGCAGATGGCGCGTTTCCAGGTGCGGTGGATGCCGCTGCCCTGTTCCAGCAGACGGCCGCGCAGGCCGGTATTCCACTGGAAATCAAACGTGAGCCCAACGATGGCTACTGGTCCGAAGTCTGGAACGTCCAGCCCTTCTGTGCGTCGTACTGGGGTGGTCGCCCTGTACAGGACCAGATGTATACTACAGCTTACCTGTCAACTGCGGATTGGAACGACACTCGTTTCAAAGTTCAGGCCTTTGACGACTTGCTGTTTGCGGCGCGTGCAGAGTTGGATGCAGAAAAGCGCAAAGGCATCTATAGCCAGATGGGCCGTATGGTCCGCGACGAAGGCGGCTTGATTTGCCCGATGTTCAACAACTTTGTTGAAGGCGTCAGTAATCAGCTGGATGGTTGGGAATCAGACCCGAACCAAGAGATGATGAACGGCAACATGTCCCGCAAAATGTGGTTCGTCTAAAACGGGCCACGGATCATGCATCCTATCATCAAACTGGTTTCCCAGCGCCTTGCGCTGGGACTCCTATTGCTGTTTGGCGCTTCGGCTCTGATTTTTGGCCTGACCGAAGCCCTTCCCGGAGACGCAGCGCAAGCCGTCCTGGGGCAGTCCGCAACCCCAGAGGCCCTTGCAAACCTTCGCGAAGAAATGGGCCTGAACCGGCCTGCCCTGACCCGCTATTTCGAATGGCTGGGCGGTATCGTTCAGGGTGATCTGGGTCAGTCCCTGACCAACAAGCTCGACATTGCTGAAAGCATTGGCAAACGGTTGGGCAACACATTGTTTCTGGCATGCGCCGCGGCCGTGGTTTCGGTTCCCCTTGCCATCTTTCTGGGCCTGCTGGCAGTCCGCTACCGCAACCGCTGGCCAGACAAGCTGATCTCTGCCATCACATTGACAACGGTTTCGATCCCCGAATTTCTGATCGGTTATGTGGTGATCTACTATGTCTCGGTAAAGCTGGGCTGGTTTTCCTCGCTTGCGATGATCAATGACTCGATGTCATTTGGGCAAAAACTCAATGCGATCGCGTTGCCCGCATTCGTGCTAACACTGGTGGTTCTGGCGCAGATGATGCGCATGACCCGCGCAGCGATCCTCAACCTGATGCAGTCGGCCTATATCGAAACGGCGGAACTAAAGGGGTTGTCGAACTTTCAGGTCATTGCGCGACATGCCTTTCCGAACGCAATCTCACCCATTGTAAACGTGGTGATGCTAAACCTGGCCTATCTGGTTGTGGGTGTTGTCGTAGTCGAAGTGGTGTTCGTTTATCCCGGCATGGGACAATACCTGGTGGACTCGGTGACCAAGCGTGACGTGCCGGTCGTGCTGGCGTGTGGTGTGGTCTTTGCCGCCGTCTATATCGGGCTGAACATGGTGGCCGATATCGTATCGATCCTGGCCAACCCAAGACTGAGGCATCCGAAATGATGAAGAATATTCCAATTTCGGCGATGATCGGTCTGTTTTTCACAGGTCTCTATTTCTTTGTCGCCTTGGCCGCACCTTTGATTGCACCATACGGTATGGCCGAAGTGGTTGGCGACGTGTGGGAGCCATCAAGCGCCGAACACCTGTTGGGCACCGACAATATCGGTCGGGATCTACTGACACGCATGATCTATGGCGGGCGCACCACCATCTTCATTGCTGCTGCGGCTACGATCCTCAGCTTTGTAACCGGCACGTCGCTGGGTTTGCTGGCTGCGGTTCTGGGCGGTTGGGCCGATCAGGTGCTCAGCCGGGCAGTTGATCTGGTCATGTCGATCCCGACGCTGATCCTGGCGCTGGTCATTCTGGCCATCGTCCCGGTGACGGTCCCGATCCTGATCCTGGTGATGGGGCTTCTGGACGCGACACGTCCGTATCGCCTGTCGCGGTCGGTTGCTGTCGACATCAACGTGATGGATTATGTCGAGGCGGCCAAATTGCGCGGCGAGGGCCGTGCCTGGATCATCTTCCGCGAAATCCTGCCAAACGCCCTGTCACCGCTAGTGGCCGAGTTTGGGCTACGGTTCATCTTCATGGTTCTGTTTATCTCAACCCTGTCCTTCCTGGGCCTGGGCGTACAGCCGCCGCTGGCCGACTGGGGCGGCATCGTGAAGGAAAACAAGGACGGCATCGTGTATGGCATTGGCGCAGCGCTCTACCCCGCCGTGGCCATCGCGACGCTCGCGATTTCGGTCAACCTTGTGGCTGACTGGATCCTGAACCGAACCACATCGCTGAAAGGAGGTCGGGGATGAGTGATACCCTTCTCAAGGTCCGTGACCTCAAGATCGGTGCGACCGTTTACCCACCGGGTGAGAAACCCCATGACATCGAAATCGTGCACGGGGTCAGCTTTGACCTTGAACGCGGCAAAGTGCTGGGGCTGATCGGAGAATCCGGTGCCGGGAAATCCACCATCGGCCTCGCTTCCATGGCCTATGGCCGGGGTGGTGTTGAAATCACCGGCGGCGAGGTTTGGGTAAATGGGCGCGATATCCTGAAATCGTCACATGGCGATATCCGCAACCTGCGCGGGGGTGAGGTTGCGTATGTGTCGCAATCCGCTGCCGCGTCGTTCAACCCGGCCAAGAAGATCATGGATCAGGTTGTCGAAGCTGCGGTCGAGCACAAGAAGTTTTCGCGAAGAGAGGCCGAAGGCCGCGCGCGGGAACTGTTCGCCAAACTAGGCCTACCCGACCCGGATAATATCGGTGACCGCTACCCGCACCAGGTTTCAGGCGGACAGTTGCAGCGATGCATGACTGCGCTGGCGCTGTGCCCCGAACCCGATCTGGTGGTGTTCGATGAACCTACCACGGCGCTGGACGTGACCACGCAGATCGACGTGCTGATGGCGATCAAAGAAGCCATTCGCGATACCGGTGTTGCTGCTCTTTACATCACGCACGACCTTGCGGTCGTGGCGCAGGTCAGCGACGAAATCATGGTTCTGCGGATGGGAAATACGGTTGAATACGGGTCAACCGATCAGATCATCAACAACCCGCAGGAAGAGTACACGCAAGCTCTGGTCTCGGTCCGTTCGATCGAGCACGAAGAAAAACAGCCCACAGCGGAACCACTGTTGAGCGTTGACGGTATCACCGCACGTTACAAGGGGTTGAATTTCGACGTGCTGCACAACGTCAATGTCGAGCTTCATCCGGGGCAGACGCTGGCAGTTGTGGGCGAATCCGGTTCTGGTAAGTCGACACTCGCCCGGGTGATCACCGGCCTGTTGCCGCCGCGCGATGGCGAGATTACGTTTGCCGGACGCAAACTTTCGCCTGATCTTGCCGGACGATCCCGCGAGGACCTGCGCGAGTTGCAGATGATCTATCAGATGGCTGACGTGGCAATGAACCCGCGCCAGACCGTCGGCACGATCATCGGGCGCCCGCTGGAGTTCTACTTCAACATGCGCGGTGCCGAAAAACGCAAACGGGTTGTCGAGTTGCTGGACGAGATCGAGTTGGGCGAGAAGTTCATCGACCGTTACCCAGCCGAGTTGTCCGGTGGCCAGAAGCAACGCGTGTGTATCGCGCGGTCTTTGGCGGCCAAGCCCAAGATGATCATTTGTGACGAGGTGACATCGGCACTCGACCCGCTTGTGGCGGACGGTATCCTCAAGCTGCTGCTGGATTTGCAGAAGATCGAGGATGTGGCCTACCTGTTTATCACCCACGATCTGGCGACGGTTCGGGCGATCAGCGACAGCATTGCGGTGATGTATCAGGGACGCGTGGCGCGCTATGGCCCAAAGAGCCAGGTGCTCAGCCCGCCATTCGACGACTATACAGACCTGCTGCTGAGCTCGGTGCCCGAGATGCATCTGGGTTGGCTGGAAGAGGTCGTTGCCCATCGCAAAATGGAAAGCGCGGGGAACTGATCTCTGCGCCTGTAACATCACTTTGAAGAAATGGATTCCCGGCGTTTTGCATCTTGGCTGACGTCGGGAATTTATTATTTGGGACGCGATTTGACAGGCGCGTGGTTTCAACTCGCGTATCGTCCCCATGAAATACTCAGATCAAAAGGCCGAACCATGGACCGTAAACTACTATTGATCATCCTTGACGGAGTGCCATACCGGAATTTCCGCCGCCTGTTCGGCAACCTCGAAGGCTGGGTCGACAGCGGCGAAGCTCGGGTGTGGAAGCACCGCGCGGTGCTGCCTTCAACTTCGGCCAGTTGCTATGCATCGATCCATACGGGCGTAACCCCGCAAGAACACGGCTGCACCGGAAACGGCAACGTTTTTCGCCTGAGCCACAAGGATATCTTTAGCCAGGTACGTGAGGCCGGCGGCGTGACTGGGGCAGTAACGCACAGTTTTTGGTCGCAGTTCTTCAACCGTCACCCGTTCGACTATGTGCGGGACGTCGAATATGACGAGCCAGAGAGCCAGACCATCAATCACGGTCGCTTTCACAGCATGACCGGTTACGGCAAAGACAATCAGATGACCCCGTCCGACATCGATCTATTTGCGACCCTGACCAATCTGTGTCTGCGCTTTGGGTTGGACTATGGCATCCTGCACACCTGCACATTGGACAGCATGGGTCACCGTTTCTATCACGACTGCGAGGAAATGGATCATGCCTGTTTTGTTGCAGACGAGATGCTGGCCCCGTTCATCCCACGCTGGCGCCAACTAGGGTATGAGGTGATCGTCACCGCCGATCACGGTCAGGACGAGCGCGGACACCACGGTGGGCGCAGCCCACTGCAACAGGAAACCGCGCTGTATTACTTCGGTGATGCCGACGGGCCTGACGCTGAAACCGTGATAGATCAGGTCCAATTGGCCCCGACCATTCTGAACCGTTTGGGTGCGCCCCTCGCAGAGACGATGAAGGCTAAGCCTTTCCTGAAGTAACTGGCTGGCGTCAGTCGTAGGGCCAGATTTCTTGCCCAAGCGCTTCGATTGCGATCGAAATCCGTTCGAAACTGTCTGCTGCGCGCTTTACCGAGGTTCGCGCGCGCAGGTACCCATGGACAAGGCCAGGTTCGTTGATCCAATGGGCCAGACCACCAGCTGCACTGATCCGCTCGCAATAGACCTTCCCGTCATCACGGAGCGGATCACAATCAGCGGTAATCACAACAGTAGGCGGCAGTTCCGAGAAATCATTGTCCTGTAAGGGCGCGTAAGTCGGATCGCCCTGAGGCGGGGTACCTGCGTATCGGACGGTTTCGTAGAATTTAATATCGTCCAGTGTCAGTAAAGGAGCATGGGCGTGCTCAAGATATGAGCCGCGCGATTGATCTCCGCCAAGGCCGGGGTAGATCAGGACTTGCCCCAGAATATTGTCCAACCGCCCGCGCGCATGGTGGGCAATAGCTGCTGACAAATTTCCTCCTGCACTGTCCCCGGCCAGAACCAGCGGGTCGCCATACTCGACCGCCGCCCATTTCACAGCTGTCCAGCAATCCTGGAACTGCGCTGGATGCACATGTTCAGGACACAGCCTGTAGTCGACTGAAACGACGCGGTATCCTGTCTGCGCACAAAACTCGGCACAGACATCATCGTGGCTGTCCAACCCGCCAACGACAAAGCCACCACCATGAAAATAGACAACCGTTCGGGTCGGATGCCCGGCGGTATAATGGCGGACCGGCACGCCATCAGCGTACAGGTCCTGGGTTTCGACACCGGCAGGGCGCGGTTGGCGAAACTGCTTGCACATCGTGTCATAGACCCGACGCTGGTCCTCGATGGACAAATCGACCGCATCATCCGGATAGCTTTCGGCCGTGCGGCGTATGAACGCCCAGGTTTCTTCGTCGATCAGGCGTTCATAGTCCATTGTTCCTCCGGCTTATTTGGACCACTCCCAGGGCCGGGTATATGCGCCCAGCACTTTCGAGACATCGTCTTCCGAAGATCCGTTCGCGTCAAGCTGCGCGACAAGTCCACGCTTTTTATCGTCGATCACAAGAACAACCCGCGCAGCAAGCCCCGCAGCGTCAAGAGCACCGTTGTAAATGCGGGTGATGGCCTGTTTGCGCAGGTCCGGCTTGAACACCTTACCGACGGCAGTTTTCGGCAACTCGTCAAGAATGGTTATATGCTTGGGTTGTGCAGCACGCTCATGCACGTGAACCTTGCAATACTCCAGCAGCTCATTTTCAGTGACCGAAGCCCCATCGACCAATTCAACAAAGGCACAGGGCACTTCGCCCGAATGCGCGTCCGGCTGACCGATCGCCCCCGCGAAGGCAACTGCATTATGACCCAGCAGCGCCTCTTCGATTTCAGCAGGATCGATATTGTGACCACCGCGAATGATCAGGTCCTTGGCGCGACCGGTGATCCAAAGGTAGCCGTCTTCGTCAAATCGCCCCAGATCGCCCGTACGCAGGTATTTGTCAAAGTGGTAAAGACCAATGTTCTTGTCGGCCTCAGTATACGTGTTGCCTGCATACACACCGGGGTTCGAGATGCAGATCTCACCAATCTGATCAGTGCCGCACTCTGTCGGTCCATCCGGCCCATCCAGCAGGATTTTGACATCCGTATAGGGGAACGGAATGCCGATCGAACCGATCTTTTTCTCGCCATCCACGGGGTTGCACGAGACCAGACAGGTGGCCTCGGTCAGGCCGTAGCCTTCGACGATGGTGACGCCCGTCGCCTCTTCGAAGCGGCGGAACAACTCCACCGGCAGCGGCGCCGAACCCGAAAAGGCGGTTTTCACGCTTGAGATATCGGCATCTACCGGGCGTTGCATCTTGGCTGAAATCGCGGTTGGAACAGTGATGATAAAGCTCACTCTCCAGCGCTCGATCAGCTTCCAGAAATTGTCGAACACACCGTCACCGCGATAACCTGCAGGTGTCGGGAAAATTACATGCGCACCTGACGAAACGGCGGCCATCACGATCACATGCACGGCAAAGACGTGGAACATCGGCAGCGGGCACATGATGACGTCATTTTCATCAAACAACAGCGTTTTGCCCAGCCAGCCGTTGTAGATCAGGCCCGAGTATTTATGTTGCGCCACCTTGGGCATCCCGGTGGTCCCACCGGTGTGGAAATAACAAGCAACGCGATCTTCCTTGCTGTCCTCGAATGTCAGCGTCGTCGGTTGCTTGGCAAGTTCCTTGTTGAAGTTTTTGTAATCCGCATGCGCCAGCTTTTCCTTTTCGCCCATCTTGGGGCGCAGGAAGGGAACCAGCCACGACTTGGGCGGCGTCAGGTACCGATTCAGGTCGATTTCCAGAATGGTGTTGACCTTGGGCGCGTGGCGCACCGCCTCTTCCACCTTCTGGGCAACATCTGTTTTCGGGAAGGACTTTAACGTAACAACCACCTTGGCGCCTGTCTCACGCAGGATCGCCGCAATCTGCTCGGGCTCCAGCAGCGGGTTGATGGGGTTCACGATTCCCGCAACTGCACCGCCCATCATGGTAATCAGCGTTTCGTTACAGTTTGGCAGCACATACGCCACCACGTCTTTTTCACCGACACCCAGCGAGCGGAACAGGTTTGCTGCCTGATTGACCTTACCCAGAAGTTCCGACCAGGTCAGGGTTTCAGCCTTGTCTGTGGGCCCGGAAAGCAGCTGAAAACTGATGGCGTTGTGGTTGGGAAATTTCTCTGCCGTGCGCGACAGGAGCTGATGGAAGGTGACAGGCAAATCCCGATCCTCCCACGACATCTCCTGTTCTATGCGCGTCTTGTCTTCCAATCCCACAAAGGCCATGTGGTTCCTCCCGTTTTTCTCCCGTGTTTTTGCACGAGTTTGTTGTTCGCAACCAAGATGGAAGCAAAACAACCCTCGCGCAAGCGAGGCCTTAGCCTTCAAAGGGGGTAAAATGTAGAATGACGCTACGGCGAATTCACAAATGCCCGAGCGTCACTCCTATTCTGCGGCTACGCCATCGGTGAACTGCAGTCTTGCGAGGCGCGCATATAGCCCATCTTGGGACACCAGATCATCATGGCTGCCCTGCGCCACGATACGGCCTTCTTCCAGCACGACAATGCGGTCGGCTTTCTTTACGGTGGCCAATCTGTGCGCAACAATCAGGGTCGTGCGACCGGCACGCATCTGATCCACGGCGCCCTGCACCGCACGCTCACTCTCCGCATCAAGGGCCGAGGTTGCCTCGTCCAGCAGCAGCACAGGTGCGTCGCGCAATATGGCGCGAGCGATTGCGATACGCTGCTTTTGCCCACCCGACAGCATGACACCGCGTTCGCCGACAAAACTGTCATACCCATCGGGCAAGGCGGCAATGAAATCATGTGCGATGGCGGCACGGGCTGCGGCTTCTACTTCGGCATCCGTTGCGTCCAGACGACCGAAGCGAATGTTTTCGCGGGCTGAGGCGGCAAAGATCACCGGATCCTGCGGCACCAAAGACATAAACTTCCGGAAATCTGTGCGATCCAATTCCCGCAGATCATGGCCATCCAACATCACCCGGCCTGAGTTCGGGTCATAAAATCGTTGAATCAATTGAATGATCGTCGTCTTGCCCGCCCCTGACGGTCCGACAAAGGCAACGGTCTCGCCCGGGTTTACCTGAAGCGACAAGTGATCCAGCGCGATTGTATCGGGGCGCGCTGGATAGCGAAAACTTACATCTTCGAACCGGATTTCGCCCCGGACGTCCTTTGGCAAAGGAGCCGAGTTAACGGGGTCAGAAACCGTATCTTCGGCATTCAGCAACTCGACAAGTCGCTCGGTGGCTCCGGCGGCGCGCTGAAGCTCGCTCCAAATCTCGGACAGGGCCGCAACTGAACCCGCCATGATGATCGAGTAGATCACGAATTGAATCAGAACGCCCTCGGTCATCACACCGTTGCGCACGTCATTTGCACCCATCCACAGAACGCCAACGATGCCTGAAAATACCAGAAATATCACAATCACCGTCAGCACCGCGCGCGTCTGAATCCGACGCAGCGAAACGGTATAGGACATCTCGGTCATCTCATCAAATTGCTGGCGGCTGGCCTGTTCGTGGGTAAAGGCCTGCACCGTCTGTACCGCCCCCAATGCCTCGCCCGCGTTTCCGGAAGACGCCGCAATCCAATCCTGGTTTTCGCGGCTGATCACGCGCAAACGCCGCCCCAGAATCAATATCGGCACCACCACCACGGGGATAAGCAGCAAGACAAGGCCGGTCAGCTTGGCCGAGGTCAACAGCATCAGAACCAGCCCGCCGACAAACATCAGCATGTTGCGCAGCGCTATGGAAACGGATGAGCCCAGAACCGATTGGATGAGTGTCGTGTCAGTGGTGATCCTGCTCAGCACTTCACCGGTCATGATACGTTCGTAGAATTCGGGGCTCATGCCGATCACACGATCAAATACAGCCTTGCGGATATCGGCAACCACACGTTCCCCCAACCGTGTGACCAACGCATATCGGACACCGGTTCCCGCAGCCAGAACAGCGGCAATGCCCAACGCTGCCAAAAAGTACCAGTCCAGCAATTCACCGTCCTGAATGCGGAAATTGTCGACAACGCGTCGCACGGCCAATGGCAGGGTCAGCGTCATACTGGCTGTCAGGATCAGCGCCAGTGTCGCCCCGATCATCAATAGCCTGTAAGGTTTCATGAAAGGCCAGAGCGACCGCAGCACCCCGATTTTCCTTGAGCGGGCCCGCTCTTCGCTAGCGCCAGGAGCCGCTGATTGTGCTGGTTTATTGGCGGTCTGTCTTGCCATGTCCGGCCCTTGTGTATTGAACGCTACAAAGTGAACGCTTTCTTGGCCCCAGCCGCCGTTCCGGTCAAGCATTCCTGCCAGAAACAGCCAACCATAAGGGCCATTTGACGCAGAAATCAGTGGGGATTGGAGCGGGTAGACGGAATCGAACCGACATAGCCTGCTTGGAAGGCAGGGGCTTTACCATTAAGCTATACCCGCACATGGTTTGCGCTGGTTAAGTCATGCGCCGGGGCGCGTCAAGCGGGAAGTGTGAAAATTCGCACGACCAAAACCGTGATATTTCCTGGTGGATGTACGGCCTTTAATCGTGACTGCGAAATATCCGCGTCGAGGAGAAAAACCGCTCGAGTTCCTCGATGCGTTCCTTGCTTTCTTCCCATCGGGCCTCTTGCACTTCAGAGATCAGGGTTTCCGAAATCAGCTGTAGCGCTATTGTTGAATCCCAGCTGGAGGGTGCCTCGACCAGTGCATGAAACGTGTAATTGGCGGTCTTGCCAATCGGTGATCCCCACTGGTCGGTGAACAGGATAACCGTCACGCCGCGGCTGGATGCGACCTGCGCCAGTTTCTCGAGATAGGCCTCGTATCGGCGGATATCAAAAATCACCAGAACCGAGGTTTCATCCATATCAAGCAGGTACTGCGGCCAAACGTTTGCCGAATTGCCCAGCATCGTCACATTGGGTCGAATAATCTGCATGTGATTGAACAGATAATCCGCATTTGATCGCGTGATACGCCCGCCCACGACGTAAAGATGGCGATCCGTGTTTGCCAGAAGCTGGGCAACGGTGTCGAACATCTCTTTGTCCAGACGTTCCAGCGTGTGACGCATATTTGTCCAAACGGCCTGTGCAAACCGCGTTGTGGGATGTTCCGCCTCGTCATCCACAACCCAGGCATCCCGTTTCGAGATCGGCTTTTTGATCTGTGCCGCCACCTCCTCTCGCAGGGCGTCCTGCAGGGCGGGAAAACCGTCAAAACCCAGCTTGCGTGCCATACGTATGACCGTCGGGGTCGAGACCTGCGCCGCAGCGGCCAGCTTGGTGATCGATTGCAAGCCGGTCATCGGATAATCTTGCAAGAGGACCGAGGCCAGCTGCCGTTCTGACCGTGTCAGATCGTCAAGCTCTTCCTGGATCCGCTGTTTGACAAGTTTCGCAACGGTGGCCATCGGCACCTTCGTTTCTCAAATTTTCTACAGGATATGTTCGTTTGTAATTTTGTCTACAGTAATTTTCTTGACAGGTCTGAGGTTGCTGTAACAAATGCTACCTATGCACCACGATTCCGAGACATCAATGCTACTACCAACCGAAGCTCCGGCAGCCCGCGTGCAGAACGCCAACGGCCGGGCACAATGCGTTTTGGTATGCGAACATGCTAGCCGATTCATCCCGGCGTCACTGAATGGATTGGGCCTGACTGAGGACGCCGCATTGTCTCATGCAGCTTGGGATATCGGCGCATTGGCGCTATCGGTCGAACTGACGAAGGCCTTGGACGCGCCGCTGGTTCATTCCGGCATAAGCCGTCTAGTTTACGACTGCAACCGCTCGCCTGAGCGTCCAGATGCAATGCCGCAGGTAAGCGAAGTGTTTTCCATCCCCGGCAACGAAAACCTGACGGACGCTCAACGCGCCCAAAGAATCCGCGAGGTTTATGAGCCGTTCAAACAATTGTTGTCGTCTACTCTGGACGCACGGGACCGGCCGCCCGTCGTAGTCACGATGCACAGTTTCACGCCCGTCTACAACGGTAAGACCCGATCAGTCGAATTGGGCATTCTTCATGACGAAGACGACAGGGCGGCCCAACTTATGCTGCAATGCGCCAAGAACTCGGGTCTGAAAGCCGCGTTGAACGAACCTTACTCTGCCACGGATGGCGTCACGCATACGTTGCAGGAACATGCGATCAGTCGGGGGCTTCCGAATGTCATGGTCGAAGTTCGAAACGATCTTATCGACACTCCAACGGGAGTAGACCGCATTGCCGGGATTCTGACGCCGATCCTGCAAACGGTAATTGATGCGTATTCGCACACAGAGGCGAAACAATGAGAGCTGAGGTATCGAGATGAAGTTCTTGCGGGGCTACGTGGCGGTCATTGATCGAACGAACCGCTGGATCGGGCGCGTCGTCATGTACGGCATATTCGTCATGATGGGTATTCTGTTCTGGTCTTCGGTCTCGAAAACCTTTTTCGTGCCGTCGCTCTGGACGCTCGAGATGGCTCAGTTCGCCATGGTGGCCTACTACATGCTTGGTGGCCCTTATTCGATCCAGATGGGGTCAAACGTGCGAATGGACCTGCTTTATGGCGAATGGTCTCATCGCCGCAAGGCCTGGACGGATGCCTTCACAGTCGTATTCCTGATCATCTATCTGGTCATCTTGCTGTGGGGGGGATGGGACAGCCTGATGTATTCCTTCCAATATGGTGGAGAGCGCAGCGCGACGATCTGGCGACCCTACCTTTGGCCGGTCAAGCTGATCATGGTTATCGGTATCTTCCTGATGCTGCTGCAAGCCATATCAGAATTGTTCAAAGATATTCTGCGCCTGTGCGGCGACGATATCCCGCGTGAGGTAATCTGATGTCATACGAGATGATTGCCTTGCTGATGTTCGCATCAATGATGCTTATGATGCTGACCGGCCAGCGCGTCTTTGGTGCAATCGGCTGTGTCGCTGTGGTTTCAGCCTTGTTCCTATGGGGGGATAGGGGCGGCTACGACTTGGGTTTTGCCGCTGCGATCAAAGTCATGAAGTGGTACCCGCTGCTGACACTGCCCATGTTCATCTTCATGGGATACATCCTTTCCGAAAGTCGGATCGCAGATGACCTTTACAAGATGTTCCATGTCTGGATGGGCGGCTTGTCCGGTGGTCTGGCTGTCGGAACCATCGGGCTGATGGTTTTGATCTCGGCAATGAACGGGCTGTCCGTTGCAGGAATGGCAATCGGCGCTACGATCGCCTTGCCGGAATTGCTGCGCCGGAACTATGACAAGCGCATGGTGACCGGCGTCATTCAGGCCGGATCATCCCTTGGGATTCTGGTGCCACCATCCGTTGTTCTGGTTCTTTATGCCATGATCGCGCGGCAACCCGTTGGCCAGCTATGGCTTGCCGGAGTGATACCCGGGCTGATGATGGCGGCCATGTTCATCATCTACATTGTCATCCGTTGCCGCATCAACCCGTCGCTCGGCCCGGTCCTGCCCGCGGAAGACCGCGACATTCCGTTGCGAGAAAAGCTGCTGCTGTTGCAAGCCGGATTGTTACCCTTGGGCATTTTCATGGTGATGATGGTCCCTTTTGTTAACGGCTGGACTTCGTTGGTGGAATCCTCCGCCATCGGCGCCACCACGGCCATGCTGGCTGCCTTTCTGAAAGGACGGCTGACACGCACGGTTTTCGAGAATTCTATTCGGCACACCCTGGGCATCTCGTGCATGTTCATGTGGATCATTCTAGCGGCTCTGGCTTTTGGCGCTGTCTTCGACGGGTTGGGTGCGGTCAAGGCAATCGAAAGCCTGTTCACCGAAAAACTGGGTCTTTCCCCGTGGATGATCCTGGTTCTCATGCAGCTCAGCTTTATCCTGATGGGTACGTTTCTGGACGATACTGCCATGCTGGTTATCGTCGCGCCGCTTTACGTTCCGTTGGTGGGTGCGCTTGGTTTTGATCTTATCTGGTACGGCGTGCTTTATACGATCACCACGCAGATCGCATACATGACGCCGCCATTCGGCTATAACCTGTTCCTGATGCGCGCGATGGCCCCCCCGGAGATTTCGCTGCGCGATATCTACAGTTCGATCGTTCCTTTTGTTCTGGTGATGGTCTGCGCCTTGGCCATAATCATCATCTTTCCTGAAATCGCGCTTTGGCTGCCGAATTATGTCTATGGAAATTAAGTCACAAGACCCCGGCAAGGGGCGAAGTTCAGCAAGACTAAACAGAGGAGAAAGACAATGACTACAAGACGCAGATTTCTAAGTTCCGCCGGTCTGGCGGGGGCCGCCACACTGGCATCTCCTGCGATCGTCAAAGCGCAATCCGCCATCAAGTGGCGGTTCCAGACCTATGCCGGTGGCGCATTGGGCGAACATGTGACCAAGCCAGCCATCGATTACATCAACGCCAATGCCAATGGCGAACTTGAGATCGAACTGTTCTATGCGGACCAGATCGTTCCGACAGGTGAACTGTTCCAGGCCCTGCAACGCGGCACGATTGACGGTGTGCATTCAGACGACGATTCCATGGCTTCGCCTACTCCGCTGCGTCAGTTCGGTGGTTATTTCCCCTTCGCCACCAAGCATATTCTGGACGTTCCGGTGCTGTTCAACCAGTACGGTCTGGCTGATATCTGGCGCTCGGAATATGAGAAGGTTGGCGTGACGTGGCTGTCGGCAGCGGGTCAGGACCCCTGCAACTTCAACACCAAAAAGGAAATCAAGAGCCTTGGCGACCTGGATGGGCTGAAGCTCTATACCTTCCCGACGGCCGGGCGTTTCCTGGCCAAGTTTGGTGTTGTACCAGTCAATATCCCATACGAAGACGCGGAAGTGGCCGTGCAAACCGGTGAGTTGGACGGAATGGCCTGGTCGGGCATCACTGAAGATTACACTGTTGGCTGGGCCAATGTGACCGACTATTTCCTGACCAACAACATCTCAGGCGCGTGGATCGGATCCTGGTTTGCAAACCAGGAACGCTGGGCCGAGTTGCCTGACCACCTGAAATCGGTTGTGATGGCAGGTGTCGAAGCAGGCCACACCTATCGTAACCAGTGGTATTGGGGCGGCGAAGCGGCCTTACGCGCGAATGGCGACAAACTGCAGTTGCGACAGGTTCCGGCGGCAGAATGGAAAGAAGTGGAAAATGCCGCTATCGAATTCTGGGACGAGGTCGCACAGGAAGGCGAAATTCACCAGAAGATCGTTGGCATCTTCCGTGAGTACAACTCGGTCATCAACCAGGCCGGCGCTCCTTACACTTTCGATTGATATCAAAACAGGGGCGCTGTCATGCGGCGCCCCTACTCAACGCATGAGGTTTGTTTCATGACCGCAACTCTGACTTTCGAAACCCTGAAATCGCTTGTCGCAGACGGCGCGATCGACACTGTATTGGTTTGCATGGTTGACATGCAGGGTCGGTTGATGGGCAAGCGTTTTCATGCAGGTCATTTTGTGGCTGGCGCGTGGGAAGAGACCCATTGCTGTAATTACCTGCTGGCCACGGATCTCGAGATGGCGACGCCGGATGGGTATGCCTCGACCAGTTGGGAGCGGGGTTATGGCGACTATGTGATGAAGCCAGACCTGAGCACATTGCGCCCGGTGCCCTGGCTGGAGGGCACCGCGATGGTGATGTGCGATATGCTGGATCACCACACCCATGAGGAAGTGCCACATGCGCCGCGCTCGATCCTGAAAAAGCAGGTGAACCGCCTGAAGGCGATGGGGTATGAGGCGATGTGCGCCACCGAGCTGGAATTCTTCCTGTTCGCGAAAAGCTTTGATGCGATCCGCAAGGAAGGGTTCCGCGATTTGGAGCCGATCTCGGGGTATAACGAAGATTATCACATTCTGCAGACCACCAAGGAAGAGCATGTGATGCGTCCGATCCGGAACCACCTGTGGGATGCGGGTATTCCGGTCGAGAACACCAAAGGTGAAGCCGAGGCCGGACAGGAAGAACTGAATATCAAATACGCGCCTGCGATGGACACGGCAGAGTATCACTCGATCGCCAAGAACGCGGTGAAAGAGATCGCCTGGCAGCAGGGTCATGCGGCGACCTTCCTGCCGAAATGGCATCATGAAAGGGTTGGCAGCTCGTCGCACGTGCATCAGTCGCTTTGGGCGGATGGCAAACCTGCCTTCTATGATGCCGGGGATGAACTGGGCATGTCGGCGCTGATGAAAAGCTATATGGCCGGCCTGCTGAAATACGCCGCTGATTACACGTATTTCATGGCGCCGTACATCAACAGCTACAAGCGGTTCATGAAGGGCACCTTTGCGCCGACGCGGATCATCTGGTCGGTAGACAACCGTACGGCAGGGTACCGCCTGTGCGGGGATGGCACCAAGGCGATACGGGTCGAGTGCCGTATTCCGGGATCGGACATGAACCCTTATCTGGCGATTGCAGGGATGCTGGCGGCCGGGATCGCGGGGATCGAAGAAGGGCTGGAGTTGCAGCCGCCGACCAAAGGCGATGTCTATCAGGGAGAGACGGGAAAGATCCCGGGTACTTTGAAGGATGCACGCAACGCTTTGCACGGATCACAGATGCTGCGCGCGGCCATGGGCGATGACGTTGTCGATCACTATACCCGCTCGGCTGAGGTCGAAATCGAGGAATTCGAACGCGTGGTAACCGATTGGGAAATTGCCCGCGGGTTTGAGCGGGCTTGAGATGGAGGAAGCGAGGGGCCGGCCCCTCGCGCACCCCGGGATATTTATGGCCAGATGAAGCAGGGATCCTGCTCTCTTTAGAGATGGAGTGACTATGGGGCAGATGTTGCAATGTGTCTCGCCGATCGATGGATCGGTATTTGCCGAACGAGAAGTACTGTCTCGGGATGCTGCGTTTGAAATTGCTGACCGTGCGCGGGCGGCGCAGGCCGGATGGGCAGCGCGTCCGTTGCAGGAGCGGATTGATCTGGTGATGGCGGGCGTCGCGGCTGTCGGCGCGATGAATGATGAGATCGTTCCGGAACTCGCGCATATGATGGGCCGCCCGGTGCGCTATGGCGGCGAGTTTGGTGGCTTCAACGAACGTGCCAGCCATATGGCAAAGATCGCCGAGACGTCACTGGCCGATATTGCCGTGGGCGAGGATGAAACCTTCAAACGCTATATCAAACGTATTCCGCATGGGGTGGTCTTTGTAGTTGCCCCTTGGAACTATCCTTACATGACGGCGATCAACACGGTGGCGCCCGCGCTGATCGCGGGCAACACGGTTGTTCTGAAGCACGCAACCCAGACTTTGTTGGTTGGTGAGCGGATGGCGCAGGCGTTCCATTCGGCGGGGGTGCCCGAAGACGTGTTCCAGAACGTGTTCCTCAGCCACGACGTGACCAATGACCTAATCGCGGGTAACGCGTTCGATTTTGTGAACTTCACCGGTTCGGTCGGTGGCGGTCAGGCCATGGAGCGTGCGGCGGCGGGGACCTTTACGGGCGTGGGCACCGAACTGGGCGGCAAGGATCCGGGTTATGTCATGGACGACGCCGATCTGGACGCGGCGGTCGATACGTTGATCGACGGCGCGATGTTCAATTCGGGCCAGTGTTGCTGTGGGATCGAGCGGATTTACGTTCACGAAAGCCTGTATGATGACTTTGTCGCCAAGGCCGTTGAGATCGTGAAAGGCTACAAACTGGGCAATCCGCTGGACGCCGAAACAACTATTGGTCCGATGGCCAATGTGCGTTTCGCTGACGAGGTGCGCGCGCAGATTGCCGAAGCGGTTGAGGCCGGTGCGGTCGCGCATATTGAAGCCTTCCCCGAGGATGACGGCGGCGCATATCTCACGCCACAGATCCTGACCAATGTCACCCATGATATGCGGGTGATGCGGGACGAAAGCTTTGGCCCGGTGGTGGGCATCATGAAAGTGTCCTCGGATGCCGAGGCCATCGCGCTGATGAATGACAGCGAATTTGGCCTGACTGCCAGCCTTTGGACCCGCGATGTGGACCGAGCGGCGCGTGTGGGCGACCAAATCGAGACCGGCACCGTCTTTATGAACCGGGCCGACTATCTGGATCCTGGGCTGTGCTGGACCGGTTGCAAGAATACCGGACGCGGCGGTGGTCTTTCGGTCATCGGCTATCACAATCTCACCCGTCCAAAATCCTACCACCTGAAGAAGGTCACGGGCTAAGGACGACGGCCTGCTCGGGGCTGACCCCCTCACCCGAGCAGGTCTCAAATCACAAAGGAAACCTGACATGTCACTTGTTGGAAACTGGTCCTATCCGACCGCAATCAAATTTGGTGCCGGGCGCATCAAGGAACTGCCCGCAGCCTGTGCCGCAGCCGGGATGAAGAAACCTCTGCTGGTCACGGACAAAGGGTTGGCCGATCTGCCGATCACATCGGCGACGCTGGATATCATGGAGGCGGCTGGTCTGGGCCGCGGTGTATTCAGTGACGTGGACCCAAACCCGAATGAGAAAAACCTCGACGCGGGCGTTGCGGCATATAAAGCCGGTGGACATGATGGTGTGATTGCCTTTGGCGGCGGCTCGGGGCTGGATCTGGGCAAGATGGTCGCCTTCATGTGCGGCCAGACGCGCCCGGTATGGGATTTTGAGGATATCGGCGACTGGTGGACCCGCGCCGACGCGGATGCAATCGCGCCGATCATTGCGGTTCCAACGACTGCGGGGACCGGGTCCGAGGTTGGCCGCGCCAGCGTCATCACAAATTCCGAGACCCACGCCAAAAAGATCATCTTCCACCCCAAAGTCCTGCCGACGGTGGTGATCTGCGATCCTGAACTGACGGTTGGAATGCCCAAATTCATCACCGCAGGCACCGGTCTGGACGCCTTCGCGCATTGCGTCGAAGCCTATTCGAGCCCGCATTATCACCCGATGAGCCAGGGTATTGCACTGGAAGGTATGCGTTTGGTGAAAGAATATCTGCCGCGCGCCTATGCAGATGGCAGCGACATTGAGGCCCGCGCCCAGATGATGAGCGCGGCGGCCATGGGCGCGACCGCGTTCCAGAAGGGACTGGGCGCGATCCACGCCATGAGCCACCCGGTTGGCGCGCACTTTAACACCCATCACGGCACCACAAACGCGGTCTGTATGCCTGCCGTGCTGGACTTTAACGCCCCCGCCATCGCCGACCGGTTCCAGAACGCTGCCGCCTATCTGGGCATCAAAGGCGGATTCGATGGCTTCCGCGCCTTTGTGCAGGAATTCAACGACAGCCTTGGCATCCCGCGAAAGCTGGCAGAATTCGGCGTAACCGAGACCTCTATCCCAACCCTCGTCGAAGGCGCAATCATCGACCCTTCATGCGGCGGGAACCCGATTGAGTTGACCAAAGAAAACCTGACACAGCTGTTCAAAGCAGCACTGTAAAAAAACAAGCGCCCGGCAAGGAACCTGCCGGGCGCTTTAAGAACTGTTCTACTGGTGCCGGATCAATGCCCGGTCAGTACCAGAGTGTTGACCGGCATCAGGATCAGGCGCAAACGCAAACCTGCCGCATGGACCACGCCAATTGTGTCAACCACATGCAGGAAAGCAGCTTGCCAAAAGCCCAAATCCTCGTGTTCCAGACGGTCATGGTTGTCGGTGTAGACATTGGCCAGACAGTTGCTGCCTGGAGGAATGTCATCGGCCATACCTTTATACAGCGGCTCCATAAAGACCAGAATTGATCCGGGATTAGTATTGTTCTGTACATCCCGCAATTCATCTGATGGACGGATCTGGCCGGACGGTATGACATCCTGCACCTCGACCACCACAGTGGGGATAACGGTGAAAGGCTTGGTCATGCAGCCCAACTCACCGATCATACCTGGTTTGATCACCTGAGCAGACAGTTGGTTGAAAGCCGCCTGAAAACGGTCATGTCCGGTATGCGATGGAACGAGGATGCCAGCAGGACGCAACAACGGGCTCACGTAATCGCCAACCTGCAGGCTAAACTGCTCGACCCGTCCGGTAACACCGGCGACAATCAGCGTTTTGTCCAACTCGGTCTGCGCGGCGTCCAGCTGTGCTATGGCACTGGCCAGTTGCGCGGGGATCAGCTCCTCGATCTGCTGTTCAACTGCCGCACGTCTGGATTCGGCCGCAACAACCTGCGCCTCACGCTCGGCAACAAGGTTTTCCAACCGCTCAATCTCGGTCAGTCGGACAGCGCTTGAACCTTGGTCGCGCAGGGTCGTATTTCTTTCAAGATCGTCCAAGGACTGCGCCAAAGCCGCCTTGGCACCGGCAATACCGGCATCAGCCTCGGCCAGATCAGTTTCAGCCACACGCAGCGAGGCCTGAACCTGCGCGATCTGTGCATTTGCCGCCTGAACCTGTGCTGCCTGGCTGAAATCTTCGATCCTGAAAATCGGCTGACCAGCGGTTACCAACTCGTTATTCTTGACGAATATTTCCGAAACGCGACCGCCAAGTTGCGGCAGGATCGTCACGGTTCGAAAATAGGACGCTGCGGTTTTACTGGCTGGGTGAAAATAGAACAGCGTGGTGATTACCGTCAGCGCCAGAATGGCACAGGTCGTAAGACCCCAGCGCAATTCGTACCACATGGTGAAAAGGGTGATCTCGTGACCGATACGTTTGCCCTGAACAAACCGGCGGAACAGATAATCGGGCAGCACCGTGATCAGGGCGCAAAGCAGGGTCTCAATCATGTGTTTTGCTCCTGCACGTCGGTGACTTCTGAAACGCCAGGGGTTGGCACAGGTGCCTCGGGCACCGGTTCCGGAGCACTTGCACCTCCAAGAGAACGAATGGCATCGGCGATGTTTCTAAGCGGGGAGGCGAAATCCGGAAACTGAAACCCTGCGACCAGTACGGCGGCAATCCAGAATATCCCGTTATGTGTAAACAGGGCCAGCAGTGCCAGAATGCCCACCAACTGAAATTGCGGATGGTTGTTCTCGTGCGCCATTTTTTCCGGAACCGAATGAAGCGTCAGGTACCCAACACCGATCAGCACCACGAGAATGACAAAGAAGACGACCATAGCCGAAAAAAGGTAATCGCTTCCGTCAGCTGCGACGATATATCGGGGAATGTGCCCAGTGGCCATTGGATGAAGATCTGCTGCGGTCACCTTGCCCTCCTGTTCGTTTTGATACTTCTTTGAACGGGTTGAAGCCCAAATTCAAGGCTGCATATATTTTGGAGATTCTTCGAAATGCCAAGTGCTTGACCCAGAGAGCTAAATGAAACCCAGAAAACTTGTGGCGAACCTGCTGCGGAAGGAACACAAATAATGATCGATTTCCTCGTCATCGGGGGCGGAATTGCCGGGTCGAGTGCGGGCGCGCGCTTGTCGGAACATGGAACCGTGATGGTTTTGGAGGCCGAAGACGCCTTGGGGTATCACGCGTCGGGTCGCTCGGCAGCCCTGTTTGAGCAAAGCTATGGTCCGCCATCCGTGGTGGCGCTGAACACGGCTGGGACCGCGTTCCTGCACACACAGAACGGTGGGTACCTGACACGGCGCGGACTGATGTTGATCGGTTCGTTTGACCAAAGCGTGGTTTTCGAAGCCGACCGCAAGGATCTGAACATGGAAAGAATTCCCATCGATCAGGCGGTTTCGAGCGTTCCGATCCTGAACCCGGCCAAGGTGGGTTTCGCGGCTATCAGTGAAGCTGCGTTTGACATCGATACCGATCGCCTGTTGCAAGACTTCGCGCGGGCCATTCGCCAGAACGGAGGAACCGTTGCAACGAAAAGCAAAGTAACCGGTATTCGAAAAGAGCGGCATTGGCTGGTCGAGGCCGGGCAAATCTTCGAAGCCCGCAATTTGGTGAATGCGACCGGTGCATGGGTGGACGAGATCGCCATGCTTGCCGGGATACCACCTATCGGCATCACTCCTCGCCGCCGATCAATGGCGCGGCTGCCCGCCCCCGGGGGCCATGATGTATCCGGATGGCCCATGATGCTGGGCACGGGTGAAACATGGTACGCCAAACCGGACGCGGGCAAGCTGCTTGTTTCGCCTGCCGAAGCCGACCCGGTACCACCTCAGGACGCCTATGCCGACGATATGGTGCTGGCCGAAGGTCTGGCGCGCTATGAAGAACTGATGACCGAACCAGTAACACGCGTCGAAACAAACTGGGCAGGATTGCGCAGTTTCGCACCAGATGGAACCTTGGTGCTTGGGCCTGACCCGATTGATCCATCGTTCATCTGGTCTGCGGGTCAAGGCGGGTATGGTTTCCAAACAGCACCGGCAGCTTCGCAGTTGTTGTGTGATCTGGTCGTTGGAAACACGCCGGTGCTGGATCCAGACAGCGTCAAATCGCTGACCCCAAACAGGTTGGACAGATGATAAAACGCAATCTACCGCCCTCTGCGAGTGTCGCCAACGCGGGTGAGGATGGAAAACTGGTGGCCCCGGCAGCGACGCGAAACTTGGATGCGCTTTGTGCGTTGCTACAAGACTGGGCACCGCGCCGCGGGCACGCGCTGGAGATTGCAAGCGGAACCGGTCAGCATGTCTGTGGATTTGCTGATTTGCTGCCCGATCTGACGTGGCATCCCACCGAACCTGACCCTGAGCGCCGCAATAGCATCGACGCCTATGCCAGCGCCTTACCCAACGTGGCAGGCGCCGAACATCTGGACGCAACGAATTCGGGCTGGCATACCCGCTTTCCTTCGCAGGACCTGATCGTCTTGATCAACCTGATACATTTGATCAGTTGGCAGGACACCAGAACCATTTTCGCCGAAGTCGCGCAGTCCCTAACTGAAAACGGGAGGTTCGTTTTGTACGGCCCATTCAAACGCTCGGGCCAATTGACAAGTTGCGGGGACAAAAAGTTTCACGAGGCTCTGATCGGACAAGATCCCGACATTGGCTACAAGAACGACGAAGATGTCCTTGGCCTGTTCCAGGACGTAGGGTTGCGCGTGCTGAAAACCATCGACATGCCCGCAAACAACCTTGCATTTGTTTCCCAACGCCCGGCCAACTGATCGAGATCAAGGTCAACTTACCACTGCCCGCACATATTCCCGTTATCTTATATGAAAAAGGCACTCAAAATGGCTTGGCAAGAAAAGCTCTCGGCAACACGAACCAGCTTGCGCAACCTCAACGGGGCCATTCCCGACACGTCGCGCGCATTCGGCGCACTTGGGAAGGCTGTGAAGGAAGGCGGAACGCTCGACTATAAAACAAAGGAATTTATTGCGCTGGGTATGTCGGTATCGCTCCGCTGCGAGCCCTGCATTACTCTGCACACCGATGCGTTGGTCAAAGCGGGTGCAACACGCGAAGAGGTGTCCGACGTTTTGGGTATGGCCATTCAGATGGGTGGTGGGCCAGCCATGATGTATGCCGCCAAGGCGTTGGAATGTTTCGACGAACTATCCACGTAACCAACAGAAAAGGCCCCGGAATTTCCGGGGCCTTTGATTGATCAACCGTCCTTGCGGATGGTTTCGTTTTTCGGATCGTATGGGCTGTCGCAGGTGACAACCGCATCCCACAACTTGTCCTGCATCTTGACCTTCAGCTTGGTGCCTTCGACCGCCAGTTCAGGCTTCACATAGCCCATGCCGATCGACTTCTCGAACGCGACCGAATAGCCGCCCGAGGTCAGGCGACCTACACGCTCGCCTTCCGGCGTATACAGCGCCTCGCGGCCCCACGGGTCAGCATCGGCCGGACCGTCGATCAGCAAGGTGCAGCACTTGACGCGCACACCGGTCTCTTCCAGCTTGGCTTTGCCGTGGAAGTCCTTGGACAGGTCGACAAAGCGCGGCAGGTCAGCTTCCAGAGGGGTCGCATCGCGGCCCAGTTCGGTACCAAAGGCGCGGTAAGATTTCTCCTGACGCAGCCAGTTCTGGGCACGGGCACCGACCAGCTTCATGCCATGCTTCTCACCGGCTTTTTCCAACAGGTCGAACAGGTAGTTCTGCATCTCGATCGGGTGGTGCAGTTCCCAGCCCAACTCGCCGGTGTATGCCACACGGATCGCGTTGACCGGGCACATGCCCAGTTCGATCTGACGGGCCGACAACCACGGGAAGCGTTTGTTGGACAGTGCGGTTTCCGGATCGGCGTCCTTGATGACCTCTTTCAGAACGTCACGCGACTTGGGTCCGGCGATGGCGAAGACGCCCCACTGGGTGGTCACGTCCTGAATTTCGATGTAACCGAACTCCTCCATCTTGTCCTCGGCCGCCTTGCGAAGGTAGTCGGCGTCGTACTCGGTCCATGCGCCGGCAGAGACGATGTAGTAGTTGTTCTCACCATTGCGGACGATGGTGTATTCGGTGCGGGTGGTGCCATTCGAGGTCAGCGCGTAGGTCAGGTTGATACGACCGACCTTGGGCAGCTTGTTGCAGGTGAACCAATCCAGGAACTGCGTGGCACCGGGGCCTTTGACGACATGCTTGGTGAAGGCCGATGCGTCGATCAGGCCAACGCCTTCGCGGATCGCCTTGGCTTCTTCGACAGCATATTGCCACCAGCCGCCACGACGGAACGAGCGTGCTTCCTTGTCGAAATTCTCGGGCGCGTCCAGCGGACCGAAATAGTTCGGACGTTCCCAGCCATTGACCCAGCCGAACTGAGCACCGCGCGCTTTCTGACGATCATAGGCAGGAACAGTGCGCAGCGGACGGCAGGCTTCACGCTCTTCGTCCGGGTGGTGCAGGATGTAGACATGCTCGTAGCATTCTTCATTCTTGCGCGCCGCGAACTCGGTGGTCATCCAGTTGCTGGAATAGCGTTTGGGGTCCAGCGAGGCCATGTCGATCTCGGCTTCGCCATCGACCATCATCTGTGCCAGATAATAACCGGTGCCGCCCGCAGCGGTGATGCCAAAGCTGAAACCCTCGGCCAGCCACATGTTGCGCAAACCCGGAGCCGGACCAACCAGCGGGTTGCCATCCGGTGTATAGCAGATCGGGCCGTTGAAATCGTCCTTCAGGCCGGATTCGGCACAGGACGGCACGCGCTCGGCCATTGCCATGTACTGCTCGGCGATCCGGTCCAGATCCAGTGGGAACAGGTCGGCGCGGAAGCTGTCCGGAACGCCGAATTCGAACTGCGCAGGGGCGCCGTGTTCGTAGATACCAAGAATCCAGCCACCGCGTTCTTCACGCGCATAGGATTCGTTGTCGGCGTCGCGGACAACGGGGTGCTCGGGGTTGCCTGCTTCGCGCCATTTGACCAACTCGGGGTCTTTATCCATGACGATAAAGGTATGTTCCACCGGGATAGCAGGCATTTTGATGCCCAGCATCTTGGCGGTGCGCTGCGCGTGGTTGCCCGACGCGGTCACGACATGTTCGGCGGTGATCACGACCTGTTCGTCGGAAGGCACCAGGTTGCCTCCCTTTTCGACCATCTTGGTGCAAGTCACTTCCCAGTGCGTGCCGTTCCAGTGGAACGCGTCAGCCTGCATCTTGCGCACGATTTCGACGCCTCGCTGACGGGCCCCCTTGGCCATCGCCTGAGTCACATCGGCAGGGTTAATATAACCGTCCTCGGTGTGATAGATCGCGCCCTTCAGATCCGATGTCTCGATCAGCGGCCAGCGTTCCTGGATCTGGTCCGGGGTCAGCCACTCGTATTTCACATCACAGGTTTCAGCGGTCGAGGCATAGAGCATGTATTCGTCCATACGCTCTTGCGTCTGGGCCATGCGCAGGTTGCCCACAACCGCGAAGCCTGCATTCAGGCCGGTTTCTTCCTCAAGCGTCTTGTAGAAATCCACGGAATACTTGTGGATATGGGTCGTCGCATAGGACATGTTGAACAGCGGCAACAGGCCCGCGGCGTGCCAGGTGGACCCGGACGTAAGTTCGTCCCGTTCGATCAACATCACATCGTCCCAGCCTGCTTTGGCCAGGTGATAGGCAATCGAGGTCCCAACGGCGCCGCCGCCTACGACCAATGCTTTGACTTGGGTTTTCATAACCGGGCGTCTCCCCTTGAAATCAGTTGACACCATATGGCGTACTTAAGGGGGATAGCGCGACATTCATCCGACCAGTGATATGAAAAAAACGACCCGAATATCGAAAGCGGGTCGCAATTCATTCGTCCGGCCGCTGCCCTCAACCACTGGAACGGCAGCGTTTGCTTGTTCCGACCGAGACGCAGACCAATTTGCCGCTTTCGTCCGAGGGACTTTTCACCGCCGGTTCCTGTGATGGCGAAGGCTGCGCCTCTGCCGTGAACCAGCCGTCAGAAAGACCGACACGCGAGGAGACCGAGGCAAGATATTCTTTCATGCCAAAGCCATTTTCCGATGCTTTGGCTTGCTGAACATAGTCCAGCCCTGCAACGGCCAACCCGCAGATGGCTACAAACCCCGCCAGATATTTTGCGCTCATGTCGACAATCCTCTGCCATCGACCCTGTGAAACCAAAACATATGGACGTTTTGAGGGCGCAATAAGGACCAGAGGGTGAATACGGCTATGTGTCGTCCGACAAGATCTTGCCGGGATTCATGATGTTGTCTGGGTCCAGCGCGGCCTTGATCGCAGCCATGTACCGCGTGGCAGCGCCCAGTTCTCTGGTCAGATACGGTCTCTTTCCCTGCCCGATGCCATGTTCACCGGTACATGTGCCTTCCATGGATATCGCCATGTCGTTCAGCCAGCCGACAAACGCCTCGGCCTTGGTAACTTCTTCCACATTTTCCATGTCGATCAGCAGCAGCGTGTGGAAATTGCCGTCCCCCACATGGCCCACGATGGGGGCCAACAAGCCGAGGCCGGCAGCTTTCTTCTGCGTCTCGGTCACACACTCGGCCAGACGCGAGATCGGTACGCAGACATCGGTCGAAATACCCCGCGCACCCGGGCGCAGTTGCAGACACGCCCAATACATATCGTGCCGCGCCTGCCACAGTTTGTTCCGTTCTTCAGTGGTCGACGTTGCCGCGAAGTCTGTGCCACCAAATTCTTCGGCGATCTGACCAAAGGTTTCAGCCTGCTCTACGGCACCACTTTCCGAGCCGTGAAATTCCAGCAACAACAATGGTGTATCCGGCAGACTCAGCCCGGAATAGGCGTTGGCGGCCTGAACCGACAACTCGTCCAGCAACTCGATCCGGGCAACAGGGATGCCGTACTGAATGGTCATCATCACCGCACGGCACGCGGCATCGACTGTCGGAAAGGAACACCGCGCCGAACTGATGGATTCGGGGATACCCTGCAACCGCAATGTCAGCTCGGTGATGATTCCCAGCGTGCCTTCCGCCCCGATCAGAAGACGGGCCAGGTCATAGCCGGCCGAAGATTTCTTGGCCCGGTGCCCGGTACGGATGATCTGACCGTCTGGCATCACGGCTTCAAGGCTGAGAACGTTGTCCTTCATCGTCCCATAGCGCACCGCATTGGTGCCCGACGCACGAGTGGCAGCCATCCCACCCAGCGACGCATTCGCCCCGGGATCAATCGGAAAGAACAGGCCCAGATCGCGCAGATGGGTATTCAACGCTTCGCGCGTGACACCGGGCTGCACGACGCAATCCAGATCCTCGGCATGAACTGCAAGCACACGATCCATTTGCGTCAGATCGACCGAGATGCCCCCCGCTGGCGCATTTACATGCCCTTCCAGAGATGTTCCCGTTCCGAACGGGATCACTGGCACCCGATGCGCTGCGCAGGTTTTGACGATGTCCGAAACATCCTGCGTGGAATGCGGGAAAACCACGGCATCGGGGCTTTGGTTCTCGATCCAGGTCGTGGTGTGCCCATGTTGTTCACGGACAGCGGCACCCGTTTGCAACCTGTCGCCAAAGCGCTGCTTGAGAATGCTTATGACGGTTTCAATACCAGCTTCATTCCTTGGCAATGCGGTTGCCTGCACCATTGTCATCCTCCCCTGCCCCAAAGCACTTCAGGCCTTTCAGCCTATGACTAAAAGGCCCGTTGAAAGCAGGCAATCCCCACTAATACCGAGGGTCTATTCGCCCAGCGCAATTCCTTCGCGGCGCGGGTCGGCACCACCGCTCAGCCCGTCACCGATTTCGATGGCGTGCAGCCCCGAAGTCAGGTCGCGTGCGTTGACTTCAAAACCCAGCTGAGCAAGCGCGTCTGTAAATCCTTCCGCCGAAGTCGCTGCCTCGACATCATATGTTCCGAACCGGTTGACCAGATGAGGCAGGGAAATCGCCTGCTGCACGTCCATTCCCCAATCGGCCCAGGCGATGATGGACTTGGCGACATAGCCGATAATCCGGCTGCCGCCCGGAGACCCGATAGCCAGAACCGGCTCGCCATCCTGCAACACGATGGTCGGGCTCATGGATGAGCGCGGACGCTTGCCCGGCTCCAGCCGGTTGGCAATCGGCACGCCGTCGCTGTGTGTCTTGAACGAGAAATCAGTAAGCTCGTTGTTCAGCAGGAACCCGTTTGTCATCAGGCGCGACCCAAAACCATTCTCGATCGTCGTCGTCATCGACAACACATTGCCATAGCTGTCCACGATCGAGATATGCGAGGTTGACGGCAGTTCCAGCGACACGTCGTCCGCCCAAATCAAAGCATGGTCAAATTCCGGTTGGCCCGGTGCGACCTCGGACAAGGCCACTTCGCTTTCCAGCAAGGCTGCCCGCTGGGTCAAATAACCCGGTTCAACCAGCCCTTTGGTGGGCATGGGTATGAAATCGCTATCGGCCATGTACCGCCCACGATCCGCAAAGGCGAGGCGCGAAGCATCGCCGATCAGGCGCCATGCCTCGACGCTCTCAGCGCCCATTGCTGCAAGATCATAGCTGTTCAGCATCCCCAGAATCTGCCCGACGGTCAGGGCACCCGACGACGGCGGGCCCATGCCGCAAACCTCGTAGGCGCGGTATTCGGCACAGACCGGTTCACGTTCGATCACCTGGTAGAGCGCCAAATCCACCCCTGCAAGAACGCCGGGATTTCCTGGGGCATTGCGAACAGTTCGCACGATATCCGCAGCGATCTCACCTCCGTAAAAACCGGCAGCGCCATCGCTGGCCAGCACGCGCAATGTTTCGGCATAGTCCGGGTTCATCAAACGCTGTCCCTGCTGTAACGGCTGACCATCAGGCAGGAAATATGCAGCTGTTTCGGGAAAGCGCGACAGGCGGTCCGCATCGTTTTCTACAAGGCTGGCCAGACGCGGGGAAACAAGAAACCCTTCATCCGCCAATCGGATACCGTCGGCAAACAGTCCGGGCCAAGACGCGCGCCCCCATCTTCGGTGCGCCTCTTCCAGCAGGGCAGGCGTACCCGGTGTACCCACCGACAATCCGCCCACCACCGCATCGAAGAATTTCAGCGGCTCGCCGTTTTCATTCTGAAACAGCGTCGGGGTAGCGGCAAGGGGTGCCGTTTCGCGCCCGTCCAGCGTTGTCATCTGCCCGCTGGCCGCGTCGTACCAAACCAGAAACGCACCCCCGCCCAGACCAGAGGATTGCGGCTCAACCAGCCCCAGCACGACCTGCACGGCAACCATCGCATCCGCGGCAGACCCGCCCGCGCGCAGCACTTTGGCCCCTGCCTCCACCGCCAGCGGATTGGCTGCAGCTACCATCCAGTTTTCGGATGTGACCGGAACTCCTTCAAGCTTGGCTTCGAGGGCCGCAATAACCTCGTCGGTCATCGCCTGAACCTGCCCCTCTGTCGCGCCCTCAGGGGCGACGGCGTCGGCTGTTTCCTGCGCGAACCCCGGTGTCGAAATAGTAAGTGCGGTAGTAAGCAGCAGTGCTGAAACATGTCTCATCTGTTCTAACTCTCCAATACAATATTTATTTTCAATCCTGTAAGGATTTTGCCCCCTCTGCAACGATCAGGCATGGCAGCGTGTTATCACAGCGAAGTTTCGCCATTTCCCCTATGGTTCGGTTTCTTCGGCACAACGATCCTGAACATAGCGGACCATTCCGGCGAATTCCGGCAGCCACGCTTCGCGCCGTTTGGTCCAGCATTCATATGTCGGTGTGAATTGGTCAGGCGCGTCAAGACAGCCCAGATGCACTTCGACTTCGGCACCGCTTCGGGCAAATACCGGAGATCCGCAATCAGGGCAAAAGTACCGGTCAGAATAACCTTTCACATTTCCGATGATCTTAACCGCATCCGCCGGAAAAATAGCCGCCGCATAAAACAACGCACCATGGTGTTTGCGGCAGTCCAGACAATGGCAAATCCCGACGCGAAGAGGACAACCCGAAGCCGTGACGCGCAGTTTTCCACAACGGCATCCCCCTTCAAACACGTCCATCCATGATCCTTTCCGACGCGTCAGAGCATCGCAGGCACAACCTGATCCGGTGGGCGGTGGCCATCTTCGAAGGTTTTGATGTTGATGATGACCTTTTCACCCATCTCAACCCGGCCCTCCAACGTGGCCGACCCCATATGCGGCAGTAAAACCACATTGGGCAACTGCCGCAAGCGCGGGTTCACACCGGTTCCCTGTTCGTAGACATCCAGCCCCGCGCCCGCAATTTCACCCGCGCGGATCATCCGGGTCAAAGCGTTCTCGTCAATAACCTCACCCCGCGAAGTATTCACGATCACCGCCGAGGGTTTCATCAGCTTTAGGCGGCGCGCGTTCATCAGGTGGAAGGTCGACGGCGTCGATGGGCAGTTGATTGATATCACGTCCATACGCGCCACCATCTGATCCAGGCTTTCCCAATAGGTCGCCTCTAGTTCTTGCTCAATCTCTGGGCGCAATCTGCGGCGGTTGTGATAATGGATCTGCATACCAAACGCCTTGGCGCGGCGGGCCACGGCCTGTCCAATCCGGCCCATGCCCAGAATACCCAAACGCCGCCCGCCAATGCGACCACCCAGAAACGCGGTGGGGGCCCACCCGGTCCAGTCGCCTTGCTGCATGACGCTCAACCCTTCGGGAATGCGCCGTGTGACAGCGAGAATCAGGGCCATGGTCATATCTGCCGTGTCGTCGGTCAGCACACCGGGCGTGTTGGACACCAATATGCCGCGCTGCCGCGCCGTCGCCACATCGATATTGTCGACACCGGCCCCGTAATTGGCGATCAGCCGCAGCTTTTCACCTGCCTGACCCAATAGCCCGCCATCAATGGTATCGGTCACCGTAGGCACCAGCACATCGGCATCCTGCACCGCTGCTACTAATTCTTCACGCGTCATTGGGGTGTCGTCGTCGCGCAGGCGCACGTCAAACAATTCGCTTAACCGGGTTTCTACTGCCTCAGGCAACCGTCGCGTAACGACAACACTTAAACGTTCTCTTGGCACCTCGGCTCTCCCACTGCTTTGCAAACGGACGCGCGCCATGGCATCGTGGCGCAGGATAAGGCGGGGCACAAGAACCCCAATGGCATTGAGTCGACCTTTTTTCAAAACCGGATCAACAGGCATAAGAGCGGGCAGTCAGTGAGTGGTATTCGACCGGTAAAACGCCGATTTCTGGCGGTAGTTTCCGCATTTCTGGTCATGTTCGGTGCCTGCGCCGCACATGCCGAAGTCAAACGCGGATCGGTCACCAACCTGCCCCTGCCCCGATATGTGTCGATGAAGGCAGCCGAAGGGAACGTGCGGCGCGGACCATCCCTAACCCACCGAATCGATTGGGTATTCAAAAGGCGTGGCATGCCGCTGCAGGTCACTGCCGAATATGGCAACTGGCGCAAGGTCCAAGACCGCGACGGCGCGGGTGGATGGGTTCACTATGCCTTGTTGTCTGGCGTCCGAACGGTGCTGATCGAATCCGAGATGCTGCCTGTTTATGCCCGCCCCGACCCAGCCTCGCCCGTGAATGCCCATTTCGAGACCGGGGTGGTGGCGCGCCTTGGAACCTGTTCGCTGGACTGGTGCCGGATCACCGCCGGCGGATACCGTGGCTGGACATTGAAATCGAACCTTTGGGGCGTCGATCCTTCCGAAATTCGGGAATAGGCGAAAGACAAATTCCGGTATCCGCTGTTGCGCATCGCCCTGAAAAAGCGCCACAAGGTGTTTGAGTTACCAGCGCAATCGCCGCTTGACTCGACCTAAACGGAGGACCCTATGCGCGCAGTCACCTATTCAGCCTTCGGAGACGCTGCCGATGTCTTGCGTATACAGAGTATTCCCCCGAATTCGCCTGGACCGGGTGAAGTCACGGTCGAGCTGTCCTTTTCCGGCGTAAACCCCTCGGACATCAAGGCCCGCGCGGGAACCCGGCCAGGTGTCACAGAACCTCCGTTTCCGCTGATCGTTCCGCACAGTGACGGGGCTGGGGTCATCACAGCAGTAGGTGATGGCGTACCCGCGACGCGGATTGGTCAGCGCGTGTGGATTTGGAACGGGCAATGGCAGCGCGCGTTCGGTACAGCTGCCAGCCACATCACCCTGCCTGAATCTCAGGCTGTGGAACTGCCCGGGACGGTGTCACTTGAAACCGGAGCGATTCTTGGAATTCCGGGCCTTACCGCAAGCCACGCAGTGTTCTCGGGCGGCACGCCGCGCGGGCAAACCATTTTGATCCATGGTGGGGCGGGTACTGTCGGGTATCTGGCTGTCCAGCTTGCCAAATGGGCCGGAGCCAAAGTGATCGCAACGGCCAGCACCCGCAGCTTTGACCGGGTCAAGGCAGCCGGTGCAGATGTCGTTCTCGACTACTCCGGTGAACACCTTTCGGATCAGATTCTCGACGCAAATGATGGACGTGCAATTGGTCGAATCGTCGATGTCGAATTTGGGCAGAACCTTGACACCAACATTGCCGTCATCGCCGAGAACGGCCGTATCAACGCATATGGATCTGCCCGGAATATGACACCTGTCTTTCCCTTTGGGCCCATGATGTTCAAGGCCGTGACGCTCGAGACGGTCCTGATCTACCTGCTGCCCGCAGACTTGCGCGCCACCGCAATAAAGACACTCCACAAAGCACTGGCTGATGGCGCATTGATCTGCCCCGTACATAAGGTCTTTACACTGGAAGAATGCGCTGCCGCCCATGCGATGGTACAGGAAGGCAACCGTACCGGAGCGGTGTTGATCGACACCAAATGAGAGGCCCTCAAAAAAATTTTATGGCGCTCGTTTTTTTTGCAAAACGCTCTTGAACCCTGCCATCAACAATCGTAGATAGCCGCTCACCGTTGGGGTGTAGCCAAGTGGTAAGGCAGCGGTTTTTGGTACCGTGTATCGTAGGTTCGAATCCTACCACCCCAGCCATGATTTTCCCTAAAATCACGCATTGAATATATAATCAACTATTACCGCGTGTTTTCAGCAGGTTATCATCCGGCTATTTCAGCTGAGACACGAAACTGCGTGCAGCAATGGTCGATTTCGGGCCGCAGTCTCAGTTCGCGATTCCCACGGTACGAGTTTGGTGTCTTGGGGAGAATTTGTAGATCAGAGCGCAGCGAACTGCTTGTGCTGATCTGACCAGATCGCCGGGAAGCCCGACCTGATCAGGTAATCCGTGGTCAGGCCGTCAGGTTGTTTGCCTGCAGCGATGGCATCCAGAACATCAGGCACCAGCATTGCGAGATCGACCACATCCTGCACCCGGCGTTTGGACGTACCTTCTTCTTCTGCAATCTCGGAAAAAGTTCTGCCATCAATAATCATCGCCAACCACCGGCGCGCCTTAATGACATTGCGGACAAGTGTTTGATCGATCTCAGGCGGTGTATCTCCAAGATGCAGTTTCAGCTCCACACCTCTGCGGCGCATCCGGAATGGCGCTTCAATCGTTAGTTCCTCGGCACCGACCTGATCTACCCTGCACTCAATCATCTGGGCCAGTGCCCGGAGATCCAGTTGCACCCTCAGTGACCCCTGTCGCAGATCTGTCCGCGCAATCAGGTCGAGGCATTTCCTGACGGGCTGGCAATCTCTGAGAAGCTCCGTTGCTGAAGCAATCTCGGCCGCTGACATATCCCGCGCCATTGATGTCACGGCATTCGGTCGGCTCAGATGCTGTCTGACCACTTCGGCCAGGAGGCTCTCGAGCTGTTCTGCCGGCAGTCGCCACGCATCAGAATGCTTCTGACTGCGATCAGTCACCAGACGTCCGGAGATGTAGTAACGCAAACGCTTCCCATTTTTGCGACTATGACTGGGTGTCAGCCGATCTCCGGTCTCATCGAAGAGCTTTCCGGCCAGCGCTGATCGCGTTGCTTTCTGCTTTACTCCACGCCCCCTCGCTGCGCCATCCGTCAGCAGCTGTTGCACCCGATCCCACGCAGCCGGGTCGATGATGGCAGAGTGCTGCCCGTCGTAGACCTGATCTCTATGCCGGATGCGCCCGGCATAGATTGGATTGCTGAGCAGATGATGGATGTGTCCGCGGTCAAAAAACTTACCACCTGTCACGCGTCCGCCTGGGCGTTCCCGGCTCCGGGACCGGAGACCCAATGCTTCTGCCTGCTCTTTCACATCAAGAATACTCTGGTGCTCCAGATAGAGATCGTAGAGCGCCCTTATTGTTGCCGATTCCTCTTCGTCGATTTTGAGCGTCCGGCCGTCAGCCTGATACCCGAGCGGAACATTCCCGCCCATCCACAGACCCTTGCGTTTAGAGGCCGCAATTTTGTCTCGAATCCGCTCAGCGGTGACTTCCCGTTCGAACTGGGCGAAGCTGAGCAACACGTTGAGTGTCAGGCGCCCCATACTGGTAGACGTATTGAAGGATTGGGTGACCGACACGAACGATGCATCCGCCGCGTCGAGACGATCGACCAGTTTGGCAAAATCAGCCAGCGAGCGCGTCAGCCGATCAATCTTGTAGACAACAATCTGATCAACGCGTTTCTCGCCAACAGCCTGCATCAGCCGCTGCAACGCCGGGCGGTCAAGATGACCGCCCGAGATACCGCCATCGTCATAGTGATCCGACAGCAATTCCCAGCCCTCATGCTTCTGACTGGAGATGTAAGCTTCGCAGGCTTCCCGCTGGGCATCGAGTGAGTTGAAATCCTGCTCCAGCCCCTCCTCTGAGCTTTTCCGAGTGTATATGGCGCAGCGGATACGTCGCATCACTGAACCCCGAAGAAGCGCGGGCCTGACCAGTGTGCCCCGGTGATGTGCTTTGCGATGGCTGACAGGGAGCGCCACATTTTGTCGTCCATGACGAACCCGCCCTCGACTACTTCAATCTGATAGGTACGCCCGTTCCATTCCCGCACCAGATGTGATCCCGGTTTCAGAGTAGGTGGCGGTGTTTTTCCCGATGCGATTTGATACAGTCGACGTTCTGTCTTCACTGACAACCCGCCCAGTTCCCGGTTCTGTAGCTCCCAGATCAGTACCCGTTTCATGAACTGCGGGGACAGGTATTTCGGCGGCGGCCGACCGAACACTTCCCGCCATCGATCAAGACAGCCGGGGCGGTCCAGGTGTTCAATGTCACAGAATACCTTCGCAAGGTCACGATCCGCGCGCGTGGCATCCATGGCGATTACACCCTCTTCACAATCCGGTAGACCTTACCTTTGTCAGATCCTGATCGCTCAACTATATGTCCCGCCTTGCGCATCATCGAAATCGCCGCACGCGCGGAATGCGGTTGCCAGCCAAACGCCTTCTGAATCTGCGCAATCGTGGCGCCAGACTTGCGGGACAGCAGTTTCTGTAACTGTTGCTGACGCGTCAGGTTGTTGCGGGCAGGTTTGGCGGACGATGTTTTGCTTTCTGTATCAGATGAAGTTGCCATTGATTTCTCCACTTTGCGAGCACAGGCTGATCCTGCGCCCAGTACCGAGTGGAGCCCGGCAAATCCGGGCGAAGCTTGACGATTTCAGTACCGCTTCCGGACAACCTAAAGTCAAGTTGTTTACGGTAAAAATTCGGGCGGAAAACGGACCTTGGCGGCAGATGCGAAAGCCTCTGTGCGTCGGGCAGATCGCAGACCTTCGCCGCGGCGGCACACACTTCAACACGTCGGGTGGTGAACCGACTTTGACCGTGATGCGAATGAATGATCGGTATGCGGCCGGTTGATCAATATCTCAGGCAGTTGCTCGTCGTCGGGATGACCTCGCTGGTTAGGCAAACGCGCTCGCATCCTGAGCGCGCCAGCAAATGGCTAACATCCCTGCTGGAGCGCAAACCTGCCCGTGTTGCCACGGTCGCCATGGCGAACAAAACAGCGCGGATCGTTTGGGCGGTTCTCACCCGCAACGCGCCCTACAACCCGCACACTGCATAACGGTAAAGGAACAACGAGTTAGCAAGACCCGCGAGGTGATGGTGCATAATTCAGCCGCCAAAACCAAGACCCCCCGCCGAATGGCTCGGGCATCATAGCCCGCAAAGCTGTTAGGGACTTGGTTTGCGGAACCCATCAGGGCCAGCGGTCAAAACCGCGCAAACAGGACGGACACATGACTGCTTCTGACAAATGCACATATCAGATCAAAAAGGACTTGCTAAGCAGGAGCCATCCACACAAGCCGTTCGCTGTACAAGAGCTATTTCCGCACCGGATTGAACAGAACGGACGTTCAGTCGATTGGCACAGCCAGCAGGCACATGAGTTCAAATAAGGACTTATACCTCTTCGGTTTCCCCGCTAAGTTGTGAAAAGTCTGGTTCGGGAAGCTCAGTGTTTTGCCCAAAATATTCTATCTAAACGTTCAAAACTTCAGATCGATAAAAGATCTATCGTGGAAGCCCAACCAAGGCATGAACTGCCTGATTGGGGTCGGGGACAGCGGTAAGACTACTGTGCTGGATGCAATTGACTACTGTCTCGGTGCGAGACGTTCCGTGCAGTTTTCCGATTACGATTTTCATAAAACTGACACCAGCGAACCAATAAGGATCTTGGTCGCACTTGGTGCTCTCGAACAGCCACTTCTCTCGATGGATGCCTACGGTGACTATTTTTGCGGCTACAACCCCACTACAGGTAAATTTGAAGAGGAGCCGGGTCACGGATTAGAGACAATTTTGACGCTTCGGCTGAAGGTCGAAAAAGACCTGGAACCACAATGGTCGCTTTTGTCGAAGCGGGCAAAGGCTAAGGGTATCCAGCGGAACCTAAGGTGGGAGGATCGCCAAACCTCCTCCCCTTTGCGACTTGGAGACCATCCTGACTGGCACCTTGCCTGGCGACGTGGTGCACTATTCGAAAGATTGACAGATGAGAAGCTGGCACTAACGGAGGGTTTGTCCGATGCTGCTCGAAAGGCCCGAGCAGACTTTGGTGGCACAGCAAATAAAGAGCTGACTGACAGTCTCAATGTGGTGAAGAACTCCGCCGATGAGTTGGGCGTACCAACGGCTGGGGCGGTACACGCGCTACTCGATGCAAACTCAGTGAAGTTTGGAACGGGAGCGATAGCGCTGCATGACGCGAACAACATACCGCTTTCATCTTTGGGTACCGGATCGAAACGTCTATTGGTTGCAGGCTTAGCGAGAAAAGTTTCCACATCCGCTAGCATCGCTTTGGTCGATGAGTTGGAAATGGGTCTGGAACCGCATCGGATACGAAGCCTGCTCAACACGCTGGGTGCGAAGGACGCGTCGGCTACCCAACAGGTTTACGCAACAACCCATTCGCCAGTTGTTTTGAGAGAGCTAGACCACACCCAGTTGACGTTACTGCGTGTTGACAAAACCACTGGAAAACACCGGGCCCATTCCGCTTCTGAGAGTGCTCAGGGATTGCTGAGAAGTAACCCAGAGGCATTTCTGGCGAAACGAGTAATCGTTTGCGAAGGCAAATCTGAAATGGGCTTCATAAGGGGGTTTGATCAGCACAGTAGCGGACGTGGCAACGTCTCAATGGAAGCGCTTGGAACCGTTCTGGTTGACGGAGGTGGAGCCAAGAAAGTGCTCTCTCCAGCGAATGAGCTCCTTCGCCTAGGGTACAATGTATCAATCTTTATGGATAGCGACGTGCCACTAGATGCTGCTGATGAACAGGCATTTGTTAATGGCGGGGGCACAGTGTTCAAATGGCCGAACCAATGCGCTATCGAAGATATGATTTTCCAGAGTGCGACCGGGCCAGTAATTGCAGCGTTGTTGGATTATGCGATTTCGTTACCAATCGGTGGTAAGGTTGACGCGCAAATCTGTACCGCATCAAAAAACCAATTCAATCTTGCTCAAGCAAAGGCTTGGGCCGAATCTGGCACACTTCAACCTGCAACAGCAGCCATACTGGGGCAAGCAGCTCGCAGCGGAGCTGGTTGGTTCAAAAAGGTTGCGCCGTTTGAATACATTGCCAAGAATGTTTTAGCTCCCAATTTTGCCTCGCTAAATGCTGATCTAACAGGCATCACTACAGCTTTAATGAATTGGGCTTGGGGTCAAAATGACCGCACCTGATCCTCTCCAAATACCAAGAGGATGCATACAGGCTCCCGCTGGATGCGGAAAAACCCACCTAATTGCGGAAAGTTTGAAGCGCTGTACGGTTGAAAAACCAATCCTCGTTTTGACCCATACGAATGCGGCAGTTGCGGCGCTACGGCAGAGGCTGGACAAGGGCGAAGTTCCTCGATCTAACTATCGTCTCGCGACCATCGACGGATGGGCTATGAGAATGGTTGGCATGTTTCCATTGAGGAGTGCCGCAGACCCATCCACTTTGGAGCTGTCTAACCCAGGAACCGATTATCCTGCCATCAAGCAGGCTGCGCTCAGCTTGCTGCAAGGACGTCATGTGGACAACCTACTTGCAGCAAACTACTCTCGGCTACTTGTCGATGAATACCAAGACTGTCTAAGCGCACAGCACCGAATTGTAGGTGAAATTGCACGAGTGCTGCCAACTTGCATTTTCGGCGACGTCCTCCAAGGGATATTCGATTTTGGGGACACACACGTAGACTGGAACGCTGAAGTGCTTCGAGACTTTCCATTGGTGAGTGAGTTATCTACACCGTGGCGCTGGAACCTCGCCGGGGCGGGATCATTGGGCCAGTGGCTGCTGGAATTGCGACCAATGCTGTTGAGCGGTGGTCAAATTGACCTCTCGACGGCTCCATCGGAATTGGAATGGGTTCCCATTGCAGGCGACCAGGATTTTGAGAAAATTCTTGCGGCAACACATGGTATGCCAAACGGCATCGAGAGCTCGCTGATTATTTGCAGCAGCCGCAACCGTCAGAGGCAACAACAAATCGCTCAGGCAACAAAGGGTGCATCAGTCGTGGAGAACGCGGACCTTACGGACCTAGTTTCTTTTGCTCGACGTTTTGATTTTTTCTCACCTAACGCCACCGCAGAATTGCTTAAGGAGGCCGCAAGTGTTCTCCGCGGCATAAGCGCAACCGAAATGATAGCGAGAATTGTATCACTAAAGGCTGGTACGAACCGGAAGCCAGCTACTGTTCAAGAAATGGCAGCGCTGGATTTCGACGCAGATAAGACTCCTCAAAAGGCGGCGGCCCTTTTATCAGCTCTGAGCAATCAATCCGGTGTGTCAGCCTTCAGAGGAGAAGTATTTAGAAACCTGCTAAAAGCACTGCACGCTTCTGCAAGCGCGGACGATTTTGCTGACATGGTGCTCAAGGCACGAGAGGAACGGCGCTTTCATAGCCGTGCCCTTGGAAAAAAATCTGTCGGCAGTACGCTTTTGGTAAAGGGCCTAGAAGCTGATCAGGCCGTGATTGTCGATACACATGAAATGAATGCCAAGAACTTGTATGTTGCGCTCACCAGAGGGGCGAAGCGAGTTGTTGTATGCTCAACATCTCAGTGTTTGCCCGCCACTTAGCACGTCAGAAAGATTTGCTTCTTGATTATGCTGCGCGTTACGCGAATGGCTGGTTTGCTTTAGCAGCGGTTCGATAGCCGAACGGTCGATGGAGGTGGCTGTGTGCCGCCGTTGCCTTCCTTCTTGTAGATCTGCGTCACCTTCGTCCGCTGCACCAAATGCGTGCCGTACGTGCTTGCCTCTAGATCAATTGAAGCCACCCACTCTCGAACGATCTGTGCGTAAGCCGTGATCGATGCGCTAAGATGGCGACGTTGAAAATGATTTTTGCGTTACAACGAAGAGGTCTTATATTGGGGTTCCTGCATTAAAGAACACAACAAGAGGTTGGTAGTGGGTTCATTGCCAGCATCGCGAGGGGCGCTATGGAGCATCTGTTCATTGCCGATACAAACCTGTTTTTTGAGGCAAAGCGCCTTGAGGATTTGCCTTGGGCCGATCTCGGCGTTGACCCCATCGTCATCGGCCTGACGAAGCCTGTTCAAGCAGAGATTGACCGACACAAGAAAGGTACCGGGCGAACCCGGAAGCGTGCGCTTGAAACGTTCAAGCGGGTTCGTACGATGTTACAAGCAAGTCAAACTGAAGCTGTGATCCGGGAGGCGAATCCACGCGTTGCCCTACGCCTGATGACGGCGGCGCGTCCCGACTCAAAACTGATCGACACTTTGGATTTTGATGCGGTCGATGACGTCATTGTTGGGATTGTGTCCGAATTGTCGAAGACAGGCGAATACGCTTCCGTAAAGGTCATGACGGATGATGGCGGTGTCGGCATGACTGCCGCAGGTCTTGGTGTTGCGTTCCACTTGATTGACGACACTTGGAAGCGTCCCCCCGCGCCATCCGATAAAGACCGGCAGATTAAAAACCTCGAGAAAGACCTCGCTGCCTATCGAGCACAAGAACCAATCATCGAAATCGAGAACGATAGTGAGGCCGAAGCGTCGCCTCACGTCGTGCGGCGTGTCCCGAACGCGCTGACGCGCGATCAGGTCGATACCCTTTTGGACCGCCTTGAGAAAGAACACCCAAGGAAGACTGACTTCGTAGTGCCGGATACGGTCGTACAGGAAGACGGAACAGAGATTTCTTACATCCCGCCAAGCGCCGAGAAGGTGGAGGACTACGCCGATACCGCCTACCCGAATTGGCTTTCGGAGTGTCGTGATCGACTTGAACGCGTCGCCGAAGGCAGAGAAGAAAAGGAACCTCCTGTAACGGTTCGTTTTGCGATGCGGAACGTCGGTACGCGCCCGGCGTCCAAGGTGCGCGTGACATTCGAGACGCAAGGCAAGGTTCTTATTATTCGGAGATCGCGAGACGGGGATGAAGATGCCGGTGAAGTACCTTCGCCGGCGCCTTCGGTCCACAGCCTCTCAAAACCGCCCGTCCCGCCGCAAGCCGAAAGGGTCGTGAAACGTCCACCGAAGCCAAAACTTGCCCGGACCACCGATTTAGCGGAGTTGTCGCGGGAGGTGACGGGCGGAGTGCGAGCAACGAACCTCGGCTTGAATATTCCCGGATCGGCGTTTCGCGACCTTTCGCTGGCCAGTTCCATGTTCAACAATTTAGACAAGTCTGGCGTTCTGGGTATGTTGGCCGATCGGCACTCAGCAATTGGTTCGGCTTTGGCGTTCCAACGTGAACATGAAAGGCTAATGGGCATTTATGAGCCGTCGAGTCTTCCGGGTGACGTGACGCCGGATCGAAGCGTATATCTCGATGCGATCATGCATCGTCCACCGCACTTCCCCAAACATGATCCCGAGGGATTCTATTTCGATGACTGGCCAATAGATCAGCCGGTGCAGTCGGGTGGCTTCACCTGCGCTTTGTTCCGCCACCAAGGCGAGCTGGAACTCTTCGACGTAGAAATCTTGTTCCCAAAGGACGGCGACGTGACTGGAGCGGTCCTTTGCCGAGTTCAAGCCGAGAACTTGACCAAACCAATAGAACTCCGAATCCCTGTCAGTCGGACCATTGAAAGATTCGATCTGATGGACATAGCAGGAGACATGATCGACGCACTCGGGCAGTGACAGGTTACGCGCCCATCGCTGCACGCATGTGTCGGATTGGCAGTGGAGAGCCTCGCTTTGGGACGCGATTCTTTTTGCGCAGCGGCCATATTCGGCTTCATCCACAGACCACGTCCGGTGAGGACGACCCGTTCAGTCTTAGTGTTGAGCGGTTCAGATCATAATGTGCCCTCCACCTTCACCGGACGGAACTCGGTGCCATCTGCGCACATGCGATGGAGCAGAAGGTCCGTCGATCAGAGCGTGAGAACCGGATCGATTTCTTCCTGCTCAAGGCGATGGGCGCCAGGGCTTGACAGCCAGAAGACCAGACTGCGGGCGGGGGAGTTCTCAGCCAACTCAAAGGGTTTGAAACTGGCGGGCGTACCGTGCGACAGCGCAAGTTCTGGCGACATCTGATGCAGGCCGATGGGGCGCCCAGCCGCTTTCCAAACGGCATCGGCGATCGCTGCGCCTGCCATGTCGATATCGCCCCAATGACGAACCTCTGCGGCTGCCGAGGCGAAGTGGGAGATGGCAACACGTTCGGCCCGGCCGGGCCATCCTCCAGTGTAGAGGAAAACCACACCCGGCGCGGAAATTTCTCGGTAGGCGCGATTGAACGACGCATAATTCTCGATCGTTAACAGCAGACGAACGGGCACAGGGTCCAACCCCTTAAAGAGATCGGGGTGAAGCCCGACATGCCCTCCGGCACGCGTTGCACTACAAATTTCGGGGTGATCCCCTGCAACTTCAACAAGGTGTGGGAATTTCTCAAGCCCCAATGCTGCTTTTGCGTCTTCGTCTCCGATACCCTCGGGAATAAGTCCCGAAATGCGGGCTTCGGACAGGATCCTTAGAACCTGCCGCTCGATCATCTTGGAGTTGCCCAGAGCCTGCCGCGAATAAGTTCGAAGGTCGCGATTATCCTCAGGATCCCGGATCCGCACGGCACCCCACGAAAGCACGAAATCAACTGTGCTCTCCTTGTCTTCCGGTGCAAGTCGGTAAGGTTTCTGACGCGCAGCCCAGCGAGCGGAAATTCGGGTAAAAACTTCGCGCGCCTCCCGCGCCAGATCACCTTCTGCCCTTGCTGATATGGACTGATCAATCCAGTCCACAGCCTCTTTGATGATATCGGCCTGCGGCAAACGGGAAAGAAAAACATAAAGACGGCCCGCATCGAACAGGATCACGCGCTTCATCAAATGCGCCATGTCTCCCTTATCCATTTCCAACGCCACACAACCAGTAGCCTCGGCGGCGCGAATGACGGAGGCAAAGGATTGTTCAGCGGCCGGTGAGGCGAAGGACTGGCTCACAAAAGTCGTGAGAGCCTTGGTTGCGCCGCCGCGCGCCTCGGCGCGCTCGTGCTGATCAAGCAGGTCGTTCAAGGCCTCGTGGGGATCCGTGTGTCGGGTTCTTGCCATTACTCCGCGACCTTTGCTGCGGCTTCCAACTCCGACCTGAAGCCCTCAATCCCCTTGCGCTCGGGATTGGCTTCCTTGAGAGCCTCCTTTGCTCGCTCGCCCACTGCTATAGTACGGAAATATAGGTCGGTTTCACCTGGCACCTTCGAGATGTTCACAACCGTGTCCATGATCTCCATAAAACTCGTCCGCTTCTCTTCGGGTGCCGCAACGATCACCTGCAGGCCGAGATCGCGGAAGAAACGGAGGAGGTTCTGCGTATTCGTGATATCCAGCTTGGAGAAAGCTTCGTCAAAACAAACGAGCCCCATGCCGCGGCCGGAGTCGTGGCGAACGCCAGGATAGCATGCAGCCGCCATCGAGGCTGCGATGGCCACGTAGTAGGGTGTCTGTTTCTGACCGCCCGAGCCCTTGCCCACGCGCGAAGTGAGATCCCCGGTGAAGGTCACGTTGCGCAATACGCCTGTGTCTTGGGCCTCAATCTGATCGTCGCCAACCTCGTCGAGAGTCATACGTAGTTCGAAGGTGAAATACTGCCGGTAGTCTTCCCACTTGTTTGCGTCGAGACCACCGGCGAAAATCTCGCGGATCCGCACTACGGCTTCGTCAAGAAGAGGCTCACCGCCGCCCGACAATAGGGCCTGGGCGCGTTCGGGGTTTCGGGTGACACGTTGGGTCATTTCGTAGAGACCCTGCATCTCAGGATCTATCGACCATGTGAAGAGATATGTCAGCCCCTCGAAACGATGCTTCTTGAGGCGCTTATTGAGATTGCGGAGCTCTTCCTTGGCACGCTTAAACTTGTCGGAAAGGCGCACGACCAGCATTTCACGGACCTCTTCGCGGGTCTGCTTGCGGATGTCCTGGACGCGCTCCCGATAGCGCCGGAGAACATCGTCCTCAAGTTTAAAAATAAGCGCCACGAGCCAAGTTAGGATTTCCGCGGGGCTGCGCTCGGCAACGGTGATGTCTTCCTCATATTCTTTGAGGAAGGTTGGAATCCGGCGGGTGTAAGATATGATGGAGTTCGTCTCACCCTCCAGTTTCAAGAGCTGTCGTTGGAGTTCCTTGATCTTGGCGCGATGTCCATCAGCATCGAGGTCCGACGCTCGTTCCAGGGCGTGGTGCAGCACGGAGATGGAACGACCACGCGCCTCATGTTCGAAATTGCTCAGCGCCTTTCGGTAAGTTGTGTAAGGCTCGCCCAGATCCTTGCGGGCGATACGGTCGATCTCGTCGCCGTGCGCGGATATCTCCTGTTCCAGTTCGTCGAGGCGATATTCTGCCTTGATCTTCTCGCGTTCCAGATGTTTCAGCAGCTTGGAGGTAATCTCTTCCAGATCAACCTCGAAAGTTTCAATTCGTCGGTCATGTTCTGCGATCTCGTCGAGAAGCGCCCTGATCTCGGGCGTCACCTGCCGGTCCCGTTCCGCGCGAAGCTCTTCAATGCGCCGATAGCTCTCCCTGAGGGCTTCCAACCAACCAGCAAAACTTGCCATGTCGATACTCGACACCATCTCGAAAATGTTGACTCCATGGCCCAGTCTTTTGACCAGGCGATCCTTGGCCTCGATATTCTGACGAAGGTGACTCAACTTGTACTGGAGATTTGCACGCAAAGCGGCTTGTGCTGCTTGGCCGAGTACAGGATCGCGCTGTTCGTGTACACGGAGCGAAAGGCCTTGACTCTGCGCCCCGTCTTTCATGATCGCGCTGGAATGCGATCGTAGTTCCTCCTCGGTCTCTACCATTACGACATAACCGAACTGGCTGTCGAGGAACTGGCGCACAAGTTCGTTATCCGTCTCCAGGATGGAGACAACTGCGCCGTCCTTGGCAGGCTTGACATTCCTTCCTTCGGCGATGCGAGCGGTGTTAATGAGGCGGACGCGCCAGAGATCCTGTTTACCGCCCTGGCGCGCGCCCCGAAGGCTCCTGTGCGCATCTGGCAGATCCTTCGGGGCCACAAAGATAGCCTCCCTGAAAGGACCAAGGGCCGCTTCAGCCGCGCGGACCCACTCTTCCTTGCCTTCGGCAATTTCCACAAGTTCAGGCAAGCTAGATGCGGAGATGCCTTCGGTAAGAAGCCGCTCCATGAAGCGGGTGACATGCGCGTCCAGCACCGGCGCCTTTTCGTGGCGATTGCGCACCAAGCGATCAAGGTCGCTGGCTTCTTTGCGCATGCCAGCAAGCTCCTCCAACTCGCGTTGGTAATTAGCGGCCAATGCGTCGCGTGCGGACTTGCCATCGATCACGCGCCGCAGCATGTCCTGAAGCACATCCTCGTCAGGCACGGGGTCGTTGGGGTTGAGGCGTCTCGCATACTCGCGGATCTCTTCCGCGGCCAGCTGCGCATCTTCAACATAGGCGGGAAGGTAGTGCCGAAGATCGCGTGTGCTAGCGATCTTACCCAGGTTGTCTAGACCTTGCCTCAGTGTATGGATCTCGTTCGACCGTTTCTCAGTTTCGGCTTCGATGCGGGTGACGGCAAGCGCCCGGGCATCTGTAAGGCCCGCTTCCCGTTCCTTATCTTTCTTTCGTTCTTTTTCGGCACGCTCGTTGTCGATACGGGTGCGTAGCCGCCCGGCCTTTTCTTCGTTCCTGCTGATCTGCTCTCCAAGAGATCTGAGGTTCCGACGGATTCCATCGGCGTCGATGAGCGCTGCGCGGCGGCCATGCCATACGATCTGGAATTCGTTCGATATCTGGTCGAACCGGTGGACTGCGAGACGGGCGAAACGTGCTCTTTCAGCGCGCGCGCCAGAGAGCTTCTTTTCGTTCAACTCAATCTTTCGAGCGATTTCGTCCCAGGTCTCAAGGTTCGAGCGCAGCAGTTCGGTATCGATAGGGTCTTCGTCGAGAACGAAATCGCGTACGAATTCCGTCGGGTTGGCAATCTCCTCGAAGGCAATCGCATTGCGAAAGCGTTTGAGAAACTGCGTGGCGTTTGGAGAGGCCGCGCCGGTGCGCATCGTCTTGAGGTATGTGTCGATGAAGTGCTCGGCCCGCGCATGGGTGGTCTGCATGTATCCTTCTCCTGATGCATCCCGAACCCGCTTGAGCAATGCTTCCCAGGAGGACACGCAGGGCTCCCCCTCCGGCGTGTGCTCACCAAATGCGCGGAAGGAAAAATCAACGCCCGGAGCGACAAACCGGTGGCGTGTCTCTTCGCGGATGGCGCCTTCTTCGGCATAGAGCACGAGACCGATCGACACAGAGTGTTTCAGCTGCTCATCGTGGAAGGTCAGAACGATGATGCTGTCGCAGTGGCTTCGGGTCAGGCCCGTGGCAAGGGTTTCCTCGGTGTGTCCGAGGCAATACTCTAGCACGGTGCGCTTCGAAGCCTGCACACCGGCTGCCCGGTTGAGCTTGAGCTTGGACTTCTGGTTTCCGCTGAGAACGGTTTGGATCGCATCCAGAAGGGTCGACTTGCCTACACCCACGGCACCGATAAGAGCGGTCGCCCCCGATATTTCCAGATCTTCCAACTCGATCAGGTTCCAATTCATAAGGCTAATGCGCTGAAGTTCATACATCGGGCTCTGCCTCGTGCACTTCAGAAGCAGAAGTGGTCGCAGGGCGCTGGCGCGCGGCTTCGATGTGAGCGAGCACGTCCTTTTCCTCAGGAAGATTAGCGAGGTAAATCTCGACCTCGGCGGCCAGGTCCGGTGTTACGAGATCTTGGATCACCGGAAGGATAGTGAAGGAAATGACCTCATCTTCCTTGTCCACGTTCCCGATGCGCAAAAGCCCCCGTGTTTTCCAGGTCGCGAAATATTCCTTGAGCTTGCGTGTCGGAAAGTCTGCTTCGGTCATGGCAGTAAATCGGTCAAAAAGTATTTCGGTGTCCGTCTCGATACGGCCGAGATCGTCCATATCCCCGTCTCGCGAACCTTCCTCCCACAACACCCGCAACGCAAAAAGCAAGATAGTCTCTTCTTTCGAAACGCGTCCGCGCCGAGAGCCTGCGTCGATCTCACCGGGCATCAACAGGATATAGTTGTATGCCCCATCAAATCTGATGCGGTATCCAAGCCCGTCAAAAAGGCTTTCGAAATAGGTCCTGTGGCGAGCAAGAAGCCGGTAGCTGCGGCTCAACCAAGGCTCATCCCCATGGATGGCCTGGCGGGAAAGGAGGTCACGCGCAGCTTTCTGCAAAAGAAGCACCACCTCGTCTGATTCAGGCCCGTCGGGGCTGAGATGTCGTTCCCGCTTAATGGCCGCATCAAAATCTTCAAGCCTGAGCATGGTGCGAACCTCCGGTATCTTTTCGGACCTCAAAATCGGGGCATTTGATCCATCCGTTGTCGATGAAGCTATCCGATCTCCTCACGATGCGTATTTCGGGGAGTTTCGAGGCGAATTGCGTGGCAACCTCGGGTAGCCTTTCAAAAACAAAAAAATCGTCTAGCGTTTCGATTTCCATATCCGAGCCGAGCATTGAGGTTGTGCCGACCATCTGGGAGTCGAGAAACCTGCGAATCTTCTCAGGTGTGACCCGGGCCCTTTCACCGTAGATTTCCTTGGCCATCTCGTAGGCCACCAGCGCCGGGTCCGGCTTCTTTCGGCGAGCGACAGCAGGCGCGGTGGGTCGTGGCTTCGCTCTCGCTCGATAGAGTGAGGCGGCGTCGACTGGAGGTCGCGGGTCAAGAAAGCCTATTCGAGTGGGCAAAATGCCATCATCAGGAAGGGCGGCACGTCCGAGCGCGCCGGCTGCATCGATGAAGGCACCCGTCTGGTCGTCGCCCATCCTTTCAAGAAAGCGTACAACGTTTCGGATCCTCCTTTCGATGCGTGAATTAGTCCGTTCAATCATGTCGAGATGCTCGTCGACCATTTCGAACACACGCAATATCACCGAAAGGTCGGTCTGGATTCCCGCTTCGGCCACTTCGAGGTTGGGTGCGCGCCCCTCGCGTACGAGGCTGGTTGATAGTTTCGAAAGGGTGATGAGGTCGTTCGATAGGCGTTCGGCCGAGACAATGAGGTCGTGACGGAAGCGATATGGATTGTTGGTGCTGCGCAGGTTCTTGTAATCCCGCACTAGGGTTTCGCTAACCATGCTGTCGAAAAAACTATCCATCATAGCTTCGACAGTTCGCTTCTCGCGCATCTCCTGTTCAATTCGGCGAAGCGCTCCCGCAATAGCTTTGAGATTGGTCATGAACCGGCGCGCCTGGTTGCCGGCAGAGTGAATATTCTGCGCTGCGGTGTCGGGTTCTGCTACCGCGGCTTCCAGCAGCGTCTTAACCTGAAGGACCTCACCGCCGAATGAGCGCACCCGACCTTCCTTGATGTCCAGCAACGCCTGCAGAAGCAGCCTCGCGTCGCTGTCGAAATCGACAATCCAGCGCATCCGATCTCGGTATTCAGCAAGCCAGCCGCAGTCAATCAGCCTTGCATAAGCGATCAAGTGCAGTGGACCGGAGCCCACCTCCTCTTCATCCGCTTCAAGTGAGGCAAAGTGATTGCGCATCGCGATAAACTCCTCGATAGCAGCGCGAACCATCTTGGGGCGGACGGGCTCGATATTTGGCCCGAAAAGAGTTTCATCGAGATATTCCACGAGACGCGCGTAGAACTCTGCTCGCGCGCCGGAAAAGAGCCGAAAGTGACCCTGGTGCAAGGGACCAAACAACGCCTGGGGTGGCTTTCTGACTTGTGCGTCCACGTTGAGAACTTCCGGCGAACCCCTCATAGCAAAACATCCCCTGCCCCACGCTCCCGCACCAGATCGAGGAAGTCAGCGACACTGAGCAACCAGGGTTGCTGGTCCGCGTGATATGTACCGTGCAACCCTTGCGGCAAAACAAGGCGCAGGTTCTGTGCCTGCATTTCTGTTGTCTGCGCGCGGGAAATCGCGGGCTCAAGCGTCAACAGGTGTTTTTCGGAAATCCGATTGGCTTCAGCCAAAACCTGGCGCCAACGGTCTTTGCAGGTCGTTTTCACTCCAAGCATCGTGAGACCACTTTCCGGATAGCCGGTGTTTGCGTATTCCTCTTCGCCCGGAAACAGGAAGTCTGCGGCATTGCGTTTTTCAGTCGTGGCTTCACGTTTGTAGCGCAGGTTATGAGCCTGAAGAATGGCCTCTGTATGATGACCAAACGCATAGCCGGCTCGTGACTTGCGGCGGTTCTGAACCCCAAGCGAGAACTTTAAAAAGCCCTCCACATCAGCACCGCTGTCATCGAAGAACCCGGTCTTTAACCGATCCGCGACGATCTCGCGTTCCATGAAACGAAACAGTGTTTCTTCATGCTCCATCCAGGCCAGCAGGGCCTCGTCCGGAGATCCGACGGGATCAACATCGGACAGACTGTCACGCGCGAACTTCGAGAATTTCGCTGTCGATGGGAACGCCAGACCAAACTTGCGAACGAGCCGCTCGAAGGCAGGCGGTTCGGCGTCCTCCGGCTCAATGCCCAGAGCATCCAGAATGATCCGGGCAGCAAAATCAACGTCCCTACCCCCTTCACTGCCAATGTCCCGCTGGCTGAGCTCATAATCCCCGGTGAGAGCCAGACCAAACAACCACAGGAGTTGTTGCTCAATTGAACTGCCAGCAGGGCAGAGAATGGCCAATACGTGGCGCTGAGCGGTCATGCAGAGAAACAGAGTGTCTCCGGCAGACGCGCGATAGACAACCGGCTCCGAAGCCGCCGGATAATACAGCCTGTACTCCGCGGTCCGATGCGGCTGCCTCTTCCGGCTGTTGTACCAGGATCCGGTCAGGTTCAGCCTGATGGGATCATCTTCGCTGTCGTCGATCCAGATATATGTGACCGGGATCTTTTCCCGGTCTGCCGGCGTCCCGACAAACGCCCGGAACACATCAACGCCCTGGAACTCATGGCCATGAGATACTTTGGGATCAACTTCCGTGCCGCGCAGGACTTTTGCACCGGCACCTACAAAATACTTCGACAGAAAACCGTGCCCGGACAAAAAATACTGCTCCCTGAATTGCTACCGGAGCCCCTCAATATCAAGCTCCGCGTCGCCAAAGGACAACCATTGCGAGAGCGTGTCAATCACATCCGCAACGTTTTGCCTGCCTTTTCCTTTCAGAGCACATTCCCACACGATTGCCACGCGCCAGTCCGCTGCCCGAAGGGCAGAAAAGTTCTTCTGATCCCGCTGCACATTCCCGCCGATCTTGTTGCGCCAGAACTCTTCGCGCGTTTTTGGCCATTTGAACAGCGGACATTGATGACCATGCCAGAAGCACCCGTTTACAAAGATCACGGCCTGATATTTTGGCAGCACCAGATCCGGCCGTCCCGGCAGTTTGCGGTCGTGCAGGCGATAGCGGTATCCCCGGGCATGAAGCCCGCGCCGGATGATCAGTTCCGGTTTCGTATCCGCACCCCGGATTGCCGCCATGTTGCGGCTGCGGGTTTGCCGGTCGTGGACGTCAGCCAGCTTTGCGAACAGGTACTGTCCCCTGCCCTTCCAGGATTGCGCGCACATGCGGCTCCATAACCCGCGCCACCTCGGCAAATACCGGCACAGCGACTGAGTTACCGAACTGTTTGTAAGCCTGGGTGTCAGAGACAGGGATCCGGAAATCTTCCGGATACCCCATCAGACGAGCGCACTCGCGCGGTGTAAGCCTGCGGGGATTATTGCCTTCACCCCGGCTGACGAGGATTTCCGATCCATCCTTGTAGTAGCGGGCAGACAGAGTTCTGGCGATGCTGTCGCCGTTTACAAGACCAAAGCCAAACCCGTTACCCTTAGCTTTGTGTTTCGCTGCATAGTCCTGCAGGTATTTCCAAAGCTTGTCGGTCAGGGTGTATTTGTTACTGACGGTGGCATCATTGCCGAGCGTGAAATGCCCTTCAGGATTCTCCAGACCGTTCTCCGGATGCAGAATGTCCCGCATTCGGCGCGCGCCGCGTGCCGGCAGAGCAACATCATCAAAACTGAACGGTACCTCCTCACGGAATCCCACAATAACGATACGCTCCCGGTGTTGAGGCACAAAATGGGCCGCATCAATCACCCGGGGATCAGGCACGTAGTAGCCCAGCTCGTCCCGGAGTTTCCGCATGATGACCTCAAAGGTCCGGCCCTTGTCGTGGCTGCGCAGGTTTTTAACATTCTCCAGCATGAAAGCTGCCGGGCGGTGATGTTTCAGGATCCGCAGGACATCGAAGAACAATGTTCCCTGAGTTTCATCGTCAAAGCCATGGGCGCGGCCCAGTGCATTCTTTTTTGACACCCCTGCAATCGAAAACGGCTGGCAGGGAAAGCCCGCGACCAGAACATCATGTTCCGGGATGTCTTCGGCCTCGATTTGAGTGATGTCGCCCGCGATGGGGCGGTTATCCGCGAAGTTGGCGTCGTAGGTCTGTTGGGCGTATTTGTCCCATTCCGAGGTAAATACGCAGCGCCCGCCCGCGCTCTCCATCGCCTTTCTCAGGCCGCCGATACCGGCAAACAGGTCAATGAACGAAAATGCGGCGCCTGATGTATCAGGCTGGCGCGCCTCGGCCTCCATCCGCAGCAGGTTCATGACCCCCTCACGCGGGGTTTCCTCTCCGCGTTTCCAGCGATAGATGTGACTTTCCGAATAACCCAGGATTTCCGCGGCCTCAGAAACCGAATGGCCGGTTTTCTGCAACAACAATTCAAATTCGGTCATTCTGCTCGCCCTCTGCTCCCGCGCTTCAGATATCCGCGGGGAATTTTTTTGTCACTATGGCGACCAGAGTCCCGCGAAGCAAGAACATTCTGGAAACATCGGGATGAATCTGAAGTTAACGCAGGTCGGGACCTAAGGTTCATCAGGATGCTCGCCGCGATTTTGCGATACATCCGAAGGTAGTGCAGATATCGCTCGACTTCCATGGCCCGGCGAGCCGTACTGCCGCCATGGACGACGCAACCCGGGAACAGCTCAGTTTTGTATTTGCGAAGCTGACGGGCAATCTAGAGGATGCGGCCTCGCTGGCCCTGAAGGGCCAGCACCCGCAGATAAGTGCGGAAGAGGCCGAAGAGCTGATACGGTCCATTCAGGCCCTGCTGAACCACGCTGGCGCCCGCATGCGGGCCTTAGAGCGACTGGTCGGCCGGTATCGCTGATACCCGGTCGACACCGCTCCGAAGTCCCCGGAGACTAGTTCGACAGGGGCGACGGGTATAACACCGCCGCCCCTGATCCAGGCCGTTTCTTGGCGCTAAAACCAGTAGCGTAACTATTCAGCTGGTATCCGCAGATGCGCGTCTGGCACCACTGACATCGACACCCATTTTTTCCAGCCTGGCGAGTATCTCTTCGCGGCGCTGTTTATCCTGGTTTTCTCTGGCGTCCATTTCCGGCTGCACCTCCAGCATTATGTTGATCGCTTTGATCAGGGACGGCACATCGCCTTTAAGACCTTTTTTGCAGAGCGCCAGGTAGGCAGCTTCATATCCGTCCAGCGACACAGTCCGGCCATCCGGTGTGCGGGCTGCAACAGGCTGCGACAGGATCGCTGCAGCGTCTTTAACCAGATCGGAACGGGTCTTGGGCCGACCTTTCGGATTGCCGGACTGACCTTTCTTCCACTGGCTGGATTTTGGAGGTTTGCCATAACCGATGTCGTAAGTGTCAGTCATTTCCACCTCCATCGTCGATGACATTGACACCCATCTTCCGGAGCGCGGTCAGGATCCGCTGCTTTTTCTCCTTCGGATCAAACTCAGCGGCCTGAGCAGCACCGGCCTCTTCCAGGATACGCCGCTGCAGGTCCATGGCACGCCGGTCACCGGACAGCGCCAGCTCCCGCAATTTGCGGATCAGGGCTTCACTGATGGGCATCTGTTTCTCTGCACCCTTCGGCCTGACTTTGCGCTTCAGCACTTTTTGCGTCAGAGACAGAATGTCTTCCTGTTTTTTGGGCCGGCCTTTTGGATTTCCGGATTTTCCCTTTTTGAAACGGCTGTGTTCAGGCGGGCGCATATAGCCCGCCTGAGTTTTGGTCTGATCACTCATTCTGCAGCCTCCGTCGCCGGAGCCATAGCCTCTACAGCGCGATGAGCGGCTATCTCAGCATATGTCTCACCGGTGGCTTCCTGAACAGCTTGCTGCCCTGTCTGCGCTATAAATCGGCGGCAGATAACATCACAATAGATCGGGTCGAGCTCCACCAGGCGGGCTCTTCGGCCACAGCGCTCCGCAGCTATCAGGGTCGTACCGGATCCGCCAAAGCCGTCCAGCACGATATCACTACGTCGAGTGACATCTCTGATCGCATCCGCCACCAGCGCCACTGGCTTGACGGTCGGGTGCAGTTCCAGATCTTTCTGATTGCCGCCAAAGCTGTTCACTCCGGGATAATCCCAGACATTCGTCCGGTATCTGCCTTTCTCACCAAGGCCAAAAGTATTGAGATGCGGAGCAGTTCCGACTTTCCAGACATAGATCAGTTCATGTCTCGACCGGTAAAACGTACCCATGCCGCCATTGGTCTTGGCCCAGACGATCAGGTTTTTTAGCTCTGAATAGGTTTTGGATCCGGCTGATTGCAGCTCCGGCATGTGGCGCCAGTCCATGCAGACAAAGTGAATGGCACCGTCAACGCTGACACCCGCCATAGCGCCAAGTGAAGCTTCCAGGAAGGCTGTAAAGGTGCTGGCATCCATTTCACCGGCTGCCATTGCAAACTCACGGTGTTTCACGGCACCAGAGCCGCAGACATGGCCATCTATTTTGACGTTGTAGGGTGGATCTGTAAACACAGCGCGCGCACGATCGTCGCCCATCAGCCGTGCATATGCCTCGGGATCACGTGCATCGCCACAGACCAGTCTGTGTGTGCCAAGAATCCAGACATCACCGGGCCTCGTGATTGCCTGCTCTGCAGCAGGTTCCGGCACCTCATCGGCCGGGTCCACTGTTTTTTCATCATCGTCATCCAGCAGCAGATCCAGTTCGGCCGTTTCAAAGCCGGTGATTTCCAGATCAAAATCCAGCTCCAGCTCTTCCAGTGCCTGGAACTCGATTTTCAGGATGTCGCGATCCCACCCGGCCAGTTCAGCCAGCCTGTTGTCAGCAATGACATAGGCACGACGTTCCGCGTCCGACAAATGTGCAAGTTCAACTGTCGGTACCTCAGCAGTGCCAAGTCGTTTGGCTGCAGCAACGCGACCATGGCCGGCAATGATGCCGCCTTTTTCGTCGATCAACACAGGATTGGTAAAGCCAAACTGTCGGATCGACGCTGCGATCTGATCAATCTGCTTGTCACTGTGCGTCCGGGCATTGCCGGCATATGGGATCAGATCATCTGTTTTGCGATAAACGATCTTCAGCCGGGTTTCCTCCGGCAGGGGTTTAATGTCAGCCATTTCGGGGCCTTTCAAATGCGCGCAGCCGTCTCGCCCTGACAGAGATCAGATCTCCGTTCGAAGAACCGGTCTGCGCTGTTTCAGGAAGAGGCCGGATCAACAGATCCCTGCGAAGGGCCGGAAACTCCCGGCACAAGATCGGCAGGCCCCCCACCGATCACTTCGCTTTGCGTGTGAACAAGCTAATAAAGTATGCGCTTGTTCAGGTCAGGCTGTTTAGCGCAGCTTCGGATAGTACATGTTTCCACGCACGTCACAGAAGCCACCATTGATCTTGAATTCGGTGTTCAGCTGCGTTTCCCTCAGGCCACGCACATCAAGATCCAGGATCTCCGGCGACCAGTTTCCGAGACGGGCAAAGCGGATCATGCCAATACTCAGCAGGCGCCTTTCCTGCTCGGTCATCCACTGAAGTGGAATAGTCGGAATCGTCGAATACCTGAGTCTTATTGCCGCCTTCACACGACCAGGTCCCCAGATAATGGAGTCCCGGCCATCTGTCACAACTGGCAGAGCAAAACCAAATTTACGGATCGTATCAGCGATCACCTTGATCTGCTCGCCGCTGTGAAGCGGCATGTATTCGCGACCATAATCCACAAGTTTCTTTGGAGAAACCTGCTCTGTTTTCCACCGGCTTGTCACCGGCATTTTCGGAACCTGCAGTTCCAGTTTTGAAGCATGCATCAGAGTACTCCTCACACACCATTTGCCTCCGGACCATCCGGCGGCTTCGAAATTTCATGCGGTGATAGTCACCGCTTAACTCCGTTGATGCGTAAGCAGCCTCATAGGCGCTTACGGAATTGCCGGGTCTGAGCCCGACATCCGGCAGGTTCAGCAAACCAGCCAGCTTCCGTTGATAGGCAAGATCACCCGGTGGATGCGTCTTGCTGAACACCAGAAAGGAAAGTTCGGTGGGAATTTCAAGAACTTTTTTTGGTAGAGATGCCAGAATTATAATGGCTTATACAAAAAATGACATTCAGGCCGGTTTCGCCGTGATTTCGCACCGGGCAAACGGTTCACTCGGGGCCCTACCGCGGCCTCTCAACCCTGACGTGATTCGGCTTCGGCTCAGTCCAGTAGCTCGCCGCAGGGTACGCCCAGCGCAACAGCTATCTTGTCCACCACTTCTATCGTGGGATTTCTGGCCCCGCGTTCGAGATCACTGATGTAGGTTCTGTGGATGCCGGACTGATGCGCGAGCTCTTCCTGCGACCAGTCTTTCGACCGGCGCAGACGCCGCATGTTTCCACTGAGACGGTCACGAACATCCATGACCCCCAAAGGCACGGGATGTCGCCGATCCGTCTACAGACGATCAGTGACATTTTATGTTGACTTCCACCCTTCAGAAAGCATTTGTCGATGTCACTGATCGACGACAAAGGAATTGATATGCTGAATTCAGAAACAGCGGTTGGCGAGCTTGGGGTGACAATTGGAGACCAGGCAAATCTGGTCGCGAACTATATCATTGAAACCGGTCTGAAGCCGCTGCCCCTGCCCGCGGAGTTCTTCTACGCCTCCCTGCCGCTTTGTATAATCGATGCGGTGTTTTCTATTGGCGTCACATACACCTCCACCGCAAACACGGTGGCCGGGTTTTGCGAACGCCAGGGCTGGACGAAGTCGCTGGCGCCGGATGCGCCTCGCTCAACCGGCGAGCACACCATCAGTGAGTTTCTGGCGCTGTTTGATGGCCTGACGCCGGAGCAGATGGCTGATGACCTCTTCAGCAACCGGCAGCGCACATCGACTCGCTCTGGCATTCTAAAAGCAGTAGCAGTGCGTCAATTTGCTGAAGTGTTGAAAGAAAACGGGATCGAAGATTTTGGGGACATGACCGAAACCCGGCTGACTTTGGTCGAAAAGCAGGTCCGCGACATTCCGGGTCAGGGAAGCGGGATTTCATTTGACTACTTTCGGATGCTTGCAGGTGACGACAACCTGATCAAACCGGACCGGATGGTTCAGCGCTACATCGCTAATGCGACGAACATGAAAACTGAACGCGTCACGCCGGAGTTCGCTAGATCGCTGCTGCAAAACGTGATCTCAGTGCTGGCTATACGAGGATGCGACTGGTCGCCACGACAGTTGGATTATGCAGTCTGGACTAGGGAAAGAACTCGCTGACACGACTGAACCTAGTCTTCAGTTTACGACCCCCAAAAATCCGAACCTAAATGGCGCCTACAATCAATGTCTTCAGCGGCCTCAGGTCAGCCGATCATAAAATACGACACCGACCACATAGGGCAGCAACGCGCAGACAGCGAGTATAGCAGTTCTCAAGGCCGCTTCCTGAAAGCGGACCTTCACGCCTTGAAATACCTCGGACAGAAGAGCCCATTGCTGCCGTTGCTCCAATTTCACGAGTTTGCAAACAAGGCATGATCGTCCGGCCCAAGCCCGCGTTATCTCTAGACTTCACTGCCGGATAGACAGGTATTAAAACTTCCATGAGAACCCGAATATTGTGCGTTGCTATTCGAAATCGACTTTTACGCCCCCCAAGCGAAAGATTTCTTTTGCGTAGAGGTAGTGCGTCTTCCATTTTTTATCCCGCTCGGTGTCGCCTCCGAGGTTTGGCACCACTAGGCGGGTTATACCTGCTGCGACGATTGCTCGGGCGCAGTCCGCACATGGAAACAGTGAAGCATACATTGTTGTGCCATCTAACGTTACGCCCTTCGCAAGCGCCGAGTTGATGGCGTTCCGCTCCGCGTGTTCCAGCATGAAGTACTTCCAATCTGGATCGCCCTCGATAGCCTGTAAGCTATCGGCCTGTGACAGCCCTAAGGACTTGGGGGGCGCGTTTGCACCTTCTGACAATATCTGCCCATCAGCATCGATGATGACCGCACCGACTTGACGGTGGGGATCGTGGCTGAACTCGTGGAGTTCGTTGCACCGTCGTAAAAAGTCGCTGTCAAATTTCATCAGTTCCATGGCATATCGTTCCAGGTATTGAAGCCGAAGTCACTTTTAGAGGACCAAATGACACTACTTGCGGGAAAAGAACTAGATAATAAGAAGTTCTTTCGAGAGGGTAACCCCAAAAAGCGCGCATCCAGCTTCGACCTCACGGTTGGCAGCATCTTCAACGATGAGGGCCAAGAGATCGTTGGCCCATACAACCTGCAACCCAATGAGATGGTTCAGGTGACTTCGGCTGAGGTCTTTAGCCTTCCCGCTGACATTACCGCGCACGTATCCTACAAAACCAGCATGACGCACAAGGGTATTTGGGCGTTGACAGTCGGTGTCGTGGACCCGGGGTGGGATTGCCCTGTCTCCACTACCCTCTTCAACTTCAGCAAGGTTCCCTTTGCAATCAGTAAAGGCGATGTATTTTTGCGGGTTTCACTCTTCAAGCATTCGCCAGTGTCGGAGCTCCAACAAGGGCCCACCGTTGAAAACTATGAAAACGAAGTTCGCAAGACCGCTATGACGACCTTTGGGCGTCAGTTCTTGAATGCCGATAAGGTGGCTGACAAGGCAGGAGAAGTTGCGATGGAAAAGATGCGCAATTCTGCGCTCACTTGGGTGGGCCTGGCTGCGCTTATGTTTGCGCTTCTGCAACTTGCTGTATCTTGGGTCTCGCCCGCTGTCTTCGACAGTAGACAAACGACCTCGCAGTTGAGGGAAGAAATAGTTGAGCTAAAAGCGCAGGTAGCGTCCCTCGCACACAAGGTTCAAAACACTGAGGCTGCTTCGTTGGAAGGTGAAATTGCTCCCTTAGATAACATAACTGATCCCAACGATGCCAAGTCTGAGCCCACCAAGTGAAAGGACGACGTCCACCGGTGCAGGCTCACGTTGGATCATAAATTCCACAGCAGTCTGTAGCTTTCATCAGTAGACTGAAAACATGCCAATTTGAGTGGTCCAAATAGAAAGCCAGTGCGTGATTGGTCTTTGATACATCAGCTCGGCGATCTCTGGCGCTGCTGAGCAGCAGCCCACTGCACGTGGGGTGGATTGGTGTTGTAAACTTCACATTTGCAGCAGGCTTTTTGTATGCAGCAAACGATGGCTCTGTGACCGACTTTACAAGCTTTGATCAGCACAGAACGTCTGCTTTCTCCCAAAAGTGGTGGCCGTGGAATGACCGCTTCTGGCTGGCTATCTGCCGAATGCTACCTAAGATTTCTGGGCACACATCAGCGGCCAATACATCACGAGTGACCAGCGAACCGGAGGAAATCTAGGCTGTAACTTCACGAATTAACACAACGGCCCTTATCTTGCCGAAAAGCAGTGCTTCGGACAGGTACCAAAATACGTTAAGCACGTTTCTGACGTCTTTCCGAAAAACAAGGGGAATGGAATTGGGGCAAAGAAGAGGCTGAGTCAGCGCGAGTGGCGCGCAATTGTAGATGCACCCACATTGGCAGGCGTGCAGATAAGCCTCTATCCGGTTGATCATGAAGATGTGGCAATTGCCGTTGAGATCGAAAAAATTGCACACTCAAGCTCTTTGGGACGAATGCTCTGGATCGGATCGCTCAGAAGAAACCTACAAACTCCCGCCAAGTTCAGTATTCAGCCGGTCTAGTTGCGTCAAAGGATCATCGCTCGAGCAACCTTCCTAATCTGCAGCTTCAAGTGCAGCATGCGGAGTAGGACTTAGGTCGTTGATTGAATATGGCATGATTCACCGCCACGCGTGAGCTTCTAGAGCAGCTTCCATCTGCAAATACTTTTTATTTCAGTTCCTTATGCCAACATCCGGCGCTGAAAGCTTAGATACGCTGCAAGCGTCAAAACCATGCAGAAATGATCAGAAAAACCAGCGCAATTGCTGCGGGTGACAGTCTGGTATAGAGGATGAAATTTCCCCGCGCACCTGCATTTCCGACCATGGCCGTCAGCACGATAAAGCCCAAAACAACGGCCTGTGTCCGGGCTTGAGAAAGATCCGGCAGAAAAATACTTAGACAGAGACCCACACCGATGGATGCGTTGTAGGACGCAATGCTACGGCCCAAGAAGCGTGTTTTTTCGATCTCTTTCGCGTCAAAAATAGTCAACCTTTCACACACTCTCTGCCAGTGAAACCACTGCGCGTATGCAAATACCAAATGACCGATGATTACAGCGACAAGTGCAAGATAATAAATAATAATCATGAAAAACTCCGTTCACTTAAACCTCGGGTGTCAGAAAGCTACCTCCGTAACGCATCATCATTCGAACGAATTGCGTTCGGTTGGAACAGCCGGTTTTTGAAAGAATTGATTTCGTCTGTGCATTAATTGTAGAGACAGAGCGCCCGCGCCGGTCAGCAATCTCCGGATTGGTCAAGCCGCGCCCGATTGAATTGACGATCGAAGTTTCTGTCTGGGTCAGATCAAAAGCTTGCTGCACGTGATTGACGTTAAAGGTGACGGGCAGGCTCGCATCCGTGCTGCAAAGCAAAAAACCCCGAAACGGAGAAGCTCCCATCTCGTCCAGCCTATGCAATGGAATGATTTCAACACACAGCGCATCGTTCGTGTGGCTGAGTATACATTCCTTTCGGGGTCTTGCGCCAAATTTGCCATGTTGGCGCGGGCTATCCATCAGGGCTTCCAAGCTTTTCTGTCCCTTGGTATCCGCCATGTGCAGGCGTCCGTCCGCCCGAATACGAAACAACCTATAGCTTTCCTGCTGGCGCTGAAACTCGTCGTTGCGCGCGACAACGCAGCCACGCGCGTCCAACACACAAATCCCGATGGACAGTTTGTCAATTGCGGACAGAATTCCTTCGTATCGCTGTTGCAACTGGCGCGTTGGAATGCCCAAATCAATCGCCTTTGCAAGGTGCGGCAGGATTTTGGACAGGAAGGCGCGCTCTTCTCCGGTCAAGGGACCACGCGCGATATTCAATTGAACAGAAAACAGTGAGATCCACTGATTGTCCTTGTTCATGACGCCCGCAGCGCGATGCAGAATACCAAGCCTCATCAGTTTTTTGACGTGTTCCTGCGATTTGAGCTCATTGAGTGAGGAGGCCAAAACGCTGTCATCTATAAGCTCTACGGCGTCACCCTCATTCGTCTCCCGCCGTATGATGGCCTGGTCGCGCGCCTCCAAGTCCTGACATTTGGACAAATAGACGGACAGCACATCCTGAGAGTATAGCCCTGAATGCAGCGGTGCGGTCAAAACGCGCCCATCAACCGTATCTGCCCACTCAAAAATGATGCTACCCTGTGCAGAGACACGATCCACAACCTCGTCAAGAACCTCGGCCCAGCGGTTGCTGTCGGCAACCGTATCGTAGATTCGTAAAATCAGTTGCTCGTCAGATTGGATCACGGGATTATCCACCTATTCACTCGAGACAGGTTTCATAACTCTAACCGCACATTCATCCACAGGCATAGCCCATTTGGGGGATGCCGGAGCTTTGCCAAATGGGTAGAGTCGTAAATTAAACAGGATTCAGAGTGTTTCTGACAAAATGGAAATGAGGAGATATGAAAACCTGCAGCGCTCATTCTCGTTTGGTTTGGAGATTTGCTTTTCCAGTTCCCTTGTGGAATTTGACCGGCTTGGTGTTTAGAAGATTAATTCGCACAACACTACTGCATCAACATTCGATCATTCGATTTCCAGGAATGATTTATTCCAGCCTTTCGCGATGGGGTAGCGCCTGATTATTTGCAATTTCACGCCTTTGAATGTAGTCTCCGTCGTCGAAATACGCTTATTTATTGCATTTGGTTGAGACCAGTTAGTCCTGCGTCAACGATCTGAGAAAGCCGGTGGGTTTGGTGGTGTATTTGCTTGCCACATTTTGCCCCACAGTGCGGGACACCAGTTCCGATAGGCCAGTTCTTTTCTCAGGAGCTGAATGAGTCGATGGGGCCTGAACAGAAAAAGATATTGAGTTCCGGTTATCGCTTCTGCGGTTTCTCAGGTTCCACACTTTTGAAGTGTGATGTTGGTCCGAGTTTTTGCCGGAGGGATTGTTGTTATGTTCGATTTTGTTACACAAATTACAAACGCCGCCACCGCGCTATCCAACGATGTCCGGCAGGCCGATCGCCGCAGAAAGATAAAGCAGCAATTTCAGGCGGCTGAAACGGCAATAGCGGCAGCATACAAAAACCATGTTTCCGAAGCCGCGACCATCCAGTCGCGGCAAAACTATGCCAGGGCGCTTTCGGTGACGTGGCACGATATCATCAATCTTGGCAATCCTTACAGCAGTACCCACGAACGACGGCTGGAAGATCTGAAGTCAAAAGTCCTCGAAAACACCGAAGAGAAGGGCGAATTGTTGCTGGTTCCGGACCCCGCCACTTTGGAGGCGCTGCGGGTGCCGCGCGTGGCTGCTGTCCGTGATCGAGCCGAACTTGACCTTTCCACAACCCTCAATCGGTCGCTTGAGGCTGCGCTTCAGATATTCGATACGGAATGCACTTCGATCGAAAACCGGGCTGCGGGTAAACACCGGGATGAACTCCGGGCACTGACCGCAGAGAATCGGGACGTCTTGGTGTCAGCCACGCAGGCCAGTGCGATGCGGGATGAGGCGCGCGTATTGCTGGATGCTGCGCAGACTGGCTGGGCTGAGCAGGTCGAAACGTCTTACCGGTCTGCACTGCAGGACAAGCTGGCGGATTTTGACAAGAACGACCGGCCGATATTGGTCGCACAGGTCGTGCGCAACCGCACGGCTGCTTTCTGGATCAAGAAAATGCTGTTCGAAGGCAAAGGCGTGCCTAACGCGAAGCTGGGCAGGGAATACCAGAAAAGCGATCAGCACCTACAGGACCAGTTGATCAACACGGTGACCCTTATGGTTCTGGAAGATGGCTCACTTGAATACCGCGCGCGCGAGCGCGACGCCGGAGGCCAGTTTTCATTCGAAAAAAATTACATGTACCCCAGCAAAAAATTCCTAAATCAAGCTAATTACCCGCCGCCCGATCCGCAGGTTCGTGGCCCTGAAGATCGCATTCTGCCGTTTGCATTGCGGTTTCTTGATCAGGTGCCAATGCCGGTCATGACGTCAGAAAGCTTGAAACAAGGCGTTTTCTTCGACCTGCGCAAAGGTGACCGCGTCAGGCAGGTCCTACGACAGTTTGAGGGCAATGTGCTGGAATTCCTGCATGATGCGGACGATAACCGAATTGATGAACGCCCTTACATCAAGGATTATCCGGGAACGGCGCGAATATCGAAATGGCTGGACACGGACCCCGCGCGGCAGATTTCCGTCGCGCTTCGCCCAGATGGGTTGCTGGCCGTTGTAGTTAAGCTGAATGACAGCAAAACGACCATTGAAGATAGTAATTCCAGCGAAGTGATTAAACTGCGCGAGGATTACAACAATGCGCGCCTGATGAGCTTATTGACAGTGGCACTGGTGTCACGTGTGCTGAATGGGCCGGACACTGACCGCAGTTTTCCAACTCCATGCGGTCAGAACAACCGGTTGCATATTTCGAGTTACTGTATCTGGCCACTTCAAGTCGATCCGCAGGGGGCGGTCACCCGGGCAGAGACCCTGCTGGAACAACTCGAGTCGGGGCTGCTCAAGCTGGACAAAGTGCCACGCTGGGCCGTGGGTTGGAGCCCGGCGGTTCAGGCAGATGCATTAGCAGCGCGGTTTACATATACTGCCGAGCGGCATCTGCGCGTGCTGAACTCGACCGGTGCAGGCCCCATCAAAGTGCGGAAGGGTGTCAATGAACAGGACGCGCTACACAAGCTGACGCAGTGGTTCAAATACACCTGCTTGCTGCTTGGTGCGCTTTGGGCAGCTATGGTCTTGTCGACTGTGGTGGCGACCAGTTCGTATACGGTGCCAGAGCTTTGGCTATGCACTCTGGCGTTTTCGATGATCGGTATCTGGCGCTGTCTGATTTGTTGGGGACTATCGGCCCGGGCCCGCGAACCGCGCCCAACAACACGTGGAGATGATTGGCTGTCCAGACTAGGCTCAAGCTTCTCAAAGTCGGTGGGTAAGGTGGTCGAGTTGGCTTTTTTTCACCGATGGTTTCTTCTGATCGGGCCCGCGGTCATGTGCATGCTGATTGCGACCACGTTTATTTGGCAGGAGGAAAAGTGGGCTCTGCCGCACGCATTGGGATTCGATTTTGGAGCGCCCGATGCCAAGCAACTGACTGGAGAGGATAACAGTGTCCGATTGGGAGAAGCTGAGCCAGAAGCTGATGCTGCCGGGTTCTCTGCCGCGCTCTACAAGGGTGTCTGGGCGCTGCCGCTTCTAGCCATCGGCTTGATGCGGCACGGGTACATGCTGCTTTACGACCTGGTTCTGCAACGTGGCCAGTTGCAGCGAAAGCTGAACTCCGTGGTCGGTGTCCAAGAGACACTGGCGGCCGGTCAGGCGCTGCCATCGCTTAAGATTTTTTCAGACGGCGAGGCTCCGGCACCGACCGTTAACAAAACCTTGGCAATCGGAGACGCCCTTGTACGAATGAAGACACGCGTGACGAATGAAATCACGGCAGCGCGTTCGCGGTTCGACAAGGGCTCTGCCGCAAATGCGGCCTTGGTTGCGGTGATCGGACTGCTTGCTCCCTTCAGCGCGATGGAAGCCAGAACGTTTAATGAGGACAAATCCAAAAGATTTGAGGGCATGGCCACTGAGCTGACGAAAGCCCATCCCAATTTGATCGAAGAACTACGCCCGTTGATCCCGAAATACCCTGAGGTCAATCAGATCGACGTAACACCTGAGGTGCTCGCCGATCTGGGCACGCTCAACAAGGAACTAACTGGTTTACTTCAGACGCTTCGGCACATTCAAAAAAACCGGGACGTAACAATCTCAGCCCGGACCGACGAGGCACACCGCCATCTGGGGGCTCTGGCATCACAACTGGAGCGGTTGCAACCCGAGCCACTGGTCGTCGGGGTCAACACTGTACCGGCAGAAACGGCCCTGGTACTACTCGCGCAAAGGTTCAAAGATGCGCAACTGCCCCGATTGCCAGTTGATGTGGAAACGGAAAACGCGATTGCCGCAGTCAAAGAGCTGTCTGAGGCAATGCGGCGGGCGACATTGAATTCCAAAGTAGCAGTGGATGCCGATATCGGGGCAGCGCTGCGAGAGCTGGGGTTTCTCAAGGCCGTACTCGATCAGTTGCGGGAAGGCACGGTCATTCCCATGACGCCCGAGGGTCAGAGGCCCCCTGAAACTGCAGGATGGATCGACATAGACCTCGCCTTTATCAATGCGGCCACCTATCCGAAGATCGTGACCAAGGTTTTGCCACCTTTGCTGGAGCAATGTGACCTGTTGGGCGGGATGAGCTTCGATACAAACGATGCGAATGTCAGAGAAGACAAGTGGTTCAGCGGGCGCAACGTGGCTGACAAGACGGACCTGGATTCGCTTGTCGCGCGCTTAAAGTCCTGGAAAACCTCGCAAGACACGGCTGCAGATGATCCCTCGCGGATTTACATCGTCGGGCTGGCCGATGCGCAGGGCAACGCCGTTGCAAATCTCAACCTGTCAAAGCGCCGGGCCGAGGCTGTGAAAGAGGCACTTTCGAAAGAAATAGACGATTCATCAATAGTGACGCTGCCTTTGGGCGAGGCAGGATGGCTGGCGGACACAGGTCTGCCAGATCGGGAAAGTGACTCAAATCATCGCAGCGCGACCGTGTATCTTTGCCCACAGCGAATCCAGGTTGCAGACAACAGTGCCGGGGGAGACACTCAATGACCATTGTCAAAATCAATCGCATTGCCAAGGAAAAGGTTGCGCGCAAGAAGCTGACTCAGGTCGGTGAAGTGACAATGCAGCACGGCCGCGGTTCGGGTGTCGATGTCAAAGAGTTCGACCTACCCGATCAGCACATTATCGAAGCCGAGCTTGAAAACGGGTTAATCCTGTTTCGGCGCGCGGATGAAATTGGTGAAGTGAGCTCTGACCGCAGCGGTTCAGGGGGGACTCAGCTAGTCCTGCCGCAATCTCTGGACCAAAGCGGCAACTCGCGCGGACTGGGCGCGTTTGCGGTGCGTACTTACCGATTCTTTTCAGGCAGTGGTCTGGGCGAAAAGGCCGCTTATGCCACCGCGCGAAAGCTTGAGCAAAAACCGCGAGAATTGGACGGTTGGCCGTACAAGCCCGCCTATCGCGACAAAGACGTGTTGCTACCCTTGATGCGCGACGGGGGCTTCGGAGAGATAGACGCCTCACTGGCCACGCGCGATGGCGCTGAAATTCTTGTGCTGATCCACGGCACGGCTTCCAGCACCATGGGTTCTTTTGGGCCAATCGTTCATGGCAAATCCGATGGAACCCTATCCCCGGGGACAACATCGCGCACGCAATGGGAAAGGCTTTGCAAAAGATTCAAAGACCCAAAAGACGACAATGAAGAAAAGCGTTGCCTGATCTACGGGTTCGAGCATCACACGCTGACACGCAGCCCCGTACAGAATGCCATCGCGCTTTTGGAAGCGATTCCGCGCAACGCCAGGCTACACATGCTTTCCCATTCTCGGGGCGGGTTGGTCGGTGAACTGCTGTGCCTGCTGCCGGACACGTTGGACAAGGATGATCTGGACCGATACGCGAACGCCGGGCTGCCACGTGACGATCTGGATAAGTTCAAGCAACTGATGGCATTCAAGGCTCCGCAAGTGCAGCAATTCGTGCGCGTTGCAGCACCGATGCAGGGCACGTTGCTGATTTCGGACCGTATCGATACGACCTTCTCGTTGCTGTTCAACCTCATGAAGATCGTACCGGGTGGGCAGAATGTACTGGCCGACGCGTTCCGCGAATTTGCCCGCGAGTTTATCGCAACGCGCGAGGATGTCTCGGTTTTGCCGGGGTTGGCGGCAATGAGCCCCGAGTCCGCGCTGGTGGCAATCCTCAATCGGGCCAATCGCACCATCGAAAGTCCCCTGACTGTTGTCAGCGGTGATATCGAGCCAGCCGGCATTCTCAAGTCGCTCGCCGTATTTGCGACGGATCTGTTCTATCGCGAGGATCACGACGTAGTGGTCCATACGCGCGCGATGCTCAAAGGTGTGCCGCGCAAACCCGACTTAAAGGTGTTTCCCGCGCAAGGCAGCGACGTGAATCACTTCAGCTACTTCTCCAACAAAATGTCGTCGAAAGTGATAGTCGATGCGTTGACAGGCGTTGAGAACCCCAACCTTGAGGCTCACGCGCCAGAGCCTGAGGCGATGGAATTAATCTCGGGCACCCGAGGATCAGGGGCGGACAAGCCGCTTGTGTTTGTGCTACCGGGGATCATGGGCAGCCATCTGCGGGTCAAGGGGCAAGACACGCCGATCTGGTTCAATCTCCCTCGCATTCTGACCGGCGAACTTAAAAAAATCACAAGCAAGGACGGCGAACCTATTGAAGATGTTGAACCTGCCGGCGTTCTCAAACGCTTTTACGGAGGGCTCGTACGGCATCTGAGCCGCAGCCACGAGGTGGCAGTCTTTGATTTCGATTGGCGCAAGCCGCTGCAGGAAGAGGCAGACCGGCTTGCCGCGCGCGTGCAAATGGAGCTCAGTAAAATTCCCAACGGGGAAACGCGTCCGATCCGATTTGTGGCCCACTCGATGGGCGGGCTCGTGGTGCGTCTGATGATCAACCGCCATCGCGAATTGTGGGAAAAACTGCGCAGCGATGCGGGCGGCGGGTCCACGCTTGTTATGCTGGGCACGCCCAATCGTGGATCGATGTCGATTGTCTGGGCTCTGATGGGGCTCGACAAGATGATCCACACGATCGATCGCATCGACTGGAAGCATGATGTGCCCGAACTGGTAGAGAAAATGGTCCCACTGCAGGGCATTCTGGAACTGCTTCCGACAGACGGGGACGGAGCCTATTTCAAAAGGTCGACATGGCAGCAGTTGCGCAATGCAAAGGGCCCGAGCTGGCCGCTACCCGAAAGCAAACGACTGAAAAATGCGGCCAAGACCTATGATGAACTTAAGCTGATACCCAATGATGCGCCCGCCATGAGCTATATCGCGGGCAATGCCGATATGACGCCGGCTGCGTTGGACAGCACGACATTGAAGATGACAGGATCGCGACACGGTGACGGGCGCGTGCTGTGGCGCACCGGCCTGCTGCCAGATGTTTCCACATGGTATGCGTATGAAACCAGTCACGGCGACCTGGCGCGCGACAGGGATCTGTTCGGGCCAATCCTCGATCTGTTGCAAACCGGGCGCACAAACGGCTTACCACAGACACCGCCGGTTGAGCGCAGCGGTGCTCCGCTGTTCGAAGTGGTGGAACCCGAACTGCTCTACCCGTCCAACGAGGACGCGGAAGCGGCGATCATCGGGGCCACGGGTGCGGATGATCTGGAAACTGATGCCGAGAAGCGGGACCCCTGCAAAGTGTCCGTCATGCATGGAGATCTGAGACTGCACAATAGTGTGGTGACCGTTGGGCGATATGAACACGAACCGATGGAAGGTGTCGAGCGCGACATTGATGAACAGTTGGACGGACAATTGACACAACGTCGCGCGCTTGGGATTTATCCGGGGCAAGAAGGCACAGCCGAACTTTTCCTGCGCAAACAGCCCGTTGGAGAGTTTGCCACGGGGATCGACGGCGCCCTGGTCGCCGGGTTGGGCCGCGTCAGCGAATTGTCACGGCGCCGCCTGTCGGTGACGCTGGCCAACGCCTTTGTCCTTTACGCGTTACGCACGGGCCCCGTTGAGAAAGATGGGGCAAAGACACTGACGACTTTGCCGATCAGTTCCAACGACAGTCAGCTTTCAATCGCCGACAGCGTGGAATCGATCCTTGTGGCGCTACAGAATGCGAATAATCGCTTGCCACGCGATCACAGGATCACGCATCTGACCATCCTCGAACTCTACGAGGACCGCGCCATCGAGGTCGGCTCGGCTCTGTCTCGGATGGAACGCGAGGGGCGCTGGAAACAGGACTTCAAGATCGACTGCAACATCCGCAATGGCCTGGCAGGACGGCAGCGGTTCCGCTTTGGCCCAGATACAAGCGGTAACCGGCGCATGCAGATTACAGTGCCTGAAAATGACACCGAGAGTCTGGATTTCGTGGTGTTTGATCGCGGCGCGTTGGCCCAGAGAGTGACTACGCGCGTCAAACGCAGCCGTATCGACAGTCTTATCCACGAGGCCACTGCAAGCAGCCATACGGGACCGGACACAGGCAAACTGCTGTATGAGTGGGTCATCCCCAAAGAGTTGCGCGCCAAAACCTCGGACAAACGCAACATGACATTTCAGGTCGACGAAGCCGCGGCAGCCTACCCATGGGAGATGTTGCAGGACAACTGGGGTGAAGGCGGCAAACCGGTTGCGGTTGAAGCGCAGGTAACCCGCCAGTTAATTCGCCGGCGCAGCGGTCTGGGGTCAAACATCGCCGCATCGCGCCGGGTTTTGGTGATCGGTGATCCGGTCAGCTTTTTTAGTGAACTGAAAGGCGCGCAGGCCGAAGCCCGGCTTGTTGCCGACAAACTTGGCGCCAGCGGCTGGACGCAAGATATGGACGTACAAATCCGCGAGAACGTCGACGTCGAGCGCGCGCTTACGTTAGAGGAGAACCAAATCCTGCATTTCGCCGGGCATGGTGTGTTCGAGTGGGGCGACAACAAACAGACCGGGCTCATAACAGGCAAGAAGCGGGTGCTGGAACCCGCCTTCATCGAAAAGCTGCGCTATGTGCCAGAGTTCGTGTTCCTCAACTGTTGCTACGGCGGCGCCATCGGCATCGCGCCGGACATGGCAGAAACCTCTGACGAAGAGAGAGATCCGCACACTCCTCGGGCAGCGCTGGCCAACCGTCCCGATCTCGCTTCGGGGATTGCGATGAAGTTCATTGAAGCTGGCAGTAAGGCCGTGATTGCCGCCGGTTGGGCTGTGAACGATGGCATGGCGCAGCTGTTTGCGACAACTTTCTACGACGCCTTCCTGAATGGATACAGTTTTGCTGAGGCAGTACGCCTGGCGCGGGCCAAGGTCTACGAGAAGGATCAAGATGGAAACACCTGGAGTGCCTATCAAACCTATGGCGATCCTGAGTTCAGATTGCAAAGAGGCGTGGGCGCGCATCGACCGGACTGGGTCAAGCCCGAGTTTGTTTCGCCTCGACAGGCGACATTGACGCTGCGGTCGTTAAAACTTGACGCGCGGTTCGCGCCAACGGCTCAACAGACAACGCAGGTTGCCAAACAGTTCATGGAGACACTTCGGGTCGTCAACGGGTACAGCGAATGGAGCCGCAATCCCGAGCTGTTCGAGGCCATCGCTGATGTTTGCGCGGAATTGGGCGATTACAAAAGTGCCATTGAATATTACGAGAGAGCGGTACGCCGTTCGCCCCCGACCCTGTCGCTGAATGCCTTGGAAAACCTGATGTCCTTGCGGGTGCGCGTGGATACGCAAACCCGCATCGAGAAACAACAAGGCTCATCGAAAAGGGAAATTGAAAAGGCGCGCAAAAAGGAAGAAGAGACGATACGGGCAGCGATCGACTATCTGGTTCAACAGGAAAAAATCGCAGGAGAACGCAGTGCAGCCCTGCGTCAGACCCGGATCGGTGACGGATACCTGCGGCTGTCGGCTTGCGCGTTTGTCGGTTCCCCTACAAAGGCAACCACCATTGATTATCTGGAACGGGCGCGCGGGGCCTATGACACTGCCGTAACCTGCGGGTTCCAGCTTCCCGAGTTCGACACAGCATACCCCCTTATCCGACGGGCGCTTGCAGACTTTCTTCTGTCTTGTGCATCCGATGGCAAACTGGGTCACTCCATTAATGAGCTTATGCCGGTCGTAAATCGCGTGGCGCAGGACATAAGGGAAACCGACGCGCAACAGACGCAGTTCCAACGCCGTCGCCTGATTGCCGAAACCCGCCTCTTCGAGCTTGTCTCGACGGACGTATACAATGCCTCACTTCAGGGCGAGCTACTTGATGTCTTTGGGCAGTTGTTTCTGGATGGCGGATCCATCCGGCGACGCAGAGAAGTCGTGAGCGACCTTTACACAGTCGCCCAGTTGTTGTCCGAGGTCGGCAAGCAACGCACCAATCAGTTGGACACAACAGTTGGCGAAACGGTCAGGTCATTGGCGCGAGAGCTTGAGAACGGAATTCCAAAAGTCTCGGACTCAATTTTGAATTTAGCAGAGGAGATTTGACAATGAACGACCTGTTTGAAGGAAACGAATACGATTTTGTGGAAGGTGACTTGCTTCAGGAGGCGTTAAGGGGGGACTATTCCCGCAGTGACACGCCTGAGATGGTGGAATTCCGGGCATTTTTCGACACCCTGCCCAGCGAGTTTTTTACCGCAGACGAATTCATGGTGCTTGGCCCGTCCAACCGGCCCGGCGGAAGCTGTGAGGGCAAGAACGGTTTGGCACCGAAAAGCCTGTGGAACAATGTCGAGCCGCTTGTGAAGGCCATGAACCTGATCCGGAAGGAATTGGGCACTTCGGTTCAGATCACAAACTGCTTCCGCAGTGGAACCTACAACGCGTGCGTCGGAGGCGTACCTGGCAGCTTTCATTCAAGATTCCAGGCGGCGGATTGGATCTGCGATGCAGGCAACTCTGCCACATGGGCGAGCGCGGCCAGAGCAGTCAGAGATGCCGGAGGGTTTTCAGGCGGTATCGGTATATACAATAGTTTTGTGCATGTTGACGTGCGGGGCTCAAACGCGAGCTGGGACAACCGCAGCTAAATTGAGCCGCTGTATTAGTCTGCACGCGGGCAAGGCCCGTAAAAGGCATAATACGAATTCGCGCTGGAGCGGATTCGACTGAAATTCGGAGGGCTTACTTCAAGGCGTGGAAACTAACGAATTTTGGGTTTCCGCGCCTGGCGGCAAAAACTCGCGCCGACCACATTTGATTTAACATAATGGCGCTTATCCAGCCAATAGGAGTCACGGCTCAGGCATCGCTCACCTATCGAACTTACGCAGCATTCAGACGAGGTCACAGAAACTGTTATGGCCCTATGTGGCCGAAGCGAAGTTTGTATATCTTTGGAGCTTGTATGTCTCCGGGCCGCCCTTGTTCGAATGCTGACAACGGCAGACGAAATCATGAGGGCAGAAACCTGAAAGAGCTACCCTTTCCCTGCAAGGCCGGGAGTTTTCACTGAAAAGGCACAAAAGATTCCCTGTTCAGATGTTCTGGGAATTCGCCCACAAGTCACTGATCTGTTTGCAGATTTAAGGTCTGCGGACGTAAAGTAACGCCAAAACTGTGCAAATTCCCTGTAAAAATCCCTGTTTTCAGGGAATTTTGGGTGAGACTGGCTAGCTGCAAACGGCCTGCACAGCCATGATTTTCCCTAAAACTGCGCACTCAACAGTAAGCCGCCAGTTCTGTCGAGTTTTCAGTGATTTGGCTTTCAGCGGTTTAAGCCAAGTCCCGAACGTGAGCGCAAAAATGGTCGATTTCCAGCCGCGGTCTCAATTCGTGATTCCGGCGGTACGAGTTTAGTGAATTTGGAAGAGTCTGTGGATCAGAGCACAGCGAACTGCTTGCGCATATCTGACCAGATCGCAGGGACTCCAAACTTGATCAGGTATTCCGTGGTCAGGCCGTCAGGTTGTTCGCCTGCAGTGATGGTTTCCGGGATGCGTCAAAAGACAAAGGGATACGCGTCTGCATCCCTGGAAGAAGAAACGCAAGGCCTCTGCAAAATACGAGAAGCGGCGATACAAACTGCGTAACCACATCGAGATCTTGTTCGGCGGCCTGAAGGACTGGCGGCACGCTATGACCGATCCCAAAGGTTTTCTTCTCGGTCATCGCGCTCGCCGCTCTCGTATTCTATTGGTTATGAACCCTGACCCTAGCTGAGGTGATGCACTTCTTGAAGGCCGTAGATCGGCGTCGGGATACCCTCCATCCGGGCCTTTATTTGCAGCGATAGGAACTGTGAATAGTGCCGGGACTGATGCAGGTTTCCGCCATGCATCCATAGATTTGGAACCTGGGTTGGCTTCCACATATTGCGTTGCTCTCCTTCCCAAGGCCCCGGATCCTTGGTCGTGTCAGACCCCAGACCCCAGCATTTCCCAAGTTGATCTGCCATCTGCTGCCCCATTAGGTCCGCGACCCAGCCGTTCATCGAGTTATACCCGGTCGCATAGACCACCAGATCGGCATCCAGATGCGTGCCGTCATCAAGGATAACTCCGGTTTCATCAAGCGCGGTGACCTGACCGCGTTTCAGCTTGATCTCGCCATCAATGATCAATTGGCTGGCCCCGATATCGATGTAATAGCCCGATCCGCGACGCAGGTATTTCATGAACAACCCGCTGTCGTCATCGCCCCAATCCAGCCAGAACCCGGCCTTTTCCAGCCCGTCATAGAACTCTTTGTCCTGTTCTTTCATCGCGGCATAGGCCGGAATCTGGAATTCGTGCAGAATGTGATAGGGCAACGATGCAAAGATCAGATCGGCTTTTTCGGTCGTCATGCCAGACTGAACGGCGCGTTCAGAATACAGATCGCCCAGTCCGATCTCCATCAGGGTGTCCGAGCGGACAATATGGGTTGAGGACCGCTGCACCATTGTTACATCGGCATCGTTTTCCCAAAGTGCCGCGCAGATGTCATGGGCCGAGTTGTTGGACCCCACCACAACGACCTTCTTACCGGCCCATTTGTCGGGACCATCATGTTCCGACGAATGCACCTGTTCGCCTTTGAAAACATCCATACCCGGAAAATCAGGCATGCGTTTCTTGCCGGACATCCCCGTCGCCATGATCAGATGTTTGGGTCGCAGTACAACTTCGTCACCGTCCCGGTTCACAGTTATGGTCCATTCGCCTTTGTCTTCATCGAACGTGGCGGCTTTGGCTGCCGTGCACGTCCAATAGTTCAGTTCCATTACCTTGGTGTACATCTCAAGCCAGTCACCGATCTTGTCCTTTGGTGAGAAGACAGGCCAGTTTTCCGGGAACTTGATATAGGGCAGATGGTCATACCAGACCGGATCATGCAGGCAGAGAGAATTGTAGCGATTACGCCAACTGTCGCCGGGCCGTTCATTCCGTTCAACGATGATCGTCGGAACACCCAACTGACGTAGCCGCGCGCCCATGGCAATCCCGCCCTGACCGCCGCCGATGATGACGCAATAGGGCTGTGTTTTGTAGCCCAGTTCGGCCTCTTCTTGGGCTCGTTCTTCAGCCCATGTGGTCCTATGCTTACCCGCACCGTGCTTGGCCCCAAGTGGGCGGTTGAACCCTTTGGGCTCTTCATGGCCTTTCAGCTCGACCATCGTGGTCAGCAAGGTCCATATCTTGCCATCCTTGAGGCGGATCAACCCGTAGCCGCGTGCCACTTCGGTTTCAAACTCGATCCAAGCGGTGGTAATTCCGCCGTCTTCGGTGGGCACCTCACCTTCGGCAACTTTCCAACCGCTCGGCTTGGTCGTGGCCAACTGATGCGAAAGCATATCTGCCACCTGCGCCTTGCCTTCAACCGTTTTGATATTCCAGGTAAAGCTGACCAGATCTCGCCAATAGCAATCGTCTTGGAACATATCGCACGCGGCATCGATATCACCTTTGGACAAAGCCGCACCGAAGTCATCCAGAAACCCCTGCACCTGATCCGAGAGTGTTGTGTCGAGCATGTCATCCTCCCTATCTCCACGGAGCAGAAGGCTGGCAAATCCGTGACCCTTCAGGCAAGCGTATTTGGCGTCTCAACACTTGGTGCGGTCCAAAAACGCCATGGTTTGTTGCGCGCGCAACAAGGGCGCAACACGGGTACATATGCGTTTAATTGGGCGGTCTAAGCCCGGCCTTTCGCATACGGCGCAGGATCGTCGATCGGTTCACACCAAGGCGCCTTGCCAGTTGGGACATGTTCCAATCGCAAGCACGCAATAGTGCTTCCAGATCGTCTGAGTCCTGCTTTTGCGTAGGGGCGAGCGCTGGGGTGGGCAAATCCGTCAAATCGATGATGTTGTCCTGACACAGGGCGACCGAACTGTGCAGTAGATGTTCCAGTTCACGAATATTGCCGCGCCACAAACGTGATTTCAGGTCGGCGCGGGCAGCGGTCGAGAGGCGAATATCATGGCTGGCAAACCGTCGGAGCAGACGATCAATCAGCCAATCCAAATCCGCACGGTGGCGCAAAGGCGGCAGAGACAATGTGGCCCCCGCAATCCGGTGCAGCAGATCTTCACGAAGAGCGCCCTGCAATCCCGCCGGGGGCTGATTACATGAGGCGATGATCCTTAGATCGGTACGCCGCTCCAGCAGCGCCAAAAGAGAGGCCTGCGCAGGCTTGCTAAGTTCTTCAACACCGCGCAGGAACAGAGTACCGGAACCATGAACATGGTCGAAGTCGAAGGTCTCGGTGGCGCAGCAGATTACGACATGAAAGTCCTGTTTTGCAGGGTCGGCCATGTGAATGGCACGCGCCAACTTGGTCTTGCCAACTCCGCTTTCACCGGTCAGCAAAAGTGGCAGGCTTGTTGGCGCAAGACGTGCAGCTTGGTTCAACAGTTGCTGAAGACTTGCATCCGGTCCCGCAAAACTGCCAAGGGCACCAGGCAAAACCTGCTCCCGCTTGCGCAAAGCGGCGGTCATCTGGGGTGTCTGAGGGGCAACGGCATGACCATAGAGTGCGCGCCCGTCTTTGAGGTGAAGAACGCGGTCTTCGGACGGTCGACCACGCATGAACTCAGGCATCTCATCGACGCTGATCTCAAACCAATCTTGTAGTTGCGATCCGATCAACTGACCCGAACCGCTGAGGTCTAATGCGTTTCGCGCACCAGACGTCATACCAATAATTTTGCCGCTCCCATCCACCGCCACCGCCGCTTCGGGGTCGACCTCAAGAAACTCGGGACTGGTTGAAAAGCGCAGAACCCAATCCCTGCGGGTCGACGCCATCAGGTTCGCCATCTCGACCCGGCGGGCGGAATTAGTCACCAGCGTCATGGCCAGATTCTGCGACGCCTTAGGAGAGGGGCCGCGCAACAAGGACACATCCAGAACAGCTGCAAGACCACCCTTGGTGTCAAAAATAGGGGCCGCTGTACAAGACAGGGGTGTATGCGTAATCGAAAAATGATCGCCCTGATGTATCGTCACTGGCTGGCCCGTAACAATACACGACCCTACACCGTTCGTCCCTGCCAACTCTTCCGTCCATTTGAAACCCAGGTGAAGACCGGCCTTTCTGAGCTCATCCTCGAAATTCCGATCCCCGAAGAAGTCGACACATACACCGTCCGCATCCGCAAGTAGCAGGACGTAGTTTTGCCCCGCGACCTGTGCAAACAACGATTGCAGCCCCGAGCGCGCTGTTGCGATCAGACGTTCAGATTGTTCCAAATGTTCACGAAACTGAGTGTCAGGAAGGATATGCGCGGGTTCTTGCCGCGAGGGGTCCATACCATAGGTCTCAACACAGCGTTGCCAGCTATCTGCGACAAGACGGTCACGCCCTGTATCGAACCCGCTTAAGACACGGTCAATCTCTTCTGTGTGTTGGCGATCCAACAGCTTCCCGTCCTACAATTCCTTCTTCAATTTAGCAGGACTAAAGATTCGAGCCTATGTCCAAGTTTCGTCTCGCCAAGAGTCGATACAACTCTCGTCAAGTTGTCCTTTGTTGAACGCACAGAATCGGTCAAAGCGGGCTCGTTCCTGACCTTGTCTGCTGAGGAATATGAGCATGATATCCTAGCTCCGCCGATGTCAGTTCTGCAATGGAAGGAGAAACCACTGATGGTTCGGGGTACCTGTGGCCCGGTCGGCTTTACGAACGACTGCATATTTCAATTCCGTCAATATGCACGGTTTGTCCGGGAATGGGTCAAATCGATCTGGCTCGATCCCACATCATTCGGAACCCATTCTATCAAACGAACCAAGGTGCACACATATTTTGCAAAACCGGTCACGAGCAACCGCTTCTCGTCCAAGAGGTTCCTAAAAGGATGACAGGATACGGATATCGATTAGGACGACGATCAATGGTTTCCACATCAGAGGCACACACGGGTCGACGTGGAGAACAAATTGATACCAATTAATAATCACCGCTGCGTTTAAGACAGTAGGACAGGTATGGCTACCGCTGAAAAAACACCGGGCTTACACAGGAAAATTACGACGCGGCGTCGACGATGATACGTCCATCTTTATCACGCTATCTGAAGAGGCGCCCGAACTGGGTGCTGGTGTCCTCGATGCCGGCTAACCGAAGCATGTGCCAGGCCAACGCTTGGTTGCTCGAAAGGACTGGCACCCCGGTCGCTTCTTCTGCTCGCGCGATGACATCAAGGCATCGTAGATTCGTGCAGGATACAACCACGGCGTCACAGGGTGCTTGCGCGGCAACCTTGTTGATGGCCTCAAAGATTGACGTTTCAGTGATCCGGGCGACGACACGATCATTGCCCTCCTCGAACGAGCCGAAGCCCGCGATCTCGAAACCGGCTTCCTCAAGCTTTGCACGCATTCCGGCAGATACCTCTGGGATGTAAGGCGTTACAAAGCCCAATCGCTTGGCCCCCAGATGCTTACCGGCAGCGATGATTGCCGCCAACGGATTGGTGACGCAAGCGTCTGGGCATACGGTTTCGATGGCGTGAGCCACTTTCTCCGACCCGATCACCGTCGAGGCCGAAGTGCAGCCAAATCCGATGGCGTGAAAGCTGAGCGATGGCGGCAATAGCCGCGCTGATGCTGGCAGGTCTTGTTCCATTCGAGCCAAAGTGTCAGGCCGAACTTCGGGCACCATCGGAATTCTGCTGTGGTAAAGCGCAACCCCGTTGAGGTTCATGATCCGAGAAAACTCGTGCTCCAGCGTTTCGTCCGTCTCAAGGACAATCACACCGAGATTTGCTCGGGTACCGATACCGTCGTCAGTTTGGAAATCAAGCTTCATTGAGAGCCTCAGATGATTGGAAGTTGGGACGCAGCGCGCTCGGTCAGAAGTTCTGCGCCACCAGCGCGTACGACTAGGTTCTCCTCGTGCACCATGATCCGGCCGTCACCGTAGCTAAGCGAAGGTTCAAGGGTCAGCACCATGTTCTCGGTGATCTCGGTCGTGTCCCAAGCGGCGTGCGAGGGCCATTCAGTCAACTGCATGCCAAGCCCATGGCCCAATCTGCCCACGTCACCGCCCTGATCGTCCAGTTCAGCGATCACGTTCTGCATCGCTTGAAACAGATCACGGCAAGTGGCGCCTGGACGGGCAGCGTCAATGCCGGCTTCGGTCGCGCGCCAAAGCACGTCGTAGGCACGGCGAGAGGCGTCATCAGCGCTGCCGATGGCCCAGTTCCGGTCGAAGTCGCAGAAGTATCCATCCCAGTTAGCGCCGGAATCGAGCATCAGGATATCACCTCTGGCCAGGGGGCGGCGAGAGGGGGGCGAGATAACGTCATGATAGCCACCGTTGTCTGCACCGCCGACAAGATATGGAACGTCGTCAGCGCCCTGTTCTATCCCTTCAAGCCGGAACGCCCGGAATACGTCTTCAAGTGGCTGACCTTCGTGGGCGATTTCCGGCACCCGAGCGAATGTGCGCGAACCGATGGCACAGACATGCGAGAGCTTTTCGATCTCGGCCTCGGATTTCACCATACGCAAACTGCGAACGATCCCGGTAGCATCCGCAATCGCGAGCCCCTTGAGACCTGCTATCAGCCGTTCATAATCGCCCAACGGCATCCTCAAGTGGGTTTCATGTCCCTTCATCAGACCGATTGTATCGCCGCGTTTGGCATAGATAGACAGTAGATCGGTTAAAAGCCCGACACCGTCATCTTGAGGTGCCGGGGCACTCCAAGTGCGGATGTCAGAGATCCAGGTGCGGCGCATAAGATCGGCACCAATCTCGGGGATGATCGCAATCGGCTTGCCCGTTGCGGGTATAAACAGGAACCACGGGCGGGTTGGACTCTGCCAAAACAGCGTGTGAAACCCGCTGAAATAGCGCACCTCCGGTTCAGTGGTCAGCAGCATGCCGGCCATTCCAGTTTCGGCCATCTTTGCTTGTGCCGCTGCTGTGCGGGTTGCGTATTCTTTGTTGTCGAAGCCGCGTCGTGGGGCGTTCATGAATAGTGATCCTTTTGAAGTGGCAGGCGGTCCTGCACAAGTTTGACCCAAAATTCTGTGCCGATAGTCAACAGGGCATCATTGAAATCATAGTCAGAGGCATGGAGCGGTTGGGCATTTGGTCCAACCTCGCCATTTCCTAACAGCAGAAAACAGCCCGGTACGGCGGCCGAGAATTGTGCGAAATCTTCCGAAAAGCTCATCGGAGGTCGGTTGCTAATCAGGTCACAACCTGCGACTTCGGCAGCGCGGTATACTGCCTCGACTGGCCCCTTGGAGTTGATGGTCTCTACAAACTGAGTGTCGAAGCTCACGGACGCTTCGATTCCGTGCGCCGCTGCCACTCCTTCGGCAATCTGGCGCATGAAACGTTCGATGGCCACGCGATCTTCGGGAGATCTGGCGCGGAAGTCACCCTTAAGCGTTGCGTTGCCAGGCAGGACATTTCGTTGACCGTCGGTCAGGAATTCCGTGACTGAGATGACTGCGCCGGACGCAGGCGAAAGCTTTCGCGCCACCACTGTCTGCAAAGCGAGCACAATTTCAGAACCCACAGTTATCGCGTCGACGCCGGTCTCAGGCATGGACGCATGGCCGCCTTGCCCTTTTACAGCAATTTCAAAAAGCGTTTCACTGTTGCAGATGATTCCGGTGCGCGTCGAAATCTGGCCGGTGGGCGCACCAGGCAGATTGTGAATTGCATACACTTCTTCGACCGGAAACCGCTCCAGCACACCTTCGTCGATCATCGCGCGCGCGCCAAGACCATGCTCTTCGTTCGGCTGGAAAAGAAAGATGACGGTGCCGTCGAAGGCAGGATCTTGTGCCAGCCGCTCTGCCGCCCCAAGAAGCATTGCAGTATGACCGTCATGACCGCACGCATGCATCACTCCGGGCGTTTTCGAGACGTAGTCATGCACCGATGTTTCGGTGATCGGCAAGGCATCCATGTCAGCGCGTAGCCCGACGGCCTTGTTACCATCCCCGGATCGTAGCACGCCAACTATGCCGACGCCTTCATGTACTTCGATCCCGAGTGCGCGCAGACGTTCGGCCACAACCTTCTTGGTCCGTGTTTCCTGAAAACCAAGCTCGGCGTTTTTGTGCAGATCACGCCGAAGTTCGATCAAACGGGTCTCAAAATCGCTCATTTCGCCATCCGTGTATGATTTGGGACGGTTTTACACAGTGGTCATGCACGAGTTACATCAAGTTTCCGCCCCGCAGACAGAAAAACTTTCACCAAAGCGGCAATTCCAGACGGGATAATACACGAAAGGCTGTCAACTGCTGGAAAACATTCGACTCGGCCGACCGCGCTCAGAACAGATTTTCAGGCAAAAAGTCAGATGGGTAGCTCGAGGCCGATCTTAGTGCGATCCATTGCGACAGAAGTGCGAAATCTGCGGACGTTGGAGTTGTCAAAGAACAACCGCCGGGTCAGGTCCTCATAATCCTTCATATCCTGGGCCACGCAGACCAGTATGAAATCGGCGTCACCGGTCACGTAATAGCATTGCTGAACCTGCGGTTCGTTTCTGGCGCGTTTTCGAAAAACGTCGAGGTGCTGTAGGCTCTCTCGATCTAGCTCCACAAGAACAACGAATGTCATCTTGTAGTCGAAGCGCGTTGGATTGAGGACTGCGACCTCTTTAAGGATCAGCCCGGAATCCCGTAGCCTTTTAAGTCTCCGCTGCACGGACGGAACCGAAAGGCTGCACTCCTGCGCCAGTTGTTCCAAACCAACTCGGCAATCCTTCTGAAGCGTTCTGAGAATTGTCGCGTCTGCATCGTCAAGTTCGACACTCATGAAAAATCCCCTCGGAAGAAGCGTCTTCTGTGAAATCGATTATCGAAGGTAGAGTTAAATACGATAAATTGGAACAGGCGAGTCATGCAACATCTCCGCTCACAATTACAGCGGATGAAAAACACATGACATGTACCGAAAACCTCAATTTCGCACCGGATTTCACCCGTGCTCTGGAGTTCTTTCAGGCACAGGAGAATTATGCTGTTTCACCGCTGATCGAAATCAAAGGTCCTGGCGGCTTGAACGTTTATGCCAAGGACGAAACGCAACGTATGGGGCTTGGCGCTTTCAAGGCGCTGGGTGCGCCTTACGCCGTTGCGCGCATTCTTGAGGAGGCGTGGCTAAGAGAAACGGGTGAAGCGCTGTCCCTTTCACGGATGAGGGATGCCGATTTTCAAAAATTTGCGGCAGCCCACACTTTCGTTTGCGCAAGTGCTGGCAATCACGGCATGGGCGTTGCAGCCGGAGCACGGGCGTTTAAGGCTAAGGCTCGGATTCACCTTGCAAAGACCGTACCCGAAGGGTTTGCCGGTCGCCTCAGAGCGCTTGGTGCAGAAGTGATCCGATCAGGCGGCGTTTATGATGAAAGCGTCGCAGCGGCCATCGCCGACGCTGAAACCACGGGCGCCACACTTTTGGCTGACGGAACCTGGCCCGGTTACACTGAGATCCCGAAATTGGTGATGGAGGGGTACTGCGTCATCGCCGAAGAGATGCGCCAGCAGTTCGAAACCTCTGGCCTGTGGCCAACACATGTCTATCTGCAGGCAGGGGTCGGCGGGCTTGCCGCCGCGATGTCCCACATGATCCGCCTGAATTGGGCAGAACAGCCTGAATTGATCGTCGTCGAGCCCGATGCTGCCGCCTGCCTGAAAACCAGCCACTTGGCCGGAAAACCAACCCGCAGCGACGGTCCGGATTCGAACATGGGTCGCCTTGACTGCAAGGAACCCTCGATCGTGGCCTGGGAAGTACTCGAACGCTGCGGCGTGAGTTACGAAACCCTTTCCGAAGAAGAAGGCATTGCAGCTGCTGAATCTGTCACCGCCCTTGGTATCTCGACCACACCGTCTGGTGCGGCCGGCTACGGGGCCCTGCGTAAGAGAACCACCGAACAAGGGAACGCCAAGGAAACGCGCCCTCTTGTCATCATCTCAGAAGGCCTCGCATGAGCGGGCATGAAAGGACCAAAAGAATGAAATCTACCATCAGCAAGCTTTTCACTTCGGCGGTGCTTGCCGCCGGTCTGTCGACCGCGGCATTCGCGGATACCTGGAAATTTGCCTCGGAAGAGGACAAGGGAGATGTTCAGGATATCTTCGCTCAGGCGTTTGCCGAAAGCATCAAAGAGCAATCCGGCGGCGATATCAAAGTTCGCATCTACTACTACGGGCAGTTGGGCACCGAGAACGACATCGTCGAACTGACGACGAAAGGCACCGTCCAGTTCGTATCCGTCGGTACAGGTCACCTTGGTTCCTATGTGCCCGAGGCGCAGGTTCTCGATCTACCCTACGTGTTGGGCGGAGATATTGACGTGATCCGCAAGGTTCTGACAACGAGCCCGACTATCTACCAAGATCTGAGCGCAAAGTTCGAGAAGGTGAACCTTAAGCTGCTGACAATGATCTCGGAAGGCGACATGGCCTGGGGTGCCAACAAGGCGATCCGCAGTCCCGCTGATTTTGAGGGTCAGAAAATCCGCACATTCACTTCGACCATTCCTGTCGAAACCTTCAAAGCCTTTGGCGCCAACCCGACGCCGCTGTCCTGGGGCGAGGTCTATGGTGCGCTGCAGCTGAAGACCGTCGACGGCATGGTTAACCCGATCTACTTCATCTACAATGCGAAGTGGCATGAAGTTCAGGATTACCTGATTTTCCCGGGTCAACTGCCTTATGTCGGAACCGTTTCGACCAACAGCGAATGGTTCAACGGTCTGCCCGCCGATCAGCAGGAAATGGTAGAGAAAGCCATCACCGAAGCCGAACAGGCGGCGCACGATTACCAAATCAAGATCAATCTAGAGAATATGGACAAGATCAAGGCTGAACGCCCGGATCTGCAGGTCATCGTCCTAACCGAAGAAGAGCGCGCTGTCTTCGAAGCTCAGAGCGCAACATTGCACGAAACTTTCTATAACGTGGTCGAAAATGCCTATGACGACGCCGAGAAACCCGCCGCGCGTGATGGTGCACAGAAGATCCTCAAGAACCTGCTCAAAGAGGTCGAAAACGCCTCGTAACAAATGATGACATCGCTGAGGGGCGCGGCATCCTGTTCTGGCGTCGCGTCCTTCGTTTGAGGTACGCCCACCGGTGTGCCTAGGGAGGGAAGTCTATGAAGATCTTACTGCTCACCTTGAGCAAGGGCACCGAATTCATCGAGAAACTCGTCATCATCTTGGCCATTCTGCTGATGATGGTGAACTCGACCGCTAACGCCATTGGTCGCTATGCCTTTGGCAAAAGTCTTTTCTTTTCCGAAGAACTGAACCAGTTCCTGATCGTCAGTGTGACCTTTTTCGGATTTGCATATGCGGTCCGGAAAGGCCGGAATATCCGCATGACTGCGCTTTTCGATACGCTGAACCGCCGGTCAAAAAAAGCCGTCCTGACGCTGATCTCGATCACCACCAGCCTGCTGCTGGGATATCTTGCGTATAAATCTGTTTTCTACGTTCTGGAGATCAAAGAACTGAACCGCCTGAGTCCGGCGTTGCAATTTCCGGTCTACATAATCTACTCGGTGATCCCGATCGGTCTTTTCATGGCCAGCCTGCAATACCTGATCGCTTTTGTCATGAACATCACCCATACCGGCACTTGGCACTCTTATGAGGTCGAGGACGGTGACGCAGTAGAGATAGGAGTCTGACATGTCAGGTTTCCTTGAATTTCTCGGGGATATCGTGGCGGGTGAGCTGGATATCTATGTCATCACCTTTACGCTGGTGGTGGCGATGGTTGTACTGCTGTTTCTCAGCTACCCCATGGTCGTTCCCTTGGCAGTTGCGACATTGATCGGCCTGGTACATTTCTCGCAGAGCGATACCGGCGTCATCATTCAGCAAATGGTTACCGGCATTTCGCCGAACGCGCTCATCGCTGTGCCAATGTTCATTTTTGCGGCTGATATCATGGCGCGGGGTCATACTGCCAACAACCTGCTTGGCCTGATCGAAGCTTTTGTAGGGCATCGCCGAGCCGGTCTGCCAATTACGGCTTGTATCAGTTGCACGCTGTTTGGCTCGGTTTCGGGGTCGACCCAGGCGACAGTGGTCTCGGTTGGTCAGATAATGCGACCGAAGTTGCTGAAGGCCGGCTACAAGGACAGTTTCGTCATGGCGCTGATCATCAATGCCAGTGACATCGCCTTCCTTATTCCTCCAAGCATCGGGATGATCCTTTACGGCACGCTGGCCAACACAAGCGTCGGTGAATTGTTCATCGCCGGGATCGGTCCCGGGGTAGTTTTGGCAGTTATGTTTTCGGTATACTGTTACTTCTACAGCGCCCTGCAGGGTGAGCAGATTGCGCTTGTCCCGAAGAAGTCCAGCGCCGAACGACGGGCAGCTTTCCGCAGGGCGGTTCTGCCACTGGGTTTCCCGGTACTGATCGTTGGCGGCATCTATTCCGGCGCTGTGACACCAACAGAAGCGGCATCGTTTTCGGTCCTCTACGCACTGATCGTCGAATGCCTGATCTACCGCGAACTGAAGCTCAGTGATGTATTGGATTCGGCACTCGGCACTGGCTTGATCACGGCGGTCGTGTTCATTCTGGTCGGAGTTGGTCAGGCGTTTTCCTGGTATATCTCTTTTGAACAGATACCCCAGGGCCTGCTGGAGCCTCTCAATCTTGAGGGCGCGTCCGACGAGTACATTCTCTTCATCATCGCCCTTTGTTTCTTCGTGGGCTGCATGTTTGTGGACTCGCTTGTTGTGCTGGTCATCCTCACACCGATTTTCGTGCCGATCGTGGATGCCTCAGGGCTTGATCCCGTACTCGTCGGAGTGATGGTCACACTTCAGATGGCCATTGGATCGGCGACACCGCCCTTTGGCTGCGACATCTTCACGGCAATCGCGATCTTCAACAGGCCTTATCTGGAAGTGATCCGGGGAACTTTGCCATTCTTCGCTATTTTGGCGTTGATGACGATTTTGCTGATTTATGTCCCCGGTATTGCGTTGTTCCTCCGTGATCTCGCGGCGTTCTGAAAAAGCAAAAGCGGGTGGCTAGCCCTTAGGTTTGGCCATCCGCATCGGCCTATCGTTTCAGAGACCAGGCAGCTCGGCTTGGTCTAAAACTGTGGCGATTAAACCATCATGAGTGTGCTGTCGGACGAACTCGAGCCAGTCTCAGCTTACCGCGGAAACCGTGAGTGGAGTGGATGTATCGCGGTTTGATGCCGCTCCTTTGATAGTATTTATTCCAACAAAGGAGACGAACTATGGGATTGAAAATCTCTGTACAGCGTCGTTCTCTAGGCAAGACTATAAAGTGTCAGCAACACTCCCGAACCAAGGCTTTGATGTTGCAGTCTTACTTACCTCCGTGAAGGCAAGATATTGTGATTGATCCGGAACAGATTGCCCGGGTCATAAATACCTTTGATCTTGGACAGCTTTTCGCCGTTCACACCATAGGCGCCAGTCACGTGATCTGCCTGGTCTTCAGGCATGAAGTTCACATAAGCACTGCCTGTTGAGTACGGTTTCATCTGTTCATACAGCTGGCGTGCCCACCCGATGCAGGTGTCATCCTTGTCAGGGTCTTCCCATCGTGTGTGGACATTCATGATGAAATGCGCAGATCTTTGCGGGTAGGCGGTAGAAGCGGGTTCAACGCGGGCCATCGCGCCACCGACATGAGCAATGAAAACCTCGCAAGCGCGATCAGGAAGGGTGGAAATCGCGCCCAGCAGGTCCGTGATGGCGGCCGGGGGCAGCGTGTTGAAGTCATGACTTTTCCAATAGTTGCGGACGCCCGGCGACAACAGGGGATCAAAAGCAGCCTGCCAGTCCACGAACCTGTGCGGTGAAATGACATCCACAATCGGCTCACCCAGCGCGCGCAAGGCCGACATCGCTTTTTCACCCTCATCCATCGGGCCGCTATAACACGCTGCGAAAATCAGCACCTCGCGCCCGTACCACCCTTCCGGCAGGAACGGGAGCGGCGGCGCTTTTCGCATCACGCTCCAGACGGTGAGCTCATCGGGGGAGGTGTCTGCAATGGCCACAAACGCGGAAAGCAGCTCTGGTGCCTTTTCGATCGGGTGCACGATCAGGCCGGACAGGATATCGGGCCCAAGATCATGCAACTGGAAATCGAATGAGGTGACGACACCGAAGTTTCCGCCACCACCACGAATGGCCCAGAAAAGTTCCGGGTGGCTCGTGGACGAGGCGGTGACGATCGCGCCATCCGCCGTCACGACTTCTGCCGACAGAAGGTTGTCGATCGTCATGCCGAATTTCCGCGTCGTCCAGCCAAAACCGCCACCCAAGGTCAGCCCTGCGATGCCGGTTGTCGAGTTGATGCCTGTGGGGACAACAAGACCATGGGCCTGTGTTTCGCGATCAACGTCGCCAAGCAACGCACCCGGTGCAACCCGGACAGTTTTGCCGGCAGGGTCCACGTGAACCGAACGCATTTGGGACAGATCCAGCATGACGGCCTTGTCCGCGACGGCGTGCCCTGCAATCTGGTGTCCACCTGATCGAACGGTCATCATGAGGCCTGCTTGTCGGACGAAGTTAATTGCCTTCTGGACGTCGCTCGCCCCCATCGCACGGATCACGAAGGCGGGGAAACGCTCGAACATGCTGTTCCAGGTAATCCTGGCTTCTTCGTATTCCGGGGTTCCCGGCAGGTAGACCCCGCCGCGCAGTGAGGCATCAAGCGCGTCCAAATCGCCTTGATCCACAGTTGCGATATGTCCGTCGAGTGCTTTCAGGTCAAACATGCTTAGGCCTCCCTTGTTTCAGGAAAGGTTTCGCGCACGGCTGCCTCGTGAGTTTGTTATTGCCCTGAGAAGGGGATACTTGGTTGTGGGAGAAAGCTGGTCGTCAGGCAAATAGTCCCGGATCGATCCGATCTACCGGCGTGATGACATCGGCAGGAATGTTCAGACGTTCGGCCGCTTTTCGCAGGCTTTCTTCATCCGGGGCTTCGTAAAGGCAGTATGTTTTGCGCTTATCTGCGCTGAGGAAGGAAAAGATCCATTCAATGCCGACTTCGTCGTTGATTTCTTTGATGTGAATTTTGTCGTTGTCGCTGATATTCAGCTGCTCGGCAAAATTCCGTTCAATGATGTATCGTGGCATTATGCCCCCCAAGCATTTTCCGGGCCTTAACTGGCTACCCCTTCGAGCTTTGACTTAAGGGAAACCATACTCAATTTCTGTGATATTGCCAACGCTTCCCCTTCCAGTTGAAACGCCAGTTCCAAATCGCTGGGGCGGCCCTGTTGTCTGAGTGCGGATGCATACGCTGCCTTGCAATGCGCAATCCATGGCGGGCAATTCATCCTCGTGTCAATCTCGATGGCTTTCCGGAACATCTTCCCGGCAATTTCCCAGTCTTTCAGCACCGTTGCCAGGTTCCCCAAGCGTCGGGCTGCGGCACCTGTGCAGACTGTGGTTGCCCCTGCGGTGATCGTCAGGTCCTCGTAGGGTTGCAGCATACCGTAAAGCGTCTGGGCATGATCCGGATGCCCGACTGCCACACAGATGTCGGCAAGATAGGACAGTGTTGTTGAATACATGGCATCTGGCGGCAGGTCGAAGCCGTTTTCCGCCATTTCATTCAGTATTTTTTCGGCGGGTTCCGTGTACCCCAGTTCGGCTGCGATAAGGCCAAAACCCGGCTTCCACGATATGTCTTCGGGGCTGTCGGTCATCAGTTTCTTGATCACAGGCGCGACCTCGTGCAGGCGGTTCTGCTCGCGGCGGATGGTGAACATCTGAACGCCGAAAACGCCCTCGACATGTTCGCCGTGCGTTTTTCGGCCGATCTTGACCGCTTCGGTGGCGTGCTTTTCAGCCTGAACAAAGTCGCCGTCCATGATTGCAACCATGGCGCGTGCGTGTTTCTGAACCCAATAGAGTTGCAGATGATTGTCCTTTTCGGAAATCGCAGTCAGCAATTCGAGTGAGTTGTCCATCAGGTCGCGGTCGGCCATTTCAGCACCGACAAACAGGCTGAGCGTCCGGTCGCGGCCCTGATCAATGGTGCCAAGCTTTTCTGCGACCCGATGCATGGCATCCAGGTTTTCACGCCAATGGCGCGCCTCTCGCCCGTTGCGCGCGATGAATGGCGCCCCAAAATGCATCATCATTACCGAAAACTGGGATTTATGATCCCCAAGCTTCGCTGCCAGTTCCATGGATTGCTGACCAAAGCGGGTGCCTTCGGAAAACTGGCCGACAAACATATACGCCCGTGCTAGTTGGCTCATCAACCGGCACCGCCTGACTTCGTCACTGTCAGACAGGTCTTTCAGCGCCTTTTCACAAAGGTCAATGGCCTCGTGATGTCGCTTGCTTGTCATCATGCACGAGTCAGCAAAATGATTGGCTGCATCGGCTGCCAGCTCCACGTCATGGAGTTTCCGGGCAGCTTTAGATGCACTTTTCAGAACTTCCATCGCCTCAGGCAACCGGCCCTGGCTGTCATGGCTGCGTCCGACAAGAATTTTGCCCCTGACCATCTCCGCACTGATTTCAGAGCCAAGTTTTTCCGCAGCCCTGAGTGTTTCCAGTGCATTGGCCATCGCTTCCTGGCTGGCTGACCGGGCCAACGCCATTTCCGCCGCAGCTTCCCATTTGTCGAATGCGGCGCGCCATTCTTCTGCTTCTGACAGATGGCGGGCCACCAGCTCGGGTCGGCGATCGATTTCAGCTGATCGCATCGCGATCAGTGCGCGGGCAACGTTTGAATGTTGCTGCCTGCGGGTAGAGCTCAGCATGGATTGATATGCCGTATCGCGGATAAGGGCATGGCGGAACACAAAATGCCCGCGGTTGTTTCCGCTTTCAAAGATCAATCCCGTTCGCGACAGTTCTTCGAGGCAAAGATTGATATCCGCGCGTTCCAGCCCCATCGCGGCCCTTAACAAATCTGGTTCAAATTCCCGCCCAATGACCGACCCCGTCAACGCGACCTGTTTGGCCTCGGGCGAAACTGCATCAAGCCGCGCCATCAAGGCGCCCTTCAGCGAGGATGGTATGCGGACTTGTCCCTGCTCATCAGCATTCACGATCGCCTGGGTCAATTCTTCGACAAACAGGGGCACACCGTCCGTTTTTTCGATGATTGTCGCGATCAAGGCATCGTCCGGGTCCTTGCCAGTGATATTGCGGACCAGATCCGAGACATCAGCAGAACCGAACCGGCGCAGCAGGAGTGTTTGAACATGCGTGTCCCCGTCATCGCGGGCCAGGTCCCACCCAGGTCTGTGGGTCATCAGGACCATCAGGGGAAGATCGGTACAAATCGCCTTGACCCGCTCCAGCAGGGCTTGCGTCGAGGGATCGATCCAATGTGCATCCTCAACACACAGAATAACCGGGCGTACACTTGCCCGGACCTGCACCGCATGGATCAGGGTTTGGATCGTTATGTCGCGTTGCTCCTGCGGCGACATCTCGAGAACTTCACGAGCCAGCGCGCTGCGCGGCGCAACCAGCGCTGCAAAGACAGGCAGAACCTGTTCCCAGTCCAGACCTTCCCGGCCTTCCAGCAGCTTCCTGACATGTTCCAGAATTTGATTGTCGTCAAAATCCGGTTCAACGCCCGCATCCTGTGAAATTCGCTGGGTGACCGGATGAAAGGGGCTGCTGGTCAGATAGGGCGAGCAGTTCAGCCTTATCACATCGGCTTGTCCGGTTGCTGTAACGTCCGCAAGAAACCCCTCAGTCAGGCGCGACTTACCAATCCCCGCCTCCCCCGACAGCAGAACGACCTCACCATGACCGTTTTGGGCACGTTGCCACGATTGCAACAGGATACCCTTTTCGTAGTCCCGGCCAATCATGGTGCTGCCAGCGTCATCCTTGTATGACGCGCGAAACCGGCTTTCCGCGCTGCGTTCCGATACGACCTTCAACAAGGTCCGAGGGTCTTTGAAACCCTTCAACTGAGTTGATCCAAGGGTCTCGAACTCGAATATCCGGTGCAAGGCGGCTTCGGTTTCTTCTGCAGACAAAACCACCGAGTTTGGCAGGGCGTGTTCCTGTATCCGCGCCGCCAGATTGACCGCCGGCCCGGTCATGGCACCTTCTTCGTACGAGTTTTCGCCGATCGTGTCACCGACCACGACATCGCCGCTGGCAATACCCAGTCTGGCTGACAAACGCTCACCGTCAGGGGCGTTGAGCTCTTCAACCCGACGGACGCACTCAAGCCCCGCCTTTATCGCGCGAATGGCGTGATCTTCGTAGGCTGTTGGCCAGCCGAAAAACACAAGAAGACCGTCGCCAAGATATTTCGCGACATAGCCACCATACCTGCTCACTGCCCCCGCGACGGTATCCTGATAGTTCTGTAGCAGATCCCGCATGTCTTCGGGATCAAATCGGTTGGTCAACTCCGTCGAGCCGACCAGATCAGCGAACAAGACTGTCAGATGACGCCGCTCAGCCGCAGGTGCGATGGGCTTCTTCGCCGGTGCAGCTTCGCCATGCACATCATCAACGGCGGATGGCTGAGTTTTCTCGCTGGTTGGCTCCCCTGCGGCTGGCGCTGATGAAGACAGGCGCCCAGAGCCAACCAAATCCTGAACCGCCGCAAGGATGATCTTTCGATGACCAAGGCTTACCCCGAGCTCTTTCAGGTCGTCGCCTGTCAGCAATGGCAAAACCCGCGCATCAATGTCGTTTTCCGCAAAGGCACTTGCGTACTGACCCAATCCGAGGTCGTTCAGCCACGTGTCCATTTCAACCAACATATCCGGATCATGCTGAGATACGCGTCACTAATCAAGGAAGCGCTATCAGCACGAACCGATTATCGTGACCGGATGTCGGCGTTTTGGCTGATCGAACGTCCAGAAGCCTCAATTTGAGCCTTAAATTAACGGTAGATTAACGAAACAGGGCACAACAAACCTGTCGATGACAAGTTCTTGATATACTTATGCCAATATCGAGATTTATTGGTGGGTAATCCTGCCGGTCTGTTGACTAGTCCAGTTTTTAACGAGGGGGTATCCCGGCAGGATCAGGGGGTGCCAGATCAGGCCAGTTCGAGGCCAACAGATCGCGGCACCCCCGCCGGTAAGCGCGAACCAGCAACCCATCTTTTTCAGTTGATCTTGTTGCGTTGCGCGTGCGGCGTGATGCCGAAACTGGATCTGTACACCCTAGAGAAATGACCCGGATTTTCGAAGCCGCAGGCCACGGCGACTTCGGTAACCGACGCCTCGGTTTGCAATAGCAGTTTCCGGGCCCGTTCCAGCCGCATCTCCATAAAGTATCTTTTGGGGGAAGTATTAAGGTATTTGCCGAACAACCGTTCCAGTTGACGGGTGGAAATACCCAAAACACCGGCAATGAAGGATGGTGAGACAGGAGTTTCGAGACTGTCCTGCATAATATCTATCGCTTTTGCCAGATGGGCATTGCGCATTCCATTGCGCGATTGCAGCGAGACGCGCTGCTTGGCGGTCGCATTACGCACAGTGTTATAGACCATCTGATCCGCAACATCAGTGGCCAGTTCTTCGCCATGGTCGCGTTCGATCAGATGCAGCATCAGGTCTGCGGTCGCGGTCCCACCTGATGCGGTAATGTGTTTTTCGTCGGCGACAAAGACGCTGCGCACCAGATTGATATCCGGAAAGGCTTCCATGAACGCGTCGTGGTATTCCCAATGGATCGCCGCCTGCATGCCGTTGAGGAACCCGGCCTCGGCCAGCAGCCACGCGCCGGAACACAATGCCCCGATCCGCGTTCCGCGCGCGCGTTCGCGCCGCAGTGTGGCCAGAAGGGAACGGGTCACGTGGTCACGCATGTGAATGCCCGACAAAACAAAGAGCTGATCGCACTTGGACAGTTCCTCAAGTCCGGAATGCACAAGGGTGACGGACCCATTGGAAGACACGGCCTGCTCGCCCTGTTCGGATACAAATGACCAGCGATACAGCTCTTCGCCACTTACAAGGTTGGCGATTCTCAGCGGCTCGACCGCACAGGAAAAGGCGAGGTGCGAAAACTCCTCGACCAGGATGAAGGCGAAGTGCTGCGTCTGAGGCATGAGCAGGACCATTTCCAAACTGGGCCGACGCCCGAACGTGAGTCTATTTTGCAGACATCCATGCTGCACGAGATTTTTTTGTATACAAGTTGTATTTTTTAGAAATACAAAACTGTGACCTCCGCGATTCGAACGCGGCGGCCACAGGACATAGTGAGGCCAAAGGATGAAAGACGAAGCCAAGTCGCGCAAAAATGCGCTCAGAGAACACCTGAAGATGTCCATCCTGACGCTGCGCCTTCGTCCAGGTGACGATCTGGATGAGGCGCATTTGTCCGATGAATTCGGCCTGTCGCGCACGCCTCTGCGTGAGGTGTTTCGTCAACTGGCAGGCGAAGGCTATCTGGATCTGCGAAAAAACCGCAGCGCCCGTGTTTCGGAAATGTCCTACACCACACTGCGCGATTTCTTCCTTGCCGCGCCGATGGTCTACGGGGCCATCCTGCGTCTGGCGGCAGTGAACGCGACTAACGCGCAAATCGCTGACCTGAAAGCGGCTCAGCACGCGTTCAAAGCTGCCCTTCGTTCAGGGTCGGTCGAGGATCGCGCACTTGCCAACAACCGTTTTCATGACGTGACCGGAGAGATGTCCGGCAATGTCTACCTGCTTCCGTCATTCAACCGGCTGCTGATCGATCATGCACGGATTGGCATGACGTTTTATCGGCCGCAGACAGTTGAAATGTCGGAAAACCTGTCGCTGGCCAGCCAACAGCATGACGCGATCATCGCAGCCATCGAGGCACGCGATGAAGCTGCGGCGGCGAAACTGGCCGAGGATCACTGGAACCTGTCCCGGGATCAGATCGGGACGTTCGTGATGCCTGACGCACTGGATGTCGCAATGGGTATCCTGCCACTTTCGAAGCCCGCATGAGGACGAAATGAACCCGATTTTCAAGTTCGAAGGAATTTATACTCCTGTGGTCACCCCCTATCACGACGATGGCAGCGTGAACTGGGACGCCCTGTCCGACGTGATCGAATACCTGATCGAAAATGGTGTGCACGGCCTGATTTCCGGCGGATCCACGGGTGAGAATTATGCCCAGACCGGGCCGGAGCGGCTGGAACTGGCCAAATTCACGCATAAGCACCTGAAAGGGCGGTTGCCCTTGGTGGTTGGCACGGGCGCGATGCTGACTTCGGACTCGATTGCGTTGGCCGCGGGCGCGCGCGACATCGGCGCGGACGCCATCCTGTTGGCAAGCCCGCCCTATTCGGTACCGACGGATCGCGAAAACGCGCTGAACGCGCTGGCCATCGACAAGGCCGCCGACCTGCCGGTGATGCTTTACAACTATCCGCACCGTACCGGCACAATGATGGGGGAAGAGTTCCTTGACCGCGTGGGTCGGAGCCGAAATTTCTGCGGCATCAAGGAAAGCTCGGGCGATATCAACCGGGTGCATCTGTTGGCGCGGGATTATCCGCATATCCAGCTGGGCTGCGGCATGGACGACCAGGCACTGGAGTTTTTCGCCTGGGGCGCACCATTCTGGGTCTGCGGCGGTTCGAACTTCCTGCCAGCGGAACATGTGGCTCTTTATCATGCCTGCGTGGTCGAAGGGAATTTCACCAAGGGACGCCGGATCATGTCTGCGATGATGCCGCTGATGCGGGCACTGGAACAGGGTGGCAAGTTCATCCAGACCATCAAGCATGGCGTCACGATGAACGGGATCGACGCGGGTATCATGCGGCCTCCGCTGAAGGGCCTGAACAAGGATGACAAGCGCGCGCTGGAACAGGTCACGCGCGTGCTGAAAAAGACAATCGCCGACATCGTGGCAGAGGGGTAAGAGATATGGATCTGCTGACACAGGACGAATACAAATCCATCGCCGCAGGCCTGACCCTGCCGACAGGTGCCTTTATCGACGGCGCATTCCGTCCGGCGATCTCAGGCCGGACCTTTGCGACAGTGAACCCTGCAACCGGTGAAAATCTGGCCGATATTGCATCTTGCGATGGGGCAGATGTGGATTTTGCGGTCGCGAAAGCTCGTGAGGCGTTTGACGATGGCCGATGGAGCAAACTGCATCCGTCTGATCGCAAGGATGTATTGATCAGGTTGTGCAAACTGGTAACCCGCAACGCCCGTGAACTGGCCGTGATGGAAAGCATCGACAGCGGCAAGACGATCTTTGACTGCGAAACTGTTGATGTGCCCGAGACGATCCACTGCCTGAAGTGGCACGCCGAGGCGATTGACAAAATTTACGATCAGGTTTCGCCCGCCAGCGACGATCACATCGCCATGGTGGTGCGCGAGCCAATAGGCGTTGTGGGTTTGGTGCTGCCGTGGAACTTTCCGCTGCTGATGCTGGCATGGAAGATCGGGCCAGCGCTGGCGGCAGGCTGTTCTGTTGTTGTGAAACCGGCGATGGAAACCACTTTGACGGCCCTGCGCCTTGCCGAATTGGCGATGGAGGCCGGTTTGCCACGCGGTGTACTGAACATCGTACCTGGTGGCGGGACCGAGGTGGGCGAACCCATTGGGCGGCACATGGATATCGACATGGTGTCCTTCACAGGCTCGACCGTGACCGGCAAACGCTTTCTGACCTATTCGGCGGAAAGCAACGCCAAAGAGGTGGTGCTTGAGATGGGCGGCAAGAACCCTGCCATCGTGATGGAGGATGCCGAAAACCTGGACAGGGTGGCGGCGCATATCGTCAATGGCGCATTCTGGAACATGGGTGAAAACTGCTCGGCCTCGTCACGCCTGATCGTGCATAAGAAAGTGAAGGCCGAGCTGCTGGAGCGCATCGCGCATCACGCCAAACAATGGAACATCGGCGACCCGCTCGACCCCGAAACCCGCATGGGCGCACTGGTGAGCGAAGATCACTACACCAAGGTTTGTGGCTATCTGGATCAGGCCGAGAACGTGGTGATCGGTGGCAAGGCAGACAACGGGTTTGTCGAGGCCACCGTGGTCGAAGTGCCCGGCAACGACGCTGCAATAGCGCGCGAGGAAATCTTTGGCCCTGTCTTGTCGGTAATTGAAGTCTCGGGCTTCGATGAAGCGATCCAGATCGCGAACGACACCGACTATGGCTTATGTGCCTCGATCTTCACAGCCAATGTCAAACGCGCCATTCGAGGTGCGCGGATGATCCGCGCAGGCACCGTGACGGTGAACAGCTTCGGCGAAGGTGACATCACGACACCTTTCGGTGGTTACAAGCAGTCGGGTTTTGGGGGTCGCGATAACTCGATCCACGCGCATGACCAGTACACCCAGTTGAAAACCATCTGGATCGATCTGGCCGATGACGCGGATGAGGCCGTCGATTGAGTCGACATGACGCAAAAAGGCTACCCCGGCAGACAGGCCCGTCGGGTTGGAATGCGATTCTGCCGCCCCAAACACCTCTGGCGGTGCTGGAACGGAACCTGACCGCAGATATCACAATAGTTGGCGGTGGGTTTGCCGGGCTCAGCGCGGCGCGGCGGCTGCATCAATTGGATCCTTCCCTGAAAATCGTTCTGCTGGAAGCCGGCCGCTTCGCGGACAGCTCGGCAGGCCGAAATTCCGGGTTTATGATCGACCTGCCCCATGACTTGGCCTCGGACAACTACGCAGGCAAGGGATCGGACGCAGATCGCGCCACCATTGCGCTGAACCGCAAGGCCATTGCCTTTGCGACCGAAGTGGCCTTCGATTGCGGGCTGTCAAAGGAAATGTTCGACCCTTGCGGCAAATACAATGCCGCAGCCACCAAAGCGGGCGACGCGCATAACCGCGCCTTTGCCGCGCACCTGACCAAACTCGGCGAGCCGCATACGCTTTATGATCAGCAGCAGATGCAAGAGATCACGGGCAGCCCACACTATACCTCGGGGCTTTATGCGCCGGGGACAGTGATGATCCAGCCTGCGGCATATGTGCGTGCGCTGTCTGCCCACCTGGCCGGGCAGATTGATGTGTTCGAGCATTCACCCGTCACCGGTTTTGAGCATCAGGGCGCAGGCTGGGTGGTCTGCACCAACAAGGCCAAAGTCAGCACCGGGCGGATCATTCTGGCCAATAACGGTCATCTGGAAAGCTTTGGGTTCTACCAGCGGCAGTTGATGCACATATGCCTCTATGCCTCGCTCACAGCGCCGCTGACCGACGCGCAGATCAGGACACTGGGCGGGCATTCGCGCTGGTCGGTGACGCCAGCGAACCCGATGGGGACGTCAGTACGGCGCACTTCCGGCAGCTACGGGGATCGCATCCTGATCCGCACCTGCTCCAGCTTTCATCCAAAAATCGAGACCAGTCCAATGCGACTGCGCAATGCAGGCTGGGTGCATGACAGAAAGTTCAGGGAACGCTTTCCGCATCTGCCGGATGTGCAGATGGAACATCGCTGGGCCGGGATGCTCTGCCTCAGTCGCAATGGATCGGTCGCGTTCGGCGAGCTTGAGGACGGTGTCTACTCAGCCTGTTGCCAGAACGGTCTGGGCATTGCACGGGGAACACTGCAAGGCATGGGCATCGCGGAACTTTTGCTGGACCAGCAGTCTGACATCGCCGATCATTTTCTGGCGCAACCGGACTTGCCGCGTTTGCCGCCCGAGCCATTCGCCTCGCTTGCCGCCAACAGCTATCTGATCTGGAAAGAGTGGCGGTCCGGTAAGGAATGAACTTGACCGTCAGTAAGTCTGGTTCAACTCATCCGCGGCCGGGATTTCCCTCTCGCGACGGGCGATATAGTCCAGAAGGGCGTCGTTCTTTGCCTCATCCAGCTTGGGTTCCTGATACTCGGCCAAAAGCTTCCTCGCGTAGTTAAGGGCCCGTTCGGTGATTTCAACTTCGCCTTCCGCCACCCATTGTTCGATCGAGTTGTTGTCAAACAGTTCGGGCATGAAGAAAGCCGTCTGAAAATTCTCCTGGGTGTGCGGATGCCCCAAATAGTGCCCGCCGGGACCCACATCCGGAATTGCGGCCAAGGCTTCGTCAAAATCATTCCATTTTGGCCCTTCTGCCATCCGATAGGCCATTGCGCATTGCTCTGCGTCCACAACAAACTTGGCGACCGAACAATGCATCCCCGCCTCGTTCCAGCCTGCCGAATGCCAAATGTAATGGGCCCCTGCATGCAGAACAGCGCCCAGAGTTGTGGCGGATTCGTACCCGGCCTGCGCGTCAAACGTCTTGGCCCCGCCCAGCGTGTTCGAAGTGCGCCATGGCACATCGTAATAGCGCGCCATCTGACCGATCATGAAATTCATCAGACTGATTTCAGGCGTCCCTGCCATTGGTGCGCCTGATTTCATCGAAACGGTTGACAGGTAGTGCCCCCAGATCGCCGGACAGCCCTTGCGGATCACCTGCGTATAAGCCAGTGCCGAAAGTGCCTCGGCGGTTAGCTGTGCCACGGTAGCGGGAACCGATGCGGGCGTATTGGCACCGCCCAGAACGAAGGGCGAGCACAAGACCGGCTGGTTCCTGCGGCAGAAGGCACGCATTGCACCCAGCATGGTTTCATCCCAGACCAATGGGCTGTTGCCGTTGCAGTTGCCCGTTGTAACCGGGTGTTCATCAATGAAACCTTCGCCGAACAGGATATCGCACATGTCCATCACGTCTTCGGCATTCCTGGGCGAGGTGGTCATGCCCATGAATGTTTTGTCCGAGTATTTCATCGACGAATAAGTGATGCGCAAGTGCCGCTGGCTGATCGGGTGGTCGTAAGGTTCGACGATATGATGGGCCGAGCTGTGCAATGCGGGCATCATGTGCGACAGTTTGTGAAACATCGCCAGATCGTCCAGCGTCGGGTTACGGCGCACATCGTCCAGATCACGCAGAAACGGCGCGCCGGTCATCGGCACGAAGATCGAATGCTTGCCGCCGAGAGCGAGGTTCTTTTGTGGATCGCGCGCGTGATAGGTGAATTGCGCCGGAATGGTCGCGATCAACTCGCGCACCATGTGGCGATCCAGAAAGACCAGCTCTCCGTCAACCTTCGCGCCTGCTTTCTTCCAGTCTTCCACTGCGGTCGGGTCGCGGAACTGGACACCGACATTCTCCAGAATATCCATGGCGGCCTTGTCGATAAGCTCAACCTGGCTTCCGTCCATAACTTCGCAATGCGGGATGCCGCGGGTCAGACCCGGCAGCATGTCAAAGTTCGGCGCAGTGCGTAGAGCGCGGCGCGCAGAACGCCCACCGGCGCGTGCAAGCGTACGGGTCGACAAGGGGCAATCCTCCTGTTTGGAAACAGACTGAGGGAATTACGCCGCGTTTACCTCTCTGATTGCGATATGTGCTTGCAGGAAGCGACACCGCCCTGACGACGGAATTTCGCCACGCCTGTTCACGTAAGGTCGTTCGGTCATTTTATCTTGCGTAACCTACTTCACTGCCAATCACGTGCAGACATCTGCAACAAATATCCATAAAGTTGTTTCAGGAGGGCCGCTTCAATGCACCACACGACAGAGATGCTGATCATCGGTGCCGGGTTCTCAGGGCTGACGATGGCGCTTGAGGCGCGCAAACGCGGCATCAAAGATATCGCCATTCTGGAAAAGGCCGAAGATATCGGTGGCACGTGGCGCGAGAATACCTATCCTGGCGTCGCCTGTGATGTGCCGTCGCATCTGTATTCCATGGCGACCCACCCTAATCCGCACTGGAGCCGCGCCTATGCCGGTGGCGCAGAGATACAGGCGTACCTGCAAAATGTCGCGCATAAGGAGGGGTTATACGATCTTTGCCACTTTGGGCAGGCGCTGAAATCGGCGAGATGGGATGGCACGCTTTGGCAGGTTGAAACCATGGATGGCCAATTCTGGTCGGCCCGGTTTCTGGTCTCGGCCATCGGCGCCCTGCATCATCCCAGCATTCCGGATATTCCCGGCGCCGACAGCTTTCCCGGCCCCTGTTTTCATTCGGCCGAATGGGATCACACCGTCGATCTGACCGGAAAGCATGTGGCTGTTGTCGGCACCGGAGCGTCAGCCGTTCAGTTCGTGCCCGAAATTGCCAAGGTTGCGCGCCACGTCACCGTTTTTCAGCGCAGCGCGCCTTACGTCATGCCGCGCCCTGACGGCCCGATCGCGTCTTGGGTGCGCAAACTATATGCCTACCTTCCCCTGCTTCCGCGCATCCGGCGCAAACTGATTTTCATGTTCTTCGAGTTCCGCCACCGCGTGTTCAGGGGCGAGGAACGCGCGATGAACTTTGCTCTGAAGATGTGGCGAAAATCGCTGGAAGGCGCGATTTCCGACCCCGAAGAACGGCGCATTCTGACACCGGACTATCGAATTGGGTGCAAGCGCATTCTCAGTTCAAATGACTGGTACCCGGCGCTGGCCCGCGACAATGTCAGCGTCATTCCACACGGAGTAGCCAGTATCGATGGCAACTGCATCGTCGCGACAGATGGCTCCAAAACAGAGGCAGACGCGCTGATCTGGGGCACCGGGTTTCAGGTCACCAATGTCGTAGAAAGGTTGGATATCACCGGTACAGATGGGCTAACGCTGCGATCGGCCTGGGCAAACGGGATGTCCGCTCATCTGGGCACGGCGATAGCCGGTTTTCCCAACTTTTTCATCCTTCTGGGGCCTCATACCGGATTGGGGCACAATTCGGTTGTGTTGATGATCGAAGCCCAGGTCGGGCATATCGGCCGGGTTCTGAGCGAGATGCAACGCAAGGAACTGTCGGTGATCGCCCCCGATGCGGCGAAACAGGCGGCCTTTACACAGGAAATGCAGGACCGTCACGCGGACAGTGTCTGGCAGACCGGCGGCTGCACATCCTGGTACATTGATGCGGACGGGCAAAACACGACACTTTGGCCCGGAACAGTTGCCGAGTTTCAGAAACGCATGTCACAATCGGGATTGGAGCAATACAACCCCGTTAGGACCGGAGACAGCTAGATGACATTTTTTCTTAGCCTGATTGCGGCCTTTGCCGTCTTTCTTCTCGCCATGGCCCTGTGGACCCGGTGGATAACCCGTCAGGGGCTAAAAACCGTGCCGCAGATGGGCCAAATCGTGCCCGTACGGGGCGGCAGCATCCACTATGTGGAAAAGGGCTATCCGGACGCGCAGACGGTCGTTCTGATTCACGGTCTGGCTGGGCAGTTACAGCATTTTACCTACGCGTTGGTGGATCAACTGGCCGAGGATTTCCACGTCATCGCGCTGGATCGCCCCGGTTGCGGATATTCAACCCGGGATACGGCAGAGCTCGCACAATTGCCGCAGCAGGCCGCGATGATTGCTGAGTTTCTTGAAACCAAGGGTGTGGATCAGGTTGTGCTGGTGGGGCATTCTTTGGGAGGTGCGGTGTCGCTGGCGCTGGCTTTAGACCACCCCGAGCGGGTATCCGGCCTCGCTCTGTTGGCACCACTAACGCACAGGGTGCCTGAAACACCGGTGATCTTCAAACCGCTCGAGATCCGGACCAAATGGCTGCGCAGCCTGATTGCCAACACGATTGCGGTGCCCATGGCCTCAATAACGGCGCCGCACAGTCTGGGCGTGGCATTTGATCCTGAAACCCCACCAAATGACTTTCTGGACCGTGCGGGTGGTGCACTCGGGCTGCGCCCGTCGGCCTTTGTCACGGCCTCGCAGGACGTTATCGGGTTGGATGCCAGTTGCGATGCGCTGGTGGCCAGATACCCCGAGCTGTCGGTCCCCGGCGGGATATTGTATGGAAGTCAGGATGCGCTTCTGTCCCCTGCCCTTCACGGGCCGCCGATGACCGAATATGGTCTGAGCTATGAAGAGCTTGACGGTCTGGGTCATATGATCCTGATCACAGAACCGGAGATATGCGCCGCGTTTATCCGCAGAACGGTGGACACCACGATATTCCGTCAGACGCCCTTGCAGGACCCGGTGAAAGAGCCCGTGAAAGAATTCCCCGGTTAGGGCGATTTCCCTCTTGACCCTCCCCGGCCCCTCGCTTACATCGCCTCTCACTCACGGCGGAGTAGCTCAGTTGGTTAGAGCAGCGGAATCATAATCCGCGTGTCGGGGGTTCAAGTCCCTCCTCCGCTACCACCCCGCCCAGATAGATTTATATCATAAAATCAAGGGTTTTTTGGGTTTTTCGCTTCATTTCAGCTTCGGACTCAGGCAACCATCTGGGCACGTTATACCGTCGACTTTCTACAAAATCACACAACATGAAGTGGAAAATGAGTGGAAAAACGAGGTGGGATTACTTCACCCGCGACTCATTAAGTGGCCGCGTTAGCGGCCTACTTCCTCGTCATCTTCGTCTGTTTCGCTATCTTGGTCTTCACGCGGGAGGGGGAAACCGCTTCGATCCAGCCGCATTGCGACTCTTTTCTGTTCGATCTTGTCGGCCCAAATACCTAGGCGATTACCCGAATTGCTCCGCATCTCATATGCCATGTCTTGCCTCTTTATTAGCTATTTGCCTGTGCCGCGCGCTGACCTGCGCGGAATGCATCATTCTGAATCTGACTCTTGGACCGACGGAAACTGTCAGAGTCCGGAGTCTGGATCGACCAATTGAAGTTGTTCACGGTGGCACCGCCTGACCCAGCACCGACCGCCCCGCCCAGATCGACCGGAATCTTGCGACCTTTGCTGAGCGGAATCACCGCCTCATTGGGATGCAAAACGGCAGGGATGCCCGACGTATTTGCAGTCCCCTCCTTGTAGTGGGGTGCGTGACGGTAGGCGGCGGGTGAAATCATCGGGCCTGCGTTCACCGCCGTTGGACTGCTGGTTAGCCCACCCTCAGCCGCGAAGAACGAACCAATCAATGTACCGAAGTTGAAGCCTCCACCACCGGAGCCAGAGGTGTTACCGCCAAGTAGTGTAATCAGCTCCTTTACGGCCATGTCCGCAATGATCCGTGTTGCAGTCTGGAGGATCGATGCGCCCAACGCTTCGATGTCAAACTTCCCGGTTGCGGCGAATTCTGCGACCGCGTCCGAGAGTGAACGAATTGCCCCTTCTTCGATCTGCCGTCCGGCTTCGGTCCAAGTTGGAACGGAGTCGATCCATTCCTTTACTGGGTCGCGCGCCAAACGCTGTAGACCGTCATTCAATTTCTGTGCAGCTTCATACTGACGGACCATAGCTGCTGTTTGTTCGTCGATTGCACCGCCGCCAAGAGTCATCGCTGCTGCCATCAATTCGGCAGTCTCCTGCGTTGAAGCTTGGCCGGTCGCCAACAATTCAAGCGCAGCGTTTTCCTGTTCGATCTGGAACAGGCGGTTGTTCATTTGCTTGGACAACTTCTCGATTTGGCGAGACTCCGCGCCCAGAGCCTCAACGCGCCCGCCGCCTTTCCGGTCAGAGCCATTCTGTTCGCTGAGCTGCTTACGCAAGGCTTCCTGCTGCTTGGCTGCGGCCTCCAATGCTGCAATTTCGTTTGCCGCATTCGCGATCTGGTCAAGGCTTACGCCGCCTCCGCTCTGGGCCGCGCTCACCATGTCCTGCAACTGCACAGTGCGGTTCGCAGCGGCAGCGCTCAGACCTTCGGAAATCTGCAATTCAAGGCTTCGATTGGTTGCAGCGATGCTAGCGAGCTGGTCTTTCACGCTGCCCTGCAATGTGCTGAGTGCTGAAGGTACAGAACCAAGGTTTGCGAGCAATGCGGCGGCTGCATCGGCTGCCGTCCCCAGCTCAGTGGACAGGGCGCTTGCTGCACTGCTGCTGCGGCGTGTGGCGTCTGTATTGCCGTTGTTCGCTGCCAAGAGGCGCAAGGCTGCGTCTTCGGCCTGTACAAGCTGCACCAATACACCGCGCGCGCCACCTTCAGCGCGGTCCAGACCGCCAGTCGTATCTTCAACGGCCTTACGCAGCTTAGAGACGGCTTCGGCTTGCTGCTCGAATGTTCGGGCATTCTCAACGCCGTGCATCAAATCAAGGAAGATGCGCGCGCGGTCATTGGTCGTGTCGAAGGCGCGGCGGATCGCGTCGATATCATTGGTGAAAATATTGCCGTCGCTGGTCAGGGCATCGCGAATGCTGGCGATCATGTCTGAATTGGCGGTTGCCGCATTCAGTTCCGCAACCTTGTGCAATCGTTCAAGATGCGCGTCCAATTCGTTGTTCAGCGCGCCATATTCCCGGCGAAGCTGCCGGATGTTCCCGCCTGACATATTGGACGTTGCGCGCCGCAAATCGGTGATGCGCGAATTGGCATCGGAAAGGGCATCACTAAAGGACTTCGTTTCTTCGCCTGCTGCGAAAAACCATTTGGCAATTGCCGCACCCGCCGCGACTGCGCCGATTGTGATGAGGCTTAGAGGGTTCACAAGAGAGGTGAAACCAGCGAGCAAAGTGCGAAAGACGCCGCCGCCTGCGGCCTTAAGGGCGTTCATCTGAGATGCAAGCTGGGACCCCTGCTGCAAAGCAATCATGCCGACGCTTTGAAAGCCCATCTGGCTCGTAATGAGCACATCGGAAAGTTGGTGCCCCACCATGATACCTTGCTGGGTGGTGGATGCATTGCGCTGCAAGGCGGCGGTGTGCTGATCGACTACGGCGGACGCACCGACAAGTTGCTGCGCCGCGCGCTGACGCGCGTCAGCCGCAAGACGGGAGGAAATGGCCCCTTCACGTTCGGCAGTGCTGATTTCTTCAAGTGCAGTCTCATAGGCTTTGCTGGCCTGATAAAGCGGATTGTACTTTGCCCGGAGCCGATCCATTTGCGCAGCGTGATCCGCAGCACTGCGAGCCGCTTCCTCTGTTTGGCGAGCAAGCTGTGCCTGTTCCCCTCGCAGGTGCTCGGCAGCGACGGTGTTTTGAAGCAGGCTGCTGCGAAGGTCATCGAACTGGGACTTGGCAGAACGCACATCAAGGGTGCTGGTGGCGTTCACGAGATTGGAACGCAAACGCGTCATGGCGTCGTTGAGCTGTGCAATGCCGCGCGCGTCGCCAAGATCGCCCATACGCAGGGCAAGGCGCTGTGCCGCTTGTTCGGACGTACGCAGAGCGGATGCAGATGAAAGCGCCGTTCTCTGGATCGTGGTAGCGGCTTTTTCTGTAGCCGCGCTGAGTTTTTCTGTGGCGGTGGTTGCCCGCGTTAGCGGGGTCACGTCAAACTGCGGTTTCGCACCCTTGCGCAGTTTCGTGAATGCGCCATCAGACGCCCGATCAAGGCCTTGAATTGAACGCTTTATCGATTCAACGGCGGCGGTGAATTGACGCCCACCTTTACGGGCGGCTCCGGCGTCAATTTTCAAACGGAGCGTGTGGGTTTTTGCACCCTCTGACATGAGGTTCTACTTTCTAGGTCTGTTCTGAAAAGGCTGGCAACGTCAGCAACGGCCATGCAGACCCGCCGTTACTGACGCCGCCAAGTCGTACGCGGCAAGGAAGAAAACGCCACGCGCACTGACTGGGGAGATACGGCAAGTATAAACTAGATCAGGCAGGACACCTAGGAAACGAAGGCGATAGGGTCAGAAAAGTCACACAAACTATAGGCGCACGAAAGCAAAGCACTTTGTCGGCCCTAGGTATGTATAGAGCCCAAAAGCATAATGCTACCGATCGCGCGAACGTCCGTTTGAACATCTCATGCGCGGTCAACACTCCAACACTTCAGTCTGAGACAGCCACTGCCCACATGGTCCCAATCAAAGCAGCGTCAATAGCAACAACGGCCATGATAAAAGGAACAACAGCGATTTGAACATTGCCACTGCCGCCGCCACCGCCGGTGCTTTGATCGTACAATGCTTGCTTAATCTCATTTACTATTCGATCATCGACAATCGCGGCTACTGGTAAGTCTTGATCTATCCCGATGATCGGGATCGCTTCGGTCATCCAGTGGTCTGTTTCCTTGAAGCCAAGGAACGTAAATTCTGAGTATCGAAAAGTTTCTATGGATTGTCGCCCAAGGTAACAAACACCATTATAAAAGACGCTCAGCGGTGAAACTGCGTTACTCGCTTCAAGGTATCTTTGGCAGGCCGTTCCGTCCGACATTTAAAACTCCAGCTTGAAAATCAACTTTGCAATGAGGGTTCATTTTGGCCGTGCAACGACAGACCTGTCAAGTTCACGTCTCGCGGCAACTGATAGCTTCATAGGTTTAGGTAAAGCACGTCACGGTAATGATTGCGCATCAATTTCAGACATCAAACGAACATTTCTGCCTCGACTTCAAACGGCGGTCGTCGTCAAAACCAGAACTCAGGCCACTCTATCCGCGAAGCAGACGCCTAACAATGCAACCAATTTGGCCAAAATTCGAAAAATTGTTGAGGCCCGGTTGAAATTGAAACAAGGGGTCCCTGTTTCTGAATGGGTCCCCGGTCGTGGATGTACAACCTGTACAACCGGCGGTTTCTAACATCACATTGAGCGAGTTGCTCTACAACCTAGTGACAGGTACTGCGCGCCCATTTGAGGCAAGGGGTACTGCCCTCTTGGGTCCCCTCGCGGTTTGTTTTTAGGCCGCTAACGCGGCGACGTACTGTGCCAATGTGATGTTAAGCTACTTGTGCCAATCTCTCACGTAAACGTGCGACTGTGTTGGGGTGCCAGCGACCTCCACGAGCGGTCTTAATCCCACGCTGATTCAACTCGTCTGCCTGTTCCCGCAGGGTGCTGAAACCACAGTTTTCAAGGTCTGCAAGCACGTCTGCCAGATCGTTGGCGCGCGCGTTAGCGCGGTCCCTTTGGGCGGCACAGGCTGCGCTATTGCCCTTGCCTGCGCGACGTAGGGCGGCAGCGCCATTCGGGTTCCCAAACTTCTGTCCACGTGCTTTCGCAGCCTGCATGGCTGCGCGCGTCCTGTCACCGATCATGCGGGACTCGGCTTGGGCAATCACGCTCATGATTCCAACCGTCAGGGCATTGGCATCGGGCATGTCACAGCACACGAAATCGACGCCGGAGTCCTGTAGTTTAAGGAGAAACGCAGCATTGCGGCTCAGTCGGTCCAGCTTGGCAATGACGAGCTTGGCCCCCATTACACGAGCCATTTTAAGGGCCTTTTCAAGCTCTGGGCGTGCGTTGTTTCTACCGGACTCAACCTCTTGGAATTCTGCCACTGTCGCCGCGTTAGCGGTTCTAGCGAACGCTGCAATAGCTGCCTGCTGAGCTTCTAGCCCTAGGCCGCTGCGTCCCTGCTTGTCGGTCGATACTCGGATATATGCGACGATCTTCACGGTAATACCTCCAAACCACATTCTGCCCAAGGGTCCCTACGCTAGTTGTAACATCTTCAGAAAATGATTCGCGAGTCAAAACAATGGTTTACAAGATTTATAATAGGTAAATACTTGTGACCTACCGATGTTGCCGCTTGCGATGTCGAAGGCGGCTAAACGACCGGAATGCAGGGCTAGCCAAATCACCAAGTAGCTGGCAAAGTATGTCAACAAAAACTTGACAAGAACAAAAGAAGAACATATATGGGCGGCAGAGGCAATGGTCCGACTTGTGGGCAGTTAGCGAGATGAAAGATGTTTCCTTTATCGCTGGGCTGATCGGGGGCGCAGTGTTTTGCTACATTCTGTTTTCTCTTGGGGTTGTCGACAAGATCGACGGAATTCCGGGAACTGAACAAGAACCGGCGTTCTCGGTTCCAACGTATCTAAGCTTCGTCTCTGCCATGATGACCACTGTTACAGTCGTGTTGGCTGCAGTGGCTATCGGTATCGGTATCGTGGCCGCGTACACGTTCCGCGAAATCAAAGAAGAGGCTCAGAAGATTGCCAGTGCCACGGCGCAACATGTGGCAGATGACCGACTTTCCGAAGTGAAGGTCAAAGGCATGGTTTTCGATCTGTATGCGAAAGCCGAAGAAGAGCGCCAACAAGATGTGAAATGGGATGAAGACCCATCAGAAGAAAACGAAAAATATGAGAGATAGGAGGCCAACATGACTACTAGGGAGTTGAAAAAAGTCAGAGCCGAACAGGGGGCTACTCTTGACAGATACATGTCATCATACCCAGTGAAACTAGGCACGCTGGCGCGTGAACTAGGTGTCGCGGGTATCAAAGTTTCGAGTATGCCGACCGGCGTATCTGGTCAAATCACCAAAGAGGGCGGCGACTATATCATTCGCGTCAATCGAAATGAGGCACGCGAGCGCCAGCGGTTCACTATCGCTCATGAACTCGCTCATTTCCTGCTGCATCGGGATGTTATCGACAGTTCGCCGGACGGGATAACAGACAACGTGTTGTATCGATCAGGCGAACCTGAGCAAATCGAATTCGAAGCAAATCGACTTGCAGCCGATCTGGTTATGCCGAAGGAGTTGATAGAGCAGAAACTGGACGATGACTTTGGTGGAGTGGTAACCGACGCAACCATAGAAAGCCTTGCAGCCAGCTTCCAAGTATCTAAAGCTGCTATGGAAATCAGGCTATCCACTCTTTCATAAGCACGAGGTGACCCATGGTCCTAGAGAACAAAGCCTACGTCCCAACTCTGGCAGTACGAGCCAGCGAAATGAATGGGCTTGAGTTCTTACCGGGGGCGGCGAAGGACAGGATGGTTCCATGCTTCCTCCTCGCCCCATGGGCCAGCTCAAACAGTCTAGAGCGCACAATCACCCGAATAGAGCGAGCGTTCCCTAATCGTGACTATTTTCTGGATATCGACCGATACTACCAGATCACGAACATGGACAGTGTTCCACAACAGGAATTGATCCGTCTGATGGACCCGGCGGACTGCTTTGCGAATTGGGTTAGCTTTGTTAGAGATCACGAACGTGTCTGGCCATGTGTACAAACACGCGGCCAGACTGAAGGCCAAATACGGACCCAGATCGAAGAATTTCAGAATCTAGGACGCCCGTATTGCATGCGGATCGTTTATGATCGGTACCCTGACAACATGGAAGAGATCGCCGGGGCGTTTGCTGCTGGGGGTGCCGCCGACTTTGCGATCATTCTCGAAGGCGGGTGGACACGCGATCCATTGTCTCTAGCGGTGTGGTTCGAAGGAATAATATCCGGCAGTCTTGATCCAATCGATGCGACCGTGCCAGTAGTCTTGTCCTGTACATCGATTCCAAAGATGTTCAGCAACTACAACGCAGAAAACCCAACGGCTGTTCCATTCTCAAATCGTCAGCTTCTGGATCAAGTTGCTCGGCAATCGAACCGGGCAAGAGTCATTTATGGTGATTGGGGCAGCACCCGCCCACGTGAGCCGGGGGGGTTTGCGAACCGGCCCTTAGATCGCGTGGACTACCCAACAGAAAATGCTTGGTATATCGCTCGCAATAAAGACGAAGAATGGGATTTTCGGGACGCCGCACTTGCAATCGTTGGTTCTTCGCAATGGGATGGCGGTCTAGGAATCTGGGGCGAAGAGATGATCCAGAACACGACAATCAATGAAGAGCTGGGCATCGATACCGCTCAGAAGAATGTCGCGGCGCGTGTGAATATCCATCTTCATAGACAAGCGTTCTACGGGCTGCCGCCGATTGATCCGTCTGCCTTCGATGAGGAGTGGCAGGATGACTGACCGCTACCGCGGGCACGTGCCATGTATTTGTCGGACCCTGTATGTATTTCGCAATCCAAATACACACCAAATACACAAGAGAAATCCCTTATAAATAAAGAGTTTAGCCAATTTCGTGTATTTATGTATTTGTTGAGGAACTTCCGGCACATATAGAAATGCCCCTCCCCCTTAGCGAACGTCCTCGAAGGGGGAGGGTCATTTTTCTTATGAACTAGGTCACCTTTTTAAATACACAAATACATTAAACGCCCTCAAAGCCCTTATTTTTATGACCAGAACGCCCATGTATTTGGCATGTATTTGGATGTATTTGTGTATTTGGCCCTGCGGGCAGCCCTCGCAAAACAAGGTGCAGATCGTTCTTAGTGTGTGCAGGCCGCGACTATGCGGCCCGCTCTTCAAGACGCTTCTTTAGCTCTGCCTTTTCATCTGGCGACATAGACCGCATTGCCTGCCGCTCTTCTCGTGTCATAAGCCTGTAAAGGCCTCGACCAATAAGGACAGTCACGTTTTCGGTATTCTGAATTTCCCGGTCCTGTGTCGTCGCTGTCTGCGGTGCTTCTCGCTCCACAAGCCGCCAGATTGCCCCACCGCTTTCGCGGCCCGCATGGGTCAGCGAAACGGCCCTTTGACACCCGTTAGTTTCGATGTTGAAGGTGCTATCCTTTGCCTGCGCCAGATAGGTGCCAAAGCTCTTTGGCGAGTAATCGAAGTCGCTGATTGCATCACGCTTGAGCTTGAGCGGCAACGGGATTTCGTGATCCGCAACCAGTGCCAGAAGCCCATTTTCCCCGGATGCCTGAGCTTCCATTTCAACCGGCGTTAGCCGGTTCTTGGCAGCGCTATACCATGCCTGAACAAGCGCCTGCATCGGATTACCATCACCACCGGTAACAGTCTTCAACTCGCTGCGATTAGTCTGGAACTTGACCATCCCAACTGTCTCAAGAATACCTCCGACAACACGGTGCCAGCGTTCGAAGGAAGCTAGAGGATTGCTCTTAGCATTTGGCTTGCCTTTCTCGATCCAGTGCTTCACCAACGTCAAACACGCCGCGATAATCTGTCCTCTGTGCGCTCTGATGTAGCTCTTCAAGTCACCCTTGATCTTGAAAGATGCCGGATTGCGCTCACCGGGATTCGCCATCTTGGCGTCAAGCTTGATGAGGCTCAGACGTCGCAACAGTTCAGGAGAAAAGCCCGGATTGATTCCGGTCCACACCGTCGCTGATGAGTTTCGCATGGTGCGTTCACCTGTGCGGCCCAGAATTCGGTCGGTCCACTCGCGAGAAGTCAGGAAGGACGCAATCGTAGGCGAGTCCATTTCACCTGCAACGTTGTCGTATACTAGGAAGTTCTTCTGTGTCTGCAAAGCCGTGAACAGCGCCTTACGGCGCTCGTCCTCGTTCCGCGACAAGGGGGGCCGCAAGTCGGTTCTACCGTCCGTCACGATCTGACAGGCTTCTGCCAACAGCGACGCGCCAGTGCCGGGGGCAGGCTTAGTCAACAAATGAGCCGGTACGACATCATCGATGATTGCGGACACGAACGGAGTCAGCAACAGCGCCAGAAAGTTGGTAAGGGACGCGCCGGGATTGGCAACGTTTTCCTGCCGCGTACAGCCATCGAATGGAAAGTCGGAAAACAAGTCGATCAAGTATTCGGCTGACTGCTGTGCAGCCTGTTCCAGACCACTGGTCGGAATGGCTGGGATTTCAAAACCGGGATCGGGAAGATAGAGCAACCCGGACGCCTTGTGATATCCAGGCGTCTGGATCAAATCGCCATCCTTCGTAAACGTCGGGACCGTTACAATCTTTTCAAGTTCGGGCACCGGCAAGGCGGGATCAGCAAACAAGTGCTCTGCAACGTCCTTGGGGGCTGCGGCGCTGACATAGTCGCTGTCACCCCTCGTCTTTCGGTAAGGAGCCTGAGTGTTAAGAACGTGGTTGAAAGTTTTCTGATTCAGAATTTCAATCCGCGCATCGCCCCTTGGTGTCTGAGGCACCCGAACAAGTTCAGAGCTGTGTGTGAACAAAGTCGGACGCTTACCCTTGTTGGCCTTTTCCAGCCCGTTCCGCCCGTAGTCACACTGCTCTGCAAAGCCGTGCAAATCGATAACATTCGTGTCTTCGTTCTTGATGCGCTTGTTTCGGCGTGACGCTGCAATCTCACATTCGGCAAGGCTGCGTGCCGCATCCAAGAAGTTCGATGTGTAATCGGGCCAGTTTTCCTTAATGACTCGCTTTACCAAGCCCTTTTCTCGCTCAGTTGCACCGTGAACGTGTAGCTGTGCAAACAACACAGCAATTTGAGCGTCAGGCAATGGCGCAAGGCGCAAACGACCTTTGCCATCCTTCTTAGTCAACCGATCCAAAGCGGCTTCTGGGTCCATTGGCTTCGCCTTGCGAATGCGTTCAATATCTGACCCGTTCATTTTTTCTCGCAACTTCGCGGCTCCGGGCGACATACGCACCCGCCCCAAAGTCGGCAACGGCGTGTCGTCGTCATCAATGACCGCATCTTCGAAATCATAACTGCTCAATTTGTTCTCCTTTGTCAGTGTTGTTTCCCTTCCTCTGTTGGTGGGGCGCTAACGCGCCCCGGCACCAATTCTCTCGCGGTGAGCCTTCAAATCTGCCGCAGCAGCCGAAAAACGTGCTTTCCGTTCCGCAGTCATCTCTGGCGGTTCCTGCCCCCGATCCGCGCGTTGAATCTTGGTTGGATAGACCAGCCGGTAGTCGACTTCGCGGCTCTGCATCACATCGAACCGGTGCCCTTGGTAGCCCTTCACATACTGAACAACACGCGCGGAAAACCTGACCGTATCGCCGGGGTTCAGATCAGCCCAAGATTTCCCTTTGGTGAACCAGAGATGTTCGGTAAGAACACGCCCATTTTCGTCAGTTACATTCTTCAGCAGGATCGTCGGTTCTGGGCCATTGAAACCGCTCTTCGTGCCGAAGCGCTCCACTTTTGCAGTGACGGAAATACGTTTGCCGTCCAGTTTTCTAAGAGCTTTGCGCATCAGCTTGTCTCCAATTCCGAAGTCGCAACTGGGCTACCGATCAGGCAAATGAGTTCCATACACATCGCGCTCAACTGCTCGTCACGCTCCAAAGACGGTTCCTTTTCGCCGACTTCTTTGATGTCGTGAGCCAGCTTTACAATCTGTTCGTCCATTTCATTTTCTCCTTTCGATTTCACGATATCGGTGTGTTCAACACCTGAAGAAACCTACTCAGCGACGTGCTGGCATACAACGAAATCAGGATTAAGTGATTGATTTACAATAATTTAAGCTTCAAGCTGAATTTGGTGGGGTGTCCAATTACCACTTCTCAGCTTCAAGCTGAATTTGTTTGTTTCAGGCTGTAACAATTGGCTTCACACCGGGCGGTGAAAATCGACGGCGCGCGTCAGCGCGTCACCAAGTGATTCCATGTTGACCACCTTGGACAAGGGCCACGCGCCCTGCCGCCAACACCACTCGCCGTTTTCACCGGGCACGAACCCAGCGGAAGAGAGTACCCGTGTCGTTAGGCTAGAATCGTCGTCCAGATGCAACTTGATCCAATTGAACGATACATGAAGCCCGCCACATGAACGGTATCGCGGATACCGATTTACGACGCTGTGGAGGATCGAAGAAAGCTCATAAACTAGCTCGTTATCGCCGCGCTTGCGCCGTCCATGTCGGTCAAAAATCTTCGTTTCGGGCAAGCGCCCGTTGTGAAATGCCTGCATCTTTTGTTCTCCATAGTCAGTTGTTAGATTTTGGGTCCCCGGCGGTAGCAATTTGGGCTGCACTACCGCCGGGGCATCGGGGCCGGTGTTCAAATCTTTCCACGGAATGAACCCCACTGCTTCGTCGCAGGTTGTTAAAAAATTAAGCCCCGAATTCTCTCTGGAGCTGCCTTTCGACAGCTCGCCCGATAGACGGCCACGCTGCCCGCCATGTCTCTTCATCGCCACAGGCAAGACGGGCGGCGTGCCATAGCTGAGCGCGGCGCAGAACCCGATTTAATGCCCGCTTCATTTTATGCTGCTTTGCGCGCAACATGTTCCGCCACCTCCTGCGCCAAACGCGCTTGCTCTTCAGCAAACTGCTCAGGCGTCCAGTTCTCACGAGCGGCCAAAGCTTTCTTCCATTTCTGCTGTCGCTCAATCGCGCGTTTCTTGGCCTTCGCTCGTTCGCGCTTCGGCAGGTGTGTGAAATCTCCGCTGATGTTGATACGTGTCGGACTACCGCCCCATCCGGGTTCGTCTTCAAAGATGTGCTCAACGTTGCGGAAGGGATCAGCGGCCATAACGACGGCCTCCTTCATCGGCGGCATGCGCCTTGGCCCGAACCTTGTTGCGCTGGATTTCGGCGGGGGTCAGGCTCCGCTGCGCCCCGCGCATAGCGTCCAAAGCGTTGCAAACGGCGGAGTATTCATATGGTGACAGACTGACGCCAGTTGGTCGGTAGGTGTAGCTACCAGTAGCGACTCCACCTTCCACATAAATCGGCGGGCCATTTGGTGACGGCAGGATATCGGTTAGTTCGTCATGTCGATGAAACAAGGCGCGGAATGTGCCTGTGTTTACCGCATGCGGATATTCTCGACGTACAGCAGCAACGATGCGTTCTACAGTATTCATTTTGTATCTCTCAGATCAGATTGAACTTGCGCCCGAGCGCGATACGCTCGGCTGGACTGGACACTTCGCGGATCATGCGGAGCTGTTCGTCTCGGGTCATCTCACTGGCCTGCGACTGCGGTGGGGATGCAATGCCCAGATCACGGGCCTTCGATAGTCGGACCGCAGCATTGTCTGTCCACCGGTCGGGGTGAGTATCAAACTTGCCTCGATTAACTTCAGCCACGGCAGCACTGCGGGCTTGTTTGTCGCCCTCGGCAATAGCCCTCTTTCGCGCGGCCTCTGCCATTTCCGGCAGTGCGTCGAGCTCGGAAAGATAGTTGTCCGGGTTCATGCCTCCGGCGTTACCAAGGGCTGCAAGGCGCGCTTCGCGGATTTGAAGGACCTGATCGACGTCCAGCGAAATACCTCGCTCTGCGGCGTCGGATACGACACGTTCGCAGATCGTAGCCCACCGTTCTCGGACAGTCTCGGACCCCCGAACGATATCCAGAAAAAGGGAAGGATCGTATTCTGACATCAAGCTGCCTCCAAAAGTTCGGCGGCATGCTGATCCAGCAGCGCGCTATTATTCGAAATGGCGAAAGCTGGGGCCAGTGCATCCACGTTCGGGACCGGACCACCGACAAGCACATAGCGCGACACGTCCGAGTTCAGCGTGAATAGCGCCTTAAGCGGTTCCAAAGATGCAACGATGGTTGGAGTGCAAAGCGGAGAATTGGCGACAGCAATAACAAAGGCCATCTGCATTCGCGCTAGGCGGTTTCGCATCTCGGGACTAGGTAGCCACTGCGCGAAGTCCTGCGCAGCGCTAAGCGCTTCCGGTTCGATATACAGATCATCGTTCAGGAGGCGCGCAGACGCCGCCAGAAGGCCGACCACGCCTGCCTTCACCTCGCTAGGTGTCAGGGTGGTAACGGCTGCCGCCAGTGGGTAGTAGTGCCGCCCGTTTTCCTTAGTCGGGATACGATACGGCGCGCCAGACAGGCGGCGGCTTGCCATTGGCCTGCCGACACCAACAATGTCGGCATATGTCGCGATAGTGATGTACAATACTCTGCCTCAATTTATGGAGATTTAGTCATGCAGAATTTTCTGCTTGACTTTTACTAACATAAATTGCAGCAAAAATCGAATCATTGCGTCAAAACGGGTCAATAACGCAATCAGATGCCTGCGCCAGTGATACCACAGTAGGCAGCGGCGAGTCTCGAAAGTGCGGCTGAGAGGGTCACGGCGCTGGTGTAAAGAAAGGCCCGCGTCAGCGGGCGTACGGGCAGCTCAATTCTTCTTCCGCGCTTCTTCTGGCGTTTTGCGAGCAACTCGCTCTTCATCTGGATTCAGACCGCCATCCAGCATATCGATGTATTGCCTGAGCGAAGTAATGTCGCTTTCGAATGCACCAAGAAAGCCTGTGCACATACCGCACGACATTGATACCACGCCCACGTCAGGAAGCGCTTCAAGTTTACCCCAATCCTTCTCGATACTGGCCTGCATTTCTTCAGTCATTTCATTGATAAACAGGCGGCGTAACTGCTTTAGTTTTTTGTCTCGCCGTTCGCCAGCCAGATTGTGGGCCACCTCGTTTCGGACTTCGTTGATTGACAAAAGGAGTTGCCATATTGAGTCTTTGTCTTTCCGCAATGCGTACGCACGTGCGAGCTGAACTTTTTGAAAGAAGGTAAAATTACTTTTCAGCACATACTCAGGGTGAAAGAAAATGATAGTGAGAATGCTATCGAGAGCGCTCTCAATGATCAGATGCCCTTTCAACAGAACATGCTGAAGTGGATCATTTTCGCTCAATTGCTTCTGAAAAATTTCCTGATACTTTTCGTGAGTTGTAGCTTTCGCCATCGACTTCCAAACTCCTTAGAATCTTTGAAACAATCCGCCCAAACAAATACTTCGAAGCCTTGCGGCGCAAGGGGTCAACCTGCCTCAATCTGTCAAACGGATACTTCATTCCCGCACCGTCACCATAGCTACCTTCAACGGCTTCCTCTTTGGCACGACCTGTCAGATAGCGGCGGTGCGCTTCGGAAATGTTGGCAGTGGCGGCTTGCAATTCCAGCCTATTTACGCAATCCATTATAGACATGCGGAATCAGGAGTGGAAATTTGGCTCACGTATTCAAAAAGACTGTGAAATCCAAAGGCGACACTACGCGGGAGGTTTGGGTCGCACGTTGGAAGAATGAAAAGGGTAAGTGGAAGGAAAAGGCGACCTTCACAAAAAGGAAAGATGCTCAAGCATTCTTGACCACCGTCGGGCCAGAGGCGGCACGAGAGTTTGAACTATACGGCAGCGACAAGACCTATATCGAAGTCGCACGGGCGTATCGGCTGAGCTTGGTGGAGCCTACGGACGGTAGCGACCCAATCGGAGAGCAGACCAATCGGACATACAAGCAGTACCTGACCTATTCCGCGTATGTCCTGCAACAACACAAGATTGGTGAGGTAAGCGACGACGACATGCGCCGGGTCCGCGACTACTGCGTTTCGAACACAAACAGCACCCGCGCCGCTTCCGAAGCCTTCCGACTTTGCAAAGCAGTTATGAACTTTGCAGAGGCAGAGGGAATTATCGCCCGCGCACCGGGGCAGAAAATGAAAGTCGCTAAGAGCCGCACAGACCGGATGCAGGACCGCATTCGAAAGGTAGACCAAGTCTACACACCCGAAGAGATTAGGACTCTTCTCCGCGCTGCGGATGCGCTGGCAGAGGATAAGCAGAAACAGCGCAGGGAAGCGTGGGTGGCATATAGGGCAATGACTTACTTTCTCGTATATACTGGCGCTCGAATTTCGGAAGTTCGGGGCTTCCCGCGCGCGGCGTTTCTGCACAATCGCGGCCTGATTCAGATACGCCAAAAAGCGACGGAAGGCGGTGAAATCGAATTCCCGAAGTCGGCTGACGGTATCCGGGACATTCCGCTACATCCTGACCTAGTTGCGCCGATGCAAGTTGCGCTACGCGCCCACAATCGAGACCTTGTTTTTTCAACCCGCAACGGCGACCCGCTGGAACTTCGGAACCTCTACAACCGGATGTGGAAAGTTCTTCTTGCTAAAGCAAACGAACTAGCGGCGACCAAAGAGTCCGGCCTATCTCCGGTTCGGGAACTCGGATTCCATGCCCTGCGCCATGCATACGCCTCGCGACTGATCGCGGCTAATGTAGACCTAAAGAGACTGCAAGTGTGGATGGGCCATCATGACCCGGCGTACACGGTCAAACAGTACGGGCACTTGATGGAAGACAGGGCCGCTGACGCGGCGTTGATGGAAAAAATTGCGGTTTAGAGGTGGAAAATGGAGTGGAAAAACAAAATCATACACCCACCATCCATATGATATTAAATCAAAAACCCAATCAATGACGCGCGCTATCATAATCCGCGTGTCGGGGGTTCAAGTCCCTCCTCCGCTACCAATTCCCCAGAGCATCAAACCGAAACACCACTTGTGGTTTTTCTTTTGATTTCAGCGCTCATCGATCCGGCTGAAGATCGAGATATGGTGCCGCGCGTGTGATTTCGACAGCGTCCTGTACCCCGTTCGTATTCAAGTGGATGTTCAGCTGGCCAGTCCCACTGAACCGCGCGAAATAGGCGAACTCGATCATGTTCAGCGCATTCATATCCTGACACTGAATGACATAGTCCGCCTGAAACTCCGAGTGACTCTCCTCCGTTGTGGAGCCTGAAACTGCGTTCGCCTCGCCACTCTGCCGTGTGATACCATATGTCAGAACCACATGGGCGGTCACCGTAGAGCACCCAGCTTCCGGCGGGGTTACGAACAGGTCCAGCGGGTCGGAAAGCTCTGACATTGCTATGGCCACACGCGTGCGGTTGTCATCGTTTTCAACCGGAGATTCGAACCCGACGATATCCATGCTGGGCACCCGGAGTGCCAACGAAAATCCGGTTTCAGAAAACACGATATCGATCTGGCCCGAACCGTGGTGATGAGGCGTGGAAACCTGCGTTGCTTGCGCTGCAAGTGCCGCAGGAAACAGGAATAAGGCCAGAACCACGCGCTTCATGAACCACAAACCACCTACAAAGAATCACTGGGATGATTTTAGCCCGAAACATGTACCGCGCAATGTGACCCGCCGAATCAAACCCCCGCCAGATATGGGGATGGCGACCATCAGGTCAGCAGCTCCTTTTTCCGATAAAAAAACTCAGGTTGACAATGTTGACTTTTTAACTCAGTTATTTCAACAAAAGCCTCCGCGGGAACAAACCCGCCTGATTTGACAGTTCAGACAAGAAAGTAACGACCCCTATGACCAAGTTGTTTGCAACAGCCAGCACTTTGACCTTTTGTACAACCGCTTTTGCCTTTGCCGGGGATGTGCCTGCAAAAGTGGATATTCTGGAAACCTACGCCAATATTGCCGAAGCCAAGTATGACGACAGTCTGACTGCGGCGAAGACGTTGCGGGATACAGTCGGTGCGCTGATTGCCGAACCCTCGGACGCGACCCTGACTGCGGCACGGGCAGCATGGGTTGCAGCGCGTGTGCCTTATCAACAGACCGAAGTTTATCGTTTTGGCAACGCAATCGTTGATGACTGGGAAGGCAAAGTAAACGGTTGGCCACTGGATGAAGGTCTGATTGATTATGTCGACGCGGCCTATGGTGGCGCGACGGATGAGAACGAATTTGCGGTTCTGAATGTCATCGCCAACCCCAGCTTCGAACTGTCGGGCGAAACCATTGACGCCAGCGAGATTACTCCGGAACTACTGAGCGAATCCCTGCACGAAGCTGATGGTATCGAAGCCAATGTCGCGACCGGCTACCACGCTATCGAGTTCCTGCTGTGGGGTCAGGACATGAACGGCCACGGGGCCGGTGCAGGCAACCGTCCAGCCACTGATTATGCGAACGGCGATACCTGCACTGGTGGCAATTGCGACCGTCGTGCACAGTATCTGAGCGCCGCAACCGACCTGCTGGTCAGCGATCTGACCTGGATGGCCGATCAGTGGAAACAAGGCGGCGCGGCGCGCACGGCGCTGATGGAAAATGAAACGGCGGGTGTCAGTGCGATCCTGACCGGTATGGGTTCACTGTCTTACGGTGAACAAGCGGGTGAGCGGATGCGTCTGGGCCTGATGCTGAACGACCCGGAAGAAGAACACGATTGCTTTTCGGACAACACCCACAACAGCCATTACTACGATGGACTGGGCGTTCTGAACGTCTATCTGGGCAGCTATACCCGCATCGATGGCACACCTGTGTCAGGCGCATCGCTGGCCGATCTGGTGATCGCAACTGATCCGGCACTGGACGCCGAGATGAAGGCGAAACTGGCCGTCACGATGCAAGCCCTTGGCAGAATCAAATCGACCGCGGAAGCAGGGTTTGCCTATGACCAAATGCTGGAACGCGGCAACGAAGGCGGTGAAACCCTGATCATGGCCGGCGTCAACGGCCTGATCGAGCAGACCAAGACAATCGAGCGCATCGTGAGCGCACTGGAACTGGACCAGATCGAATTCGAAGGATCAGACAGTCTGGATAACCCTGACGCGGTATTCCACTAAACACGAACGCGTACCGGGGGCTTGCCTGCCCCCGGTACGCTCAGCACGCTGACCCGCCAGCCCTCAGAGCCACACAAACCCAAGCCAACATTCATGATTGTCTGCCACTGCACCAACATCTCGGACCACGACATCCGCGCAGCCATCGACTGGATGCGAACAGCCGACCCCCGAACCATCATCACCCCCGGCAAGGTTTACCGTGCTCTTGGAAAATCGGCGGATTGCGGCGGATGCATGCCTCTGTTTCTGGACACGATGCGGTCAAGCGATAATCTCGAAGTACCCATGCAACTCCGCGCCCTGCGCGCGGCAGTATCACAGGAGAGTGCAGATGAAGGGCGATCCAAAAGTCATCGAATATCTCAACAAATCTCTGCGGCATGAACTGACTGCAGTCAGCCAATACTGGCTGCACTACCGGTTGCAGGAAGACTGGGGGCTTGGCCACATGGCCAAGAAAAGCCGCGAGGAAAGCATCGAAGAGATGGGCCACGCGGACAAGCTGATCGAACGGATCATCTTTCTGGAAGGCCACCCCAACCTTCAGAAGCTGGACCCGCTTCGGATCGGTCAAACACCAAAGGAAACGCTGGAATGTGACCTTGCGGCCGAGATCGATGCACGGGCCTTGTACAAGGAAGCGCGCGAATACTGTCGGGATGCCGGCGACTATGTCTCGATGTCGCTGTTCGAAACGTTGATGTCCGATGAAGAGGGCCATATCGACTTTCTCGAAACGCAGCTCGACCTCTATGAAAGGATCGGCGAAGCCAATTATGCGCAACTCAACGCATCGAAAATGGACGAAGGCGAATAGCCTTGTCGCCCTGTCGGTGGTGGCTTTCGCGGCCACCCCTTCCCTGTCAGCCGAGCTGCAGGATCTGCATCTGAATGTCACCCCCCGCACTGACGATGAACGCGCCCGAATTGCTGTTGTGACGGCGGCGCCCCAGGATTTCAACGCACCGCAGCAGTTTGAAGAACTGCCCGCCGGGGCTTCGACTGTTCGGGTCCGTACGGACGCGGATGCGTTCTCGCAACCGTCAGACAACCTGAGCTTTGAACAGGAGCTGAACTTCAAAGTCGGAAACGGACTGTTCAAGAAGGTCTGGGTTTCGTCGCCCTCATCGACACTCGCCTCTGACGGGTTGGGGCCGCTCTATAACGCGCGGTCGTGCCAGCGCTGCCACATCAAGGATGGGCGCGGACACACGCCAAACGGGCCCGATGACAACGCGGTTTCGATGTTCTTGCGGGTCTCGATCCCAGGCACGTTGGAGGATGGTTATGCAGCGATCGAAGATTACATCGCCACTCTGCCCGAGCCCACCTATGGTGGACAGATGCAGGATTTCGCACTGGCAGGTCATCCAGCGGAATACCGGCTGGACATCTCATACGAAGAAATCCCGGTAGAGCTTTCTGACGGTGAAACCGCCTCACTGCGCCGCCCGACTTATCAGGCAGCCGATCTGGGTTATGGCCCGCTGCACCCGGACGCGATGCTAAGCCCACGGGTCGCGCCGCAGATGATCGGGCTTGGCCTGTTGGAAGCGATCCCGGTCGAAGACCTGCTTGCCAGGGCCGACCCGGACGATTTGGATGGGGACGGCATATCGGGCCGCCCGAATATCGTCTGGTCGGTCGAGTTTGACACGCCGATGATGGGCCGGTTCGGTCACAAGGCGGGGATGCCGACAGTTATGGAACAATCGGCTGCTGCTTTTGCCGGGGATATCGGCATATCGAACCCACTCTACCCTGCTCCGCACGGGGATTGCACCAATGTGCAGGTGAACTGCATCCAAGCCCCGCATGGCGACAATGATGAGCGCGGCTTCGAGATCGATCATCAGGGTATGGACCTGGTCGCTTTCTACAGCCGCAATCTGGGGGTGCCGGGTCGCCGCGACATGGACAACCCCAGGGTCCTCCGCGGGAAAAAGGTGTTTCATGCAACCGGCTGCGCGTCATGCCACACACCGTCACATGTCACTCATCGGATGGAAGACCGGCCCGAGCACAGTTTTCAGCTGATATGGCCCTACACCGACCTGTTGCTTCATGACCTGGGCGAAGGTCTGGCCGACAATCGCCCCGAGGCCCGCGCAACGGGCCGGGAATGGCGCACGCCGCCTTTGTGGGGTGTTGGCCTGACCGAACGCGTCTCGGGCCACACAGAGTTTCTGCATGACGGGCGTGCGCGCGACTTGCTTGAAGCAATCCTGTGGCATGGCGGTGAAGCGCAGGCTGCCCGCGACACCGTTATCTCGATGCCCAAAGCCGACCGTGACGCCCTGATCCAATTTCTGGAGAGCCTCTGACCCATGCGAGTTCTTACCCTTGTTGCAGCGTTGATCATGCCACTTGCCGCGCAGGCACAGGATCGCGCGCCGATCCTGATGGATGTAACAGAAACCCATATCCTGCCCCGGTTCGACACGCTCCCGGAAACGACGGGCGCGCTAGTCAGTGCATCACTGGTTGAGTGCGATCCGACCTCACCGGCGCTGCGCGCGGCCTACGATGCGGCTTTCGATAGCTGGATATCCGCCAGCCACCTGCGGTTTGGTCCGACCGAGATCGATGACCGCGCTTTTGCCATGGCTTTCTGGCCCGACACGAAAGGGTTCACATCCAAAGCGCTATCCCAGCATATCGAAGCTCAGGATGATGCCGTGCAAAGTCCGGAGGCCTATGCCGAAACGTCCATAGCAGGGCGCGGGTTCTTTGCTCTCGAACGGATGTTGTTCGATCCTAATTACGCGGAACAGGGCAATGCCGAATATCGCTGCGCGCTGATCAGGGCGATCACGGCGGATATCGATGCCAATGCCCGCGCGATGGCGCAGGACTGGCACAGCTATGCCCCAAGCCTTACCCAACCCCAAGAGAACAGACGCTACCGGACGCAGGACGAAGCAATGCAGGAGCTGTTCAAGGCCTTGGCTACCGGTCTTGAGTTCACGGCGGACACTCGGCTGGGTCGCCCCATGGGGACATTCGACCGCCCCCGTCCGAACCGGGCCGAAGCGTGGCGGTCCGGGCGGTCTTTGCGCCATGTGGAACTTTCGCTGATATCCTCGCGGGATTTAGCCGCACGGCTGTCTTTTGACCACGCCGAAATCGCATCGGAACTGGATGCAGCGTTTGCACGTGCCATCCAGAACGCTCAATCCATTGACGATCCCTCGCTGGCCGGGGTTTCAGATCCCCAGGCCCGGTTCCGGATCGAGGCCCTTCAACAGTCGATCCACGATATCCGCACCATCGCCGTGACCAAGCTGGGTCCGACATTGGGGATCAGCGCAGGATTCAACGCGCTGGACGGAGATTAACCCATGACGTCACGCCGCCATTTTCTTGCCGGTCTTGCCGCAGCCGCGATTTCCCCGGTCCGCGGGTGGGCCTCGGCCGGTTCGCCTGATTTTCTGGCCGCAGGGCTGTTCCCCGGCGGGTCCTTTCGACTTGCCGGTTTAAGCACGTCGGGCGAGCTCGTGTTCTCCGTGCCTCTACCCGGACGCGGACATGCGGCCGCAGCCCACCCGCACAAGGCCTTAGCGGTCGCGTTCGCCAGGCGTCCGGGCACTTTTGCCATCGTCATCGATTGCTCAACCGGCGCGCAGATTGCGCAGCTAAAGGCCCCTGAAAGCCGCCACTTCTATGGCCACGGCACATTCTCGGCGGATGGCGCGTACTTTCTTGCCACCGAAAACGATTACGAAGCCGGGACTGGCATCGTCAGTGTCTGGGATGCTGAAAGCTTTGCGCGTCTGGATGAGTTTTCATCTGGCGGAATAGGCCCACATGACATACGCCTGATGCCCGACGGGGAAACGCTGGTGATTGCCAATGGCGGGATCGAAACCCACCCCGAAACCGGGCGCACAAAGCTGAACCTGCCGACGATGGCACCCAACCTGAGCTATCTCACCCTGTCGGGCAGTATCCAAGAGCAGGTGTCGTTACCTCACGAGCTTCACAAGAACTCGATCCGCCATCTGGCCGTGCGACGTGACGGTCTGGTTGGTTTTGCCATGCAATGGCAGGGCAGCAAGTCCGACCATCCGCCCCTGCTGGGCCTGCATCGTCAGGGTGAAGCCCCGCGCCTGCTGGCGGCACCGGATCACGAACAAAGCATGTTGCAGGGATACGCTGGCAGCGTCGCGTTTTCAGCCGACGCCGATATGATCGCAATAACCTGTCCGCGCGGCAATGCGCTGCACCAGTTCGACATAACCAGCGGCACACTCACCGGCGCCTTCGCGCTTGAGGATGTCTGCGGGCTTGGGGCCGGGGCGGGCGGGTTGGTCTTTACCACGGGAACAGGCGCTTTCGGGACATTGATGGGCGCGCGCCCAGCTGTTCGAACCCGCGCCGAATGCCAATGGGACAATCATCTGATCCCGATCCACCCGTCCGCGTAAAATTCGGAATCCCCAATCAGATAGTTTACACTTGGAAGAATCAAACTGCTGCCGTATTGGCGGGCGCGAAACTGGCACCCTACGTTAAGGACCGACTTGATTGAAACAGACGCCCGACGCACCGCATTCCATCTACGGAGTTGAGAAATGGGGCAAAGGCCTCATCGAGGTGACCGAACAGGGCGAGATCGGTCTGCGCAATCCCATGGCCCCCGAGGCAGCGGCGATTAGCCTGCCCGGTATCCTCAGCGATCTGGACGACCGCGGCATCAAGGCACCGATGGTCCTGCGAGTCGCGTCTTATCTGGAACACGAAATCACCCATCTGAACGAAAGTTTCCAAGATGCGATTACGCGCGTGGGCTACTCAGGCAGCTATCGCGGCGTATTCCCGATCAAGGTAAACCAACAGGCCCAGGTTGTTGACCGGATCGTCGAGTTTGGGAAGAAATACAACTATGGGCTCGAGGCCGGCTCCAAACCCGAACTGGTGATTGCGCTGGCGCATCGCCTGGCCCCCGAAGCGCTGATCGTGTGTAACGGTGTCAAAGATGCCGAATTCATCCAACTGGCTATTCTAAGCCGCAAGATCGGGTTCAACACGGTCATCGTTCTGGAAAGCCCGAAAGAGGCCGACACGGTAATCGAAGTTTACAATGAACTGGGCATCGAGCCCCTGATCGGTGTTCGGGTGAAGCTGACCAACCAGATCAGCGGCAAATGGGAAGAAAGCTCGGGCGACCGCTCGGCCTTTGGGATGAACACCGATCAGCTTATCGCCACCGTAGACAAGCTGAAAGACGCAGGGTTGCTGCATTGCCTCAAGCTGCAGCACTCACATCTGGGCAGCCAGGTTCAGGATGTCAACGATGTGCGCCGTGCTGTGGGCGAAGCCTGTCGCTATTACACCGAGCTTACGCGCGAAGGCGTGCCATTGACCCACCTGGATCTTGGTGGCGGCATGGGGGTCGATTACACCGGCGAAAAGAAAGCCGCCGAAAACTCGATCAACTACACGGTCGAAGAATACTGTGCCAATGTCGTCGAAACCGTGGCCTACGCCATGGACGAGGCAGAGGTGGACCACCCGACACTGGTCACGGAAAGTGGGCGTGCCGTGGTGGCGACGTCCTCGATGCTGGTCTTCAACGTGCTCGAAAGCACGCTTTACGATGCGCCCAATGGCCCCGAGGTTGATCCAGATGACCACCACTTGGTCTCGGACCTCGCCGCGGTGCACGGATACCTCTCTCGCGACCGCCTGCAGGAATGCTGGAACGACGCCACCTTCTATCGTAACGAGCTGCGCGCCCTGTTTCGTCGCGGCTATGTCGACCTGCGTCAGATGGCCCGGGCCGAACGGATATACCTGTCGCTGATGGCGCGGCTCAAGGCGTTGGCCGCGTCAGAGGATCTGGAAACGGACCTGAATGACCAGCTTGAAAAGGTTGCGGATATCTATCACTGCAACTTCTCGCTGTTCCAGTCGCTGCCAGATGTCTGGGCCATCGACCAACTGCACCCGATCGTGCCGCTGCAATATCTGAATCAGGTCCCCGACCGTCGCGCCGTGCTGTCCGACATCACCTGCGACAGCGACGGCAAGATTGACCGGTTTATTCTGGCCGACGGTGTGTCCCCCAGCCTGCCGGTGCATTCCCTGCCTGAAGAGGACGAATACTTCATGGGTGTCTTCTTCGTCGGTGCCTATCAGGAGACATTGGGCGATCTGCACAATCTCTTTGGTGACACCAACGTGGTCACCATCGACCTGCGCCCGGATGGCGGCTTTGACCTGCTGCACGAACAAGAGGGCGACACGATCAGCCAGGTTCTGTCATATGTCGAGTTCGACCCGCAGGATTGCGTCGCCGCCTTCCGCAAAATGGTGGATGAGGCGATTTCGACCGGCGCCCTGAAAGCCAAGGACCGCAAAACCCTGATGAGCGCTTACCGCGACTCGATCAACGGTTACACCTATTACGAATAACCCCTGAGAGGAGATCACCCCCATGGGCACTTTGAGTGGCAAAACACTGGTTGTCGGCGCGGGCGGCGTATCCCACGCTGCCGTGCACAAGATGGCAATGAATTCGGATATCTTCACCGAAATCACACTGGCCAGCCGCACGAAATCGAAATGCGACGCGATCGCCAAGTCGGTGAAAGACCGTGTGGGCGTTGATATCGCGACCGCCGAACTGGACGCCTACAAGGTCGAAGACACCGTAAAGCTAATCAAGGAAACCGGTGCTGAAATCCTCGTGAACCTCGCCCTGCCCTATCAGGATCTGGTGCTGATGGACGCATGCCTTGAGGCGGGCATTCATTATGTGGATACGGCAAACTATGAGCCCGAGGATGAGGCCAAGTTCGAATACCACTGGCAATGGGCCTATCAGGAACGGTTCAAAGCGGCCGGTTTGACCGCCATCCTTGGTTCGGGCTTCGATCCCGGTGTTACATCGGTCTTTGCCAAGTGGTTAAAAAAGCACAAGCTGGACACCATCCGTCAGATCGACGTGTTGGACGCCAATGGCGGTTCGAACGATCAGGAATTTGCCACCAACTTCAACCCCGAAATCAACCTGCGCGAAGTGCTGGCCGAAGTGCGCCACTGGGAAAACGGCGAATGGAAACACTCCCCCGCCATGACCCACAAGGTCGAATTCGACTTCCCCGCCATCGGCCCTAAGAACATGTACCTGATGTATCACGAGGAACTGGAATCGCTCTCGACCCACTTCCCCGAGATCGAGCGCGCCCGCTTCTGGATGACATTCGGTGACGCCTACATCACCCACGCCAAGGTTCTGGAAAATGTCGGCATGACCCGCATCGACCCGGTGATGCATGACGGCAAGGAAATCATCCCGATCCAGTTCCTGAAAACCCTCCTGCCCGATCCCGGTGATCTGGGCGCGGAAACCAAGGGCAAGGCCTGCATCGGCGATATCGCCACAGGTCAGGCCAAGGATGGCTCCGGCGAAAAGACCTATTACATCTACAATATCTGCGATCATCAGGAATGCTACGCGGAAGTCGGCAGCCAGGCTGTCAGCTACACCACCGGTGTCCCCGCCATGATCGGCGCGGCGCAGGTGCTGAAAGGCAACTGGACCGAGCCCGGCGTTTGGAACATGGAACAACTCGACCCGGACGACTTCATGGCCATGCTGAACGAACATGGCCTGCCGTGGCAGGTCCATGAACTCGACGGCCCGGTCACCTTCTGATCCGCTTCAGCTTCATCTGGCCCTAAATATCCCGGGGGTCCGGGGGCAGCGCCCCCGGCCTCTCCACCAAACGGAGACGCCGGTTATGTCCGACATGATGACCACACAGGCCGGAGACGCCGGCGCCTTCCGCAATTTCAACCTCTCCCGTGTACCCAGCCCTTGCTTTGTCGTCGACGAAAAGGCGGTTGAACGGAACCTGAAAATCCTCGCTGATGTCGGAACCCGCTCCGGCGCGCATGTTCTCAGCGCGCTCAAGGCGTTTTCAATGTTCTCACTGGCCCCACTGGTGCGCCAACACCTCGGCGGCACCTGCGCCTCAGGTATCTATGAAGCGCGGCTGGGACGCGAGGAATATGGAGGTGAAGTCGCAACCTTCTGCGCCGGGTACAAAGACGCCGACATCGACGAAATCCTGTCGCAGTCCGATCACGTCATCTTCAACTCCGCTGCCCAAAAGGACCGGTTTCTCGCCAAAGCCCAAACCGCCAAAGTGCAGGTTGGCCTGCGCATCAATCCGGAACATTCCGAAGGCGAGGTTCCGAAATACGATCCCTGCGCCCCGTGCTCGCGCCTTGGCACACCGGTCAGCCAACTGACCGCCGACACCTTGCGCGGCGTTGACGGCTTGCATATGCACACTCTCTGCGAACAGGGGTTCGAACCGCTGCAACGCACGTGGACCGCCATCGAACCGAAGATCAAACCCTACCTTGATCAGCTCAAGTGGCTGAACTTCGGCGGTGGCCACCACGTCACCCGTGATGATTATGACCGCGACGGGCTGGTGGCCTTCCTCAAGGACATTCGCGAAACCTATGGCATTGATGTTTACCTTGAACCCGGTGAGGCTGTGGCGCTGGACGCAGGTATTCTGATCGGTGAAATCCTCGACCTGCCGACCAACGGCATGAACCTCGCGATCACTGATATCTCGGCCACATGTCACATGCCCGACGTGATCGAGGCCCCCTATCGCCCTGCCCTTATGGATGAAGCCAAAACAGGCCATACCTATCGCCTTGGCGGCCCGTCCTGTCTGGCGGGTGACGTGATTGGCGACTACACTTGGGACAAGCCGCTGGAGATCGGACAGCGTTTTGCCTTCCTCGATCAGGCACATTACTCGATGGTCAAGACAAACACTTTCAATGGCGTCCCCCTGCCCACAATCGCCCTGTGGAACAGCGAAACGGACGAGCTGAAGATCATCCGGCAGTTCGGATATGACGACTTCAAGGACAGACTCTCATGAGCATTTTTCTCGACAGCGAATTGACCGCATCCGAACGCACCGAAGATGCCCGCTTTCGCGTGATCCCGGTGCCTTTGGAGCGCACGGTCTCTTACGGGGCCGGCACGGCCAAAGGCCCCGAAGCAATTATCGAGGCCAGTAATGAACTGGAACGCATCACCGGTCACGCTGAGCCCTGTGTCGAAGGGATTTTCACCGAAGAACCGCTAAATTGTGACGGCCCGTTGCCCGAGGTAATGGAACGCCTTGCGCACCGCACCGAAGCTGCAATTCGGGCTGGAAAGGTACCGGTCACTTTGGGCGGCGAGCATTCCCTCAGCTATGGCGCGGTGAAGGGTGTGGCCCGTGCGCTAAACCAACCCATCGGCATCGTCCAAATCGACGCCCATGCCGACCTGCGCAACGCTTATCAGGGCGAAAAACACTCTCACGCCTCAGTGATGCACCTGCTTGCCGAAGAAGGCGTTCGGTTCGCCCAGTTCGGTGTTCGCGCTTTTTCAACTGAAGAGGCCCAAAGCCGACTGAGAAACCACGTCTTTCACGTGGATGCCGAGGAACTGGTGACAGGTAACATCCATTCGGTCGACCTGCCTGCAGACTTCCCAAAGCTGGTCTATGTCAGTTTCGACGTCGACGGGCTGGATCCATCGCTGATGCCCGCCACCGGAACACCGGTGCCCGGTGGGTTGGGCTATTACCAGGCACTGCGGCTGGTCGAGCACGCGCTCAAGGGGCGCAGATGCGTGGGCTTCGATGTGGTTGAGCTGGCCCCGGACGGCAATTCCGCCTGGGACTTCACCACAGCTCAGATTGTCTATCGCCTGATGGCTGCCTGTTAATCTTCGGCAGTTTCGTTCAGTTCCATATGGCCTTCGCCCTTGCTCAGGATGCGGCGCAGCATGGGTTCAAAAAACTCCAGCGGTTTCGTCGGATAGTCTGGGTCAAACGCCTTCTGATCGTATTCATGGCAGAAATAGCGGCAGTCCTCCCAATGGGGGCTGTCGCGATACTTGTCGCGCGCGTTTCGGTCTCCTCCAAGGTGGTGGTTGTAGTAGTAACCCTGAAACACGCAATGGTGCTTGAGTATCCAATAGGTTTTCTCGCTGACATAGGGCTTCATCATCGCCGCTGACAGCTCTCCATGGTTGTAGGGTGACAGAATATCACCGGTATCGTGGATTAGGGCAGCGACCACCAACTCCTCTTCCGCGCCATCCTCATAAGCCCGGGTCGCGGCCTGAAGGCTGTGCTGATACCGGTTGATGGGATAGGGTGTCCATTCCTCGTCCAGTGACCGAATGGCGTCCAGAATGCGATCCGGCAAGGCGGCATTATACGCCTCTTCATAATCCATAACGGCGTCCCAGTCGGCCTTGGTGGCATTCTCAAAACTAGTCCAGGTCGGTTTGTGGCTTTTGTCCAGCATGGCTGATCCTTTGGCGTGTTTCCCGAAGCCGACAATATTACGAGTCGCAACTTCAAAAAAATGAATTGATTTTATCACAACGATCAAAAAATACTCTCGGTATGCGAACCAAAGCTTTGGAAACCTTTCTATGTGTGGCGGAGACAGGTGGTTTTCATGCCGCTGCCCGTAAGCTGAATGTAACTCAAACGGCCGTCAGCGCGCGCATTCATCTGATCGAAGAAGAAACCGGCAGACCACTATTCACCCGCGGAGCCGGTGGCACTTCGCTGACCGAGTTTGGCCAACAATTCAAACCGTATGCAGAACAAATACTATCCCTTTGGGCCTTCGCGTCGCGGGATTTACCGTTGCAGACACAGAACCGTCCAGCGCTTCGGTTGGGTAGTCAGCTTAGCATCTGGGACCCTTTGCTTGTGGATCTGGCTGTTCGGTTTGAACAGCGCTTTGACAAACTGCTGCTGACACTGAATTACGACCACGATCTGAACATGGTTGAAGCTGTTGCGACCCATGTGCTGGACGTGGCGATCACGCATGAAACGCCATCAGACCGACGCGTCACCTATCACGAGCTGGAACCGGAGCTTCTAACCCTGGTCAGAACCCCGCAAGCAGCAACAGCAGAAAACGATTTGGTCTTCGTCAACCTTGAACTTGGAGAGATTTACCAAGATCACATCAGATCGGCTGTGCGACGCGCCTCGGGGCAGACCTTGTTTCTGGGTAATTGCATGATGGCACTACGTTATGTCCTGCAAAGAGGCGGATGCGGCTACTTCCCCGATTACGTTACTTCGCAACATCTGGCTTCGGGTGCACTCGAACCGGTCGAGGACAGTGTGAGCCTGCGGCTGCCAATGTATCTGGTCGCCCGTGGTGATCGCGAAGAATTCGACGACATTCGTTGTTGTCTGGAAGAACTTCGAACCTGAAATCAAGCGGGTGTTGGGATGACCTCGGACCCGCGCGCACGTTTCCGCAAAAGCGGACGACCTGCGACAAGCAGAAAACAGCACGAAATCAGCACACCCATTATGGCGGGAAGGTAAAGCAGCGCCCAAAGCCTCGGGTCATCAATCACAACCGGGGACACAAACCCGCGAACGCCTTCAAGCAGTACAAGTATGGTAAATGCACCCAAAATCTGAGGCCACAATCCAAACCGTGAAAAGCTGCCCAGCATCAGGGTCGAATACCCCGCCAGCGACACGGCGATGCAAATGGCTATCCAGGAAAATCGCTGATGCAGTTCTTCGATCAATTTACCCTGGCTGAACCCCTCGGTTTCTGAAATCGTATCCCGGTAGAGGATCAGATCAGAGGTCGGAATGGCTTCGAGGCTGCGGTTCGTCAACGGGCTTGCGTTCGTCAGTTGCGAAATGTCGTATGATGCGTCCTGAAACAGGGTCGAGGAGAGAACCCTGCCCGCCTTGTTCAGGCGCAGCGCCACCCCGTCGACCATCACCAGATGAATTCCCGCGTCGTTATTGACCAGATAGGCCGTCACACTGGAATAGCTGACTGCGTTTTCCGGGTCGCGCCGATCGGATACGAACACCTCGTGCAACGTACCGTCCAAATCGATGCCACCGATGTAAACCGTAACATCTTCGGCGGGGTGCAGAAATTCGCCTTCATTCAACAACTGCGCTGTCACATCTCCTGCTACTTCGGCTTGCCGGTATTCCAATTGTTGGACCGATGCAGGGCGCAGGAACACACTGATGGCAGCCATCATCAGACCAGTGATCACACCGAACAAAACAACGGCCCGCGCTAGTCGCCACGGGCTTGACCCGGTTGCCAGCATCACTGTCATCTCGCTTTCGCGACTCAATCTGTTGGTCGCATAGACGGCAGCCGCAAATACCGCCATCGGCATAACCGTACGAACAAGCGTTGGCAGGGTAAGCGCGGTGAATTCAAGAAACACCATAGCGGACTGGCCACCGCTGATGACTTTGTCAAACAGGCTGACAGAACGGGTGATCCAGAAGACACCCACCAGGACGAGGGTGAAGAAGCCGAATAAAACCAGCAATTGCCGCAGAAAATATCCATCAAAACGCGACATATATCCTCATCCGGCTGATTGCGTCGTGGCCGGACAATAAGTCAATCGCCCACCCAAGGAAACCTCGATTACCGCCTCAGAACCGGCATCGACGGCAACCTAGTTATTCGGACATAGGAAGGGCGCGCTCAACCACAAGCGCGCCCCGGCCACAGGAGGGAAAAACAAAACAGCGTCATGTACCGAACGTGAGCGCCAACTCGTAACAGTTGTAAGTAAAGCGGGATTCTAGTGATTGGTCTGTGATTTAGTTCACCTTTGAACCGGTCACATGAACACTCTTATGGACAAGAACCCCAGCAAAAAGTTAACGACACGTTAACGCCTTGTTTCCAGCCCATTCACTGTACTACCCACATAGTGATACCTGTCGGTTTTGGGAATGTCCGTGACAGGACGATTGCAAATAACAGTATCAGTTGGCACAAGGGGTCCGATGGCAATGCATAAACCTTCGACATCAGAAGCCGCTGCACTGAATGCGCAATTACTGAAAAAGACCGACTCGGATTACGATGTCGCTATGTGGGCCGCGTGTGCATTGATGGCGCTCCACTCAGACAAACCAGCGGTGTTTCAAGAATATCAGAATATGTGGGCTGAAAAACTGGATGCGGTACGCCCGCACGAAAAAACAGGTGCCAACAAAAGATAACAACAGGTCACGATGGCCTCGCGTCATTGTAGCAGTGTTGTCGAAGCCAATGCTGCGACTAGTATTGATCCAAGCGCGAAATAGCTGAAGACAGGTATAGCGAACTCAAAGGCTGAAACCCGTTCATCCTTGGAAATCACAACTTAGTATTCGGACAATTTCAATGGCAGGGGCAGCAGGGTTCGAACCCGCGACCTACGGTTTTGGAGACCGTCGCTCTACCAACTGAGCTATACCCCTGTAGTGAGCCCCAGATATGCCAGCCGCGCGGCGGACTCAAGAGGCTTTTTCAGATTCCGATCCACGAAATGTCCGGACAAACAAGTTGCGCAAAATGCGTGGTGCGCTAAGACAAGGACCGGTTAGCAGAAGGAACCCGGCGTGAACCTCCGTAAGAAGATTGCAGACAGCGAAGCTGTGCTAAACTGGGTGGCGCGTCGGATTGCAAATTATATTCGGCTGGTACACCGCAACACACGTTGGCAGCGCATCGGCTATGAAGAACTGGACCAGTTGGCCGAACAGGGTGAGCCGGTCATCGTTGTTCTCTGGCATCAACGGCTGGTGCAGTCGCCTTATTTTTTCCCGCTGGACAAGGGGCGCATCTGTTCGATTACATCTTCTGCGCGGGCTGGCAGCATGGTGGGTCGCGTGCAAAAGTTGTTTGGAATGGACACCATTGCCATGGCCAGCAAGGCACGCCATGTCGCCCTGTCGCGACAGGTATTAGGCAAAATGAAACAGGGGATATCCATTGGCATAGCGGCGGACGGCCCCCGTGGGCCAGAGCGGGTTTTGTCGACGGTTCCTCTGGTTTGGGCGCGAACATCGGGTAAACGTGTTTTTGGTATTACCTTTTCGGCGAAACATGGGCGCGAAGCAGGAACATGGGATCATCTTTTGATGCCCCGGCCATGGGGTAACGAGGGGGTATTTCTGTGCCGGGAATGGACAGAAACAGTTCCTCGGAAAGCCAGCGAAGACGAAATAGAAACGCTGCGTTTGAGTCTCGAACAACACATGAACGATATCACGGCCGAGGCAGACCGAATGGTCGGGCGCGAGCCTTGGTCGCCTGACGCTTAACCGCCCCTCAGCCTTTGCATCAAATAGACTTCACTGCCTTCGGGAATCGGTTCGGTCAGCCCGGTCGCGATCACGCGCCCGTCGACAGCGATAGATACGCCAGCGTCGATGGGTGCTTGAAGCTGCGGATGCGCACGCACGAGCGCACGCAGCAACTCTCCGGTGGTTTTGGCCTCGACCTCAACCACCTGTTGGCCCCCGGTCAGTGACCGGAGGCCGGACCAGAGGTGAACCTCAACCATTGTCCTTGAGAGCGGCCAGAATACGTGGCGGCGACATCGGCAACCGCTTCATCCGCACTCCAGCCGCGTTGGACACAGCGTTGGCAATGGCGGCCAGTGGCGGCACGATACCCGTCTCACCCACACCGCGGACGCCAAACGGGTGGCCCGGATTCGGAACCTCGACGATCACGGTGTCGATCATCGGCAAGTCGCTGGCCACCGGGATGCGGTAGTCGAGAAAGATCGAGTTCTGCAAGCGACCGTCTTCACCGTAGATATATTCCTCGTTCAGGGCCCAGCCGATACCCTGCGCGGCACCGCCCTGATACTGGCCTTCGACATAGGTCGGATGGATCGCCTTGCCCGCGTCCTGAATGACCGTGTAGCGGGTCACACTGGTCTTACCGGTTTCCGGGTCAACCTCGGCATCCACGATGTGGGTGCCAAAGGACACGCCAGCACCTTCGGGGGTTGCCTCGAAATGACCCGAGATCGGACCACCGGTGCGGCCCATATCGGCGGTGATATCGGCCAGCGGCATCGGATCGAAATCGCCTGCATTCGGGCCTGAGGGCACCGCACAGCCGTTTTCCCATTTCACCGCATCAACCGGGATGCCCCATTTGGCCGCGGCCCGTTCGCACAGTTTCTCGACCGCGTGTCTCGCAGCCTTGATTGTCGCCAGCCCTGACGCGTAGGTCACGCGAGAGCCATGGCTTACATCATTGTAGCCCAGTGTAGCCGTATCGGCGATGGTCACCCGGATGTTTTCATACGGGATGCCCAGAACCTCGGCCGCCATCAGGGCCATCGACGCGCGCGAGCCACCGATATCAGGCGTTCCGACCATCACCTGAGCCGAGCCATCCTCGGATAAGGCAAGCGAAACGCTGGTCTCGCCACCATGGTTAAACCAGAAGCCACAGGAAATACCGCGCCCCTGCCCCGGCTTCAGCGGAGCCGAATAATGAGGATGTGCCTTGGCTGCTTCCAGCGTTTCGACAAGACCGATGCGCTCGTAGGTCGGTCCATAGCTGGCTTTCGTGCCCTCATGCGCGGCGTTCTTCAGGCGCACCTCAACAGGGTCGAGACCCAGCTTGTTGCACAACTCGTCAATCACGGACTCGACTGCAAAGGCGCCCATTGGTGCACCCGGCGCGCGGTACGCTGCCTGCTTTGGGCGGTTGGCCATCACGTCATAGCCGATCTGCTTGACGTTGGTCAGGTTGTAGGGTGCGAAGGCACACATGGCTGTCATGTCGCCCGGCGCGCCGGGAAAGGCCCCGCCCTGCAAGCGGAAAACACCCTGAGCCGCCGAGATCGTGCCGTCTTTCTTCATGCCGATCTTGACGTCCATCGAGGCAGACGAAGTCGGACCAGTGGCCCGGAACACTTCGGACCGGGTCATCACAAGCTTGACCGGGCGATTGGCCTTACGGCTGAGCGCTAGTGCGACGGGTTCGATGAAAACGGTTGTCTTACCGCCAAACCCTCCGCCAATCTCGGACGCAGTGACGCGCAACTGCGAAGTTTCAATTCCCAGAAGCGCGGCACAGGTTTTCTGCGCAATCCAATGCCCTTGTGTCGTGCACCACAACTCACCTTTGCCGTCATTACCCAATATGGCCAGACAGGCGTGCGGTTCGATATAACCCTGATGCGTCGCTTCGGTGACGAAACTGTCTTCAATGACCAGATCCGCTTCGGCAAATCCGGCCTCGACATCGCCGTGACCACTTTCATGATAGCGGACAACGTTCGGGTGCATTCCTTCCGGCACGGAATAATCCGCTGCCCCTTCGCGGATCACAGGCGCATCCGGTGCCATCGCCTTATCCACATCGGTGACGTGGGGCAGAACTTCGTATTCGACCTCGATCAGCTTGAGCGCGTCACGCGCCGCCAATGCCGAAGTCGCAGCGACCGCTGCAACCGCGTGCCCGTCATATAGCGCTTTCTCACCGGCCATAACGTTTTCCAGAACGTTGTAGAATTCACCTTCCAGACCGGGCTTGAACGGCACTTCAGCAAAGTCGGCACGCGTCACAACAGCTTTGACATCCTTGTGCGCCTCGGCTTTCGACGTGTCGATTTTCACGATCCGCGCATGAGCATGAGGTGAGCGCAGGATCGCGCCATGCAACATTCCCGGGGCGTAGGCATCCGCTCCGAATTTGGCGCGGCCGGTCACCTTGTCCAGACCGTCGGGACGGTTGGGGCGGGTGCCGACAAAAGTGAAGTCTGATTTACGATCGTCTAGAGCCATTACGACGCCTCCCGCATCTCAGCCGCCGTATCCATCACGGCGCGAATGATCTTGTCATACCCAGTACAGCGGCAGAGGTTGCCTGCCAGCCAATACCGCGTCTCTTCCTCGGTCGGGTTCGGGTTTTTCTCCAGCAAAGACTTGGCCGCCACCAGAATGCCCGGCGTGCAGATGCCGCATTGCAGGGCAGCGTATTCGATCATCTTCTTTTGCAGCGGATGCAGAATATCACCGTCGGCAATGCCTTCGACCGTTTCGATCTGCTTACCTTCGGCCTCGACACCCAGCATCAGACATGAACAGACCAGACGGCCATCAACGGTGACCGAGCACGCGCCGCAATCGCCGGTGCCACAGCCCTCTTTCGCGCCTGTCAGGTTCAGCTTGTCGCGCAGACAATCCAGCAGGGTTTCACGCGGATCACACAGGTATTCGACCGCATCGCCATTCACGGTGGTGGTTACGTGGAGCTTTTTCATGCGTTTTCTCCCTTCGCGCGGGCATAGGCAATTTTCGCGGCGCGCTTTGCCAGAACGCCTGCGACCTCGGTACGGAACGCGATCGTGCCGCGCTTGTCGTCAATCGGGTTACAGGCGGCAGAGGCGGCGGCGGCCAGCGCATCCAGGGCCGCATCATCCAGCGCGCTGCCGATAATGGCCTTGGCACAGTCTTCGACCAGCAGAACGGTCGGGGCCACGGCGCCCAGTGATACGCGGGCCTCGGTGATGGTGTCGCCGTCAAGACGCAGGTTCACACCAACGCCAACCACAGCGATGTCCATTTCGGTGCGGGGGATGAACCGCAGATAGGCATCGCCGCCGTTTTCGCCACGTGCAGGGATATTGACCGCCGAGATCAGCTCACCTTTGGCCAGCGAGGTTTTGCCGGGGCCGGTCGGAATATCCTCGACCGCGACTTCGCGAGTGCCGTCCGGGCCGGTCACGGTAACAGTCACACCAGCTGCGACCATGGCGGGCACGGAATCAGCCGCAGGTGAGCCGTTACACAGGTTACCGGTCGGTGTTGCGCGCCCCTGCACCTGGGTTGATCCGATCAGGTCCATCGCCTCGACCACACCGGGCCAGTCACGACCCAACTCGGGATGCTCGCTCATTTCGGCACCGGTTGCGGCAATTCCCAACGTCCAGCTGCGATCCGCATTGCGGGTGATGTCGTGTACACCGTTGATTTTCTTGATGTCGATCAGCGTATCAGGCGTCACCAACTCCGAGCGCAGCTGCACCAATACGTCGGTGCCGCCCGCCAGAAAGCGCGTGATGCCCGTCGCATTTGCGGCCAGAGCCGAAGCCTCGGCAAAGCTGGCGGGGCTGTGATAATCCATAATGCTACCTCGCACCTGTTGGTCAGGGATATCTGGGTTCGGGGCGACGTTAATTCACCACCCACCTGACGTCCATGGGCCGAGCGACCAAATTTCACCGTCCAAAGGTCGCTTTCTGACCATGCTTACAGATCGAGCTCGATCACACCATCCGGCTCCGCAGCGCGGCTTTGGCACAGAATCATGGCCCCTTGGCGCTGCTTTTTGGACAGCACGAAATCCCGATGCTCGACCTCGCCCGAAAGGACGCCACATTTGCACACACCACAGATACCATCGGCGCATTTCACATCCACGTGAAAACCCGCTTCGTTCAGAACCTGCGCGGCATCCTTGTCTGCGGGAACCGGCAGCGTCTTCCCTGAATGCGCGAGTTTCAGGGTAAATGGATGATTTTCGTATTCCGGGGTTTCCGGGACCGAGAAATATTCAAGATGTCGCGCCTCTTCGGGGAAACCCTGATGTTCTGCGGCCTGCATGACCCCATCCATGTACCGATCAGGCCCGCACGTATAGACGTGCCATCCCTGCTGATACCCCGACAGGATTGCATCCAGATCAGCACGCGTGCCTTCATCCGAGAAATGGTAGTGGACGCGGTTCGCCCAGGGCATCCCCGCCAGATCATCCAGATACCCCGCCCCACCCCGCGTGCTGGCCGAGTAGTGCAACTCGAAATCCATGCCCAATGAATGCAGGCGATGAGCAAATGCGATCATCGGAGTGATTCCGATACCTCCCCCCATCAAAAAGGTTTTGGACGCCTTTTCGTTCAGTTCGAAATGGTTGATGGGTTTCGAGATGAAAACTTTGCGCCCTTCGTTGAAAATTCGGTGCAGCAAAGCCGAGCCACCCCGCCCTTCATCCTCGCGCAGAACACCGATCTGATAAGACCCCCGTTCCGACGGGTCGCCAGACATGGAGTATTGGCGCAGGAACTCTGGCGCGACAAGCACATCCAGATGCGCACCTGCGGACCATTCAGGAAGCGGCGCACCGTCAAGGGAGGAAAACTCATACTTGGTGACATCCGAGGTCATCTTGTCGACCTTGGTCACAGCGACCCGCATCACCGGCGCGTCACCTGCGACCTGATAGCGATGAATGATCGACATATCCCCCGCAGCTTTACGCGCCTTGTACTCTTCGGCTGTCACCAAAGCCTCATAGGCGGCAATTCCTGCCTCGCGATCCATTGCAAACGGATAGGGCCAGGGGTGCGGGGCCAGATAGGCGGGGTAGACCGCCAATGTCTGATCCTCGTATCTAAGGTCCAGTTCCTTTTGCAGATCGCGCCGGTTCAATGGGTGTGTAGTTGGCCGATACGCCCCGTCGGGCTGCAACTCGATATCCCACCACCATTTCTTGGTGTCGTTCAAACCACCATTGCCAACCGCATCATCCAGCTTGGCCAATACCGGTGCCGCCGAGGGGATGTTCATCGCAGCCCAGCGAAATGGGCGCTCCTTGAAGATACCCTCTAGGTTCCAGGGGCAGGTCTTCATGCACCGCCCGCACATCGCGCCGCCCGGAGTGGTCACGCGATAGGTCGCGCATTTCTGGCTGTCGGATTTCCAGATTTCATAGCCGTTGAACATCAGCTTTGGCCCAGCCGTGATCGCGCCCGATGGGCATTCGCGCGCGCATTTGTTGCAAGATTCGCAAAAGCTTTGCAGACCGAAATCAATGGGCCTGTCATGCGTGATCGGCATGTCCGTGGTCACCACGCCTGATTTCAGGCGCGGTCCCAGATAAGGGTTCAGGATCACTTCGCCGATCCGGCTGACCTCGCCCAGACCGGACAGCAACAAAAGCGGAGGTTGCAGAACCTCGCCATCCATCACCGTGTGCGCCTTGGCCTTGTAGCCCAGATTGCGGATCTGCTGTGCAATCACGCCACCCAGCAAAGAAAACCTTAGATAGGCACGCATCGATTGGGCGACGCTGATCCAGTCATCACCGCTGGCACCCTCCATCGTCTCATATCCCTGATCGATGATCATGCTGACGGCCTGATCATGGGGCGGCACGATTTCTTCGCCTGTCGCGTCATGGGAATACCAGGCCCATTCTGGGCACCGGCTGAGACCCACCGCATCGACCCCAAGAAAATAGGTCGCAGCCTTGATGTTTGCTGCGTTGCGTTGCGCGTCAGATGGCTTGGTCGCGTCAGCACTTTCACCGTCCTGCAACAGTACAAACGCACCCAAAGCACGGCGTTGGGCAAAGCTGGGCGCGGCCTTGCGCACGTAGTACCCGCCTTTCGCGGCGTCCTGCAATGGCTTCCCCATGTCGCCGAACTGGGCGCGGGCGAACATGTCGGCGCGCTTGGGAACGCGGGCAACGTTCTCTTCGTCGATATAGGTTGTCGGGGCCTCGACCCGTTTGAGCTTTTCGAAGGGATGGGCCCCGTCCACATAGCGTCGTTTGGCGTATGTATCACGGTTGAGGGCGTTCTTGGCAAACCCCGTTCCCAACCACCATGCTGGCCCCTGCGTCTGAAACCAAGGCTGATCGGCCATAGGCTTCAGCGGTTTTTCATGGGCGATCGGCATGTCAGTCGTCACAGCGGCCAAACCAAAGCGCTTGCCCAGCCAGGGCACGACGACCGCTCCATCTTCGACCGAAGCCAACCCGGCGGCCACCGCCAGCTTACCCAAATCCACGTCGGTCGACATCAGGCTGTGCGCCCGCGCGTCAAAGCCCAAAAGGCGGATGTAATTGGCAATGACCACCGCGTTCTCGGTCGCCAGCAGACAGGCACGATGATCCTGCGCGCCGACAATCCAATCAGCGCCGGGTTCGGACGGGTCGGGATTGCGGTTGTGTTCGTAAAGAAAGACGATGCTGTGCCGATGGCTGTCGATCGGCTTGGGCGCGGCCTCCATACTGTCTTTCAGATCAGCCATGATGACGTCGATCCCGGATGCCAGCGTTTTGGTCTGACGTGTGCGCAACGCGTGGGCAAGCCGGTCGATATCGGGATTGCGGCGGGCCTCGGGCAACAGGGCGTCAGATGGCAGCGGTCCGCACCCCAGCATCGACGCATCGTTGAAATAGCCGAACGCTTTAATGTGGTTGGCCCGGTCCTGCGGATTCGATGGAACCTCGGATGCAACCGGGTTCACCATTCCGTCACGGATGGCGTCCATCATCGCCTGAAACTCACGCATCGCATTGACGATGCTGTCAGGGTGTTCCGGTCGGTGGAAACTCAGCTCGGCCATAGGGGGCACAAGCGACAGGTCCGGCATGTCATCTTGCCGGGCCAAACGCTCCAGCGGGTAGCCGCCCATATGAACGGGCCGGTTTCTGTCCGAGAAAAAGCGGATCCCCATCGCATATCTCCTGTTGATGTCCGTCCCGTACCCCGCCATGGACAGCAAATCCATTCATGACTAGTCATAAATAGCATGAGCAAATTCGATTTCATTGACCTCGACGGCAAGGTTCTACGCACTTTTTTGACGATACTCGAGGAAAGCTCGGTCTCGAAAGCCGCAGATCGGCTGGGGGTTACGCAATCTGCGATCAGCCATACACTGGCTAAACTGCGGCTGGTGCTGGGCGATCCGTTGTTTGTCCGGTCCGGTCAGGGCCTGACCCCGACCGAGCGCGCCTTGTCCCTGAAGGAGCCCGCGCAAAAGGTGCTGGACGGAATGCGGGCGCTGACCGACGGCCGACCGTTCGACCCGTTGTCGGAACAGATCTACATCCGCATCGCCACCAATGACATGCCACGAGAACTGATCTTTCCACAGCTGCTGCGTGACACCCGCGCCGAAGGCGTGCGCCTGCGGTTGGAATTCATCCCATCGGGTGTGCCCGACCCCGAATTGTTGCGCAGCGACCGGTGCCAGTTGATGCTGACCCCGCTGCCGCCCGACGGACCGGATATTTTCCAGAAAAGACTGATCGAAAGCCCGCTGATGGTGTTCTACGACGCCACGCAACGCACGCCCCCGGACAGTTGGGAAGACTATTGCCACACCGACCATGTCGAGGTGCGATTTGCCGATGGCCGAAACGCTCGCGCCGTCTTGCGTGGCGTCGATCAAAGCCAGATCAGGCCAGCGGTGGTGACCCTGCCGCATTTCAACGCGATCCCGGCCTTTGTGCAGGGCAGCGACCTGATCTCGACAGATACGGCGCTGATGAAACAGGGGCCGTTGGCCGTGCTTGATTGCGCACCTTTACCCTTCGCCTGTCCCCCTGTGTCCATCTACATGGTCTGGCATCAAAGATCGGCCAATGACCCCGCTCACCGCTGGTTACGCGGCCGGTTAGAAGCCATCGCAGCGTCCCTTCAGACCTGAGATAGCGGTCAGCTACGCATGACCGGGGCCAGGTTTGGCTGCGGGGCGCGGTCACGAGTATTCAACAAAACTAATTGGTCAAACCGCAATTCATTCGCCATCCTGAAACCAAATCAAAACGGAGATCTCAGATGGAGAAAGTAGCACTAATAACAGCAGGCGGCAGCGGCATGGGCGCGGATTCCGCTCGGCGGCTGGCCGCCGACGGTTTCAAGGTCGGGATACTGTCATCCTCGGGCAAGGGCGAAGCGTTGGCGCATGAGTTGGGAGGCGTCGGTGTAACCGGCTCGAACCAGTCTACGGTGGATCTGCAAAAGCTTGTTGATGCGGCCATGGCTCATTGGGGGCGCATTGACGTCCTGGTCAATTCCGCCGGCCACGGCCCCCGTGCCCCGATCCTTGAATTGACGGACGAGGATTGGCACACCGGCATGGACGTCTACTTTATGAATGCGGTCCGCCCCACGCGGCTTGTGACACCGATCATGCAGGCGCAGGGCGGTGGATCGATCATCAATATCTCGACCTTCGCCGCGTTCGAACCTGACCCGGTCTTTCCGACCTCGGGCGTGTTTCGCGCCGGGCTGGCCGCCTTCACCAAACTGTTCTCGGACAAATACGCAGCTGAAAACATCCGCATGAACAACATCCTGCCCGGTTTCATTGACAGCCTGCCCGAAAAAGAAGAATTCCGCGCGCGCATTCCCATGGGACGTTATGGGCGCAGTTATGATGAGGTCGCCTCGGTCGTGGCCCTGCTGGCATCCAAAGGCGGTGGCTACATCACCGGACAGAATATCCGGGTTGATGGTGGCATCACCCGCTCGGTCTGAATTCAGATCCGCGCCTTTATCAGATGCGTCAGCGCCGCGCCGGATTCAAAAAAGGCGCGGCGCACGCGCGTCCAGCTTTCGCGATGCTCATGCACCGCAGGAACGGGCAAAAGCGAAAGCTCACCTGCAAGAAGACTTTTGGCCATCATTCGACCGAACACCGTGCCGGGGCCAATACCACGGCCGGAATATCCGTGCGCGGCCAGAGCGTTGGGGCCAATCTGCGTGATTTTCGGGATATGGTCCGAGGTCATGGCAATCCGCCCGTGCCAACCCTGTTCAAACGGCTGATCGGCAAGCTGAGGATAAAGCTCAGCCAGTTTGCGTCGGACCCATCCGGTATGCGCGCTGCGGCCTGCATTCCCCAGATCGCCCATGCCGCCAATGATCATCCGCCCCGCCTGATCCAGCCGGAAGGACGTCATGATCAGCCCTGTATCCCAGCAACCTTCTGCCTGCGGCAGGATGCTGGCGCGCAGATTATGCGACAGCGGGGCCGTAGCGTATTGAAAATAATAAACGGGAACATAGGCGGGCGCAGTATCTGGCAATCCAAGGTGATAGGCGTTGGTTGCCTGAATGACGAACTTGGCCCTTACAGTCCCTCCCGGTGTGGTCAACACCCATTGTCCACCTTCGTGCCGAAGGGTCTGCACTGGACTTTGTTCATGTATCTGCACCCCGGCCTGAGACGCGGCACGCGCCAATCCCATGACATAAGCCAAGGGTTGTATGGTTCCTGCGCGAGGGTCGAACAACGCCCCATGGAAAGCATCGCTACCGGTCCGGTCACGGGCCTGATCCGCCGACAGCAGCTCTACCGGCGCGCCAGACCCGCTTAGCTGCGCGTGGCGCGTTTGCAGGTTCTTCAGCCCCGAGGCGGAATGCGCGCAATGCAGGGTTCCGTTGCGAATGGGTTCGCATGTGATGCCGTGTTCTTCGATCAGGGAAAATACGTCCGACGGTGCCTTGCCCAGCAGATCGATCAGGCGATCGCCAGCCTCTGCACCGATATGCGCGCGGATGTCATCCGGTGGCAGCCACAGCCCGGCATTGACCAGACCGACATTGCGCCCCGACCCGCCAAACCCGATCTTCTGCGCTTCCAGCAAACAGACCGAAGCGCCGGACCGGGCTGCCGTCAAGGCAGCTGAACACCCGGTATATCCGCCACCTATGATAGCCAGATCAACGGTTGTATCACTACCCAGCGGCAGAGCTATGACTGCTTCGGTACATGTAGTCCGCCACAGGGCTTGTTCGGGATCGTTCACGTCAGACCTCTGAGTCTTTTCGGCGGATCATCATACCGCTGCACGTCCTTTGCAAGTGGGCAACTGCGGTCGGGTCAGCAACGAAAAAACCCCGCAAGCACGGGCCTGCGAGGTCCAACAGAAGCGAACATTCCGTCAGGAATGATGACATCCGGCAAGAGGCTGCCCGGATACCTTCAGACGTCGAGCGACCGTGCAATCACCTCTTTCATGACCTCGTTCGTGCCGCCGTAAATCATCTGCACGCGCGCGTCTGCGTAGAGGCGGGCAATTGGATACTCCATCATAAAACCGTAACCGCCGAACAGCTGCAGGCATTCGTGCATGATTTCGTTCTGCACCTCTGACCCCCAGTACTTGGCCATCGAGGCGGTTGCCGCGTCCAGTTCGCCTGCCTCCAGCTTGCCGATACAGTCATTGACGAAACTGCGCAGCACCTCGGCCTTGGTCTTGCATTCTGCAAGCTTGAAACGTGTGTTCTGGAAATCCATTACCCGCTGACCGAACGCTTTGCGCTCCTGCACGTACTTTACCGTTTCGGCAATGGCAAAATCGATCGAACCCAGCGCCATGATCGCGATATTCAGCCGTTCCCATGGCAGTTGCTTCATCAGCTGATAAAACCCATGACCTTCCTCAGCCCCCAGCAGGTTCGTCATCGGAACTTTGACATCTTCGAAAAACAGCTCGGCCGTGTCGTTGCCCTTCATCCCCAGTTTCTTGAGGTTGCGCCCCCTGCGAAACCCCTCGGCCCCTTCGGTTTCGACCACGATCAATGACACACCCCGCGCGCCCTCGGACTTGTCAGTCTTGGCGGCCACGATGATCAGATCCGCCGTCTGGCCATTCGTGATGAAGATTTTCGAGCCATTCAGCCGGTAGGAGTTTCCGTCCTTCTCGGCCGTTGTGCGCACAGCCTGAACATCCGAGCCGGTGCTGGGTTCCGTCATGGCAAGTGCGCCGACCATCTCACCCGAAGCCAGTTTGGGCAGCCATTTCCGTTTCTGATCTTCGCTGCCATAGGCGGTAAGATAGTGGGTCACGATCGACTGAATACCATAGCCCCAGCCAGCGTCGCCCCGTGCACCCTGTTCGTACGCGGTGATGGCGTCAAAGCCCATACCGCCGCCGACGCCGCCATATTCTTCGGGGATTGCACCAGCCATCAGGCCGGTTTCACCAGCCTTGCGCCAGAAGTCGCGATCAACGGCCCCGTTTTCAACCCAGGCTTCGATATTCGGTGACAGTTCATCATCCATGAATCGGCCAGCCATATCCGCAAACATGCGGTGTTCGTCAGTGATCCATGCCGCGGTCGAAGTGAAAAGTGACATCAAAGGCTCTCCAATCTGTCTTTCGCGAAAGCCTAGCGTTCAGCCCGATTCCCGCCAATCCACGTGACGTGGCGTTCCGACTTCGAACAACGCAACGTTTCTTTGCTAGGTAACTTTAAGAACCTGCTTGTTTTAAAGGAAATTAACTCAGCGCCAATGCCAGCAAATGCTGTGCCGCATCTCTGGCGTCTTCCGCAGGATCACAATTCTTGAGCAAAACCGCAGACACAATTGCCCCTTCCTGCAACAACACGATCTGGCTCGCGAGTTTCTGAGGATCACGCGCACCAGCCTGTTCGGCGACGGACGTGAAATGCTCCAGCAACAGCTGTTTATGTTCGGCTGCCTGCACATGGATCGGATGGTCTGTTTCCTGATATTCTGCCCCGGCCTTGATGAACATGCAGCCCCGGAACCCATCTTCCTCGAACCATTCCTTCAAGGCATCAAAACTGACGATGAGTTGCTCGGCCGGTGTATCCGACATCTCGTCAATGCGCTGAAAGAACCACTCGCGAAAATTCTCATCCCGCAGACGCAGAGCGGCTACAATCAGGTCTTCTTTAGTGCGGAAATGTTTGTACATCGACGTTTTCGAAACGCCCGTTTCCGCCACCAGCTTATCCATGCCGGTCGCGTGAAACCCGTCGCGGTAAAAAACCTTCAGGGCTTTGCTGACAAGTTCATCCCGTTTGTTTGGACGCATGATTCGGCTCCATGGTGTACCGTTCTGTACATATTGCCCCGAAACATGAAGTACAACCGGCCTCACACAAAGCATTGTTTTCATTAGAACTCACGACTCGCCCTGAACCGCGCGAAAAATTTTCTGCTTTCCCCCTTGCAAAAGTTAACAGATCGGTACACTTTATTGCAAAGTTAACCGATCAGTACACCAGAGGATTTGACCGATGAAACGTCGCGCCAGCATTTTCCCCCCTCAGTACGTTCCATTTCTTCTGACACTGGCCATTCTTGCCGCTTCTCTGACCTGAAAGCCCCCTGCACCATGTCTCGACCCCCTCTTCCCCCGTTCACGTTGGAAACTGCCACGCAAAAAGTGCGCATGGCAGAGAATGCCTGGAACAGCCGCGATCCCGACCGCGTCACCCCCGCATACACAGATGACAGTCAGTGGAGAAACCGGGCGGAATTTCTGTCAGGGCATGACGAAATTCACGCCTTCCTAAGCCGTAAATGGCACAAGGAACTGGAGTATCGGCTGATCAAGGAACTCTGGGCCTTTACCGGTAATCGCATCGCAGTGCGTTACGCTTACGAGTGGCACGACGATAGCGGTCAGTGGTTCCGGTCATATGGCAACGAGAATTGGGAGTTTGCCGAAGACGGACGCATGTCGCATCGGCATGCCTCGCTGAACGATCACCCCATAGCCGAAAGCGACCGCTTGTTCCATTGGCCATTGGGTGAACGCCCCGATGACCATCTCGGGCTTTCTGATCTGGGTCTTTGAAAGGACTTACCGTGCCGCGTGCGTTTTCCGAACTGACCTTCACCCCTGCCGTCCGCGCCCATCAGGAGCGGATGGGATCGGCAAAAACCTATGCTAAATTCATTGAAGATGGCCCGCAACAGGGCCATCTGATCGGCGAGCCGGAAAAACAGTTCATTCAGGCGCGCGACGGGTTTTATCAATCCTCGGTGTCTGAAACAGGCTGGCCTTATGTGCAGTATCGCGGCGGGCCGGTCGGGTTTCTGAAAGTACTGGGGCCGCAAACCATCGGATATGCCGATTTTTCGGGTAACAAACAGTATATCTCGCGCGGGAATCTGGACGGCAACGATCGGGTCGCGATGATCCTGATGGATTACGCCAATCAACGCCGTTTAAAGATCCTGGGGCGTGTCGAATTCACGGAGGGTCAAGCCGCCGCTGCCAGCTTGCATCCAGAAGAGGCCGAAGCCCCTGCAGAGCGGGCGGTGATCATACGTGTTGAGGCGCTTGACTGGAACTGCCCGCGCCACATCACGCCGCGTTTCACCGAAGCCGAACTGCGACCGCATCTGAACAGTTTGGGCCAGCAACTCGCGCAGTTGCAGGCTGAAAATGAAAGGCTGAAACAAGAGCTGTCAAAGCTCTCGTGACGCGTAAGACACCACAGATTTTATTGAGTATAAACAGGGAATAAGCCAATGGTTCGTTCGGTCTTTCAGCTTTCTGCGGCGTGCCTTGCCGGAGCGGCCCTGATCCTTATGATCATGATGTTCGGTTTTTTTGTCTCACCCAGCGCCGTCCGAACGTCACCACCTTCTGTGTTCAGCACCATCCTGTTCAACCATTTGCAGCAATAGCAATGCCGCGCGTTCAACCACGACTGGTCTGAACCATCGCTTCGATACCGGCTGCACAAAAATCGATCAGGCGTTCCGCCTCCGACACTCCGCCGCCTTGCGACAGGGCCCCGACCCGCCAGCCACTGTTGAGATGCGCCAGCATTGCCGAAACTGAATAGACCTGGCCGCTGGCCAGCAGCGCAGGGTCAACATCCGGATAAAGCGCAGCGATTTCGTCGATAAAAAGCCGGGCGGTCGGGTCGAAACACTCAGCCGCGATATCGCGCCAGCGGGGATCGACCGAGACATGCGCCACGAGGCGCCCATACGCCATCCATCCCGAACCGCCTGTTTCTGCCAGTTCCACATAAGGCCGGATAAAACTGTCCAGAATGCTGCGCAATGTTAGCGGGCCTGCTTTTCTTGCTTTGGCCAGCGCATCGGTTCTGATTTGTGCCAGCTTGCCCGCACGACGTTCGATCGCTCGAAAAAACAGCTCCTCCTTGCTGCCGCCGTGGTGATGAACAAGGCCAACCTGAACGCCTGCAAGCGCAGCGATATCGCGGATTGACGCGCCTTCGAATCCGCGTTCGGCAAAGACGGATTCGGCCGCATTCATGATCCGCGCTTTGGTTTCCAAAGACCGCTTGGACGGTGCCCTTTGTCTTGGTTTTTCTACGTTTTTCAGCGTCATGAAATTCATCTTGCCTTATTTTGGACGATCGTTCAATTTAAACCTCACGAACTTTGGGAGGGTTCATGACAGAAACGCGCGACGCATTCGCCCTGATCGGGGCGGGGCCAATGGGTTTGGCCGCGGCCAAGGTGCTGAAAGAACAGGGGATCGCATTTCAGGGGTTTGAATTGCATTCGGATGTGGGCGGTCTGTGGGACATCGATGCCCCAAGATCAACTATGTACGAGTCGGCGCACCTGATCTCGTCCAAGCGCATGACCGAATTTGCGGATTTCCCCATGGATGACGCGGTTGCCGAGTACCCCTCGCACCGGGCGATGCGTGACTATTTCCGCGCATTTGCAGATCGTTTTGAGTTGCGTGATAATTTCAGGTTCAACGTGGAAGTCACTCATGTCGCTCCGCTGGGTATTCCGGGTGACGGTTGGCGCGTGAGCTGGCGGGATGAGGATGGCGACCATCAGGCCACGTATGCTGGCGTACTCATTGCCAACGGCACCCTGTCGGAACCGAATGTACCCAGCTTTCCGGGTACGTTTGACGGCGAGTTGATCCATGCCTCGCAATATCGGTACCCAAGCCAATTCGACGGCAAGCGTGTGCTGGTCGTGGGCGCAGGCAATTCCGGCTGTGACATCGCAGTCGACGCCATCCATCACGCGAAACGCTGCGATCTGTCGATGCGGCGCGGGTATTATTTCGTTCCGAAATACGTCTTTGGCAAACCCGCTGACACAATGGGCGGAAAGATCCGTCTGCCGATGTGGCTGAAGCGTAAGGTCGACAGCCTGATCCTTGGCTGGTTTGTCGGCGATCCACAGAAATACGGCTTTCCCAAACCGGATTACAAGCTGTACGAAAGCCACCCCGTAGTGAATTCACTGGTTCTGTATCACGCAGGTCATGGCGATCTGAGCATTCGCCCGGATATCGACCGGCTGGAAGGCCGCACCGTGCATTTCAAGGACGGCTCCTGCGACGACTATGACATGATCCTCGCCGCGACCGGATACAAACTGCACTACCCGTTTATCGACAAGGACCTGCTGAACTGGCAGGGCGACGCCCCGCATCTGTATCTGAACACGATACATCCCGAACGGGACGATCTGTTCGTGCTGGGCATGGTCGAGGCCACGGGCCTGGGCTGGCAGGGAAGGCACGAGCAGGCCGAGATGGTGGCGCGCTACATCAAAGGGCTTCGACACGGCTGCCCCGTGGCAGCCGATCTGCACGCAGAAAAGCAAAAAGACTATGCGCGCGCCACCGGAGGCATGAACTATATCGACCTGCCCCGCATGGCCTATTACGTGGACAAGAATACCTACAGAAAGGCTGTCACCGGCTGGATCGACCGGCTGCGGAAGGCAGCCGCATGAGTGGTATTGACCAGATCACACTGAATTTCAGTCCGGCGTCTCTGACGCTGTTGAATGCTATTCTGGCAATCGTGATGTTCTCGATTGCCATCGACCTTACGCCTCGGGATTTTGACCGTTTAAGGCGCGCACCCAAACCAGTGGTTGTCGGATTGTTTTCACAACTCGTCGTCCTGCCTGCGCTGACCTTTGTGATGGTGTGGATTACCACACCGCAACCGTCAATTGCGCTTGGCCTGATCCTTGTCGCGGCCTGCCCAGGGGGCAATATCTCGAACTTCATCACCCACCGCGCGGGCGGGAATGCAGCGCTTTCGGTGTCGATGACAGCCTTCGCCACCATCTGTGCGATCTTCATGACACCTTTCAATATTGCGCTTTGGGGTGGGCTTTACCCTCCGACCCGCGCAATCCTGCAACAGACCCAGATCGACCCAATGCAGATCGCAATCCTGGTCGGTCTGATGCTGATCCTGCCGCTGGTTCTGGGAATTACGCTGAATCAACGCCTCCCCGCCTTGACGGCACGTTTACGCGCACCGCTGCAACTTCTGTCGATGGGTATTTTTGCTGGGTTTATCGTACTTGCTCTGGCTGCCAACTGGGGGTTTTTCCTTGGGTTTGCCGGGGCTGTTGCCGGGCTTGTGATCCTTCACAACGCCCTGGCGCTGGGGGGCGGTTGGGTTGTGGCCACTCTGACCCGGCTGTCCCCCTTTGATCGCCGCGCCATCACCATTGAGACCGGCATTCAAAACTCCGGACTTGGGCTCGTCCTGATCTTTGCATTCTTCAACGGTCTTGGCGGCATGGCCGTGGTCGCTGCATTCTGGGGAGTATGGCACGCTATTTCGGGCCTGGCTTTGGCTTCGGTCATGGCACGAACCGAGGCCGCGCGATGACCCGCATCCTGATTACCGGCGCTGCCGGGATGGTCGGGCAAGCGCTGTTGCCCGCATTTGTTGGGCACGAGGTCTTTGCAACCGATCTGAAACGCCCGGTTAACCTGCCGGAAGACGCCTCATTTTTGTCCATGGATGTTACAACCGACGCTCCTGCACGTGTGATTGCCAAGGTGAATCCGGATGTGATTGTGCATTTGGCTTCTGTCGTAACGCCGCCGCCGAAGATGGGGCGCGCGACAGCCTATGCTGTCGATGTCGAAGGCACGCGAAATGTGGTGAATGCCGCCATCGCAAACGGGGTGCGCAGACTGGTCGTTACGTCTTCCGGTGCCGCTTATGGCTATCATGCAGACAGTCCTGTGCCGTTGCGCGAAGACGACCCATTGCGCGGCAACCCCGAGTTTCCCTATTCAGATCACAAGCGTCAGGTCGAAGAGATTTTGGCCGAAGCCCGCAGTGCCGCCCCGGATCTTGAGCAGGTTGTTTTGCGCGTTGGAACGGTTCTGGGGGCTGGAACCGAAAACCAGATCACCGCCCTGTTTCGCAAACCCCGTTTGCTGGCGGTGTCCGGCAGCGAAAGCCCGTTTGTCTTTATCTGGACCCAGGATCTGGCACGCATCCTTCAGCGCGCAGCAACCGACGGGCCAGCCGGGATTTACAACGTCGCCGGTGACGGCACGATGGGTGTGAACGACTTGGCGCGCGCCATGGGAAAACCGGTTCTGCGTCTGCCCGCATGGGTGCTGAAAGCGGCCTTGGTCGTGGCGCGCCCACTGGGTTTATCTCGCTATGGGCCGGAACAGGTAAGGTTCCTTCAATATCGGCCAGTTCTGGATAATTCTGCCCTGAAATCTGAATTCGGCTATGTGCCCGAAAAGTCCAGCGCCGAGGTTTTTGCGCTCTGGCAACGGCAGGCCGGGTTATGAAGACCGCGGTCATCTCTGGCGGTGCGGGCGGTTTGGGACAAGCTTTGAGCCGTGCACTGCAAGCCCATGGGTGGCGGGTGGTGCTGTTGGACCTTGATGTGTCCGATCTGCAAACAGAACCGAACCAACTGCCAATTGCCTGTGATCTGACTGACCCCGAACAGCTTGCCAACGCAGCACAAAGGGCGATCACGTCAAGCGACAGTATTGATCTGGTCATCTACAACGCCGGGGTTACTCAAATTCGCGGGTTTGATCAGGCTGACACGGCCAGTCACCGTGCACTGTTTGATATCAACTATTTTGCAGCCGTTGAAATGGCCCGCGTATTCTTGCAGCCTCTCCGCGCGTCAAAGGGAACGCATCTGGCTATCTCGTCGGTGGCTGGTTTCGCTCCGCTCTGCCATCGCACGGCTTATGCTGCCTCGAAACACGCGCTTGAGGGTTTTTTCAAATCGCTTCGATCCGAAGAAAAGCCACATGGCGTTCAGGTTCAGATTGCAGCGCCGTCTTTTGTGGCCACCAACCCCGGCAACGCAATGGAGCAACCCGATGGAACCGCGCGCCCCGGATCGGCCAAGGACGGAATGGACGAAATGAGCCCCGAGAGTGCCGCCATGGCGATCCTGCGCGGACTGGACAAATCGCAGCCCATGATCCCGGTCGGTCGCGTTGCATACATATCGTGGTGGCTCAACCGACTGTCACCACGCCTGTATCAGCGCTTAATGGAGCGTAACATGCGCGGGCCCGGGTCGTAGAATTTCGCCGCGACCCCCTTGACCTTCCCGTCACTGGAACCCCCATCTGGAGGGCAGAAAACCACTTGGGATGAGTCGCATGGCGCAAGAAGCACTGACAGAACTGAAAATCACCGGCATGGGATGCGCATCCTGTGTGGGCCATGTCGAGGCTGCACTGCGTGATGTGTCTGGTGTTGATGCGGCCTCGGTCAATTTCGCGACCAAAACGGCGCAGGTGGCATTTGACGGGCCGGTCTCGGCACTGACAGCGGCGCTGGATGCAGCTGGCTATCCGGCTGAAACAAGTCATGCAGATCTGAGCATCGAGGGCATGAACTGCGCATCCTGCGTTGGCAAGATCGAGCGCGCGTTGGCATCCACCGCTGGCGTGATCGAAGCACAGGTCAATCTGGCAACTCGGACGGCCACGGTAACTTATGCTATAGCGGCAACTACACCCGAGGCGCTGGCTCAGGTTGTTACCGAAATTGGATACCCCGCGCGTATCCAAGGCGTTGCGGAACCAGAAAGCCGGGAAGACGATGAAATTCAGCGGCTGGTCCGTTCCACAATACTGGCAGCGGCACTAGCCCTGCCCGTATTCATTCTTGAGATGGGCGGGCACATGATCCCCGCCTTCCACCATTGGATACAGGCGACCATTGGAACGCAGACGAGCCATTTGATTCAGTTTGCCCTGACCTCGGCTTTGCTGATCGGACCGGGCCGTGTGTTTTACCGCAAAGGTATCCCGTCGCTGTTGCAAGGCACGCCGGACATGAACGCGTTGGTAGCGCTTGGGACCGGCGCGGCTTATCTGTATTCGGTCACGGCCACATTCGCGCCCGGCCTGCTGCCGCAAGGTACCGCCAATGTCTATTTCGAAGCGGCCGCGGTGATCGTGGTTCTGATCCTGCTCGGCCGGTTGATGGAGGCGCGCGCCAAAGGCAAAACAGGAGCTGCGATCCGAAAACTGGTGGGTTTGCAACCAAAAACCGCGCGGGTCGAACTGGATGGACAGATACAGGACCGGCCAATCGCCGAAATTGTTGTCGGAGATATCCTGCACATCCGCCCCGGCGAGCGTGTACCGGTGGATGCCGAAGTGCTTGAAGGCACCTCTTACGTCGATGAAAGCATGATCACGGGCGAACCAGTGCCTGTTGGCAAGTCGGCAGGCGCGCCTGTTGTCGGCGGCACCGTGAATGGCACCGGCGCTTTACGGGTAAGCGCCACCCGCGTCGGCGGCGACACGGCTCTGGCACAGATCATTCGTATGGTGCAGCAGGCGCAGGGCGCGAAGCTGCCGATCCAGGGTCTGGTGGATCGGATTACCTATCGCTTTGTTCCTGCGGTCATCGCAGTTGCAGTGATCACCGTCGCGCTCTGGTTGATCTTCGGCCCCAGCCCGGCCCTTCCTCTGGCGCTTGTCGCGGGTGTTTCAGTTCTGATCATCGCCTGCCCCTGCGCAATGGGGTTGGCGACCCCAACCTCGATCATGGTGGGCACCGGGCGGGCGGCAGAACTCGGGGTTTTGTTCCGCAAGGGTGATGCGTTGCAACAGCTTCAGCAGGCGCGCGTCATCGCGTTGGACAAGACCGGAACCCTGACGCTGGGACGCCCCGAACTGGACAGCGTGACAACGGCGAAGGGGTTTGACCGGGAGGAGGTTTTGCGACTGGCCGCAGCCCTTGAGGCACGGTCGGAACACCCGATCGCATCCGCCATCACCCGCGCGGGCCCCTCGACACTGCCAGAGGCATCGGATGTCCGTTCGCTTACCGGGCTCGGCCTGCAAGGGTTGGTCGAAGGCCGCGACGTATTGATCGGGTCGCACCGACTGATGCAGCAGCGTGGGATTACGCTTGGAGCCCTGGCGGACGAGGCCGAAGCCCGTGCCGCCCAAGGGGCAACCCCTCTGTTCGTCGCTCTGGATGGGCAGGCGGCGGCCACGTTGTCCGTTTCCGACCCGATCAAGCCCGGCACAGTGGAGGGGCTGGAACGGTTGCACCAGATGGGTTTGACCGTGGCCATGATCACCGGTGACAACGCGCGCACGGCGCAGGCTCTGGCCGACCGGCTGGGGATTGATCATGTCACTGCCGAGGTACTTCCCGATGGCAAGGTCGACGCAATCACGGCCTTGCGGGACCGGTTCGGAGTGCTGGCCTTTGTCGGTGACGGGATCAACGACGCCCCCGCTCTGGCGGCGGCTGATATCGGCATCGCCATCGGAACCGGCACGGATGTAGCCATCGAAACAGCCGACGTTGTCCTCATGTCTGGTGATCTGCGTGGCGTCGCAAATGCGACCGAGATCAGTCGCCGGACAATGAAGAATATTCGCCAGAATTTGGGCTGGGCCTTTGGATACAATGTCCTTCTGATACCGGTGGCTGCCGGTGCGCTGTACCCGTTTGGCGGCTATCTGCTGTCCCCTGCACTGGCAGCTGGCGCAATGGCACTGTCGAGCGTTTTTGTGGTCTCAAACGCGCTGCGCCTGCGCCGTATTCGCGCCAGCGTGCCGGAAACATCAGGCAAGGCCACCAAAGAGGTGCACGCATGAACATCGGAGATGTTTCCGCCCGCACCGGCCTGCCCGCCAAGACGATCCGGTATTATGAGGACATCAACCTGATCAAACCGATGCGCGACGACAATGGCTATCGCCGGTTTCGCGACCAGGACGTACATAAGCTGAATTTTCTGGGCCGCGCCCGGGCGCTTGGGTTCACCATCGAGGATTGCCGGACCCTGCTGGCGCTCTACGAAGATGAAACCCGTGCCAGTGCCGACGTGAAACAAGTTGCACGCGACCATCTTGTTCAGATCGAAACCAAGATTGCAGACCTGAACGCCATGCGCGATACGCTAAGCCACCTGATCGACGCCTGCGCCGGGGACGACCGGCCCGATTGCCCAATCCTGCGGGATCTGGGTGGGAAAGGCTGACTTGGGGTTGCCCTTTGGGCGCAGCTTTGCTTTGTCTTCGCCAGAGATTTTGGTCAGGCCTGTTTCGCGGAAGCCGACCGAACAGCGGAGAGGATCACAAAATGGCAAAAGTCGCGTTCCTTGGCCTTGGTGTCATGGGCTATCCCATGGCCGGACATCTGCAAGCCGCAGGCCATGACGTCACCGTTTACAACCGCACGACCACCAAGGCCGAAGCCTGGGTCGCGCAGCATGGCGGCGCAATGGCGACCACTCCGAAAGGCGCCGTCAAGGGTGCTGAGTTTGTCATGGCCTGCGTCGGCAATGACGACGACCTTCGCGCGGTTTGCACCGGAGAGGATGGCGCGTTTCAGGGCATGTCCGACGGGGCCATTTTTGTCGACCACACGACAGTTTCAGCAAAGGTCACACGCGAACTCTACGCTGCTGGCCAATCTCAGGGTATCGCTTTTTTGGACGCCCCTGTTTCGGGTGGTCAGGCAGGTGCTGAAAACGGCGTTCTCTCGATAATGTGTGGCGGTGATCAGGCAGCTTATGATGCGGCTGAGCCGGTGATGAATGTCTATTCCAAGATCTGCCGTCGACTCGGAGTCAGCGGCGCGGGCCAGATGACCAAGATGTGCAACCAGATCGCGATTGCCGGTCTGGTTCAGGGTCTCAGCGAAGCCTTGCACTTTGCCGAAAAAGCGGGCTTGGAAGGGAAGGCCGTTGTTGAGGTGATCAGCCAGGGTGCGGCTGGCAGCTGGCAGATGTCAAACCGGTATGAAACCATGCTGAATGATCAATTCGAACATGGCTTTGCTGTCGACTGGATGCGCAAGGATCTGGGGATTTGTCTGGATACCGCCAATGAGACCGGTGCGTCTCTGCCGGTGACCGCTCTGGTCGATCAGTTCTACAAGGACGTGCAGAAACTGGGCGGCGGGCGATGGGATACCTCATCGCTGTTCAAACGTTTGCGTGCCTTGGATTGAGGGGTGGGGGGGGGGCTGTCTGCCCCCTCTTGTCCCTTTGGGCCAATTCACCCCCGAGGATATCTTCGGCCAGATGAAGAGGATCCCGGATGAGCGGGACGGAGAAAGACATGAGCGACTTGGTGAACTTCTGGGCGGACGCGCTGCGCCAAAACTGGGGGCTGGACGCACGGTTGACCCGGCTGGATGGCGAATATGATCTGAACTTTCTGGCGCAGGCCACAAATGGCCAGGACTATGTGCTGAAAGTCATGCGCGCGGGGTGCGATGCGGGTCTGGTAGATCTTCAGATCGAGGCACTTGCGCATATCGCCTCGGAAGCTCCCGGGTTGCCGTTTCCAAAGGTGTTCCCGGCGTTGAACGGCGCAATGTTGCCGGAAATTTCCGATTCCGAAGGGAAATCGCGGCTGGTGTGGTTGCAGGAACGCCTGCCCGGGCTTTGCTATGCAAAAGCGAACCCGAAATCCGAAGAGCTGATCCTGAAATTGGGTCGTGTTCTGGGGGCAACGGATCGCGCGCTGGAGGGGTTTCAGCATGAAGCTTTGCACCGCACAGAATTCAAATGGGACCTGACGCAAGCGGGTTGGATCAGTGACAAGCTGGGCGCCATCAGCGATCCCGCGCGTCGGGCGTTGCTTCGGGATATCTACAACGAATTCACGGTGATCACGGATAGGCTGGGGCGCCTGCCGCAACAGGCCATTCACAACGACGCCAATGACTATAACATCCTGGTTGAAGGCGAATTGGGTGAGCGGACGCAGGTTTCCGGCCTGATTGATCTGGGTGACATGTGTGCAGCACCGCGCGTCTGCGATCTTGCAATCGCCGGAGCCTATGTGGTGCTAGATCATGCCAGACCCGAGCGGGCATTAACTGCTCTCGTGCGGGGGTACCATGCCGCAAACCGGCTGCAAGCCGAGGAGATCGACCTGATCTGGCCTCTGCTACGGATGCGACTGGCAGCATCTGTCCTCAACTCGACCCTGATGGCGGTCGAAAACCCGGACGACCCATATGTGACAATCTCGCAGGCACCGGCGTGGCGGTTTCTTGAGAATGCATCCGTCAATGGCGGACTGATGTCTGCGCGTCTTCGGGCAGCGTGCGGGCTGCCGGTCGTGGACGGCGCAGAACGCATCCATGCGTATCTGCAAGAACATCGCGGACGGTTTTCCCAGATGTTCGGTCAGGACCTAAGCGATACTCCGATGGGTTCATTGTCAGTCGAGAATTGCGTGTGGCCTCAGAACCCTTTCCACATGCCATTGGCCGAGGCCGCACGTGTTGGCGAAGAATACGGTGAGGGGCTGTGGCTGGGCTATTACAACGAACCTCGCCTGATCTATGCCGAACCGGGGTTTCGCAAAGGGCCTTGGAAAGCCTCAGATCGGCGAACAGTGCATCTGGCGGTGGATGTGTTTGCACCCGCCGGGACGGTGCTGCACGCGCCAATGAGCGGGCGGGTCGAGGTGATCGAGAACCGAGATCGACACCTCGATTACGGCGGGGTGATTATCCTGCACCATGAAACACCCGAGGGCGATCCGTTCTATACACTCTATGGTCATCTGGACCCGGAATGCTGTGACCGGTTGAAACCCGGTGATCCGGTGGCACAGGGGTCGGCGTTTGCCCGATTGGGCGACGCCAGCCAGAATGGCGGATGGGCCCCACATGTGCATTTCCAGCTGGCGTTGACAACCAATGGCATGGAAGCGGATTGGCCCGGTGTCGGCGACCCGGATGAGATGGAGCTATGGCACGCAGTTTGCCCGAACCCGGCGGCCTTGCTGAACCTGCCGGATGACAAGGTGTTCTACCAACCCACCGACAAGCAGGCGATCCTGCAAGGCCGCCGCGATCACTTTGGTGGCAACCTGTCGCTGACTTATGATGACCCTGTCATGCTGGTACGCGGGTGGAAACATCACCTGTTTGACGAATGGGGCCGCCCCTATCTGGACGCCTATAACAACGTCCCTCATGTGGGTCATGCGCATCCCCGTATTCAGGCAGTGGCGGCGGATCAGTTGAAGCGGATGAACTCAAATACCCGCTACCTGCATCCGGCACAGACAGCTTTTGCTGACAAGATCCTGTCCAAACTGCCCGATCACTTCGAGGTCTGTTTCTTCGTCAATTCCGGAACTGAAGCCAACGAACTGGCCCTGCGGCTTGCCCGCGCCCATACCGGGGCCAAAGGGATCGTGACGCCAGACCATGGCTATCACGGCAATACGAATGCGGCTGTGGCGATCTCGGCCTACAAGTTCAACAAACCGGGCGGCATCGGGAAAGCCGACTGGGTTGAACTGGTTGAGGTTGCTGATGACTATCGCGGGTCATTCAAGCGTGACGATGCGGATCGGGCGCAGAAATTTGCTGATCTTGTGGACCCGGCCATTGCGGCTTTGCAGGACCGGGGTCAGGGTCTGGCCGGGTTCATCGCCGAAACTTTCCCATCTGTCGGTGGACAGATTATTCCGCCCAAGGGCTACCTGCCTGCGGTTTATGAAAAAATCCGCGCCGCCGGGGGTGTCTGCATTGCAGATGAGGTACAGACCGGTCTGGGTCGCCTGGGTGAATATTACTTTGGCTTTGAGCATCAAGGCGCGCTTCCTGATATCGTGGTGATGGGTAAACCCATTGGTAACGGGCACCCTCTGGGTGTGCTGGTGACGACGCGGGCGATTGCCGACAGCTTCAATAACGGGATAGAATTCTTCTCGACCTTTGGCGGATCAACGCTGTCTTGCCGGATCGGCAAGGAAGTATTGGACATCGTCGATGACGAAGGCCTGCAGGACAATGCGCGTCAGATGGGTGAGCGCCTGATGGCGGGGCTGCGCCAGATCGAAGCCGACTTTGGTTGCGTTGGCGATGTACGGGGCATGGGACTGTTTCTGGGTGTTGAGCTGATCAATCCCGACGGAACCGAAGGAACCGAGATTTGCAGCTATGTCAAAAATCGGATGCGTGATCACCGAATTCTGATCGGCAGTGAGGGACCAAAGGACAACATCCTGAAAATCCGCCCACCGCTGACGATTGAGGCCGAGGATGTGGACATGATCCTGTGGGCGCTAAGGGACGTGCTGTCCGAGGTCGGTGACTTCTCTCCTGCTCCGGTTTGCGGTCACGACCATCACCACGCGGGATGCGGGTGCTGCTGAAGGATTGACCCCGGCGCTTTGCCGGGGTTTGACCGTCCTGCAAGCACAGTCAATGCAAAACGGCAGTGCGGGTATCGTGGCCTGTCGTCGGAATCGCATTTCCCGTCGTCATACGCCGGAGCGTCAGGCCCAGTTCCTCCGACAGGGATGCCAGAGCAGGCGCAAAATCCGGGCGCACGATCAGTGACGCCATCATCATCGCGTCTTCGCGTGCCCCTTCGGATGCGGCGGCAACCATTTGGGCAAAACAATTCTCATCCGCGCCCAGACATGCACACCCCAGACCGTGCCTGACTAACGGACGTCGACAATGCGTTGCGCAAAGCGAACACAGACGATCCAGCGTCAGCATGGCGGCACGCCCATAATCTGATCCGAGCGCTATGCAAAAATCGCTCGCGACATCGGCGCGACCACTTTCACCCTGGCTCCACATCCGCAGATACATCACCGCACCTGCTTCGACAGGATCAAGGTCCGCCAGACGGCCGACCGCGGCACCGCCGCGCAATGAATGCGCGCTCATTTCGTCAGGATCAGTTTACCTGCACGGGTGATGCGCAGGGTATACAATTGGTCGCCCAACTCGATATGGGCCAGGTGGCCACCTTTGGTCAAATCCTCGGCCTTGTGCGCAGGCAGCATCGAGACAGCATAACCTTGGGTTGGGGTCGGGTTCTGTACGTTCATCGGGGCATCTCCAGAGCGAGTCGGCATGGTGCCATACCTGTTGCGTTTCGTTTTATCTGGCTGACCCGAGAGGGTTGGCTTTCCGTTCCTGTTATTAAATCTGATTATTTTAGTAAGGAATGTCAAGCACTGTTTCAAATCAAGCATCATTGAGCCGATTGCGCCCCTGAAAACGACGGGTTAAGACTTGGGGCGGGTATTGAAAGGCAAGAAAAACGTGACCGCAGCAGTTGTTTTTGATCTGGATGGAACGTTGGTCGACAGCGTCGGGGACCTGGCAGCAGCGGCCAATAAAACGCTGAATGGCGTCGGTCACGATCCTGTGCCCGTTGATGTGATTAGAGGGTTTGTTGGCAATGGCCTTCCGAAACTGGTCGAGCGTTTGATGCGACACTGTGATTTGCCCATGGATCGCCACGCGGAACTGACGCAACAGACACTGAAGCATTACAATGCGGCGGTCAGTGCAACGACAGTGCCTTACCCCGGAGTTCCCGAAGCCCTGGAAACACTGAAACAGATGGGTTGCGTTCTTGGTATCTGCACCAACAAACCCGAAGCACCCGCACGTCACGTGCTGGAGGCGCTCAACCTATCCCGGTTCTTCGACGTTGTTTTCGGCGGTGATACATTGCCAATTCGCAAACCGGATCCGGGCCACCTGCTGGAAAGCTTCAAAGCACTTGGGACCTCGGGCACACGCTTGTATGTCGGCGACAGCGAGGTCGACGCAGAAACAGCTGTAAACGCCAAGATACCGTTTCTGCTGTTCACGGAAGGGTACCGCAAAACCCCGGTGGCCAGCATACCGCACACCGTTGCTTACAGTGCGTCCGAAACACTGCCGACACTCGTGACCAGATTGATCCAAAACTAAGTAAGTTCACTCGACACGAGTCATAAAACGAATGACTTGGGCTTTCGCAAACCCCAAAAAGTTAAGAGGGGCCGGCCGAGGGGGTGTGACCAGCCCCTCATCGGGGAAAGTAAATACCGTGTTTGTGTGTGGTAAGTACGGTAGGTCATGTTTACCCCTGATCGGCAGTTTGCGAAATTGGGGGATTCCCGTAGTTCGGCGAAAATAACTGAAAAACTGGAAAAAGAGGCACGTCAGACCACACAATTTACCTGTGATAATTTGCCTGTAAGATAGCCCGACGGTTCGAACACTCGGTTCGCTGGTTGAATGGGTATACGGTAACCCATGGAAAAACAGGACAGAAATCAGAGAGCGGCGCGTCTGCAAATCCTGCAGGGCACCCTGCCTATTGACCGCGCGCGCCTTCCGGCGGAAATGCTGGCTGGTCTGAGTTTTGCCTGCCTCGCGATCCCCGAAGTCATGGGTTACACCAAAATCGCCGGCACTCCGGTCATGTCCGGGCTGTATACGATCCTGATTCCCATGGCTCTGTTTGCGCTGTTCGGATCGTCCCGACACCTTGTTGTCGGCGCTGATTCGGCGACAGCAGCCATCACCGCCTCGGGACTGGCGGGCTTGGCGATGTCCGGAACGTCTGAGTATCTGGCACTGGCGTCCTTGCTGGCGCTTATGGCTGGCATGCTTTTGATTGCCGCGCGTGTCATCGGGCTGGGGTTTCTGGCCGATTTTCTGTCCAGAACGGTTTTGGTCGGCTTTCTGACCGGCGTGGGCATTCAGGTTGCAACGGGTCAAATCCCTGGATTGTTGGGGATCGAATCCGCTGGGCACGGAACACTTGCCAGGTTAGAGGACCTCTATCTCAACATATCCAACGTCAACTGGCCGACCGTGATCGTCTCATCAGCCGTGTTGGGCACCGTCTTAGGTTGCGCAAGGTTGTCACACAAGATTCCTGGGCCATTGGTCGCCATAGTCGGGGTAGTCCTGTGCAGTTGGGCCTTTTCATTCGACACTTCCGGAATTTCAGTATTGGGAGAGATTTCCGGCGGCTTGCCCTCGTTCTCGATCCCGGACGTGCAGTGGAACTGGGTCATGTTCAAACAACTGCTACCCACGGCCCTGTCCATCTTCGTAGTTATTTTGGCACAAAGCGCCGCCACATCACGGGCATACGCCTCAAAATATAACGAGACGTTCAATGAGAATACCGATCTGATCGGACTGGGTCTTGCGAATTTCGGAGCGGCCTTCACGGGGACATTCGTGGTCAATGGCAGCCCAACAAAGACCGAGATGGTCGCCAGCGCCGGAGGGCGCAGCCAGGTGGCCCAACTAACAACAGTGGCAATAGTCCTGTTGGTTATCCTGTTCCTGACCAAGCCTTTAGCCTTTCTGCCCACAGCAGCATTGTCGGCCATCGTTTTCCTGGTCGGTCTCAAGCTGATCGACCTGCATGGAATGACAACAATTTACAGGCAGGCCCGGTCTGAATTCTGGGTTGCCACGGCAACCGCCACCGTGGTCGTTCTGGTTGGGGTCGAGCAAGGCGTCATTTTTGCCATGGTCCTGTCTTTGGTCGACCACACGCGCCGGGGATACCACCCAAAGAATTCGGTCGTATTGCGCACCGAGTCTGGTGGCTGGCGTTCAAAGGGATTGGAAGCACCAAACCAATTCGAGCCCGGTCTGGTAATCTACCGGTTTTCCCACGGCATGTACTACGCGAACATGCAGATATTCACCGAGGAAGTCACAACAATCGTTCAGAACGCAGACGGAAAACTGACATGGTTCTGCATCGATGCCTCGGCAATTGATGTTGTCGATTTCACAGCCGGGTTCACTTTGCGCAATATAATCAGCTTCCTACGAACCAAGGGGATACGGCTGGTTTTCACGCTGGTCGAGCCAGATGTGAAAGCCGAGCTGGATCGCTACGGTGTCACAGAACTGGTTGACGAAACTGCGTTCTATGAAAACGGCAAGGCTCTGCTGGATGCCTATCACACGCGCCCAAATCCCATGTGACATAGTCACCGGTAGTTTCGCGCCTTGGACATCTTTCCTATCCCCGGATTGAAAGAGTTGGTTGGATCACAGCATTTATAATGCGCTGCCAAATCGGGTTTGGCTTTGTACAGGTGGCCCACATTGTGTTCGGCAGGATATTCCGCACCGCGCTCGTCAAAAATGGTCAGCATTGCCGCCTTCAGCGCCTTCGGGTCAGCCCCTATCGGGTGGTCCGGTTTGTTTGTTACTGCACCGTGGGCCTCTGGTCTATCGGGACGATGCTTTCGGGCGCAGGCCGGCGGTAGCCCAACGCGCTGTGCGGCCTGACGGAGTGATAGTGGACACGACATTGCTCAATCAGGATTTGCGCCTTCCTTAGGCTGTAGAAGATTTCACCGTTGAGCAGCTCATCCCGGAACCGGGCGTTGAAGCATTCAGCGCATCGGTTGAGTTGAACTTGCGATCGACACGGATCATCAGCGCCTCGCTGGTGTATTCGCCAATGATGCTCAGCGTCGATAGACGCGTCCGTCAGCCAGTAGTCATGCCATATGATAGCCAGTGAACAACTCGGATGGGTCCAACACGACCAGTTTGCTTGCAAATAGGTTCGGTTTCCCATTGCGGTTCTTTCGAGGACCTGATGTCAGATATCTTGACCGGGCGGCTCCAAAAGACCGCCAGGTTCCAACAAGGCCCTTTCTGACAGCCATGGGTTAAGTTCTAGCGCTTCGGCAAGTGCCGCGCGCGCATCGTCAAGGCGCTTCAGACCCAACAATGACAAGGCACGCCCGCTCAGCGCACCTATATGGTTCGGCGACAACTCGATCGTGACATTCAGATCCTGCAAGGCAGCAGCGAAGTCTTGTCTGAGATAGTTCACAAACGCGCGCTGATTATAGCCTTCGGCGTAGTTCGGGCAGTAATCGACTAGTTGGTCAAGTTCGTCCAACGCGCCCTGTAAATCCCAGGCCTCTCGCCGCGCCATTCCCCGGTCCAGCAAGCCTTGCGCACGCGCATCTGGTGCGTCGGTCCAAAGCTCCCACATCTGGCTGGAAATGGCGCGCGCATCACTTTGCGATTCTGCCTTCTGAACCTGATTGATTAGCGCTTCCACACTTTCCGAATGATCCGGAGCGGTCGGGCAGGACTGAGCGTGCGCCGTGCAGGACAAGGCAACAACAGCAAGAGCAGCGAGGAAAGCGTGTGTCATGCACCAAGGATGGTTCGTATTCTTGATCCGTCAAGCCTGATGCTCGAACCCACCCAAACTGCCGGTTTCCTTAACCGCCTCCATCGCCACAAAGGTCGACGTGCTGGCGACATGCGGCAAGGATGAAATCTTTTCAGCCAGAACACGGCGATACTCCGACATCGTGGCCGTGCGAACCTTCAACAAATAGTCGAAGTTCGAGGCGATCATATGGGCTTGCTCGACCTCGGCAGTTTTTCGGACAGCCGCATTGAACTCGGCCAGTGCCTTTTCGCGGGTATCGGCCAGGCGCACCTCGACAAAGGCAACGTGGTCCAGCCCCAATCTGATCGGATCCAGCATCGCCCGGTATCCTTTGATCACCCCGCTTGCTTCAAGCCGTTTCAGGCGCGCCTGTGTCGGTGATTTAGATAAACCGATTTCGCGCGCAAGATCGGCGACCGAAATGCGCCCATCCTCGGCCAGAATTCTCAGAATCGACCGGTCAAACCGGTCCAGGTCAGGAAAGTTCATTTGCGCTGCTCTCTGGCGAAATTTCAGGTGTTCCGCCTTCAATTATCGTAAACTCAGGCGATTGTCCTGACTTTTCGCAGGTATATTGGCACAAAGACCGGAGGACCCATGTCTCATTCCCTGCGTACATTAATCGACACCTCAACCTATGCTGACCAGTCGGCGATCCTTGAAACCCTGATCTCTCAGGCCAGCCTGAGCGCTACGGACCGCAGCGCTATCAGCGCAGCTGCCGCGCAGCTTGTGCGCGACATCCGCTCCAGCACGTCTCCGGGGTTGATGGAGGTGTTTCTTGCCGAATACGGTCTGTCTACCGACGAAGGCGTCGCGCTGATGTGCCTGGCCGAAGCGCTGTTGCGCGTGCCGGATGCAGACACGATTGACGCGTTGATTGAAGACAAAATCGCCCCTTCGGATTGGGGTAAGCATCTTGGGCACTCGTCTTCATCCTTGGTGAACGCCTCGACATGGGCACTGATGCTGACGGGCAAGGTTCTGGACGAAGGCAAGGCCTCGCCTGTTGGCGCCCTGCGCGGGGCCATCAAGCGATTGGGTGAACCCGTGATCCGTACCGCCGTGTCGCGTGCGATGAAGGAAATGGGGCGGCAATTCGTGTTAGGTGAGTCCATCAACGCCGCGATGGAGCGTGCGCGCGGGATGGAAAACAAGGGATATACCTACTCCTACGACATGCTGGGAGAGGCCGCGCGAACCGAGGCGGACGCCGCACGATATCACCTGTCGTATTCACGCGCCATCTCGGTCATCGCCGAAGCCTGCACCCATGAGGATATCCGCGCCAACCCGGGAATTTCAGTCAAGTTGTCAGCCCTGCATCCCCGTTATGAACTGGCGCAGGAAAAGCGCGTGATGGATGAACTGGTTCCCCGACTGCGGGCGCTGGCCCTTTTGGCCAAGGCCGCTGGTATGGGGCTAAACGTCGACGCGGAAGAGGCGGATCGCCTGTCTTTGTCATTGCAGGTGATTGAAGCGGTGATGTCCGATCCGGCTCTGGCCGGCTGGGATGGGTTCGGCATCGTAGTTCAGGCTTATGGGCCACGCGCGTCGCTGGTTCTGGACACGCTCTATGACATGGCGGAACGCCACGATCGCAAGCTGATGGTCCGTCTGGTCAAAGGCGCCTATTGGGATACCGAGATCAAACGCGCGCAGGTCGAAGGTGTGGACGGCTTTCCCGTCTTCACCCACAAGGCGGTCACCGATGTGTCCTATATCGCCAATGCGCGCAAGTTGCTGGGCATGACAGACCGGATCTACCCACAATTCGCCACCCACAACGCCCATACAGTCAGCGCCATATTGCACATGGCCGAAGGTCAGCCTTTTGAATTCCAGCGCCTGCATGGTATGGGTGAGACATTGCATCAGCTTGTGATGAACAGGCAGAAAACGCGTTGTCGCATCTACGCACCGGTTGGTGCGCATCGTGACCTGCTGGCCTACCTTGTGCGGCGTCTGCTGGAAAACGGCGCAAACTCATCCTTCGTCAACCAGATTGTCGACGAAAACGTCCCGCCGGAAGTGGTTGCCTCGGATCCGTTTGTTACGGTGCTGACACCGCCGCCCCCACTGCCCACCGGGCCCGAACTATTCAAGCCGGAACGCCCCAATTCCAAAGGTTTTGATCTACACCACACTCCAACGCTGGACAAAATCGATGCAGCGCGGGATCAGTTCCGTGCGTATCACTGGTATGCACAGCCGTTGCTGGCTGACGCTGCCAAACCCCAGGCGGATGAGCAGGTAATCAACCCGGCGAATCCTGCCGACAAGCCGGGTGCGGTCGCCTCGGCAAGTGAAGCTGATGTGGAACTGGCGCTGGCTTCGGCAAAGCCGTGGCAAGCCCTGGCAGTCGAACGTGCCCGCATCCTGAACTCTGCCGCCGATCTTTATGAAACGCATTACGGCGAGTTATTCGCCCTGCTGGCGCGCGAGGCTGGCAAGTCGCTGCCTGACGCCGTGGCGGAACTGCGTGAGGCGGTGGATTTCCTGCGTTACTACGCCGCCAACATACCTGATGCCGAGCCCGCTGGAGTATTCACCTGCATCAGCCCGTGGAACTTCCCGCTGGCGATCTTCTCAGGGCAAATATCGGCAGCTTTGGCAACCGGGAACGCCGTTTTGGCCAAGCCTGCGCCGCAGACACCCCTGATCGCGCACCGCGCCATTCAATTGCTGCATGAGGCTGGTGTGCCGCGCCACGCGCTGCAATTGCTGCCGGGTGGTCCGACCGTGGGCGCGGCGCTGACATCGGATGCGCGCGTTTCGGGCGTGGCCTTCACCGGCTCGACAACGACCGCTCTCAGGATACGGTCGGCAATGGCTGGGTCCATGCGCCCCGGCACGCCGCTGATTGCGGAAACTGGTGGCCTGAACGCCATGATCGTTGACAGTACCGCACTTCCCGAACAGGCCGTGCAATCGATCATTGAAAGCGCTTTTCAGTCCGCGGGTCAGCGGTGTTCGGCACTGCGATGCCTGTACCTGCAACAGGATATCGCAGATGACGTCCTTACCATGCTCAAAGGGGCAATGGATGCCCTGCGCATCGGTGATCCGTGGCTGATCTCTACCGATTGCGGCCCGGTGATCGACGCGCAGGCCCGGCAGGTCATCGCTGATCACGTCGCCACGGCACGGGCCGAAGGGCGTGTTCTGAAAGAGCTGCCGCTGCCACCCGAAGGTATCTTTGTTGCCCCCACGTTGATCGAAATCTCGGGCATTGCCGCGCTGGAGCGCGAAATATTTGGCCCCGTATTGCACGTGGCAAGGTTCAAAGCGCAGGAGATCGACAAGGTCATCGCGGATATCAACGCAACCGGATACGGGCTGACCTTTGGCCTGCAAACCCGGATCGACGACCGGGTGCAGCATGTGACCGAAGCTATCCATGCCGGAAACATCTATGTAAACCGCAATCAGATTGGTGCCATCGTTGGCTCCCAACCTTTTGGCGGTGAAGGGCTGTCAGGCACCGGCCCGAAGGCGGGCGGCCCGAATTACATGGCCAGGTTCTGTGCACCTGATCGGCAAACCACGACAGAAACCTGGGAGCATTTGGCAGACCTACCTGCCCCTCAAGGCCAGCCTGCCCCAATCCAAACCCGTTCTCTGCCCGGCCCAACCGGAGAATCGAACCGGCTGAGCGAATATCCCCGCCCACCACTTCTGTGCATGGGGCCGGGGGAAACGGCGGCGCGCGCGCAGGCTGAAGCCGTACAGGCACTGGGTGGCACGGCCATTCAGGCAACCGGAATGCTTGACCTTCACCGGTTGGAGAACCTGACCGGTATCTCTGGTGTTCTTTGGTGGGGCGATGCTGAAACCGCGCAGCAGATCGAACTGCATCTGGCCCGTCGGGACGGCCCCATTCTTCCCCTGATTCCGGGCAGACCCGACCGCGCGCGTGTGCTGGGTGAGCGCCATGTGTGTGTCGATACGACCGCAGCTGGCGGAAACGCTGCGTTGTTGGGAGGTGCGGCATAAGCTTGCCTTGACGCTGGGCGCGCAAAAGCCCAGCGTCACCTCATGTTTCCGATACGTGACCATAACCCCTCGGGGCGCACGCCTTATGTTGTCTACGTCTTATTGGCGGCCAACATCCTGATCTTCCTCAGCTATGTGGGGATCATGAATAATGCGCCACTTATCAACCGGCTGTTCTTCGACTACGCCATCATCCCGGCGCGGGTCAGCGATGGGGTTGGTCTGGAAACCTTTGTGACATCCATGTTCCTGCATGGAGGCTGGATGCATCTGGCCGGGAACATGCTGTTCTTATGGATATTCGGCGACAATCTGGAAGACGAAATGGGCCATCTGCCCTTTTTGCTGTTCTACCTGGTCGCAGGTATCGGCGCAGGTCTGATCCATGTGGTTACAGGGCCGGACTCTCAGGTGCCTACCGTCGGCGCCTCGGGCGCGATTGCGGGTGTCATGGGGGGATACCTACTGCTGTTTCCCAAGGCGCGTGTGGATATTCTGCTGATCCTGGTTGTCTATTTCAGGGTCTTTACCATCCCCGCCTTCATCATGCTGGGCGTATGGCTGGCGATTCAGTTCTTTGGCAGCGTCACCAGCAACCCGGACGAAGGCGGTATCGCCTACTGGGCCCATACCGGCGGGTTTGCCGTGGGGTTGATCCTATGCGTACCATTGTGGCTGCGGCGCGGTGGAGTGCAATTCTGGAACCGCACGCACGGGCACCCGCCCCACCCAGAGACAAAGTACAAGCTGTCGCAGTCTCGTATACCGCGCGTTCCGCGTCGATAAAGCTGGGCTAAGGGGCGATCAGCCCCGGATGACTTTGGAGAATTGATCAAAGATCGGTTCATTCGAACAGATCACTTCACCATCTTCCAGCGCGTTGCCTTCAGGGTTCAGGGCCTGCACGAAACCGCCCGCCTCTTTCACGATGATGATACCGGCGGCGATATCCCAGGCGTTCAGGCGGCGTTCCCAGAAACCTTCGTACCGGCCCGCAGCCACATATGCCATGTCAAGCGCCGCAGCACCCCAACGGCGCACACCGGCGCAGGCGGGCATCAGACGCGCCAGATCCTGCAGGGTTGCAGGCAGGTCAGAACGACCCCCAAAAGGCAGGCCGGTTGCAAAGATCGATTCAATCATGCGGTGACGCCCCGACACACGAATTCGGGTGTCGTTCATCCACGCACCTTCGCCTTTTTCAGCAAAGAACATCTCGTCCTTGGCAGCATCATAGATCACGCCGGCAACGATCTTGCCCTTATGTTCCAGTGCAATCGAAATTGCCCAATGGGGCAGGCCATGCAGAAAATTGGTGGTACCGTCCAGCGGATCTACGATCCAGCGGCGGGTCGGGTCTTCTCCGTCGATGGAACCGCCCTCTTCGGCCAGCCAGCCATAGGTTGGGCGTGCGCCCAGCAACTCGTCCTTCAGGATGGCTTCGGCCGCGATATCGGCCTTCGACACAAAGTCACCAGCGCCCTTCATCGAAACCTGCAGATTCTCGACTTCACGAAAGTCCTTGACCAAAGAACGCCCCGCCTTGCGCGCGGCCTTGATCATGATGTTGAGATTTGCACTGCCAACCATTGTAAAAAGGCTCCTGTCCGGTCAAACCGCGCGTATACTGCCGCAAGGCTTCCTTGCCAAGAGGAATGATGTGCATAACAGACCCGCAGAAAACGCCTCTACCGGGATTGCAGCTTGCGCGCCTCTTCGCGGGCCAGTTTTACCAGTTCCTGCACATAAGGCTTGTCCAGATCTTCTGATCGGACCGCTGCATAAAGGCGACGCGTAATCCCCTCTTTGGTCAGGGGGCGGGTCACATAGTCCGAGTTGTATTTGACCTCGCGCACGACCCAATCCGGCAGAACCGAGATGCCTCGGTTTGAGGCCACCAGAAGCAGGATGACAGCTGTCAGTTCCACCTGCCTGATTGAGGCGGGTTCGACCCGTGCAGGGATCAACAATTGGCTGAACACATCCAGACGTGTGCGTTCCACCGGGTAGGTGATCAGGGTCTGGCCTCGGAAATCCTCAGCCTCGACATAGGCTTTTTCCGCCAGTGGATGGGCTGATGCAGCGACAAAGACGGGGTTGTAGTCAAACAGCTCCACAAACTCGACACCCGGCAGGTCTTCGGGATCGGATGAGACCACCAGATCAACCTCTTCCTTCTGCAAGGCTGGCAGGGCGTCGAAGGCCAGACCGGGTCGGATATCGACATCCACGTCGCCCCAGGATTTCCTGAAGGATTCAAGAACCGGAAACAGCCATTCGAAACACGCGTGGCATTCGATGGCGATATGCATCCGCCCGGTGCGCCCGTCCCTCAGCGACGAAAACTCATTCTGTGCCGCCTCGACCTGCGGCAGGATCTGTTCGGCCAACCGCAGCAGGCGCAAACCGGCGGCTGACAGCTTCATCGGCTTTGAACGTCGCAGAAACAGCTCGACCCCGGCCTGATCCTCCAACCCTTTGATCTGATGACTCAATGCGGATTGAGTGATGTTCAACTGGTCGGCAGCGCGTGCCAACCCACCGCATTCATGGATCGCCTTGATGGTACGCAGGTGCCGGAATTCAATATGCATCTCAAGTATCGTTCATGTTGTTGTTGAATAATATGAGTTTGTCTCACAATGCCCGTCATGGCACAAGATAGTCAGTTGATCCAGTGAGGCAGCCATGTCCAAACCCGAAATTTCATTCGAGTTCTTTCCGCCCAAGACTCTGGAGGCTTCTTTCCGCCTTTGGGATACGGTCCAGACATTGGCACCGCTGGAGCCCCGTTTTGTTTCCGTCACCTACGGTGCAGGCGGTACGACCCGGGAACTGACGCGCGACGCGGTCGCAACCCTGCATAAATCCTCTGGCCTGAACGTCGCTGCGCATCTGACCTGTGTTGACGCTTCGCGGCAGGAAACGCTGGAAATCGCCGACACATTCGCACGTGCGGGCGTGCAGGACATCGTGGCCCTGCGGGGCGACCCGCCGAAAGGGCATGATCGGTTCGTACCGCACCCCGAAGGCTTTAACAGTTCGATTGAGTTGATTGAGGCGCTGGCTGAAACCGAAATGTTCAGCATCCGTGTCGGGGCTTATCCTGACAAGCACCCTGAAGCTGCGGACATGTCAGCAGACGTGGACTGGCTGAAGGCCAAACTTGACGCGGGCGCTGACGAAGCGCTGACGCAATTCTTTTTCGAGGCCGAAACCTTCTTCCGTTTCCGTGACGCCTGCGCCAAGGCAGGTATCGACAAACCAATCGTGCCGGGCATTCTGCCTATTGAAAACTGGGCAGGTGCGCGCAAGTTCGCCAAAAGCTGCGGCACGCATATTCCCGATTGGGTCGAACACGCCTTTGAAAAGGCCGTGCGCGACGGGCGTGAGGATCTGCTGGCAACTGCGATCTGCACCGAGTTGTGCTCGGACCTGATCGAAGGTGGCGTGGACAAGCTGCATTTCTATACCCTGAACCGCCCGGAATTGACGCGCGATGTGTGCTTTGCCCTTGGGATCACGCCGCAGGTCGATCTTCAAAACGTCGCCTGACAACTGAAAAATCCAATGATTCGCCCGGGTTACTAACTTGTCCGGGCGTTTTCCTTTTCTTGTGCGTGACCTGTATCACAGTTACATCCGTGAATTCACGCCTTTGCGGAACAATGGATTCTTCGCATCGCGATTGTTGTCAGCTTCCCTCTCAATCAACAGTGAAATTTGACAAAACCATGCCCTCGGCAACACTAGGGGTGTGTAGTTTTTAATGAGTGTTTTGAGTATGGAACCTGTCGATAAGGTCAGGGCACGCACGGATGCCCTGGCAGATCTGGGCCTGAACCCGTCTGCCAATTCCAGTGAAATACGAGAGGCGTGGCGTCACATCGCCTTTCACACGCATCCTGATCACAAGGAAGGCGACAGTTCCGGGTTTTCACGCGCCAAGGCAGCCTATGATTTTCTGCGCAAAGAAGGGCTGGCGACAAAGGGCGGTGCCGCTGCTGGCCTGCCACAACCACGTCGGGCACGGTTGAAGAAACGAATCATCGAGCTTCCGCAGGAGGATATTGCCGCATGCGAGGCGATGCTGAATCCCGGGCAGGCGCTGTCGCATATGAACAGTCAGACTGGTATTCAACCCAAATGCGGCAGTGATGTTGCTGACCATGTTCCCGACGCGGTCGGATGCTATGGGCGGCACCTGACTTACTTTGTCACGACACCGGTCAATCAGGGCGCAAATCGTGTGGCTTTGCCAACGACCGTTCTGACCAGTGCGCGGCACACCACAGCGGAAATCCTGAGCTTTCAATCCAGCGATACGGGCGCCGGGGAAGTTGTCATTCCCGATACTATCCGCGAAAGCAAGTTTCCGGGTGCCAAGAGCGTCAGGATCCGGTTTGACGCGGATCAGGCGATACGGGATCAATTCTGGCTTGCAGGCTGAACGAAAAAGCCCGGCTGGTTAAGCCGGGCTTTGTGCATTTGCGGCCAGGTCAGTTTTTCACCGGACCTTCCGAGGTAAATTTCGGGATCACGCTGGTCGAGGCGTCAGACGGCTCGATACCCGGCCAGTTGCCTTCAGCAAGGTTGATGTTGCCCGGAATGTCTTCTTCGAAGAACCCGACGACCACATCCGTGATGTTGAGATACAGCTTGTCGTCAACGATCCGCCACAAGTTCGGGTTTGCCGGAACCTTGCCACCGCGCGACACGCCATAGGCGCAGTGCCCATCATATTGCGGCGCATAATAGGCCGGGTTTTCCAGAAATTTGTCGCGGTTTTCCTCGGACGAGAATGCCCAGGTTGCACCATTGTATTCGGCAGTAATGCTGGCATTGCCACGCACGCCTTCGTGCTGTGGCTGACCTACCGGTACCTGATCCAGGTTGCGATAGGCGACAACATCATACCCCGAGACGGCAAACCCTGTGCCGTCAATATATTGCGGCCCGGCAAATGCCGGAACGGCTAGGGCCATGGCCGCAGCAAAGGTCAAAGCAAAGCGTTTCATGTAGTTTATCCTTTTCGTTCCAGCGGTATCGGTGACGCCGTGATGGCAGGTCTGGCAAAACAATATGCGATTCCCATTCTGTTCGTAGCCCTCCTCGCGCCGCTGTGACCCCTCTCGAGCAAACGTGAGAGTTTGGTCGCGGATTATTACAAATTATGCCGGAAAAGCTGGGTTGGACTCGGCGGATTGCAACACTACCTGTAAGACTGCATCGAACGCGGCCCGGACAAAGGCATGAAAGGCAAGAAATGAGCGACCAATCTTCGTATACCCCACCTGCAGTCTGGACATGGGACAGTGAAAGTGGCGGACAGTTCGCCAACATTAACCGACCTATTGCCGGCGCAACCCATGACAAGGACTTGCCGGTTGGACGTCACCCATTGCAGTTGTATTCCCTTGCCACGCCCAACGGTGTCAAAGTCACCGTAATGCTGGAAGAGTTGCTGGCATTGGGTCACGAAGGCGCTGAATACAACGCGTGGCTGATCAACATCGGCGAGGGCGACCAGTTCGGTTCAGGGTTTGTCGAGGTCAACCCAAACTCGAAAATCCCCGCCCTTTGGGATCGCTCTGGCGACAAGCCGGTTCGGGTGTTTGAAAGTGCCTCGATCCTGTTTCATCTGGCTGAGAAGTTCGGAGAGTTTCTGCCCGCGTCCGGGCCGGAACGGACCGAAGTCATGAACTGGCTATTCTGGCAAATGGGCAGCGCCCCTTATCTGGGCGGCGGGTTTGGCCATTTCTACGCCTACGCGCCCGAAAAGTGGGAATACCCGATCAACCGCTTTGCGATGGAGGCAAAACGCCAGCTGGACGTTCTGGACAGGGAACTGGCGAACAAGACCTATATCGCGGGCGAGGAATATACCATTGCCGACATGGCGATCTGGCCGTGGTACGGTCAACTGGTTCTGGGCCGACTGTACAGCGCGGCAGAGTTCCTTGACGCGGAATCCTACAAGAACGTGGTGCGCTGGGCCAAAGCGATTGACGCACGACCTGCGGTTCAGCGTGGCCGTATGGTCAACCGCGCCTTTGGCGAGCCGCACACACAGCTTCACGAGCGTCACGACGCCAGCGATTTCGAAACACGTACGCAGGACAAACTGGAAGCTGCTGCGGAATAGCAGCGTCCGATCCTGGTACCACGCGGCGCAATATGCGCCGCGTGTTTGCCTTTTGGTCGTTACTTCAGAATTGGCGGTTTCGCGGGATTGCTGCCCGGAACCTCGCGTACCAGATCTGCAACCTGCGGTTCGGGCAGGTCAAAGCGAAGCCCCGTCTTCGCCAGCAGCGCGGCAGCGGCGTCATCTGTGGCAAAGAACCCGACATCTATCGCCCCCGCTTCGATCCCCGAAAACGTCAACGCCTCTGAAGCTGCCCTGGCCAGCGCTGGCTCGGCCCCTTCGACCGCACCGACAAACCCCAGCAAATGACCCTGAGCGCCCGCTTCGGATTTCGTGGCGACCAGATAGGCCGCACTGGCAAGCCCGCCAGCAGTTGCCAGCTTTGCATCAAGGGCGGTCAACAGGCTGTCCGGCAGACCGGAGGGCGGCATGAACTCGGCAAGCTTTTCCTCGACCTCTTTGGGGCCATGCTGCAACGTTTCGGCCAACCAGCCCAGGGCCTCGGCAGGCACCAGCATGGATGATGGCGCAGTTTCCAGGTTCAGGCCCAGCCCGATACCCTGCCCTGCCAGCATCCCCGACAACACACGCCCCGACAGCGCAACATAAGGCACGGGCCGCCCGGCAAACCGCGCCAATCGTTCCTCGCGGTCGAAAGCCAACACAAAGCGCCCATCGGCCACATCGAACACCTCGGGCGAGATGTTTTCGCCCATCGCTTCCTCGGTCAGCATCAAAAACAGCTCACTATCTGCAAGCCGTTCAAAAAACCGCAGACGGGCAGCATCGTTCTGCGGATCTGCCAGCATCGCGGCATGCGCCGTGTCCAACGCTGTGGTTTCAGTCATTCAGCACCTCTTGGACCCGCGCGCGCAGAACCGGCAGCAGTTCTGCCTCGAACCACGGGTTTTTCTTTACCCATGCCGTATTCCGCCAGGACGGATGAGGCAAGGCAAAGACCCGCGGCGCATGGTCCTGCCAGTTCCGAACGGTATCCGTCACCGACCCTCGCGCGCCCAGATGATATTTATGCGCATGACCACCGACCAACACCGTCAACGGCACCTGCCCCAGTTCCTGCATCACCCTGTCATGCCAGGTTTTGCCGCATATCGCGGGCGGAGGAAGGTCCGCGCCGCGGGCATCATAGCCGGGGAAACAGAATGCCATGGGCACAATCGACACAAGGTCACGATCATAAAAAACAGGTTCATCGACCCCAAGCCAGTGGCGCAGCCTATCGCCTGACGGGTCAGTAAAGGGCTGCCCCGACTCGTGCACGCGCGCACCCGGTGCCTGCCCTGCGATCAGGATGGGTGTCCCGCGCCGAAACCAAACCACCGGGCGGGGTTCATGGGCAGTTTTGGTTTGCGCAAAGGACGCGGCGCACAGGCGGCACGCGCGGATTTCGCCATCTAAATCTTTCATCTTGTTGCAAAACCTCCCAAAGCTGTTTTGCAAGGATCAGGTGTGAAACCACATAATAATGGTGCGGTAGATTTCTAGAAGTGCAGCGGAATTGCCGACAACCGATCAGTTGTTTGAGGGGTCGGCAGCAACGCATTGAACATTTGTTTCATAATTCGACATAATGTAGCCAACATGGAACGGTAAAAACCATCCTTTCTGACCGCCTGAAAGCGCGGCGACACAACGGAAACGAGCAGCAGGCCCCGAATGCTAGAGTTCGACAATGTCAGCAAGTCCTTCTGGACCGGGACGCGCCGCAAGGTGATCCTGGACAGGGTCTCGTTCCGTGTCGAACTGGGCACGTCGCTGGGCGTTCTGGCCCCGAATGGTACTGGCAAAACCACGCTGATCAACATGATGGCCGGTCTGGAAAAACCCGACGAGGGCGTGATCCGCCGCGAATGCCGGGTCTCGTTCCCCATGGGTTTCACCGGGGGTGTAACCGGCAAGTTGTCGGCGCTTGAGAACGCGCGATACATCGCCAAGATTTACGGCATGGATCCGGACTATGTTGAGGCGTATTGCAAATGGCTCTGCGGTTTGGGTGAATATTTCGAACAGCCGCTGTCCACCTATTCTTCGGGGATGCGGTCTCGATTCACGTTTTCTTTGATGCTGGCGCTGGATTTCGACATGTATCTTGTCGATGAAGGGATGCCGGCGTCTACAGATGTTGAATTCAACGAGAAGGCAGGGGCGATCCTGAAGGAAAGGTTGCGCACCACGACATTGGTGATCGTGTCGCACAGCCCGACTGTTTTGGAAAAATTCGCGCAGCAGGCCGCCGTTCTGCTGGACGGGCAATTGTACATGTTTGACTCCTTGGAAGAGGCAAAGCAGCTATATGACTACGAAACCCAAGGTTAGAAAGTACAACTGGCGCAGCAATCGACAGGTGGACGATTCGGCCGAGGCGCGAGCGGATGCAATCTCGCGCATACGGGGCGCGACGCAAGGTCAGGCACCGGCGGCCGAGGCCCAGCCAGGCACGCAAATTGACGACATCAAGCGCGAAGGCCTGACAGGCCGCCAGTTGCGTATTGCGCGTAAACTCGCGCAGAAACACGGACTGGCGGCAACATCGGACTATGATGCGGTGCGCTTGCTGCGCAAGAAAGGCATTGATCCGTTTCAGCGCACGAACCTTCTTGATCTTGCCGCGGCAAAGCCCTCGGGACAGGGCGACAGTTCGAAGGTCAAAGACAAGATCAGCATTCAGTTGCCGCAATCCATAGGCGCAAGCACGCCAAACCTTCCGGGACCCGAGCTCAGCCCGGCTGAGCGGCGCAACCTTGAAATCGGTCAGATTCAGAAGGACATCGCGCGTCGGCGCAGGCGTAAACTGTTTGGCCTTTTCGCGCGTCTGGCCGCCTTTGTGTTTCTGCCGACCTTTGTTGTGGGGTTCTATTTCTATCGCATCGCCACCCCGATGTATGCCAGCGATTCCGAGTTTCTGATCCTGCAAGCCGATGGCGGGCCGGGTTCCATCGGCGGGCTGCTTGCCGGGACGCAATTCGCCACCACGCAGGATTCTATCTCCGTTCAGTCTTTCCTGGAATCGAAAGAGGCTTTGTTGCTGCTGGATCGGGACGCCGGTTTTTCTGATGTCTTCAAGCAGGAATCAATTGATCCGATTCAAAGGCTATCACCCGACGCCACACTGGAAGACGCATACAAGCTGTTCAAACGCATGATCACCATCGGGTATGACCCAACCGAAGGGGTCATTCGGATGGAGGTTGTTGCACCGGACGCACAGACATCGACCGAGTTCTCGGAGCGTTTGATCTCTTACGCGGAAGCCCGGGTGAATGCCCTGTCCGGCAAGAAGCGTGAAGACCAGATGCGCGACGCATTGGAAAGCTTTGAAGCGGCGCAGGAGGCGCGGCGGCAGGCGCAGGAGGAATTGATCGAACTTCAGCTTCAAGGGGCGGTGCTGGACCCCGAGAATGTCATTGCCAGCCTGCGCGCACGCATCAACGAGATCGAGATATTGGTGCAGGACAAAGAGCTTGAACTTGCCGCTCTGCAAGACAACCTGCGCCCGAACAAAGCTAAGGTCGACGGCGTCAAGGCTGACATTGCCCGGCTTGAAAAGGTGCTGGAACAACTGAATGCCGAGATGCAGGATGCTTCCGATGGCGAAAATTCGCTGGCGCGGTTGAGCGTGCGCATCCAGATCGCTCAGGCGGATCTGGCGGCGCGGGACATGATGCTGCAAACGGCAATGCAGCAAATGGAATCGACCCGATCCGAAGCTAACCGGCAGGTGCGTTACCTGACCGTCTCGGTGAACCCGATACCCAGTCAGGAACCCAGCTATCCGCGCAAGTTCGAAAATACGATTTTGGCATTCCTGTTGTTTGCTGGTATCTACCTCATGATCTCGCTTACCGCGTCGGTCCTTCGTGAACAGGTATCCTCATAAGACTCATGAAACATGTAAAAATCTCCGACCTGACAGTCGGCAACGACCTTCCGCTGACTATCATTGCGGGCCCCTGCCAGCTTGAAACGGCAGACCACGCACAGATGATTGCTGGCAAGATGAAAGAGGCCTGCGATGCAGCCGGTGCGCAATATGTCTTCAAGGCGTCTTATGACAAGGCAAACCGGACCTCACTGTCCGGCAAGCGCGGCATGGGCATTGATGCCGGGTTGCAGGTTCTGGATAGCATCCGCAAGACAATGGGCATTCCGGTCCTGACCGATGTTCATACCGAAGCGCAGTGCGCCATCGCCGCCGAGGCGGTAGACGTCCTGCAAATCCCGGCGTTTTTGTGCCGCCAGACGGATATGCTGCTGGCTGCGGGCAATACGGGCGCTGTGGTCAATGTGAAAAAGGGTCAGTTTCTCGCGCCGTGGGAGATGCCCAATATCGTGTCCAAGATCGAAAGCACGGGGAATCATAATATCCTGCTGACCGAACGTGGCACTTCGTTCGGCTATAACACACTGGTGGCTGATATGCGGTCCCTGCCGCAAATGGCCCAGACCGGGTATCCAGTAGTGATGGATGCGACCCATTCCGTGCAGCAACCGGGCGGAAAAGGTGGCTCCTCGGGTGGGCAACGCGAATTTGCTCCGGTCATGGCGCGCGCCGCCGTGTCGCTGGGTATTGGCGCGGTGTTCATTGAAACACACCAGGATCCGGACAATGCTCCTTCGGACGGGCCCAACATGATTCCGTTGGATCAGATGCCCCAACTCATTGACACTTTGATGCGCTTCGATGCGCTGGCCAAAGCTGATCCTATTCAGATTTAACTACTGAGACTTGTTATGACCAAACCAATTCCCGAGGTAACACCAAACACCTGGAGTTTTCTGCGCGACGCGATGATCAAACCCACCGGGTTTCGCGAATATGACGCCCGCTGGAAATATCCGGAAGAGATCAACCTGCCAGGCATGACAGCGCTGGGCCTTGGGCTGGGTACCCAAATGCGCAGGCGCGGGATCGAGCCCGTGATCGCTGTCGGCAATGACTACCGTGATTACTCATTGGCGATCAAAAACGCCCTGATCCTGGGATTGATGCAGGCCGGTATCCGCGTGAAAGATATTGGCCCTGCGCTTAGCCCGATGGCCTATTTCGCACAGTTTCATCTGGATGTACCGGCCGTGGCGATGGTTACGGCCAGCCACAATCCAAACGGCTGGACCGGTGTAAAAATGGGCTTTGACCGTCCTTTGACACACGGCCCCGACGAGATGTCTGAATTGCGCGACATCGTTCTGAACGGCGAAGGTCAGACGCATGAGGGTGGATCTTGGGAATTCGTCGAGGGCGTGAAAGAAGCCTATATTGACGACCTCGTCGGCGATTTCAAAATGTCCCGCCCGCTAAAGGTTGTCTGCGCAACCGGAAACGGCACCGCTTCGGCCTTTGCGCCCGAAATCTTCGAACGGATGGGGGTTGAAGTCGTCTCCAGCCATAACCGGCTGGATTACACCTTCCCAAACTACAACCCGAACCCCGAAGCGATGGAAATGCTGCATGACATGGCGGCAACGGTAAAATCCAGCGGTGCCGATCTGGCACTTGGGTTTGATGGTGACGGTGATCGCTGCGGCGTCGTCGATGATGAAGGCGAAGAGATCTTTGCCGACAAGGTGGGTGTGATCATGGCCCGCGATCTGGCCAAGCTGCACCCCGGATCGACCTTTGTCGCTGATGTGAAATCCACCGGCCTGTTTGCCAGCGATCCCGAGTTGCAGGCCCTTGGCGTCAAAGCAGATTACTGGAAAACCGGCCACAGCCACATGAAACGGCGCGTCAAGGAAATCGGTGCGCTGGCTGGGTTCGAAAAGTCAGGTCACTACTTTTTAGCCGAACCGGTGGGGCGCGGTTATGACTGCGGAATGCGCGTCGCGGTCGAGATCTGCAAGCTGATGGACCGCAACCCGGATCAAAGCATGTCAGACCTGCGCAAGGCGCTGCCCAAGACCTGGTCGACGCCCACGATGTCACCTTATGCAGCAGATACCGAAAAATACGATATCCTGCAGCGTCTGGTCGACAAGTTGGTTGCCAAAAGCGAGGCTAATGAGACTTTCGCTGGTCGTGCGATCAAAGAGGTCGTTACGGTGAACGGCGCACGTGTCATTCTGGACAATGGCAGCTGGGGGCTGGTGCGGGCTTCATCCAACACACCCAATCTGGTGGTCGTCTGTGAAAGCAGCGAAAGCGAGGCTGAGATGCGGGCGATCTTTGTCGATATCGATGCGGTGATCAGAACCGAACCCGGTGTTGGAGATTACGACCAGACCATCTGAAGAAAACTGCTTGGGGCATATCTGATTGTCCCAAGCGCAACACTTGCTCAGTTTCCGCCAAACAGTTTGAGCAGCCCTTTCTTCGCCTCTTCTTCCAGCTTGTTCTTGAGCGCATCTTCGATCTGATCGCTGTCCGTGATGGTGGTATCCAGCTCGTTTCCAACCTTCTCGAAAACTTTCTGTTTCGCGTCGTTTTCCAGCTCTTTGACCTTCACATCTGCCGCTGCTTCGATGACCTTGGTCAGGTCCGGCTTGATTGATGGGTTGCTCCACGGGCCAACGATGCGCACAGGCACCGAGATGCCCTGCCCCGAATTGGCACGCAAAGCTACGGGCGTGAACAGATAATCGATATTGCGCACACCCAGCCCCACGACCCCCTGACCATCGGCGCGGAAATTCTTAAGCGACATAAGCAGATCGTTATTCGTCAACACACCCTGATCGATGGTGAAGCTGGCCGACAGGCTGTTGAACACCGTTGTTCCGCCCGATCCGGTCCCCTGCCCCATAAGTCGATCCAGATCGAAACCGGATATTACCCCCGTCCCGACATCCAGATTTCCCTTACCGCTGAGAGACCGCATGATCTGATCCTCAGACCGACCGACACCCAGAAACTCAATGGTTCCTGCCGCGGTTCCCGACAGGCGTTCGACACCGGCCAGTGTCGACAACGCCTGTTTCAGATCAATCTCACTTGCCGTTACCTTGCCGCCCACGGACAAGCCATTGCGATTGTTGGCAACCACCTGTCCGTTCAACTGACCCGAAAACAACGTCGCCGGATGCATCGCAAGAACCGCCCGCGCGCGATCCAGTGTCAGTGTCAGGTCACTTTTCCCAAAGGTCATGCCGGGAACCGCGATTGAGTTGGCCGTCAGGCGAATATTGCCATTCGCCAAAGCCAATGCGGATGCGTCGATTGGGTCTTTTGACCAGCCTTCCTGAACTGGTGACGCAGGTTGAGACGCGCCACCCGACCCGGCGCCGGTTTCGGATATCTTTGACAGGTCAAGATCGCCCGCATCCAACCGTGCGACGATCTGAGGGGGATCGGAAATGGTGATATCCGCCTCTCCGACGAACCGGTTGCCATCCAACTGCGCTGTCATGTTCCGCAGGGAAATCCGACCGTCCCGCGTATAGGTCATTTGCGCAGAGATATCGGCAACGTTACCCAATCCCCACGGCACAGCCACACCCGCCTGACCGAAGGCCGCCAGCATCTTTTCCGTATCTCGGGTGGTGATCTTTGTGGTCCCGTCCATCTCTCCGGCCAGATTGACGTGGCCGTCAAAGCCTATCTCACCACCCGGTGCAGTCAGGGCCAGTTCAAGCGCGGTTACGGACCCTGCGGCAAAAGCTGGCAAGTCCGGGATCTTCAAATCAACCTGAACAGCACCTCCGGGTACAGGCATTGATGCTTCCATTACCATCGGCGCAGTGACCTGAGGCCAACTGGCCGACAAGGTGACATCAGGAAAATCCATCTGCGTGGCACCGTCTTCCACATAGATAAGTCGCGCATTATTTAGCTGCAACTCTTCCAAAGTTACGGTCGACGATGCGCCTGCCGGAACCGTCCCCGCAGACGGTGTGGCAGTCGCGGTGGTCACAGGCGCGCTCAGCTCCCAGTTTCCGCGCCCTTGCGAACGTTCCAGCCGCAGCACCGGGTTTTCCGCGAAAACGCGTTTGATCCGCAGATCCCCATTCAAAAGCGCAGCAGCATCCACGCCCACGGCAAGGCTATCAGCGCTCAACATCGGCTCTGGCCCGGCCCAGCTGGCGTTCCCAAAACGCACAGGCCCGGTTTCCATCCCAAGTACCGGCCAGAACGACAGGCGCACATCGCCGCTCAATGTCAGTTCGCGCCCTGTCTGGGCTTTGACCTGCTCAGCCAGAATCGCGCCAAGCTTGTCGCCGGGCATCAGCAATAGCGCGCCAATGACCAGCCCAACCACCGCCACAACAATAAACAGGATGCGTATCAGCCATTTCATGATCTGCTCTCCGCCTTTTGGCTTGTCTTTGCCGCGATCATTCAAATCGCACGTCACATTTGCAAGGGGAAGCTTTCCCCACTATATGCCGCGCCATGACGACGAACCCGCCAAACCTCCGCCCTGACCTGGCTCCGGCCGCCCGGATCACCGAGACACCCCGTTCAAACCAGCCGACGATCGGTATGGTGTCGCTGGGCTGTCCAAAAGCTTTGGTCGACAGCGAACGCATTCTGACCCGGCTTCGTGCTGAAGGATACGGCATTTCGCCCGATTATGCCGGGGCCGATGCCGTCATTGTGAACACCTGCGGGTTCCTCGACAGCGCCAAGGCGGAATCGCTGGACGCAATCGGAGAGGCACTGGTTGAAAACGGCAAGGTCATCGTCACCGGCTGTTTGGGGGCCGAACCGGATTACATCCGCGAACACCACCCCCGCATCATGGCGGTCACCGGTCCGCATCAGTACGAACAGGTACTGGATGCGGTTCACGCCGCCGTTCCCCCTGACCCTGACCCGTTCGTCGATCTGCTGCCCGCCAGCAGTGTTCGACTGACCCCCCGCCACTACAGTTATCTGAAAATCTCCGAGGGCTGTAACCACAAATGCAAGTTCTGCATCATCCCCGATATGCGGGGAAAACTGGCCAGCCGTCCGGCCCATGCGGTTCTGCGTGAGGCGGAAAAGCTGGTCGAAAATGGCGTGCGTGAACTGTTGGTGATTTCGCAGGATACTTCGGCCTATGGGCTGGACCGGAAATACGATGTGAACCCGTGGAAAGACCGCGAGGCGCGCAGCCACATCACCGATCTGGCCCGAGAACTGGGTCAGTTGGATGCCTGGGTACGGCTGCACTATGTCTATCCCTATCCACATGTGCGCGAGTTGATCCCGCTGATGGCGGACGCCGGGTCCAACATACTGCCCTATCTGGATATCCCGTTCCAGCACGCCCACCCGGATGTTCTGAAACGGATGGCCCGCCCCGCCGCAGCGGCCAAAACTCTGGACGAAATTCAGGCCTGGCGCGCAATCTGTCCCGATATCACCCTGCGTTCGACCTTTATCGTCGGTTACCCGGGTGAGACCGAGGCCGAATTCCAAACCCTGCTGGACTGGATGGACGAGGCGCAACTGGATCGTGTCGGCTGTTTTCAATACGAAAACGTGGATGGTGCGCGCTCAAACGACCTGCCTGATCATGTCCCGGCCGAAATCAAACAAGAGCGGTGGGATCGCTTCATGGAAAAGGCTCAGGCCATTTCAGAAGCCAAGTTGCAAGCTAAAGTCGGACAAACGCTTCAAGTAATCGTCGATGAAGTGGATGACGAAGCCGCCACCTGCCGCACCAAATCGGACGCGCCCGAGATCGACGGCAACCTGTTCATTGACGAGGGCTTCGAAAGCCTCAAACCCGGCGATATCGTCACGGTCGAAGTGGACGAGGCGGGGGAATACGATCTGTGGGGGAAACCCGTTTGACGCCAGTAACCTGCCCATAATGCCCTCGGGTGAATAGTTACCCCTTACAGCGCAGGTAGAAATAAACCGCCATGAATGGCGGCGATAATTCCTGAAAATGGTGCAGGCGGTCCGCAATCAGACCGCCTGCGATAAGCTTACTGAGAAACCGGGTTGCAGACAGTCTGACCTGCTTCGGTTGTTGCCAGTTCATAGCCTGCCGAGCAGCTGGCCGAGCCATACTTGTCGTAGTCGGGTTGTACGTAAACAGGGGTCGGTTCTTCCTGCTGCGCACAAGCGGTCAGGACCAGAGCAAATGCGCCAACGGCTGCAAGTTTCAGTTTCATGTCCGTCAATCCTCTATTACTTTTCTGATATTGCCCAGCTTTTCGGGGCCGCCACCAGAATACGGGTTGAACGGCAATCTGGCAACAGCATCAATCACATCATTGTGAGACAGAGCGATTCCATGCCAGTTGGAAACCCAAATAACGATCCTCACGGCATTATTGCTACCTTTTTGTCTGCATCGCCTTAAACTGTGTGACGTTTCAGCCAAAGACGGAGAAGCCACATGCCTGACACGCCAGTTATCGCCCAGAAAACTCCTTTCCCAGTCGAGGTTGTCGAAGGCAAAACCTATTTCTGGTGCGCATGTGGAAAGTCGAACCGGCAACCCTTTTGCGATGGATCACATAAGGGCAGCGGGCTCGAACCTGTGAAATACACAGCTGAAACCAACAAGAAGGTCTTCTTTTGCGGTTGCAAACATAGTGCGAACCCGCCGTTGTGTGATGGAACCCACAAAGACCTTAAATCAGACCTTTAATCTGTTCAGCGTCTCTGAATTTGCGCAAAAATCCGGGGCCACATCCGCCGGGCTCTGTCGCTGAGCCAGCCAGTTGGCGCATTGCGTGTCACAGCCTGAGGCCCGGCAGCGCGTGACCAATTCGGCGTATCCTTCGGGCGACAGCCGCCCTTCGGCCATGGCTTCGCTCAGTGAAATTCCCATGCTTCGGGAAACAGAACGCGTCAACCAAAAGTGCTTTTCGACCTCGCCCAAGATGTCCCGAGGCATCACGCGTCCTCCGCTTGCAACGACTTGAGAGCCGTGAATCGCTCGCGATTCGGGCACGTGCATGGGGCTTGATCAATCTGTTCGCGTTGCTCCAACCATTCCGGGCAGTTTCTGGCCCACGCACAGCCACGGCATTGCTGCACGATCTCGGCCCAATCCTCATGTTTCAGGTGACCATCCCGATAGGCTGCGGCCAGGTCGGTTCCTGTGACCTCGCCCATCCGCAGTACGAGGCGAAGATGGGCCATGATTTCACCGAGTCGTGGCATGGCGAACCTGACAGTTAAGGCATTAGTTTGTGTAACAATTCCTGGTTACGGCAATATTCCGGTGTCCGCCCGGCGGTCGCCATTTTCTTGAGCAGGTCCTGACAATGATCCGGGTTCGGACAGTCAGTACATCGCAGAACTGCCTCGGAAATCTGGTCGACAGATACTTTGCCACCAATGGCTGCTTCCTCAAGATCGATGTCCAGCATTCTGGCCATATCGTCCACCAATCCGGCATGAAGCCGCAAGGACTCTCGGGTGGGCATACTGTATCCTTTCCCTTTCGCGCTTTGCGAAATCGTAGCGCATCCGGGGCGTCAGACTTTGACACAGGTCAAGATTGGATGCCGATGTGATCCAGATAGGCCCGAGTTGCATCCTGAACACGGCGAAAGCGGTCCCCGCCCAGCTTTTTGCCTCCGTACCAGCGGGTGACGATGATCACGTGATTGTCCAGCCCTGCACGTTCGATCATCCGCAGGATTACCATACCAGCGCCGCTCTCCCCATCATCAGCCTTCAGCGCGCCGGTCGGCAAAGAGGCGGCCCAGGTGTTATGTGTGGCCTTGGCATAGGATTTATCGGACTTCAGTTGGTCCAAAACCGCGTCAACGTCCGCGCGTGACGCCACAGGCGCGCCAGATACCGCATATTTCGACCCGCGATCCGTCAAAATCACGCCAAGGCGCACAAGATCGGTCATTGCGTCAGTCCCAGTTGCATCGCGGTTTCAAGCACGATGTGAACGCGCTGCGCGTTTGGCGGGTGGGTGCCCAGAAACCTGTCGCCGGGATCCGGAATCCGATCAAAGAACTTTGCCCCGATCAGCGGGTTGTAGCCCGCATTATGCGTAATGATCGTGCCCATCTGGTCAGCCTCAAGCTCAAAATCCTTCACATAAGCCTGCACGCCTACCTGCGCCCCAACTTTCTGGGCTTCTTCTATGTCGGCGGCGTCGCCCCCGCGCAGCTTCTCGGCCTTTCCGAACTCAGTCGCGCTTGCGCTGGCATTTTCGCTTTGCCGTGCGATGTGCCCCAGCACGTGATGGGCCGCCTCATGCCCCATGACAAAAGCCAGTTCGTCTGCGTTTTGCGCGGAACGGATCATCGCAAGTGTAAAAATTATGGTGGGTTGCTTCTGGTCGTCCAATGTCTGAAACGCATTGGCCGGCGCACGTGGGTTCAGATCAACGAGAACCCGGAAATCGCATTTCTGAGGCCTTGATTGTTTCAAACACTGGCTGCGAGCCTCGGCCCCAATGTTCTGGCTGACTTCGCGAAAGGTCTGGGCCATGGTTTCGGACTCCGGCCCTTCACCCAGCCAATCCGCGGCGGGTTGCACGCGCAGTGCACCTTCCGCACAGGCCGCAAGCAGCAGGGGAAGCACCAAAACAAAGCGTCTGCGCATGTTACATCCTTCGGCTCGGTCTGACCGTGATTTCAACATAGTACGTGCTGTTCAGAGTGACCACACAATGCTTTGAAACGAACGTCTTGCATTGCGCGTCGACGGCTTGCACTCTGTCCTTATGTTTTCGATTGAGCATGAATTCGACTCGACGGTCATAACGCTTGTGGACGAAGGTGAAAAACCTTTGCAGGAAGATGTTGTGATCAACAATTTCGCCGAATGCGTCACGCTGGAACAGTTTGATCCGCGAACCGACCAGGTGCAAAAGATCACCTTGTCGCCCGAACAGGTCCGCGATCTGGCCGCAGCGCTGGACCTGCCCGAGGGGGTTTACCAGATCCGTGAAACGGGGCCTTAGGGCACATAGACAAACACCTTGTTGCGCGCGGTTTGCCCCTGCTTGAGTGTCAGTGTCGAAGGGGCAACGCCAAGACATTTCGCAAGGATCACCTGAACCGCATGGTTGGCTTTGCCGCTGTCAGGCGGTGCCGTGACAAATACCCTGATCTGCCCGTCTTTCACGACCACCCGGTCGCGCGCGGCCTTGGGTGTAACTTTCAGATGAAACGTTGCCCCGGCGTGCGCGTGCGCGCGGAGATCCGGCAGATCTCGTAGTTTGGATTTCACCATTTTGGCCCCTTCCCTCAATAGTCTTGCATGATGGGCAGTGGAATGAAATTGATCCACGCGATCCGTCGCCGCGCCCTTGAAACCCTCGGCATGCCGACCAAGATACAGAGACGTGATGTAAAGGAAGTTAACATATGTCCATGAAAAACCCCGCTGCTCTGGAGTTTTTGCAGTCGCGCCGGTCCCGACCTGCCAAGACACTGGTTGCCCCGGCCCCGACACCGGACGAGTTGCGCCCCTTGTTGATCGCAGCTGCACGCAGCCCCGATCACGGAAAACTGGAACCCTGGCGATTTATCGTTCTGGAACAGGGGGCCATGGCAAGACTGGCAACCCTGACCGAAACCTGCGGGCAAAGGCTGAAGAAAAGTCCGGAAGATATTGCAAAAGCACGCAGCCAATTTGACATGGGACATCTGGCCGTAGCGGTGATCGAAGTACAAAAACCGTCCGAAAAAATACCTGCAATCGAACAAACCTATTCTGCGGGCGCGGTCTGTCTGGCCCTGCTGAATGCCGCGCTGGCCGCAGGCTGGGGCGCAAACTGGCTATCGGGTTGGCAAACCCATGACCACGACTTCTGCGTCGACGCATTTGGGCTTGCCGACAACGAACGTGTCGCCGGGCTGATACATATCGCCACCGAAGGAACAGCCCCACCCGAGCGCCCGCGGCCCGATGTGGCGGCCATAACGGAATGGATCACAGAATGATCATCCTGAACGCCTTCTTCAGCGCGCTCGGCCAGATCGGAGATCCCAAATTCCGCGCCGTTCTGCTGCGCGGTGTAGGTTTGACCATCCTGTTGCTGGGTCTCGCCTGTGCGGGTGCGATCAGTTTGATCAACTGGTTGTCGGGCAGTGAAATCTCTCTGCCGTTCGTCGGCGCAGTGCCATGGCTGAATGACGTTCTGAACTATTCAGGTATCGTTCTCGTCCTGATCTTGCCTGTTTTCCTGATGGTGCCGGTGGCGTCAGCCATCACATCGATCTTTCTGGACGAGGTGGCACAGGCGGTCGAGGACAAGCACTTTCCAGTCTTGCCGAATGCACGACGCATCCCGGTGTCAGAAGCCCTGTTGGACGGCCTCAGCTTTCTTGGCGTGCTGATTGTCGCAAACCTGCTGGCGCTGATCGTCTATGCGATCTTCACCCCGTTTGCGCCCTTCATCTTCTGGGCCATGAACGGGTTCCTGTTGGGGCGGGAATACTTCACGCTGGCCGCCATGCGCCGGATCGGACGGGATGGCGCACGCCAACTGCGGGCCAGGCATTCGACCACGATCTGGGTCGCTGGAACGCTGATGGCCATTCCGCTGTCGATACCGCTGTTGAATCTGGTGATCCCGATCCTTGGCGCGGCGACATTCACCCATATTTTTCATGCTGTGTCAGGCCAAAAGGTCTGACACAGATTAGCGCGGCTCCAGTTGGTTCAGCCAGTCGAAGTCCCGCACTGAAATCACACCAGATATGATGATCCCGGCAATGATAGCCCACAAAACCACAGCAATGGCGGTGGTGATCCACATCTTTGCCTTCAGATGATGGACTTCCGGCGCACCCGCATGGGTGCCCGGAACGATATCGTTCAGGTCACCCTGAGTTTTGATGCGAATGGGCAAAACCACTAGCAACGTCATGAACCAGATGACGGCAAACAGCACCAATGCAGCAGTAATGGTCACTTCAGCCCCTCCGGGTTTTGCGGATCATACCTGTTCCAGCTCGACAAGGCAGCCGTTGAAGTCCTTGGGATGCAGGAACAGCACCGGCTTGCCATGCGCGCCGATCTTGGGCTCCCCCGACCCCAGAACACGGGCACCGGTCGCTTTCAAATGATCACGGGCGGCGATGATGTCTTCGACCTCATAGCATACGTGATGAATGCCGCCTGCCGGGTTCTTTTCCAGAAACCCGTTGATAGGGCTGTCGTCGCCAAGCGGGTACAAAAGTTCGATCTTGGTGTTGGGCAGTTCGATGAACACAACCGTGACGCCATGATCCGGCTCGTCCTGAGGCGCGCCGACCTTGGCGCCCAGCGCATTGCGGTACTGTTCGGATGCCGCCTCAAGGTCGGGTACGGCGATGGCAACGTGGTTCAGACGCCCAATCATGTCTCACTCCTGATGTCCTGCGTTGCGTGGGTTATGGGGGCTGCTCTGCAAAAGGACAAGTGCGCCAAATCGCGCGTTAACGTCGTGTTAGCCAGAAGTTCCTAGCGTGAAGCATCTGCTGGATAGGAGAGCTGCCATGGACGATTCGGGCCTCATTGCCACCACCGCCGCCACGCCCACCGCAACGCGGCCCTTGCTGGGACAGACAATTCTGGTTGTTGAAGACAGCCGATATGCCTGCGACGCGATCCGCCTGATGTGCCTGCACAGCGGCGCACGCATCCGACGCGCTGACTGCCTGAAATCAGCACGGCGACACCTGCAGATCTATCGCCCTTCGGTCATTCTGGTCGATATGGGCCTGCCCGACGGGTCCGGAGCTGACCTGATCGCCGAACTGGCCGACGCTTCACCACGGATCAGCGTGATCATGGGCCTGTCGGGCGATGACGCCACCGAAGGTCTGGCCCACGCAGCCGGGGCGGATGGTTTCCTGTCCAAGCCGATAAAATCATTGTCTTATTTTCAGAAGTCCATCCTGGAGCGCCTGCCCGAAGATCGACGCCCAAGCGGGCTCCACTCGGTTCGAGATGAAGTCATCCGCCCCGACCCGATGGCCTATCAGGACGACATGGCGCACATCGCCGATGTCCTTACCGGGCCCAACGATCATCGCACATGGGATTACGCCGCCCAGTTCCTGCAAGGGGTCGCACGGGAAGCCGATGACAGACCCTTGGCAGAAGCCGCCCGAAAGCTGGCGCTGTCACGAGCGAACGGTGCACCAATCACGGCGCAGGCAGCGCAGGTCGCCGGCATGGTGCAGAACCGTTTGGAACAAAGAAAGGCGATTTGACGTGATTGCAGCCTACTTCATCACCGCGACGCTTCTGTGCATCTGGGCCTATCGCCAAACACGGCAGACTGCGCGCTCTATTCGGGTCAACCGGGGCGATCTGAACAACCCGCTGGACTGACCCGCGAGTATTCGCTGGCATCAAAATGAAACCGCCCGCTTGATGCGGGCGGCTCTCGTTCAGTCCTGCGGAATAAGGCGCAAGCCCAGTTCCATCAGCTGATCTGACGTCGGGTCCGACGGCGCATGCATCATCAGGTCTTCGGCCCGCTGGTTCATCGGGAACATCATGACCTCGCGGATATTGGCCTCATCCGCCAGCAACATCACGATCCGGTCGATTCCAGCAGCGCATCCACCGTGTGGCGGCGCACCGTAGTGGAAGGCATTGAACAGGGCCCCAAAGCGGGATTTCACTTCGTCCTCGCCATAGCCCGCCAGTTCAAAGGCTTTCAACATGATCTCCGGCTTGTGGTTCCGGATCGCGCCCGAGACCAGCTCATACCCGTTGCAGGCCAGATCGTATTGATAACCACGTACGTCCAGCGGATTGCCCTGCAGCGCGTCCATGCCGCCTTGCGGCATCGAAAACGGGTTGTGCTCAAAGTCGATCGCGCCGGTTTCTTCGTCTTGTTCGTAGATCGGGAAATCAACGATCCAGGCAAAGGCAAAGCGGTCTTTCTCGGTCAGGCCAAGCTCTTCCCCGATCACGTCGCGCGCCTTGCCTGCAACCTTTTCAAAGGTTTTCGGCTTGCCGCCCAGGAAAAACGCCGCATCGCCGACACCCAGACCCAATTGCTGACGGATAGCCTCGGTCCGCTCGGGGCCGATGTTCTTGGCCAGCGGGCCTGCGGCTTCCATCCCTTCGCCCTGATCGCGCCAGAAGATGTAGCCCATCCCTGGCAGACCCTCTTTCTGGGCAAATGCGTTCATGCGGTCACAGAACTTGCGGCTGCCACCGGTTGGCGCGGGGATAGCGCGAATTTCGGTGCCTTCCTGTTCGAGCAGTTTTGCAAAAATCGCGAAGCCAGACCCGCGGAAGTGGTCAGAGACCACTTGCATTTTGATAGGGTTCCGCAGGTCGGGCTTGTCCGTGCCGTACCACAGCGCCGAATCCTTGTAGGAAATCTGGGGCCACTCCTGATCGACCTTGCGGCCACCGCCGAACTCTTCGAACACGCCGGTCAGAACGGGCTGGATCGTGTCGAACACGTCCTGCTGCTCGACAAAGGACATCTCGAGGTCAAGCTGGTAGAAATCGGTGGGTGAGCGGTCGGCACGCGGGTCTTCGTCACGAAAGCAGGGCGCAATCTGGAAATACTTGTCGAAACCCGACACCATGATCAGCTGCTTGAACTGCTGCGGGGCTTGCGGCAACGCGTAGAACTTGCCCGGATGCAGACGCGACGGCACCAGAAAGTCGCGCGCGCCTTCGGGCGAGGATGCGGTGATGATCGGCGTCTGATACTCGCGGAACCCCTGATCCCACATACGCTTGCGCATGGAGGCCACAACGTCCGAGCGCAGGGTCATGTTTTGCTGCATCGCTTCGCGGCGCAGGTCGAGGTAGCGATAGCGCAGGCGTGTTTCCTCGGGGTATTCCTGATCGCCGAACACCATCAGCGGCAGTTCCTCGGCGGCCCCCAGAACTTCCAGCTCGCGCACGTACACCTCGATCTCGCCGGTGGGCAGCTTCGGGTTCACCAGTTCGGCGGCACGCGCTTTGACAGTGCCGTCGATGCGGATGCACCATTCCGAGCGCACTTTCTCAAGCTCGGCAAAAGCCGCGCTGTCGCCGTCGCACAGAACTTGTGTCACACCGAAATGGTCGCGCAGGTCGATGAACAGGACGCCCCCGTGGTCTCGGACCCGATGCACCCAACCGGACAGGCGAACGGTTTCACCGACATTAGCGGCGGTCAGTGCGGCGCAGGTGTGGCTGCGATAGGCGTGCATGGATCATATCCCTTCGGGCGCAGAATTCGTCGCGCCGATACACCCTGTCAGGCCCGGAAAGTCAAGGCGGGTCGCCCTGTCAAAATGGCCTTTGCACGTTGCCTGAGTAGAAATAGACACCCAGCCCGACCGCAAAGATGATATTGCCCGCAATCGCGTGCAACAGCACCGCATAGAAGAACGAGCCGCGCTGCCTGTAGGCCCATGTAAACAGCAGCCCGCCCGCAAATGTCATGAGGGCGACAATCCAACTCCAATACATCAGATGCGCGAACGAGAAGATGGCAGCATTCAGCACATAAGCCGCACGCCCCTCTGGCAGGATCGCGTGATAACGCCGGAAGAACAGTGGGCGGAACAGCAGTTCCTGAGGCAGTGCAGACAAAACAGGATAACCGATCCAGATAAGCACCAGCATCTCAGGGCGGTGTACTGGCAGAAAAAACGCGGCGTCGGGGCGTGTCACCTGAATCAGCCCAACGCAAAACACGGACATGAAAGCGGTAAACAGCACAACTTCGCGAAGCGACCAGTTGGCCCAATCATAGCGCAGCTCGGCCCATTGAAAGCCCGGTGTCCAATGCAGCAGCATGATCCCCAGCCCGGTCAGGGCAAACAGAGCCGGAAACATCCAGTTCGGTGGAAACAAAACCGCGATGATCAGCGGCAGGACAACATAGAACAGGCCGAACTCAACTCTTAACCGCGGCAATGCAACCGGCGGTCCGACCATCGCGCTGTCTTTGGTCACGTGTCTATCAGCTCCACCCGGATCAGCCCGCGCAATGAATTGCCCATGTAGGCAGTTTGTGCATTTTTCAGGTCGCTCAGGGTCAGCACGGCCTCAGACACCGTTCCTTTATCCAGTAATTCTTCGCGCAATATGCCAGGCAACAGACCGCTGGAGAGCGCAGGTGTCAGAATACGACCGTCCTGTTTTTCGACGAAAAGGTTGCTGATGGTGCCCTCACACAGCTCATCAAGCTCATTCAGGAATAACACCTCGTCTATGCCATCCGTCAGCGCGGCGCGAGTATTGTCATAAAGGGCGCGGCGGCTTGTCTTGTGACGCAGCCAAAGATCATTGGAAGCCAGTCGCTGATCAGACAGGGCGATGCGCCAGACCGGAGGGTTGCTGGCCAGAACCCCGGTGGTCAATTCGAATGCGCCCGATGCGTCCAGTGTAAGGCGGCACCGCAAGGGGGTGTCGCCCAACGCGCCATCCAGCGCGGCGGTCGCTGAATCCGGGTTGAAGGGAAGGCCAAAGGCCGCAGCGGTTCGGGCCATGCGCGCAAGGTGACGGTCTTTTCGGACAAAGCCCTGACCTGGCCGAAACGCCAGTGTTTCGATCAGGCGGAAATCAGGCTCAGCTGGCGGGCGAAGCGGGCTTTCCATAGCGCCTCCTCATATTCTGCCGGGGCGGTGCTGTCCCAGACAAGGCCCCCGCCCACGTTCAGGGTGGCCTGATCGTCTTCCAGCATCAGCGTACGGATGGCCACGTTGAACTCGGACCGGCCATCAGGCGCGGCCCAGCCGATGGTGCCACAATAGATGTCGCGCGGCCAGGGTTCCAGCCCGGCCAGAATTTCCATGGCGCGAATTTTGGGGGCGCCCGTGATCGAGCCGCAGGGAAACAGAGCCGTCAGTATATCGCTGAGCCCTGCGCATTTGAGCAACTGGGCACGGACAAGTGAAACCATCTGATGCACTGTCGCATAGGTTTCCACCTTGAACAGTTCAGGGACATGAACGGAACCGGGCAACGCGACACGGCTGATATCGTTGCGCAGAAGATCGACGATCATCAGGTTTTCCGCCCGGTTCTTTTCGTCCGTGGTCAGAAACGCCCGGCGCCGCATATCCTCATCCGGGTCTTCGCTGCGCGGCTGGGTGCCCTTCATCGGTCGAGTCTCGATCTTTCCATCCGCGTCTGTGCGGAAGAACAACTCTGGCGAGCGGCTGAGCAAATCCGGCAACCCGACCTGCTGCACCAGCGCACCATGCCCAACGGGCTGCCCCGCTGCCAGTGCCGCATAAAGGGTTTCACTGCTGCCCGAGACGGTCAGGTCAATCGGAAAGGTCAGGTTCGCCTGATAGATATCGCCTGCACCGATGGCATCATGCACCAGTTGAAAGGCTTCGCTATAGCGCGCCTCGTCCCAGCGCGGCTGAAACGCGCGCACCTCACCCGCGGGCGTTGGTAAAGCAACCCGATCCGGCGCGCCGTAGACCCCAAAACACAGCAGGGGCAGCCGACGCGATTCCGGCAAAAGATCAATCAGCCGGGATTCAAGCACATATCCCAGTTCATAACTGGCATAGCCAGCCAGCCAGGCTCCGCCCGCGCGCGCCTCATCCAGCGCCGCCAGAGCCTGGGGCACGTCCTCCGCCGTATCCGCGCGGATAATCCGAGTCGGGCGCTGAAACCGGGTTCCGCGACCGGCTGGTCCCTGATCAAAACGAATACGCAACTGCATCCTCTTTTGCCGTGAAGGGCGATATAGAGAATACTCTGGCAGGGGAAAGGGGGGAAAGCGGCAATTTCGCTTCTGTTTCCGATACCCCTTGAACCTTTCTGCGTGGTCCCTATAACGCACGACAATTTGGGCGCTTGGGCGGCGCCCGCGACTCGTGCAAAATTGAAGGGGCCAGGCCATGCCGAAGAGAACCGACATCAAGTCGATCATGATCATCGGGGCGGGTCCCATTGTTATCGGTCAGGCCTGCGAGTTCGACTATTCCGGCGCTCAGGCCTGCAAGGCCCTGCGCGAAGAAGGTTACCGGGTTATTCTGGTCAACTCGAACCCGGCGACAATCATGACTGACCCCGGACTTGCCGATGCCACCTATATCGAGCCGATCACGCCCGAGGTCGTCGCCAAGATCATCGAAAAGGAACGCCCTGACGCCCTGCTGCCCACAATGGGCGGGCAAACCGGTCTGAACACCTCGCTCGCGCTGGAAGAGATGGGGGTGTTGGACAAGTTCGGTGTCGAGATGATCGGTGCCAAACGCGACGCCATCGAGATGGCCGAGGATCGCAAATTGTTCCGCGAGGCGATGGATCGGCTGGGGCTGGAAAACCCCAAAGCCACCATCGTGACCGCCCCCAAGAAGGCCGACGGCTCTGCCGATCTGGAAGCAGGTGTGCAGATCGCTCTGGACGAGTTGGAGGAAATCGGCCTGCCCGCCATCATCCGCCCGGCCTTTACCTTGGGCGGCACAGGCGGCGGCGTGGCCTATAACCGCGAGGATTATATCCATTTCTGCCGCTCGGGCATGGATGCCTCGCCCGTCAACCAGATCCTCGTCGATGAAAGCCTGCTGGGCTGGAAAGAATACGAGATGGAAGTGGTGCGCGACACTGCCGACAACGCCATCATCGTCTGTTCCATCGAAAACGTCGATCCAATGGGCGTGCACACGGGTGACTCGATCACCGTGGCCCCTGCCCTGACGCTGACCGACAAGGAATACCAGATCATGCGCAACGGCTCGATTGCCGTGCTGCGCGAGATCGGGGTGGAAACCGGCGGCTCGAACGTGCAATGGGCAATCAACCCCGATGATGGCCGCATGGTTGTGATCGAAATGAACCCGCGCGTGTCGCGTTCATCGGCGCTGGCCTCCAAGGCGACGGGTTTCCCGATTGCCAAGATCGCCGCGAAACTGGCCGTGGGCTACACGCTGGACGAGCTGGACAATGACATCACCAAGGTCACGCCTGCGTCGTTCGAACCTACCATCGACTATGTCGTCACCAAGATCCCGAAATTCGCGTTTGAAAAATTCCCCGGCTCTGAACCCTACCTGACCACTGCAATGAAGTCGGTGGGTGAGGCGATGTCCATCGGGCGCACCATCCACGAATCCATGCAGAAGGCGCTGGCATCGATGGAATCCGGCTTGACCGGGTTTGATGAGATCGAAGTTCCGGGGTTGAGCATCGGCCTGTGGGATGAGGTCGAAAGCAGCGATGACAAGGCGCATGTCATCAAGGCGATCAGCAAGCAGACCCCCGACCGCCTGCGCACCATCGCCCAAGCCATGCGTCATGGCCTGAGCGACGACGAAATCTTTGGCGTCACCAAGTTTGACCCCTGGTTCCTGGCCCGCATTCGCGAGATCATCGAAGCCGAACGCACCGTGCGCAAGGACGGTCTGCCAGTGACCGAAGAAGGCATCCGCAAGCTCAAGATGCTGGGCTTCACCGATGCGCGTCTGGGCAACCTGTCAGGCCGCAGCGAAGATAACGTGCGCCGCGCCCGCCACAATCTGGGCGTCACCGCGGTCTTCAAACGCATCGATACCTGCGCTGCTGAGTTCGAAGCGCAGACACCCTATATGTACTCGACTTACGAAGCCCCGATGATGGGCGATGTCGAATGCGAAGCACGCCCAAGCGACCGCAAGAAGGTCGTTATTCTTGGTGGTGGCCCGAACCGGATCGGTCAGGGGATCGAGTTCGATTATTGCTGCTGCCACGCCTGTTATGCGCTGACCGAGGCCGGGTACGAGACCATCATGGTCAATTGCAATCCCGAGACGGTTTCGACCGACTACGACACCTCGGACCGTTTGTATTTTGAACCGCTGACCTTTGAACACGTCATGGAAATCCTGACGAAGGAACAGGAAAACGGCACGCTGCACGGCGTGATCGTTCAGTTCGGTGGTCAAACACCGTTGAAGCTGGCCAACGCGCTTGAGGCCGAGGGTATTCCGATTCTGGGTACCACACCGGACGCAATTGACCTGGCCGAAGACCGCGAACGGTTCCAGGCGCTGGTCAATGAACTGGGCCTGAAACAGCCCAGAAACGGTATTGCCTCGACCGATGAAAAGGCGCTGGAGATTGCCGAAGAGATCGGTTTCCCGCTGGTCATTCGCCCCTCTTACGTTCTGGGCGGTCGTGCGATGGAAATCGTGCGCGATATGGATCAGCTGCGACGCTATATCAACGAGGCCGTTGTGGTCTCGGGCGACAGCCCCGTACTTCTGGACAGCTATCTGGCGGGCGCGGTCGAGCTGGACGTAGATGCGCTGTGTGACGGCACCGACGTTCACGTGGCGGGCATCATGCAGCACATCGAAGAAGCGGGCGTTCACTCGGGCGATTCCGCCTGTTCGCTGCCGCCCTATTCGCTGTCGAAAGAGATCATCGGGCAGATCAAGGAACAGGCATTCAAACTGGCCAAGGCGCTGAATGTCGTTGGCCTGATGAATGTGCAATTCGCGATCAAGGATGATGAGATCTATCTGATCGAAGTGAACCCGCGCGCCTCGCGCACCGTGCCGTTTGTTGCCAAGGCCACCGACAGTGCAATTGCGTCGATTGCGGCGCGCGTCATGGCGGGCGAGAAACTGGCCGATTTCCCGATGCGCCCGCCCTATCAGGAAGGCAAGGACACCAAGATCGCGGACCAGATGACGTTGGCCGATCCGGACATGCCGTGGTTCTCGGTGAAAGAAGCTGTCATGCCATTCGCCCGTTTCCCCGGCGTCGACACCATCCTTGGCCCGGAAATGCGCTCGACCGGCGAGGTGATGGGCTGGGACCGTGACTTCCCACGCGCGTTCCTCAAGGCGCAGATGGGCGCGGGCATGGTGCTGCCGTCCTCTGGCCGTGCGTTCATTTCGATCAAGGATGCCGACAAGGGCAAAGCCATGCTGGAAGCGGCGCAGGTTCTGGTTGATCAGGGTTTCACGCTTGTGGCCACGCGCGGCACGCAAAGCTGGCTGGACGAACAGGGTGTTGCCTGTGACGTGGTGAACAAGGTGTACGAAGGCCGCCCGGATGTGGTGGACATGCTGAAAGACGGTCAGGTGCAGCTGGTGATGAACACCACCGAAGGTGCGCAGGCGGTTGAGGACAGCAAGGCCATCCGCTCGATCGCGCTGTACGACAAGATCCCGTATTTCACCACCGCAGCTGGGGCCAATGCCGCAGCACTGGCGATCAAGGCACAAGCTGAGGGCGACGTTGAGGTGAAATCGCTACAGGGGTAAAGACCCATGAACCAAACAGAAAAGCCCCAGAGGAAACTCTGGGGCTTTTCCTTATTTTCAATATTTTACGCAGGTATTTCCATCGTTTTCTTTCGTTCGTCACGGGCGAAGAACAGCAGGTAAAACACCGGTGCCGCAACCATTGTCAGCACGGTGGCAAATGCCAGACCGCCCATGATCGTCACTGCCATCGAGACGAAGAACGCATCCGTCAGCAGTGGCGCCATGCCCAGAATGGTCGTGACAGCCGCCAGCATGACGGGCCGCAAACGCGACACGGATGCTTCGATGATTGCCTCGCGCAGGGGCTTGCCGGTGGCGCGGACCAGATCGATTTCCTCGACCAGAACAATGCCGTTCTTGATCAGCATGCCCGACAGGCTGAGCAGGCCCAGAAGTGCCGTAAAGGTGAAGGGCAGTCCTGTTCCCAGCAGGCCGATTACCACGCCGTTCACGGACATCGGCACCAGCAGCCAGATGATGATCGGCTGGCGGATCGCGTTGAACAATAGGACCGAGATCAACACCATGATCAGCAGGCTCAGCGGCAGTTGTCTGCCCAGGCTTGCCTGCGCGTCGCGCGAATTTTCGAACTCACCGCCCCACTCCATCTTGTACCCGGGCGGCAATTCGATGGCCTCGATGGCGTCTCGCACTTCGGCGTGGACCTGTGCCGCTGTCAGGTCGGGCGGGATGTCGGCGCCGACGGTGATAGTCAGAACCCGATCACGACGGTGAACCAGCGTATTGAGCGTTTTGTACTCGAATCCATCCACCATTTGTTCAATTGGTACAAATTTTTCCGACTGGTCCGAGTACACGACCTGATCAACGATCGAGTAATCTCCGTCCGCGGGTCGGCGCAGGATGATCGGGATCAGGCGGTCGCGCTCGCGGAACACACCACCCGTAATGCCGTCGGTCGAGAATTGCAGGGTGGCGGCGATATCTTCGCGTGTGACACCCGCTGTCTGCGCCCGTTCGGTGGCATAGATCGGTTGCAGAGCCAGTTCCTGTTCGCGCCAGTCGTGATGAACCAACAGCGCGTTCGGGGATGCGGCTGCCATGCGCTGCACCGCCTCATCAGCAAGCTGGCGCAGCACGACCGGATCGCTGCCCGAGAAGCGGGCCTGAATCGGATCACCACCGCCGGGGCCAAAAACCAGGCGCTTGGTGCCAAACTCACCTTCGGGGAACTGGACGGACCCGAACGCCTCAAGGTCCGCTTGCAGCGCCGGGATGTCGTCCAGGCTTGCTGTGCGGATGACCATGTGCCCATAGCTGGGATTCGGCTTTTCGGCGGAGTAGGTCAGCATGAAACGGGTAGCCCCCTGGCCGACAAAGGTCGTGACCGAGACGACGTCGTCGCGTGCCGCCAGCCACTCTTCGAATACCGCCATGTCTTCGGCGGTTCGTGCAATCGGTGTGCCCTGCGGCAGTTTGTAGTGCACAAAGAACAAAGGCGTGTTGGAGTTGGGGAAGAACTGCTGTTTCATCAGCCCAAACCCGGCATAGCACACGACGGTTACGCCGACGAGACCAGCAACAACCAGCCAGCGGAAGCGCAGCGCAAAGCGCAGGATCGCACCATAGGTGCGGAACAGGAGGCCGCCGTAAGCGTCGATCTCGCCTGCTTTGCCCTGTTTGAAGAAGTAGTGCCCCAAAAGCGGCGTGACGGTGATCGCCAATACCCAGCTGAGCAACAGTGAAATACCAATCACGGCGAACAGAGAGAACAGGAATTCTCCGGTTGCGTCAGGGCTGAGGCCAATGCCCGCAAAGGCCATGATGCCAATCACGGTCGCACCCAGCAGCGGGATCTGGGTTTTTGACGCCACATCCTCGGCCGCATCTCGCGAGGACTGGCCGCGCAGCATGGATATCTGCATCCCTTCGGCCACGACGATGGCGTTGTCCACCAGCATCCCCATGGCGATGATCAGGGCACCCAATGAGATTCGTTCCATCTCGATTGAGAAGAGCGACATGAACAGAAGCGTGCCGACCACGGTCAGCAGCAGGGTCGAGCCGACGACAATGGCCGCGCGCCAGCCCATGAAGATGCCCAGCACGGCGACCACGATGGCCACCGACATGGCAAGGTTCACGAGAAAGTCGTTCGAGGCCTGCTCGACCACCACATGTTGCTGATAGATCGGCAGGATTTCGACACCGAAGGGAATGCTTGTGTTCAACTCCGCGAATTTGGCGTCAGCGCGTTTGCCGACTTCGACAATGTTTTCGGTGGCCAGACCCGCGATGCCCAAGGTGAAGGCCTCGGTCCCGTTGTAGCGGATAATGATGTCGGGGTCGTTCTGACGGGCACGATAGACATCGGACATGTCAAAGAGGTTGATCACCTGCCCTTGCGAACCGACAGACAGGCCCGCAATGGCCGACACACTGTCCGACCCTTCGGCCGTCAGAATGGTGGTGCGCTCGTTATCAGAGCGCAAGGACCCTGAGGAATTGACCGAATCCGCATTGGCGATGGCCTGGTTGATTGCTTGCAGCGGGACATTCTGGTTCACCGAAATCGCCAGATCGGGTTCGACAAAGATCGCCTCGTCCGGCAGGCCCTGAACCTCGACATCCGCAACCCCGTCCACGGTCAGCAGTTCCCGCCGCAGGAACGTTGCCAGTTCGTGCTTTTCGGCGTCCGAGAACCCTTGGGCGGTCACCGCATAGAACAGGCCGAACACGTCGCCGAACCCGTCATTCACAAACGGCTGGCCGACGCCCGATGGCAGGCCGCGCGCGGCGTCGCGCACCTTGGCCCTGAGCCGGGTCCAGATGGCAGGCAGTTCGGTGCCGTCATATGTCGACTTGATCTCGACCTCGATCAGGGACCGTCCGGGTTGATTGACAGAGGTGATGACATCCACCTCGCCCATCTGCTGTATAGCGGATTCCAGCGGTTCCGATACTTCCAGCGCCACCTGTTCGGCAGTGGCACCGGGGTATTGCGTGGCGATGACCGCGTTTTTGATTGTAAAGGCCGGGTCTTCCAGACGGCCAAGCGATGTGAACCCCCAGATGCCCCCAACAAGGGCAATGAGGATGACCAGCCATGTGTAAAGCGGCCGGTCGATTGAGGCGCGGGCGATGTTCATCTGTCAGCCCCTCAATTCGCGAAACCGGCGAACCGACGCACCGTCTGACCATCCGTCAGCACAGCGCCTCCGGCAACAACGACCTCATCCCCGTCAGACAGGCCCGTCAGCACCCGGACATCGCCGGTTTGCGTGGGCTCGATGGTCACCGGGATGCGGCGCACGGTGCCCTCATCCGCCCCGACCGGGGAAAACACCATGACGTTCAGCGCGCCGTTTGCGTCGGCGATCACAGCGGTTGCTGGCACGATGATGCCAATGCGGTTGTCCTGCACCTGAACATTGACGGTAACGGACGAGCCGGGAAGGATCAGCAACCCCTCGGGCGGGGTCAGGCCGAACTGGATGCGGAAGGTTTGACCGACGCTGGAGGTTTCCGCGTCGAATTCTCGGATTTCCAGCGGGAAGACTTCGTCACTGGCAGGGAATTTGGCGGTGATCGTTCTTTGATCAGTCTGGCCAGAGCGTTGAAACAGGATCTCGGGCACGTCGACCACGATGCGCAATTCGGACATGTCGTGGATGCGGACGATGGGCGTGCCCGCCGAGACGGTCGTAAACGCCTCGACCGAGCGGCTGGAGACCAGCGCGTCAAACGGCGCGGTCAGCGTGGCGTGTTCCAGTTCATATTCCGCGTCGCGCAGGGCGATCGCGGCCAGTTGCGCCTCGGTCTCGGCATCGTCCACGGCCACCTGGCTGGCGGTTGTACCGCGCAGGCGCGACAGGCGGGCGACGGTGCGGTCGGCCTGTTCCTTTTGCAGCCGCGCCCGATCAAGGCGCAGCTCGAACGGTTCCTGATCCAGACGGGCAATCAGGCCATCCTTGGGAATCACGAAGCCTTCGTTGATGGGCATTTCGACAATCTGCCCCGCAACCTGAAAGGCCAGATCAACGGTCTGGCGCGCGGCGACGCGGCCAAAAAACTGCCGCGTGAAACCGGGCGCGGTTTCGCGCACCTGCATGAGTTTCACCGGTTTCGGGGTCTCTTGAGCGGCAATCGGGGTTGCCAGAATGGCCAGTGCAAGGCCCAGAGAGGTCAGGAGTTTCATTTCTTCAATCCCTCGGGAATTCCCGTTTTCAATACGTTGTCGCGGATTTTGCGCGCCAGTCGCGCGAATTCGGCAGTTTCTTGTTCGTTTAGGCCCGAGGCCCTGTGAAACAGGTCCCCGGCGGCGGCGACCAGCATGTTGCGGGCCTCTTCGCCCTGCTCTGTCAGCACCAGCAACCAGGCGCGGCGGTCTTCGGGGTCACGCCGACGCGTCAGGTAGCCCGCTTTTTCAAGGGCATCGGCTGTGGCGGTGATCGTTGACGGGACGCTTAACATATCAGCGGCCAGAACGCCCATGCGCTTGGGCTGATCCAGTTTGATCAGCATGTGGCATTCCGGGTGGCTCAGGTCTGTTTCGATACAGTCGAAGGTCTCTTCCAGTTTCCAGTACAGGGCATAGACGCCCATGATCGCCTGAATCTCGGGGCTGAGGCGGCCCAGTCTGGCACTGATATCGTCGGGCATTGGGGGTCTCCGCGCGGGTTACGGGGCGATATACTTCAATTTATGAACTATTCAAGATATGAAACTGCACCCCGGAACGGATTCCCTTGGGTCAACATATCTTGATCAAATCACGCCATGACTGCATTTTGGGCGAATCCGAAACATTCAGGGCCCGCCATGTATACCCCCGCCATCACCGGTACCGGTGTCTTCACGCCGGAAAACGTCATCACCAACGCCGAGCTTGTTGAAGCGTTCAACGCCTATGCCGACAAGCAGAACGCGAAGAATGCCGAGGCCATCGCAGCCGGGCAGATGGAGGCGATGCAGCATTCCTCGGAAGAGTTCATCGTCAAGGCGTCGGGCATTCAGAACCGGTACGTGATGGACAAGGCCGGGGTGCTGAACCCGGACGTGATGCACCCGACGCTGCGCCAGCGCAGCGATGACGAGCCCGGGATCATGACCGAGATGGCAGTGGATGCCTGCAGGAAGGCGCTGGCGCAGGCGGGGCGTTCGGCGGCGGATGTCGATCTGGTGATCTGCGCGGCCTCGAACCATGAACGCGCCTATCCGGCGATTGCAATCGAGATTCAGCAGGAACTGGGCATCGACGGGTTTGGCTTTGACATGAATGTCGCCTGTTCTTCGGCCACGTTCGGCATTCAGGCGGCGGCGGATATGGTGCGGTCCGGGTCGGTGCGCGCGGCGTTGGTGGTGAACCCTGAAATCTGCTCGGGCCATCTGGAATGGCGCGACCGGGATTGTCACTTTATCTTTGGCGATGTGGCAACGGCAACGTTGATCGAGCGGATCGAAGACGCCAAAGGCCCGCATTTCGAAATCCTGTCGACCCGCTGTGCCACCGCCTTTTCCAACAATATCCGCAACAATAACGGGTTCCTGCGCCGGTCGCGCCCCGATGGTGTGATTGACCGCCGCGACATGCAGTTCATGCAGAACGGCCGGAAGGTGTTCAAGGAAGTGTTGCCGATGGTCAGCAAGCATATCAGCGACCATATGGAGGCCGAAGGGGTCAGCAATACCGACCTCAAACGCCTGTGGCTGCATCAGGCCAACAAGACGATGAACGACTTCATCGGCAAGAAAGTTCTGGGCCGCGAACCCGAGGCGGGCGAGCAACCCAATATCCTTCAGGATTATGCGAACACCTCATCCGCAGGGTCGATCATTGCGTTTTCGAAATACTCTGACGATCTGCAAGAGGGTGATCTGGGGCTGATCTGTTCTTTTGGGGCCGGGTATTCGGTTGGATCGGTGATCGTGAAGCGTCACGCCTGATCAGCATTCCGCAAAGCGCGGACGGCCTAGAAATCGGCCGCCAACTGAAAAACCTGAAACGCGGCCCCTTCCCCACCATCAATCCGTTTGAGATAGGCGGGGGTTTCACCCTTTGCCAATTGGGATTGCAGCCCGCGCCCCTGAGACGCCCAGTCCCAGAATTCAGTACGGGGCGCAGCGGTGCAAAGCAGCACATAGCTTACACCCAGCGCAGCAAGACGCGGACCGGCCTGGGACGCATCCATACGCAAAACCGCAATCTGCGCCTGAATTCCGGCCCGGTTGCGGTGATAATTGCCCGCCAGAACCGAATGATCGGTATAGCGCAGCACCTCTGCCGCATAATCAAAATCGACCAGAACCATGCCGGTTGGCAGGTTTTTCAGGGCCGCGTAAGCCTCGGGCGCCTTACAGGCGGCGCCGTCGTTTTGCGAATCCTGCGCGACCTCGGCGGCGGGTGCCGCAAGGGAGGGGCGCGCAAATCGTCCCAGCTGTTTTTCCACGCTGATGCCGATCTTTGGCGAGACGCAGACAACAAAGCCTACCATAGCCAAGCCGGAAAGCGTGCGACCATGGGTTCTGTAACTGATGTAAAGGGCGCGCAGCATCTGAGCCTGAACAGCCACAAGGGACACGCCCAGAAACGTCATCATCCGGGACTGGTACAGAAACATGGAAAACCCGGTCACAATCAGCGCCAGAAACAGAAGATAGTCCATTTTGTCTTGTGACTGTCGGACAAAGAACAACGCTGCAACCGCTGTGATGACGGACATGGCGATCAGGGCCGCAGCCTCGCCCAAATGCAGTTCCAGCACAACGGTGATATTCTGCGCTTCGGCAACCTGGCTGAGCCAGAAGTCACGCATGTCCTGAGGCAGGTCCGCAATCGGGTTTTCAAGGCAGTAGGGCGCAAATGCGTAAGCGCAGCCAAGTGTTACAGCGCCTGTCGCAAGACACGCGCCGAAGCGCCCCCAATAGGACCAGCCCGACCCGACCCAGGCTGCTGCACACAGGCACAGCGCTGCGATCCCCGCCGGCAGGGCCACACTGATCGTCAGGGCATCGCAGCTTGGGAACAGAAAGCCCTGACGCCCCGTTGTTGCAACGCTGGCCAACAACAGGGTCAGCGCCAGCCCGGTTCCAAACACTATGGTGCGGCGGCGGGCGGCTGTGCCGGTCACGATCCAGTCAATCGTGAAGAACACCGCGATAATCGCGACCTGCACGATCGATTCGGTTCCGATGGACACCGAAAGGGCCAGACAGACACCCAGCCATCCCGCAGCAGAGGGTTTGGCCTTGCGCAGGACAAAGAACATGAGGGCCGCTGCAAACAGCAGAATCTGAACATTGTGGTGGTCAAACGAGAAATAGTCGAACTTCCGATAATGTTCGAGCGTCAGCGCACCGACCACCAGTGCCGAAATCGCGCCATTTCGCCCGCCCAACGCTGCGCCGGTGACAGCAAAGGCCCACAGGGTCAGCCCCGCCAGAAGCACCGGCCACACAAACGCGGTCACTTGCAAGGCGGTGTCGGGCGGCACGACCATCGCGGACAGCGCGTAGATCCCGGCAATCGGTGCATCGACAAGCCGGGACCAGTGCATCAGCGTGCCGTCACCGGGGCCCAGCCGATGCTGATAGGCGTCAAACCAGCCCTGTCCCGCCAGCAGGTCCTGTACCATGACCCAGCGCATCGCGTCATCAGGGCCTTCCTGATAAGCGCCAAACAGCACCGTGGCCAGAAAGAGCGCATAGACAAACAGGAACGACCGCCAAACCATACGGTCTGCGAGAATGCTGTAATTTCCCTGCATTTTCTGCATGGTTTACTGCCCTTGACGATCTTGCCTGCGCCACAGCTTATCTGAAAGACGTGACTGAATTGAGGCGCAGAGTCCGGTTGATGATCATGCCACAAAGCGCACGACATCTGCGGCGATCCGGGCAGGCGGTTTTTGGCCGATAGCTGGCCGCCACCAAGCCTAGCTGACGCTTTCTTCTTCCAGGTGCAGTTTCATTTCTATCAGGACCTGCTGAAGCAAACTGGTTTCTTTCAGCAGCCTTTTGGCTTCGTTCACCGTGATGATGCCATCTTCGATTGCGGATTGATATTCAGTCATCAGCATTGCAAACCGCTGGCTGAGCGCGATGACATCCGAATTCACCCCGCCTGTGCGAGGATCCTCGGTGTTGCGTTCGCTGTAGGACAGGGTGATGTTTTTCAGATCCGCCAGCGCGGATGTCACATGCGGATAAGTTGCTGCGTTTTCAAGCCGGGCCACCGCATCCACGGGCATGAACCTGTCCGCGTGTTCGGCATTGTCCGAATAATACCGGCCCAGGGTCGCCTTGGATTTTCCGGTGATTTCACAAGCAGCTTCTATTCCGACATCTTTGACCAGCGCTTCTGTGTGTTTCTTCAGATAGGCCCCGATATCTGCCATTGATTTACCTTTATTACCTGCAAACGCCCGCCCGGTGTCCAAACCGGGGAAAGCGTCGGGAAATTTCCCATACCTGAGTCATAATTGAAATGTCATACATTGACTATCCCTCAGATAAGCGGGGGATTTTGTGAGTGAGTGGCGGCAGTTCAAGCCGGTAAAGAGTGATTGCAGGGCGGTATTGTTGGGCCTTGCTTTGTTTTGGCCACATGTTGGCCGACGGCGTCGCTGTTGCAGACGCGGGGGTTCCATCCCCTACGAGCCCAGCTCGGCCTCTGCGCACGCAACGGCGACGTCGCTTCTTACATCCCTTTGCTCTCTTGTTCCTTTTGGCCGGGCGTTTTAGACCCACGCCATGGCAAAGCTGTATTTCAACTATTCCACCATGAACGCGGGCAAGTCGACCGTGTTGCTACAGGCCTCGCACAACTATCGCGAGCGCGGAATGCAGACCTACCTGATGACCGCCGCCCTTGACGGGCGGGCGGGTGCGGGGCGGATTGCATCGCGCATCGGCATATCGGAGCAGGCTGACACTTTCACACCCGAAGATGACGTCTTCGCCATGATCCGGTCCCGGCTGGACAAAGGTTCCGTGGCCTGCGTTTTCATTGATGAGGCGCAGTTCCTGTCCGAGGCGCAGGTCTGGCAACTGGCCCGTGCGGTGGACGATCTGGATGTGCCGGTGCTGGCCTATGGGCTGCGCGTGGATTTTCAGGGCAAGCTGTTCCCCGGTTCTGCCGCCCTGCTGGCCCTTGCCGACGAAATGCGCGAGGTGCGCACGATCTGTGAATGCGGCCGCAAGGCCACGATGGTGATTCGTCGCGACGAGACCGGCAAGGCCATCACTGAAGGGGCGCAGGTACAGATCGGCGGGAACGAGACGTATGTCTCGCTCTGCCGCAAACACTGGCGCGAGGCGGTGGGCGACTAGACCGGGTTGGGCAGCGCCCTGCCCGCGACAAAGGCCGCCACGTTATCCAGCGCCATGTGCCCCATGCTGCTGCGCACCTCTTCGGTGGCGGTGCCCAAGTGGGGCAGCAGGGTGACGTTTTCCATTTCGCACAGGGATTGCGGCACTTTGGGTTCGAATTCGTAGACGTCAAGCCCCGCCCCCGCGATCTGACCGGTTTGCAGCGCCGTGATCAGCGCGACCTCGTCCACCACCTCGCCACGGGCGATGTTGACCAGAGTAGCCGAGGGGTTCATCGCCTCAAGAATCTGCGCATTGATCAGGTGGCGGGTTTCCGCACCGCCGGGAACCGCAAGCACAAGGAAATCGACCGAAGCGGCGAGTGTTTCAAGGTCAGGTGTGAATTCCGCCGGGAAATCCAGTTGCTTGGCGCTGCGGGACTGATAGGCCACCTGCATGGCAAACCCGAAATGACAGCGGCGCGCGATGGCCTGTCCGATGCGGCCCATGCCGACAATGCCCACGCGCTTGCCGGTCACATGATGGCCCAGCATCTGCGTCGGGTGCCAGCCCTGCCACTGACCCGATCGCACCAGCCGCTCCCCCTCACCGGCCCGCCGGGCTGTGGTCAGCAGCAGGGTCATGGCGATATCGGCTGTGGCATCGGTGACCGCGCCGGGCGTGTTGGTTACGTCAACCCCGGCCGCGCGTGCGGCATCCACGTCGATATGGTTGAAGCCAACACCGAAATTGGCCAGCAGCTTGCAGCGCGGCTGACCGGCTTCTGCAAAAATCTGCGACGAAAACTGATCACCCAGCGTCGGGACGACCACGTCGTAATCGGCCAGAGCGGCCAGCATCTCCTGCCGTGACATGGGCAGGGTGTTTTCCCGGATGGTCACATCGAAATCGGCGCGGGCGCGCGATTCGACTGCCGGGGTCATCGGGCGCGTGATCAGCAGTTTCATCAGTGCATCCGCCCGCCTGTAGGAACCTTGCCGTCGGGGCCGATCAAAACGATCTCGCCGTTGTCATCGGGCAGACCCAGCACCAGAACCTCGGACATGAACTTGCCGATCTGGCGCGGAGGGAAGTTGACGACAGCCATGACCTGTTTGCCGACCAGAGTGGCCGGATCGTAATGCGCGGTGATCTGGGCCGAGGTCTTGCGCTCGCCAATCTCGTCCCCAAAGTCGATCCACATCTTGATCGCGGGTTTGCGGGCCTCGGGATAGGGTTCGGCGCGGATCACCTCGCCCACGCGAATATCGACCTTGAGAAAGTCGTCGAACGAAATTTCACTCACGCGAGAGCTCCTTGGATCGGTTGGTTGCGGCCTTGACGGCACGGTGCAGCAGGTCGGGAAAGCCGGTTTCCTGATGCATCAGCACCTCAAGCGCGGCCTGTGTGGTACCGTTCGGAGAGGTCACGTTGATACGCAGCTGCGCGGGGTCTTCGTCGGACGCCATGGCCAGCGCCCCGGCACCGGCCACTGTGGACTTGGCCAGTGTCATCGCAAGCTCGGCAGGCAAGCCATGCGCCGCGCCCGCAGCGGCCAGGGTTTCGATCAGATGGAACACGTAGGCCGGGCCGGACCCGCTGAGACCGGTGACGGCGTCCATCTGTGCCTCATCCTCAAGACGAACGGTCTGACCCACTGCCGCCAGCAGGTTTTCGGCCTGTTCCATATCGGTCTCGGAGGCGTGTGCGTTGCCGATCAGCGCCGTGATGCCCTGACGGATGGCGGCGGGCGTGTTTGGCATGGCGCGAATGATCGGGGTGTCACGGCCCAGAACGGATTCGAAGGTGGCAATCGAGGTGCCAGCCGCAACGGAAATGAACAGGCTGGACCCACCGCCCAGTGCCTGAATGGCAGGCAGGGCTTCGCCCATCATCTGCGGTTTGACCGCAACCAGTACCACGGCGGGGGATTCGGGCAACGGTGCGTTGATATTGACGCCCTGCGCCTTCAGCCAATCTGACGGGTAGGGATCGATGACCCAAACGGAAGCTGGCGGAAGGCCGTGTTCCAGCCATCCCGCCAGCATTGCGGACCCCATCTTTCCGCACCCCAGAAGCACAAGCCCCTGTTCGGCCACGCGCGTCATGTCCATTTGCCCCTCCCGCTTTACATATCGGTTCGGGGCAAAGGTTTACGCGCGGCCGTAGGCCTCTGCAATGGCCACTTGCATGGCTTCTTCTGGCCCTCTGTTTCCCCAGGTCACCAATTGGATCGCGGGGTAGTACCGCTCGGCGCTCATGACGGCGGCATTGATCATCGTGTCGATCTGGTCAGCGCTGGCCGTTTGCCCGCCTGCAAGGACCAGACCATAGCGATAGACCATCAGCTTCTGGTTTGCCCAATAGGTAAACGCGCCTGCCCAGCACTGGTCGTTCATCTTGTTGAGCAGCTCATAGAGCTGCATTTCACGCTCGGCCGGTGGTTCCATTTCGAAGCTGCACACCATGCGCAGCGTTTCGTCATAGTTGGACCAGGCCAGTGTGATCGAGTAGGTGCGCCACTGCCCTTCAACGGCCATGGCAATCTGATCGTCCCCAATGCGATCAAAATCCCAGTCGTGATGTTCGGCCAGATGCTCAACAATGTCGATCGGATGAATGTCTTCTTCGAGATACTGCTCGGAAAGGGCCATAATGCCACCTCACTAATCTCTAGCATTTCGGGGCTGGCAGCGCCCCAGCGCTAGTTGCCTGCTCTACAAACCGGGCTTCCCCCATAGGCCTGTACTAAATATGGTGCGATGTGGCGTAAGTTCTGGCAACCCTAATTATTGGGGATAACAGCAATAAGTTGTGGACAGAAGGCAACGGCGATCAAAATATTGGCGCCAGAGTCAGCTTTGTCTTGAATAAATTCTGCGACGCGTCAGAATACACAGCACCGCACAATCCGGGCTGGATTGCGCGGCGTTATGCTTTGTCCGAAAATTGTGGAAACAGGGAGCGCCTGGGCGTTATTTGTCCAGTTTCGCCTCGAGCGCGGCGATGCGGGCTTCGAGTGCCGCGTTTTCTTCGCGCGCCTTCTGGGCCATGGCGCGCACGGCGTCAAATTCTTCACGGGTAACGAAATCGCGGTCGGCCAGCCAGCGGTCGATCATCGACTTCATCGCGTTTTCAGCCTCTTCCCGCGCGCCCTGCGCCACGCCCATGGCGTTGGTCATCAGTTGGGACACGTCATCCAGGATCTTGTTGCGGGTCTGCATATCTGTTCTCCGATCTCGCGGTTTACATGTATATGGGCAAAGAATGGCGCGGGCTCAAGGTTGACTTGACCTGCAAACCCCGGGCAATGAGACGCACATGCAGGCTGTTCTGAATTTTCCCGATCTGTCGCCCGAACTGTTCTCGATCCCGCTGTTCGGGATGGAGTTCGCGTTAAGGTGGTATGCACTGGCCTATATCGCGGGCATCCTGATCGCGTGGCGGCTGGCTGTTGTGGCGTTGCGCCGCCCGGCGCTCTGGCCTGCGGATGGCCCGCCGATGAAGCCCGAGCAGCTGGAGGATCTGGTCACCTGGATCATTCTGGGCGTGATTCTGGGCGGGCGGCTGGGCTTTGTGCTGTTTTATCAACCGGGTTATTACCTGTCGCACCCGCTGGAGATCGTGAAGGTCTGGCAAGGCGGCATGGCGTTTCATGGCGGCCTGCTGGGCGTGATCCTTGCGTCGTACCTGTTTGCACGACGGCACCGGATCCCTGCCCTGTCGCTGGGGGATCTGGTTGCCTACACCGTTCCGCCCGGATTGCTGCTGGGGCGGCTGGCCAATTTCGTCAACGCCGAGCTGTGGGGCCGCCCGAGTGAGCTGCCCTGGGCTGTCATCTTTCCTGGATATGCTGCGCAGGATTGCCCCGGCGTGGTCGCAGGCATGTGCGCCCGGCACCCGTCGCAGCTGTATGAGGCCGCGCTGGAGGGGGTGTTGCTTGGGGCGGTATTGCTGTGGCTGGTCTATCGGCGCGGCGGTTTTCGCACACCGGGCCTTGTCATGGGGACGTTTCTTGCGGGCTACGGCGCGTCGCGCTTTATCGTCGAGTTCTTTCGCCAGCCGGATGCGCAGTTCGTATCGCCCGGCAATCCGCTGGGGCTGGCCTGGCATGTGGGCGGGTACGGGCTGACCATGGGGCAGTTCCTGTCGCTGCCGATGATCGCGCTTGGTCTGTGGTTTGCCCTGCGTGCGCGGCGGCGGGCGGCATGAGCCTGACCGATCATCTGGTCGCCCGCATCCGGCAGGATGGACCGATGAGCGTGGCAGATTTCATGGGAGAATGCCTGCTGCATCCGACGCTGGGCTATTACACGACCCGTGATCCGCTGGGGGTTGCAGGGGATTTCACCACAGCGCCGGAAATCAGCCAGATGTTCGGAGAGCTGGTCGGGCTGTCTCTGGCGCAAAGCTGGATGGATCAGGGTCGGCCCGCACCGTTTACCCTATGCGAGCTGGGGCCGGGGCGCGGTACCCTGATGGCCGATATTCTGCGCGCCACACGGTCAGTACCCGGATTTCACGAGGCAGCGCAGGTTGTACTGGTTGAAGCATCGCCTGTATTGAAACAGGTGCAGGCGGCAACGCTGAAGGATTACGAGGCAGTCTGGATTGCAACGATCGCCGACCTGCCCGACCAGCCGCTGATGCTGGTTGCCAACGAGTTCTTTGATGCCCTGCCCATCCGCCAGTTTCAGCGTGACGGTACGGGCTGGCGCGAGCGTCTGGTGGGTGAGCGTGACGGCGGGTTGACGTTCGGACTGGGCGCGATCGGGCCGCAGGTGGCGTTGAATGATAGGCTGTCGGACACCAAGGACGGTGATCTGGTCGAACTGTGTGCTGCTGCGATTCCCGTTTTGACCGTGATCGCGGGGCGGGTCGCCAGTCATGGCGGCGCGGCATTGATTGTGGATTATGGCGACTGGCATTCGCTGGGCGATACCTTGCAGGCTCTGCAAAGCCACGAGCATGCCGATCCTCTGGCATCGCCCGGTCAGGCCGATTTGACCGCGCATGTGGATTTTGAGCCTTTGGCCGTTGCGACCCGCGCCTGTGGGTGCAGGCATACGCGCCTGACACCGCAGGGCGTCTTCCTTGAACGGCTGGGGATCACCGCCCGCGCGCAAGCCCTGTCCAAGGCGCTGAGCGGTTCCGAGCTGGATGCGCTGATTGCCGCGCATCGGCGGTTGACGCATCCTGATGAAATGGGAAATCTGTTCAAGGTGATGGGCCTTTTCCCGGCCTATGCCGCCCCACCACCAGGATTGGAACCATGACGCTGGAAATTCTGACCTCGGACCTGCTGTCGCCATTTCGCCATGGGTTCTTTACCCGTCGCGGCGGCGCGTCTTCAGGAATTTTCAGCGGGTTGAACTGTGGTCAGGGGTCCTCGGATCAAACCGAGATTGTCGCGCTGAATCGGCGGCGGGTGGCCGACGCGATGGAGGTGGACCCCGAGGCAATGGTCGCGGTACATCAGGTTCATTCGCCAACGGTTCTGACAGTCAAAGCCCCGGTTGAAGGTGAAAAGCCCAAAGCGGATGCCATTGTCACAGCAACACCCGGTCTGGCCCTGACGATCCTGACGGCCGATTGCCAGCCGGTTCTGTTCGCCGATCCCGATGCGCATGTGATCGGTGCCGCCCATGCCGGGTGGCGCGGCGCGCTGGACGGTGTTCTGGAGGCAACGCTGGACGCGATGGAGGCGCTGGGGGCCGACCGCAGCAATATCTGCGCCGTGATCGGACCCAGTATTTCGCAGCGCGCGTACGAGGTGGGGCCAGAGTTTCTGGACGCGTTCCTTGCGGATTCGCCGGACAACAGCCGCTTTTTTGCCAATTGTGATAGTGACCGCCTGCAATTTGATCTGCCCGCCTTCGGGCTGCACCGGCTGCGGCAGGCGGGAATCGGACAGGCCGAGTGGACCCGGCACTGCACCTATTCCGACCCCGACAGGTTCTATTCCTATCGCCGGTCAACACACGCGAACGAGGTCGATTACGGGCGGCTGATTTCCGTCATAAGATTGTGATCTTCGTCCAGATTTAGGTGCCCTGCCACTTTTCCGCCACATTTTTTGTGTTGATTGGGCATCAGAATCGTAACGAGTTTTTGCCAGTCATCAGATCGGTATCTGACGTTCGAAAATCGGGCGCTGGCGTGTTGAGTGGGAGGTCCATCTGACTTCATCTTTCTGTCCGCAAATCTTCCCGGATAAGCCTTACCCCTGCCGCAAACGCGCGTCACAAAAGGTTTACAGAGGACATGGGGAGGAAATCCCCGTTCAGAGCAGGACCAGAAAATGAAAACCAAATCACGCTTTCTAAAAGCCATGGTCGCCGCCACTCGGGACCAGGACCTGGAAATGCCGTGGAAACGGGTAACAAGCAATTCTGTCAGGGTCGCCAGCCGCATCGCGGCACGACGCTGAGACAGAAAACCCAGAGACCAAGCTGCCGGTCTTATTTGGGTCAACGCGTATCAGGTTTGCTCCGGCCTGATGTATCGCGCGCCACGAGCGAGGGGTTCGTGGCTTTTTCGGAGTTGTGTGTGCGGGCAATTTCGCCCGTGAAGTACGAGTTTGTCTGGGGGGTCAATGTGTTGACCGTTGGAAAGCGAGATTTAGTCGCGTCGCGGGACCGTACCGGTTGCCGCCCGAGGGTCACCCATTTGTTTCAAGGCAAAGAACCAGTTCGCCGGGCGCGTCTGTACGGGGGTACGCCGCGCCTGACCGAACATTTTGAGGGGACGGAATATTAATGACTATTCCTAATTCACTGGCCCGCGCGGCCAGAAATGCTATCGAAACGTCTGTTATGCTGCGGGACGCGCCGCGGCCGGTTTCCAAGCCAAAAGCCCAGCTGCGCCGCTATGAGGTCAGCAGCCTGTTGAAGAACGGAGATGTGGTTCAGACCCGCCACATCGCACCTGCCCTGCCGATGTTTGAAGACGCGTTTTGCGCCTTCACACGTGGATCTTTGGTAGAAACGGAACATGGACCGATGGCAATCGAGGATCTGATGCCGGGGGATACGGTCCTGACGCAGGATGGCGCATCGGAAACCGTGTTGTGGAAGGGATCTGTCACGTTGATCCCCGGACGCGCGGATTCACGTGGCCGGACGCGACCGCTGACGCGGATCATGGCGGATACGTTCGGGATGCAAAAGCCAATGTCGGGTGTCATTGCTGGCCCGGCGGCGCGAATCGTGGGAACACCTGCGCATTTGCGGCACCTGCATGGGGGGCAGCCGATTCTTACACCCGTGTCCGAATTTCAGGACGGGATGGGTGTCATTGAAACAATGCCGCCCACCCCCGTTGAACTGTTTCACATTTGTTTAAAACGCCATTCCGTTATTCGCGTAGATGGATTACAGTTCGAAACATATCATCCAGGTGTGAATGCGGTTCGCATGATCAGCCACTCGCTTCGGTCGATCTATCTGAACCTGTTCGCGCATATCGAGTCGCTGAACGATTTTGGCCCGCTGCTGATGCCGCGCGCCGGAGATGGTGAGATCGACGCGATGACGGCCTGAGCATGATTGTGATTACTGCATTATGGGGGGCATCATGCAGCTGGTAATAAGTTGGGTTCTATCCCTTGCGGTGGCAGCACTGTTGCCACCAATCACCGCGCAACCAAAACGTGTTGGGGTCACGCCATCCGGTTCATACGTTCTTCCAGAACGTCGAACGGTACGCCTGGCTCGTCTTTTGCGCCGCGAATAACGAGCGATGTCTTGACGCTGGCCACGTTTGGCGTGGTCAGCAACTCGCCCGTCAGAAACTGCTGAAAGCTGCTCAGGTCAGGTGCGACGCATTTCAGGATGAAGTCCACTTCGCCGTTCAGCATGTGGCATTCGCGGACCAATGGCCATTCACGGCAGCGGCCTTCGAACGCGCGCAGTTCGACTTCGGCCTGGCTGTCCAGACCGACCATGGCAAATACCTGGACCTCGAACCCCAACTCGCGTGAGTTGACCTCGGCGTGATAGCCGGTGATGAAGCCGGATTCTTCGAGTGTGCGCACCCGGCGCAGACAGGGCGGGGCCGAGATTCCGACCCGTTTTGCCAGCTCGACATTGGTCATACGACCGTCCGCCTGCAGTTCCGCCAGAATCTTGCGATCGATATCATCCAGCCGAGTCGTGACCATCAAATGCTCCTGATTTTTCGGTTCTTATATCAGCACCCCACACGCGCGCAATAATGTTTCGCAGATGCGCAATTTTCTTTGTTTCCTTTTCGCCTTCTCCCCTAAAACCCAGGGCGCCCCGTCCCGAGGGGACCTGAACAGTAAGGGGCTTTAAGCCGGGCCGGTCGGTCGCTATATCGGGGCGACGGGCCGCGGGCCCAATTCAGGCAATTCGAGCGGGGGCACCATGGCCGACACAAGACACACCAAGGTTCTGATCATCGGGTCGGGGCCCGCAGGATACACCGCAGGCGTATATGCAAGCCGCGCCATGCTGGAACCCATTCTGGTACAGGGCATCGAACCCGGTGGTCAGCTGACAACGACGACCGAGGTCGAAAACTGGCCCGGCGATACCGAGGTGCAGGGCCCGGACCTGATGGTGCGGATGCAGGACCATGCCAAGGCCATGGGATGCGAGGTGATCGGCGATATCATCAGCGATCTGGACCTCAGCAAGCGCCCCTTCACCGCCAAGGGCGACAGCGGCACCACATACACGGCGGACGCTGTCATTCTGGCCACCGGCGCGCGTGCGAAATGGCTGGGTCTGCCGTCGGAAGAGAAGTTCAAGGGCTTTGGCGTCTCGGCCTGCGCCACCTGTGACGGGTTCTTCTATCGCGGGCAGGAAATCGTGGTGATCGGTGGCGGTAACACAGCCGTGGAAGAAGCCCTGTTCCTGACCAATTTCGCCAGCAAGGTGACCCTGATCCACCGCCGTGATGAGTTGCGGGCGGAAAAGATCCTTCAGGATCGCCTGTTGAAGAATGAAAAGATCGAACCGCTGTGGTTCCACCAGCTGGAAGAAGTGATCGGCACCGATGCGCCTTTGGGCGTCGAAGGTGTTCGGGTCAAACATGTTAAAACCGGCGAGATCACCGAGATCCCGTGCAAAGGTGTCTTTGTCGCCATCGGCCACGCCCCTGCGAACGAGTTGGTCAAGGACACGCTGGAAACCCATATGGGTGGTTATGTCGTCACCAAACCGGGCAGCACCGAAACCTCGATCCCCGGCGTGTTCGCGGCAGGCGATCTGACCGACCATGTCTATCGTCAGGCGGTAACAAGCGCGGGAATGGGCTGTATGGCGGCACTGGATGCCGAACGGTTCCTGGCCGAACAGGACTGACACATGCTTGAATTCTCTGGCCCTGTCTGGAGAATTCTGTTTGCGTCGCAGGCAGCAGCCCCATTGCTGCCTGCCCGCGCGCCCGAGGGGCGCTTTCATCATTCCGGACAATTCGCGCTTTATGCCTCGCTCAGCGCCGAGGGCGCTTCGGTCGCCATCCGCCGCTACATCTCGGGTGATGATCCCGACCGGGTGGTTCAAAGGTTTCTGGTGGAAAACGCGCGATTGGTGGACTACCGCGGGCAGACGGCTGCATCGGTGATCTGGCAGGATATTCGCGCGACGGGGGCCCCTTCCCCGACATGGTCTTTTTCAGATAAAGCGCGGGCACTGGGGGCGGACGGCTTGATCTACAGCTCGCGCTCGCGCCCTGACCTCAGCCATCTGGTGCTGTTTTGTGCGGACAAGATATCAATTCAATCCCAACACCCCGCCACCCATTGGCAGGCCTAGATTTGCACCCGAAGCCTTGACCTGACCGCGAACGTCCTCGCAAAGTCCAACCACGGCGAACAGCGATACAGGTGGTATTCTTGAAGAGCGCTTTGTGGCGTGGCGGTTGGGCAGCCCGGCTTCGGATCGGCAGCGGGTTGGTTCTGTTTGCTTTCGCTTTCTTCCATTTCATCAACATCGGACTGGGCCTGTTTCACACCGATTATCTGCACGGGATGCAGGACGGTCGAACAGCGGTGACGCGGCACAGTTTTATGAGCCTGCTGCTTTATGCGGCGTTGTTCACTCATGCCGGTCTGGCGCTAGCTTCGATCGCACAACGCCGGACCCTGCGCATGCCGTTCAGCACGGCGTTGCAGATTGTTCTGGGTCTGCTGATACCTTTGCAGCTGATCTCGCATGTCATCCAGACGCGGGTCGCGCACGAGATCTATGACGTCAATGACGAGATGGGGTATATCATCATCCTGATGTGGCCCAGCACCGTGATTTGGATGCAAAGCGCACTGTTGCTGATCGTCTGGGTGCATGGCTGTATCGGGCTGCATATGTGGTTACGGCTGACGAAATGGTGGTCCAGCGCCGTACCCTATCTGATCGGTGTTGCCGTCTTCATCCCCATGTTCGCCTTGGCCGGTCTGCTGACCGAGGGCCGCCGCATTTGGTTGGAATTCGCGGATGAGTTTCTGCGGGAACAATATATCGAGCATTACAACTGGCCCTCGCCCGAGGCGTTCCAGACCATGTTCACCGTCAAGGATAATGCCCTTTTGGCGTTCTGGCTCGCCTTGGCGGCCACGGGTCTTGTGTATATCGGGCGCAAGCTGTGGCGGCGCAGGCATTCGGTGCGGGTAAGTTACAGCAACGGGCCCGAGGTGGATGCCGAAAAGGGCATGACACTGCTTGAGATTTCGCAGGCACATAGTGTGCCCCATACGGCCTTGTGCGGCGGGAAGGGACGCTGCACCACATGCCGCGTCATCATCGAGGAAGGCGCTAACGCCCTGCCCCCGCCCGGCGATGTCGAGGCCCGCAGCCTGGCCGCTGTCGGCGCCTCACCGCAGACACGGCTGGCCTGCCAGATCCGCCCGACGGAACCGACCACCGTTTTCCGCGTTTTTCAACCGGATGGCGGGCGCGTTCGCGGGCATGCCAGTCAGGGGCAGGAACGGAAACTGGCCGTGCTGTTTCTGGACATGCGCGGATTTACCGCCCGCACGACGGGTCAGCTGCCCTATGATATCGTGTTCCTGCTGAACCGGTTCTTCGACGCCGTCGTACCTGCCATCACCAAGGACGGCGGTGTCGTGGACAAGTATATGGGCGACGGGTTGCTGGCGGTTTTCGAGAAACCCGATGCGGCCGCATCCGCCAGCGCGGGGTTGAAGGCTGCGATAGATATCAGCCATGCCCTCGACCGGTTCAACGAGCAGCTTGAGGCCGAAGGCAGCCCCGGGATTCGCATCGGAATGGGCTTACACCTTGGTGATCTGGTGCTGGGTGAGATTGGCGCGCAGGGACATGCCGCGAGAACGATCATCGGCGACGCCGTCAATGTGGCCAGCCGACTGGAAAGCGAAACCAAGGCGTTGGGGGTCGAACTGCTGGTCTCACAAGAGGTGTTGAAGGCCGCGGGCATGGACCTGTCGTCGGAGGGTATACGGTTGTTCCAGTTGCGCGGCGTTGCCGATCCGATTCCCGCCCTGCCAGTCACCCGTGCCTCCGGGCTTACGCCGCACACGCAAAAACAGGAACAGTCATACCTTGCATGATCGGATTATCTACGCCCCAAGGAACCAGATCATCATTTTGATTTCAGAGTTGGAAATTCCTTCCAATCCGCGAGAAATCAGCGCATATCGTCCTTTGTTTCATTGACGCCAGTGGACTTCGCGCGACAGTCGGTGCAAATGCCCCGAAAACGCCCTTGAATCACTGGCAACACAACACTGCGATAAGAGTATTCAGATGACGATGTTAAGCAATCTGGCCCCCATTCCCGAACTTTACGTGTCGTATGACTCGGCCCAGAAACTGAAGGTCGAAGCCGCCGACCTGACCAGCTGGGATCTGAGCCCGCGCCAGATCTGTGATCTGGAACTGCTGATGAATGGCGGTTTCAACCCGCTCAAAGGTTTCCTGAGCGAAGCCGATTACGACAATGTCGTCGAAAACATGCGTCTGGCTGATGGCACGCTTTGGCCGATGCCCATCACGCTGGACGTCAGCGAAGATTTTGCGGACAAGATCGAACTGGGTCAGGATATCGCGCTGCGCGATCAGGAAGGCGTGATTCTGGGCACCATGACGGTCACTGACCGCTGGACCCCGAACAAGGCCCGCGAGGCCGAGAAGGTTTTTGGTGCCGATGACGATGCCCACCCGGCTGTGAATTATCTGCACAATGTGGCGGGCAAGGTCTATCTGGGTGGCCCTGTCGTGGGCATCCAACAGCCTGTTCACTATGACTTCCGCGGTCGCCGCGATACGCCGAACGAGCTGCGCGCCTATTTCCGCAAGCTGGGCTGGCGCCGGATCGTGGCCTTCCAAACCCGCAACCCCTTGCACCGTGCGCACCAGGAGCTGACCTTCCGCGCCGCCAAGGAAGCGCAGGCCAACCTGCTGATCCACCCGGTCGTCGGCATGACCAAGCCCGGCGACGTGGACCACTTTACCCGCGTGCGCTGCTATGAGGCGGTGCTGGACAAGTATCCCGCATCCACCACCTCGATGAGCCTGCTGAATCTGGCCATGCGTATGGCTGGCCCGCGCGAGGCGGTCTGGCACGGGCTAATCCGCGCCAACCATGGCTGCACCCATTTCATCGTTGGCCGCGATCACGCGGGTCCGGGCAAGAACTCGGCCGGGGAAGATTTCTATGGCCCCTATGACGCGCAGGATCTGTTCCGCCAGTTCCAGGACGAGATCGGCGTCGAGATGGTCGATTTCAAACACATGGTCTATGTGCAGGAACGCGCGCAATACGAGCCGAATGACGAGATTCTGGACAAGGACAATGTCACGATCCTGAACATCTCGGGCACCGAGCTGCGCCGCCGTCTGGCCGAGGGTCTGGAAATCCCCGAATGGTTCAGCTTTCCCGAAGTGGTGGCAGAGCTGCGCAAGACCAAGCCGCCACGCAGCCAGCAGGGCTTTACCGTGTTCTTCACCGGCTTCTCGGGCTCGGGCAAGTCCACCATCGCCAACGCGCTTATGGTCAAGCTGATGGAGATGGGGGGCCGTCCGGTCACGTTGCTGGATGGCGATATCGTGCGGAAAAACCTGTCATCCGAACTGGGTTTCTCGAAAGAGCATCGCGACCTGAACATCCGCCGGATCGGCTATGTGGCATCCGAGATCACCAAGAACGGTGGCATCGCCATCTGCGCCCCGATCGCACCTTATGCCACCACGCGCCGCGCGGTACGCGAAGAGATCGAGCAGTTCGGTGCCTTCTGCGAAGTGCATGTCGCGACCACCATCGAAGAGTGTGAGCGGCGCGACCGCAAGGGTCTGTACAAGCTGGCCCGCGAAGGCAAGATCAAGGAATTCACCGGAATCTCGGACCCGTATGACGTGCCTCAGAACCCCGAATTGCGTGTCGAGACCGAGAATGTCGAGGTCGACAACTGCGCCCATCAGGTGCTGCTGAAGCTGGAAAGCATGGGCCTGATCGCAGCAGGCTGAACCAGATGAATGAATGCAGCGGCCTCCGGTTTTCGGGGGCCGTTTTTTGTTTTTATGGGCTGAGGTGTTCCGGGCAGTCCCTGGGGACGGGAACGGTTTGGCTACTGGGTGGCTTCTGGCAGATCAACCTGCCCGCGCATCAGGATGTGCCCCTGACCGGCAACCTTGATTCCCGTCATCGCGTCGCTGGGGCCAACGCGCGTGACAACGGCCTGACCGGGGCGACCCATATCGTGCCCCTGTTCCGCAACGAAACTGTCTTTGGTCATCAGCCCATATTTCCACAGATAGGCCGCCATGGCCCCGGTGGCGGACCCGGTAAACGGATCTTCGGGCGGGCTGGGCGGAGCCATAAGCAAGCGCGAGAACGTATCGCCCGCGTCGGTGGCCCCTTTGAGCGTCACGAGGAAAGGCTCGGCCATGTCCGAGCCGGAATACCCTGCCGTCGCAGCCACTTTGCGCAGCGCGTCCTCGGACAGGAGGGCCGCGCGCAAAGCGTCATGATCGCGCAGAACGGTGACACAGAAGGGTAAGCCGGTTGAAACCATCCGGGGTGGCGAGATGATGGCATCTTGTGGCAGGCTGATCGCCTTTGCCACCAGATCGGCTGGCACATGCGCACCAAATTGCGGGGCGACCTGCGTCATTTCAATCTGTTCGCCCTGCAATCCGATCGAAACAATGCCAGCGCCGGTTTCCAGCGTCAGGTTATCGCCGGAGATCATGCCGCGCGACCGCATCGCCGCTACGGTGGCAATCGTCGGGTGCCCGGCAAAGGGAATTTCGCGGCTGGCCAGAAAATACCGGACGCGGATGTCGGCCACGTCGGACGGGCCGGTGAATGTGCATTCGACCAGAGAGGTTTCGAGCACATAGGCCATGCAGACCTCGGCCGAGAGACCCGCGCCGCCGTGGACCACGGCACAACCGTTGCCGCCAAATGCACGATTGGTGAAGGCGTCTACCCAGTCGAATTCAAACCAGCTCATGCAGTCGGCTCCGTTACAGGTTAAAAGCGGCAGTTTCGCCGATGCGCGTGTGTTGAGGGGAACGTTACAGCCCCACCGGGACAAAGGGGCCGTTCAGTGAACGGCCACAGGTGACAGGTCGTGCTGACGGGCTAGAACAAAGGCCAGCTTGCGGTCGGCCACAAGCGCCAGTTGCTGCCCATCGGAATCGTGCACGGCATAAAGGTGATCCAGATCACCTGCCTGATCGCGCAGATCACGCGGCAGATCGGCAACGTCGACTGTTTTCACATAGACGATACGATCGCCTTCGGTGTTGATTTCAATCGGTGTATTCATTGCTCTTACCCCTTCCGTATGTTGATTGTCTGAACCACTGTTTCCGGCACGGCGCGGGTCAGATCCACGTGCAGCAGACCGTTTTCCATGATCGCCTCGCCCACCTCGACCCCGTCGGCCAGCACGAACATGCGCTGAAACTGACGCGCCGCGATACCACGGTGCAGGAAGATGCGCCCCTCGCTGTCGTCGCGCTGACGGCCCCGGATCACCAGTTGGCGATCCTCGATGGTGATCGACAGATCCTCTTCGGCGAACCCGGCCACCGCAAGGGTGATGCGGTAGGAAAAGTCCGAGGTCTGTTCGATGTTATAGGGCGGGTATCCTTCGTTACCGGCCTTGGCAGACCGTTCCAAAAGGCGTTCCAGCTGCTCGAACCCCAAAAGATGCGGGTATGAGCCAAGAGTAAGTTTCGACACGTATTTTCGTCCTTTATTGTCAAAGCGACGTGGTGCGCGGTCCCGTTCCGGCAACCGCTTGTTATAGAATATGGGAAGAAACCAGGATGTCCACAAGGTCTGGCGCGATAACGTCTGACACACTATCTTGTTGGGCAAGCACCACAACAAGCCCGAGTCGCCAATGAACGCGCCCACCGACCTTTCGATGAAAACCGATGAAGTTCTGCGGGTTGAATTGGAGGTTTTCCGCCGCCAGCACCGCGACCTTGATGAGGCGATCGAGGCGCTGCACGAAAAAGGAACGGCTGATCAGTTGACCCTTAGGCGCCTGAAAAAGGAAAAACTGCGCCTGAAAGACTTCATCCGCCTGATAGAAGACCGCCTGACCCCCGATATCATTGCCTGAACGCCCTGTACCGCATTGCCACAAAAGCGGATTTGGCTATAGTGCGCGCTCTTTCTGAGCGCGGGGACATAAGCGGATGAGCGATGTGACAGTGGGGATCATCATGGGCAGCCAGTCGGACTGGCCCACGATGAAGGAAGCCGCAGATATTCTGGATGAACTGGGCATCGCTTATGAGGCGCGTATCGTTTCGGCCCATCGCACCCCGGACCGGTTGTGGGACTATGGCAAGACCGCCGTGTCGCGCGGGTTGCAGGTGATCATCGCGGGCGCTGGCGGAGCGGCACATCTGCCGGGTATGATGGCCTCGAAAACACGCGTACCGGTGATTGGCGTGCCTGTGCAGACGCGGGCCCTGTCGGGGGTGGATTCGCTGTATTCCATTGTGCAGATGCCCAAGGGCTTTCCCGTGGCGACCATGGCAATCGGGTCCGCTGGCGGGGCCAATGCGGGCCTGATGGCAGCGGGCATTCTGGCCTTGCAGGATGAGGCCCTGGCCGCGCGGCTGGATGCCTGGCGTGACGCGTTGTCCGCCTCGATCCCCGAGGAACCGCAGGGATGAGCCGGATCGGGTTTATCGGCACCGGGCATATCGCCGCGCCGATTGCGCGGCTGATGGCCGCCAAAGGGCATGAGATCAGCGTGACAGAACGCAACGCCGAGGTCTCGGCCGCCCTGAAGGCCGAACTGGGCGTGACTATCGCGCCGCCGCAGGCGGTGATTGACGCCTCGGACATCGTGTTTCTGTGCCTGCGCCCGCATATCGCGGCCGAGGTTCTGGCCCCCCTGACCTTTCGCGCCGATCAGAAGGTCGTGTCAGTTATGGCGGCCGTTTCCGCCGAGGATCTGGCCAAGCTTTGCGCACCAGCCTCGGATTTCGTGCAGACCATCCCGCTGGGGTTCTTGCAGTCCGGTGGCTGCCCGATGGCGGCGTTCGGCAATGACCGCTTGCTGGCCGAGCTGTTTGAGCCGGATAACCCCGTGGTCAAGGTTGCGGATGAGGTGGCGCTGAACGCGCATTTTGCCATTTGCGCCATGGTTCCCGGCATTCTGGATCTGATGGCCACCGGGGCCGAATGGCTGGGTGACGTAACCGGCGATGCGGACGGGGCCGAGTTTTATACCACGCAGTTGATGGCGGGTTTTCTCGCCGCGATGGAGAAAGGTACAGCCGGGCGGTTGGCACAGGAGCGCGACGCTTTGGCGACCGAAGGTACTTTGAGCCTGCAGATGACGGGCACCCTGATCGAACAAGGCGCGCATGAGGCGCTGAGAGCGGCGCTTGGCGCAATTGGAAAACGTTTGGAGAATTGACGATGGCGGACATGCTCGCCCAAGGTGCGGTGATCGGGATTCTGGGCGGTGGCCAGCTGGGCCGGATGCTGTCGGTGGCGGCCTCTCGGCTGGGGTTTGTCAGCCACATCTACGAGCCGGGCGCAAACCCGCCTGCCGGGCAGGTGGCGGATCGGGTAACGACAGCGGCCTATGACGATGTCGACGCCCTGACGGCTTTTGCCGATGCGGTGGACGTCATCACCTATGAGTTCGAGAACATCCCGACCGAGGCGCTGGATATTCTGGAAGCCCATCGCCCCATTCGTCCCGGGCGTGAGGCACTGAGGGTCAGTCAGGACCGTCTGACCGAGAAGACGTTTTTGCAGGGGCTTGGCCTGAAAACGGCCCCGTTTGCGGATATCACCGATCTGGATAGCCTGACTGCGGCCATCGAAGAAATCGGCACGCCTGCGATCCTGAAGACCCGCCGCTTTGGTTATGACGGCAAAGGGCAGGCCAGATTGCGCAACCCCTGGGATACCGAGGCCGCGCTGGCCGATATGGCTGGTGCGCCTGCTCTTCTGGAGGGGTTCGTTGATTTCTCGCACGAAGTTTCGATCATTGCAGCGCGCGCGCTGGACGGTCAGGTGGCCTGTTTCGATCCGGGTGAGAATGTACACCGCGACGGCATCCTGCACACCACCACCATCCCCGCCCGACTGTCCCCCACCCAGCGCACCGATGCCATCCTGCTGGCGGCCAATATCCTGAACGCGCTGGAATATGTCGGTGTCATGGGCGTTGAGCTGTTCGTGACATCCGGCGGGCTGATCGTGAACGAGATCGCGCCGCGCGTGCATAATTCGGGCCACTGGACGCAGAATGGCTGCGCCGTGGATCAGTTCGAACAGCACATCCGCGCGGTGGCAGGCTGGCCGTTGGGTGACGGGCAGCGCCACTCGGATGTGGTGATGGAGAACCTGATTGGCGACGATATGGACCGTGTGCCCGAGCTGGCGCGCGAACGGGACGTCGCGCTGCATCTTTACGGCAAGGCCGAGGTCAAGGCTGGTCGCAAGATGGGACATTTCAACCGGATCAAGCGGTAGAATATCGCGCTGCGGCGCGATGCCTTCGGCGAAAGTATTTGGAAAAAGGTGAAGCCGGTCTGGTTTCACCCCACAAAGCGCGCCGCGATATCCCCTGACATGTAGCTGACGCGCCCGCCCGCCAATGTCGCGGCGACCCGGTGAGTGGTTGCGTCAAGGATTACCAGATCGGCGCGTTTGCCCGCCGCAAGCGTGCCCCGGTCCTGCAAGTCCAGCACCCGCGCGGGGCCGGATGAGATCAGCGCCCAGGCCCCTGCGAGATCCAGCAGCCCGGTTTTGATCAGCATCAGCGCCGCGCGGCGTGGACTGGGATAATGGTAGTCCGAGGCCAGCGCATCACAGAGCCCCATCGCAATCAGCTCTACCGCGCTGGCGTTGCCCTTATGCGAGCCGCCGCGGACCACATTGGGTGAGCCGAGAATGACGTGATCCCCGGCAGCGCGCGCGGCCTCGGCGGCTTCAAGCGTTTCGGGAAACTCGGCAATGCGCACCCCTTGGCCGCGCCACCAGGCGCGCGCCTCGGCAGTTGCGTCATCGTGGCTGCCCAGACGCACGCCCATGTCCGCAAGGTCCGAACAGAGCGCTTTTAGCGCGGCCGGAACCTCAGCCTTGCGGGCGTGCATGTCGAGCATCATCGCAAAATGCGCCTCTGGGTTGCGTCCGGCCTTCAATGCCTGCCCGGTCAGGCGCGGTGGTTTCTTGCCCTGTGCCAAACGATCATGCGGCAGGTGATCATTGAAGACCACGTATGGCACCTGCCAATCGGCGATGCGAAGGGCCAGCTCGTCGTAATCCGCGAGCATATTGGTCTCGAACCGCAATTGCGGGATCAGATCGGTGACCGTGCTGCCCTTGACCGCTGCGATGGCCGCAAACACCTGCGCGGCAAAGTCCGGGCCGCGCACGCCGCCTTCCCAGCTGTAAAACTGCGCCAGAACGGCTGTGGTGATGCCGTTGGCGGCCAGTTCGGCCTCGACCGACAGAATGCCCTCATTCATCTGCTTCATCGCGCCGCGACGTGGGGCGATATGGCGTTCGAACCCATCGCCGTGCAAGTCGACAATACCTGGCAGAACAAGAAACCCGGTCAGGTCAATCCGCCGCCCGGTTGCGTCTTTCTGAATGACCCCACCTGCAACGGAAAGCTCCGCGCGTGACAGCCCTTCATCCGGTAGCAGAACCTCGGCACCGGTCAATGTCAGTTCCAATGTGGTCATTCTGATGGCTCCGCCCCCGGTTCCGAGCAATTCTGCCCGATGCAGATCTCGTCTATTACGTCCATCACACCGTCCAGCCAAGTGATCTGGGGATCGAACCGACCAAATTCGATAAAGTGCAGAGCCTGTGCCATGACCTGCGGGTTGTTCATCATGAAAGTGTGGGTCACCGGCAAGACGAGATGATCGGCCATGCCTTCGACTTTGGTGGATTCGACCGACACCTTGCCATCGTCCGGGCCGTCGATCAGAGATGAAAACACGAGGTTCAGGGACTGATCACCTGCGATGACCCCCAGTTCGAAATCCACGGGCGGCAGGCGGCTGGGAATACTATCCGGGCCCGTACCCAGTTGCAGTCCGGCCGGGCCGTTCAGGTATCCGAACACCTCCCACGCGCTGAGTTCATCGACCAGCTGGCTACCCTGATTGGGTGGCCCCAGCATGACGACACGGCGCATGTTTTCAGGGCTGTGGTCCTGCAACCAGTATCGCAACAGGATGCCACCCATGGAATGCGCGACAACATTGACGGTATCAGTGCCGCAGGCTGCAAACGCTTGCGGGATGGTTTGTTCGGCCAGTTCGGGGATACCGATTTCGGTCGAAGGGTAACCGGGGCGCACCACGGAATAGCCATTCGCTTTGAACAGTTGTTCCATCACGCTGAACGACGCCTCGGTCCGGGCAAGACCGTGCAGCAGGACAACGCATTTCGCGTTGGCCACGGCGGGAAATAGACAACAAAGCAGGGCGATCAGAATTCTCATACCCGCCAGATAAAGCCTGTGCACCTGCGTTAAAAGCCCTTCCCGCGTTGACGTCGCAGGACAGCCAGCGCGATACCGCCCAAAACCAGTGCCGCACCAACAAGCAGCCGCACGCCCGCGCTTTCCCCCAACAGCACCACGCCGCCCACAATCGCGATCACCGGCACGCTGAGCTGAACGACTGCCGCCGTCGACGGTGCCAGCCGGGGCAGGACGCGATACCACAAGGCGTATCCCAGACCAGATGTTACGCCACCCGAAAGGACCGCGAGGAGATAGCCCATTCCGGTCATGTGCCACTCTGCCCCTGTGGCCATCAGGGCCAGCGCGGTCACCGGCAGCGCGACGATGAAATTCGCTGCCGTGCCTTGCAATGCGTCAGGCTCGGACCGCCCGGCCAGTGAATAGGCTGCCCAGCCGATCCCGGCTGCAATCATCAAAACGGTTCCGGTCGGATCGACCCGCACTGTTCCCGTGGGCCACAGGACACAGGCCAGACCACCCAGTGCAATCGCTGCCCCGGCCAACTGTCGTCGGGTGGGTTTGGCCCCGGTAAGGGCGGTGGCGGCGAACATGGTGATCTGCACAACGGCAAACAGGATAAGCGCGCCCAGCCCCGCATCCAACGTCAGATAGGCAATTGAAAACCCGATCATATACAGGGAAAGCGACCCGGCCCCGATAAACCGCCTGCGGTTGCGCAGGGGCAAATGTCCTCTGCGCAGCAGCACCAGTGCGGCCAGAACCAGCGCCCCCGCCAGAACCCGGACAATGGCAAACCCCGCGGGATCACTGGACCCGCTGTCGATAGCCAACCGGTTCAGAATGGAGTTCGCCGCAAAGGCGCACATGGTCAGGGCGGTCAGAAGGAACAGTCGCATTTCAACCACATACCGACTTGGCGGCGGGTTGGACACTCACAATTCGGGCACACGCGGCCCAGCCTTCACCTTTTCCAAAATACTCCCGCCGGAGGCATGGCCGCTTGCGGCCATCAGGAACAAAACGGGGCCGCCAAAAGGCGACCCCGTCCATGAGCACTTTGGCTTCCCCTCTCGACAGCTTGACCTTGCAGCCAAACGCCTGTCAGGGGTCGTCAGAATTCGCTTAGGCGAATTCGACGTGCTTACATCATGCCGCCCATGCCGCCCATGTCGGGCATGCCGCCACCAGCAGGCGCATCTTTTTGCGGCTTGTCTGCAACCATCGCTTCGGTGGTGACCAGCAGGCCGGCAACAGATGCCGCGTCTTCCAAAGCGGTACGGACAACTTTGGCCGGATCGATCACGCCGAACGAGAACATGTCGCCATATTCTTCGGTCTGAGCGTTGAAACCAAAGGACGGATCCGAAGATTCGCGCACTTTACCTGCAACAACCGCACCGTCAACGCCTGCGTTTTCAGCGATCTGGCGCAGCGGCGCTTCGATGGCTTTACGCACGATGTTGATGCCTGCGTCCTGATCAGCGTTCGCGCCTTTCAGCGATTCCAGTGCTTTACCGGCCTGAACCAGAGCAACACCACCGCCTACAACGACGCCTTCCTGAACGGCTGCGCGTGTTGCGTTCAGAGCATCGTCCACACGGTCCTTACGCTCTTTCACTTCAACTTCGGTCATGCCGCCGACGCGGATAACGGCAACACCGCCTGCCAGTTTGGCAACGCGTTCCTGCAGTTTTTCACGGTCGTAATCCGACGAGGTTTCTTCGATCTGGGTGCGGATCTGAGCAACACGTGCTTCGATCTCGGCTTTCTCGCCAGCACCGTCGACGATGGTGGTTTCGTCTTTGCTGATCTCGATCTTCTTGGCGGTGCCCAGCATGTCCATGGTGACATTCTCAAGCTTCATGCCCAGATCTTCGCTGATCACCTGACCACCGGTCAGGATTGCGATGTCTTGCAGCATGGCTTTGCGGCGGTCGCCGAAGCCCGGTGCCTTGACAGCAGCAATTTTCAGACCACCACGCAGTTTGTTGACAACCAGAGTTGCCAGCGCTTCGCCTTCAACATCTTCAGCAATGATCAGCAGAGGCTTTTGCGACTGGATGACCTGCTCGAGCAGCGGAACCATTGGTTGCAGCGAGGACAGTTTCTTTTCGTGCAGCAGGATCATGCAGTCGTCGAGCTCTGCGATCATCTTGTCTGCGTTGGTGACGAAGTAAGGCGACAGGTAGCCGCGGTCGAACTGCATACCTTCGACAACATCGGTCTCGGTTTCCAGACCTTTGTTTTCTTCGACGGTGATGACGCCTTCGTTGCCAACCTTCTGCATCGCGTCTGCGATCTGCTGGCCAATTTCAGCTTCGCCGTTGGCCGAGATGGTACCAACCTGAGCAACTTCTGCCGAGTCTTTGACTTCGCGCGAAGCAGCACGGATGCCTTCGACAACTTTGGCGGTTGCCAGGTCGATGCCGCGCTTCAGGTCCATCGGGTTCAGGCCCGCTGCAACCTGCTTCAGACCTTCTTTTACGATGGCCTGCGCCAGAACGGTCGCGGTGGTGGTGCCGTCGCCGGCTTCGTCATTGGTGCGGCTGGCGACTTCTTTCACCATCTGCGCGCCCATGTTTTCGAACTTGTCTTCCAGTTCGATTTCCTTGGCAACCGAAACACCGTCTTTGGTGATGCGCGGTGCGCCGAAGGATTTGTCCAGCACCACGTTGCGGCCTTTGGGGCCCAGGGTCACTTTGACAGCATCCGCCAGAATGTTGACGCCTTTCAGCATCTTGTTGCGGGCATCGGTGTCGAACTTGACGTCCTTTGCAGCCATGTCGTTTCTCCTTGAGAAAATGTGTTGAGTGGAAGATCAGAGAAAGCGCGGGCTTACTCGATGATCCCCATGATGTCGCTTTCTTTCATCATCAGCAGCTCTTCGCCGTCGACCTGGACCTCGGTGCCCGACCATTTGCCGAACAGGATCTTGTCGCCAGCCTTGACCGCCATTGCGATCAGCTCGCCGCTGTCCTTGCGCGCGCCTTCGCCGGTTGCGACGACTTCGCCTTCGCTGGGCTTTTCTTTTGCGCTGTCAGGAATGATCAGTCCGCCTGCGGTTTTTTCATCGCTTTCGGTACGGCGAACCAGCACACGGTCATGAAGCGGTTTCAATGCCATCTTTGCAGCTCCTTGGGCTCAAAGTTTTGTTTATCCTCCCCTCGCCTTTCGACGAGGCGTTAGCACTCGGTGTGTATGAGTGATAACGACGCATAGCTAGGGAGTCTAAAACGCCGAGTCAACAAGGTGTTTGGGATTTTTTTGAGAACGGCCTAGTCGGCCTGTTCCCAGCTGTAGGCCCAGTGTTTCAAGCCGTCTGTTCCCTCAGAGGTAAGTGCGTAGACACCTTTTTCAACCTTCTCGAACCAGCCATAGTGATTTTCCCGCATCAACCGGGTGGCGACCGGAACACCCACTGATCTGGCAACCTCGGCCCCTTTGGCCGGGCCGTGTTCGGCCAGAAAGGCGGCGCATTTCAACGCATCCTGACGGTAGGCCGTCACGATCCCATGGCGTGTCGCGCCCCCGGAATTGGGGTCGCCCTCCAGCCGATCGAATTCGCGCAGCAGCCGCGCCGCCCTGGCCTTGTTCTTGCGCGGCGCATAGGGCCCCGGATCGCATTGCACCTCGACCGTGCCATCGACACGTACGGTGATCAGACCCAGACCAAGCCTGCGGCACAGCGCAATATTGTCCCTGAGCGCCCGCCGGGCCGTGCGCCCGGTGGGTTTGCTGACCCCGATATAGACCTGATCCGTGAGTTTCAGGCGGGCAATTGCCTGATGGAACAGGGACAGCGTGAACCTGAGCTTGAGCTCGACAATCACAGGCGGCTCGTCTTCGCGTATCGCGACGATATCGGCTGCGCCCACTTCTCCTTTGACGGTGTATCCCTGACGCTCCAAAAGCGCCTTGATCGGGGGATAGAGGTCCTGCTCGCGGTTCATGGGCCTATGCTACGCAGATTGTTGAGGAATACCAGACGGGTTGCTTGAACATAGGTCGCAGGCATGGCTATGTCTGGGGCACCTTGATGACACAACACCGGATGGGTTCATGCGCCTGCTGACATTTCTTGCTTTTCTACTGGCCCCGATCACGGCTGCTGCTGCGTGCGATGGGCAGGACCTGCGCCCACTGCTGTCAGATGACGCGCGTGCCGAGTTGCAACGCGCCGTGGCGGACATCCCCTTTCCGGAAGGCAACCACTGGATTGCGCGCAAGGATGACACGGTTCTGCACATCATTGGCACCCTGCACACGTATGACGAACGCATGGAAAAGGTGGTTGAACGCCTGTCTCCGGACCTGAGCAAGGCTGACGCATTCTATTTCGAAGTCACCCAGACTGACATGGACGCTTTCGAAAAGAATCTGGCCAATAATCTCAGCGCCATAATGATCACATCCGGGCCGACCCTGATTGACCTGATGGGCGATGAAGACTGGGCCGCATTCTCGACCGCGTTGAACCAGCGCGGCATTCCCGGCTGGATGGCAGCCAAAATGCGACCGTGGTTCTTGACCATGATGCTGAGCATCCCGCCCTGCATGATGGAAGATCCGAACGGGACCTACGGTATGGACGCCCGCCTGAACGACCTGGCCGCAGAAAACGGCATTCCGCAATACTCGCTGGAACGTATCGACGACCTGATCGCCATGTTCGACAGCCACCCGCTGGAACAGCAGGTCGAGTCACTGGTGCGCCTGTCCGGGGCGATGATGGGAAGCAACGATCAACTGGCCACCATGGCCAATGGATATCTGGAAGAAAAGCACGCCGAGATCATACAATTTGCCCGCCTGCAGGGGTTCGAGGAATCCGGGCTGAGCCGGGACGTCTTCGATGAGGAATGGAACGGGTTCGAACAGCAGATGCTGGTCCAGCGGAATGCCCTGTGGATGGAGCATATTCTGGCCATCACGGATCAGACAGCGGTGATCGCGGTCGGCGCAGGTCATCTGAGTGACGATCACGGTTTGCTGAACCAGCTGGAGCAGGCCGGATATACGCTGACACGGGCCGCATTCTAGCCCGGTTCAGCGGTTTTCAGACCAAGCGTCGCAGACGGGCTGCTGTGGCGTGACAAGGGCGTTTGTCCGCCCTATAAGGCGCGCAAATTTCCATTCCGCAGGACGCTGACATGACAACGCTCGTATTTGGTCACAAATCCCCCGACACCGATTCCACAGGCTCGCCGATCCTGTGGTCGTGGTACCTCAACGAAATCAAAGGCGTGCAGGCCGAGCCCGTGCTGTTGGGCGAGCCCAACACCGAAGCGGCGTTCATGCTGGACAACTGGGATTTGCCCAAGCCACGTATCCTGAACGATCTGGCCGCGGGCACTCCGGTGGTCATCGTCGACACCAACAACCCCGCCGAACTGCCCGCCAATGTAAATGACGCGGACATTCGCGCCGTCATCGACCACCACAAGCTGGTCGGTGGTCTGGAAACCAAAGGCCCGATCGACATCACCGTGCGCCCGCTGGCCTGCACGGCCACCATCATGGTCGACCTGATGGGCGACGATGCGGCCAAGATGCCCGATGCCATCAAGGGCGCGGCACTGACCTGCATCCTGTCGGACACGCTGGAATTCCGCTCGCCCACCACCACGCCCCATGACCGCGCGGTTGCTGAGCGGCTGGCAGCCGAGCTGGAGCTGGATATCTCGGCTTACGCGGCAGACATGTTTGCGGCGAAATCGGATGTCTCGTCCTTCTCGGATGCCGAACTGATCCGCATGGACAGCAAGGAATACGAGGTCGATGGCACCAAATTCCGCGTCTCGGTTCTGGAAACCACTGCGCCGGGCGTCATTCTGGACCGCAAGGCAAGCCTGGCGGGTTCGATGGTGGATGTCGCCAAGGAAGACGGTGTCGACCAGGTGCTGCTGTTCGTCGTCGATATCCTGAACGAGGAAGCCACCCTGCTGGTGCCCAACGATCTGGTCAAAACCGTTGCCGAGAAAAGCTTTGGTGCATCCGTCGAAGGCGACGCCGTGGTTCTGCCGGGCATCATGAGCCGTAAAAAGCAGATTATTCCGAACCTGAAGGTCTGAAGAAACACGCGGGGTCTGTCGTTCTGAGTAAAACAGGCCTCGCATTATTAGTCCTGAGTCTGCGCCTTTGGCATTGCGCTTGGGCAGACCTGTACCCGACAGATGAAATACAGGGTGGCCACCTATCGATTGGTGGCCAATCCCTTGCCAATCGGTCATAAGGCTCGTGCAGTTTCAGCTTGAGGCCACATATGACCCAGATCGTTCACGCGCTTTCCGAAATCTCTGCCCGCTACAAAGCGTTGTTTGTCGATCTGTGGGGGTGCGTTCACAACGGAATCACGGCCTATCCCGAAGCTGTCGCAGCCCTTCAGGCCTATCGCGCGGACGGGGGGCTTGTCGTGCTGGTCACGAACTCGCCCAAACCCCGTGCGGGTGTGGCCGAGCAACTGGTGCAGTTCAATGTTCCCGCAGATGCCTATGACACCATCGCCACCAGCGGCGATTCCGCGCGGTCGGCGATGTTCCGTGGTGCTGTCGGGCACAAGGTTTACTTCATGGGGGAATGGCAGCGCGATGCGGGCTTTTTCGAGCCACTGAAACTGCTGCACCACCCGATCCATATCGAACGTGTCCCGCTAAGAGAGGCCGAAGGGATCGTCTGCTGTGGTCCCTTTGATCCGATGGCTGACCCGGACGTGAACCGCCCCGATTTCCTCTATGCCAAGCAGATGGGCATGAAGCTGCTGTGCGCAAACCCCGATATTGTTGTCGATCGCGGCGAGGTGCGCGAATGGTGTGCCGGCGCTTTGGCCAAGCTCTATACCGAGATGGGCGGCGAGAGCTTGTATTTCGGCAAACCGCACCCGCCGATCTACGATCTGGCGCGCCGCAGGTTGCAGGAACTGGGACATGATATCCCGGACAGCGACATTCTGGTGATCGGCGACGGCCCCCATACGGACATTCTGGGGGGTATGGGTGAAGGCATTGATTCCCTGTTCATTTCGGGCGGGCTGGCGGCGGCTGAGACAAAAACGTCGCACCATCCGGATTACGAATCCCTAACGGCTTATATCGAAAGGGAAAAGATCAACCCGACCTACACAATCGGTCGATTGAGATAGCAAGAAAAGACTTGATTTTCTGCAACTGCGAAGTAATAAAGTTGCCAACCTAGGCCGGATAGTGGTTTTTTCTTTCTCGGTCGATTTCGAGTGAGGGCAACATGTTGGACAATCTTCCACGCGGAACGATCTGTATCGAAGACATCGAAATGGGCATGTCCCGCCACCTGCGTAAAGTGGTGACGGACGAAGATATCGAGATGTTCGCGCAGGTCTCGACAGACCGGAATCCGGTGCATCTGGATGATGATTATGCCCGCGATACAATCTTCGAAGGGCGCATCGCACACGGAATGCTGACAGCTGGGCTGATCTCGGCCGTAATTGGCGAACAACTGCCGGGCCATGGCACGGTCTATATGGGGCAGTCACTGAAGTTCCTGGCCCCCGTGCGCCCCGGTGACATGGTTTATGCCGAGGTCAAAGTCATCGACATCGACTTTTCCAAGCGTCGCGTCAAACTGGATTGCCATTGCTCGGTCGAGGGCAAGAAGGTTCTGATCGGTGAAGCCATGGTACTGGCCCCGTCGCGCAAGTTCGACTGATCGGCGAACACTTCCATGCAAAAGGCGCCCGACCGGCGCCTTTTTTGTTTGGACGCTGTTTTTTGCCTGTGCCTTTCAGGACGGGCGGGCGCGTTTTCGCCCTTTCAACGCACCGGATTCCAGAATGATCTCTGACACCACGTGTTCGCGCCTGTAAGCCATCACATGAACGCCGGACACCCCCGCGATATCGCGGATCTGCTGGATCAGTTCGATACAGATCTTCTTGCCCTCGTCAGCTGGCTTTTCGGCTTTCTCCATCCGCTCGATGACCTGATCGGGGATGTGAATGCCGGGAACATTGCTGCGCATCCAGCGTGCCGCACGCGCTGACGCGATGGGGCCGACGCCCGCGATGATGAACACTTTCTTGTCCAGTCCCGCATCCCTCACCCGCGCCATGAATTTCTCGAACAGCGGAGTGTCGTAGATGTAATTGGTTTGAATATACTCGGCCCCGGCCTCAACCTTCTTTGCCAGACGATCAGGTCGCCAGTCATAAGGTGGTATGCAGGGGTTTTCGGCAGCACCAAGGAACAGTTGCGGCGGGCGCGTGATCTTACGACCAGAAAGGAACATTCCCTGATCGCGCATCGTGCGGATCGTCCGCAGCAGGGTAAGGGAATCGAAATCGAAAACCGGTTTTGCCCCTGGCTGATCCCCGACGCCGACGCCGTCGCCGGTCAGGCACAGTACGTTACTGACGCCCAACGCCGCAGCCCCCAGAACATCGCCCTGAATGGCAATCCGGTTCCGGTCGCGGCAGGAAATCTGATAGACCGGAGAATAACCCGCGCGCGTCAGCAAGGCACAAATCCCAATAGACGACATATGGCAGTTCGCGCCCGAAGCATCAGTTGCATTGATCGCGTCAGCCACTTCACCAAGCGGTTGGGCCGCCTGAAAAACATCCTCTGGGTCGGCACTGTCGGGTGGGTTCAACTCGGCAGTGACTGCGAAACGGCCTGAACGGAGTACCTTTTCCAATCGGCTGTGCGACACATATCCTTGGGGAACCGGAACATAGCCAATCGGCTCCACCTCGTTGCGATGGGTATCACTCATTTCTTCAGTTCCCGGTTTATCGCGTTGGGTGGTTCGGCGGCCAGTGGTGCCGCAGAAGGTTCATTCTCGCGCGCTTCGGGGAATGCCTCGGCCAGCGCCAATCGGGCTGCATCCCGGGTCTCGCGCTCGTGCGCTGCAATCTCGCGGCTGACCCGCAACCAGGATGACGAGCCTTTCAACGTGTGCTCCACCGGTGGCAGAACTTCTTTTATCTTGTCGGCTCCGTGCCGCATGCGGCTGGCTCCGTTCCAGGCCAGGGCCCAGACACATTTCATATCCGGCTTCACCTCGCAGAACTCGCCGGGACGTACGCCGCCACAGGGGCCATTGCGCAATTGCTTTGGGCAGTTCATCGGGCAGGACATTCCGGTGGATGACAACACGCATTGCCCGCACATCTTGCAATCGAACAACAGGGTTTTGACGCCCTTCTCGACCAATGCAATGGGGCGTTCGACGCGGTTATATCCGATCTTTGCAAATAGCGGGTCCATCGCGACCATGCCGCGTTCGACACATTTATAGATCCACTCGAAAGAGCGGGCATGACGAATCGCGAACAGTCGCATTCGGTACATGGGTCTGCCTCCTGTGCTGGGTTCGTTCGAACCTGGCCGGGCTTTGATCCGGCTCGCTGTAAATCCAGAGAACCGGATTTTCAGTCTAAACCCGGAGTTTTTTTTGAATCAAGCGGTTGGAGACGCCTGGTCTGAAATACTTGGATTGGCCTCGTCCATTTCCCGGCCAACTGAAATGTTCAGAGCTCAATCACAGGATCACATTCTTGGAATTCAAACTGCCGCTTGAACAAATTGACTCGCGCCGCTACGCAATCGTCTATGCACATCATCCGGGATATCCAGTTCGTCCAGCCAGAAGATCGCGGCGCCAGCGTGGCAATCGGGAATTTCGACGGCGTTCATTTGGGGCACCAGTCGGTCATTGAACTGGCCCGTAATGCAGCGCCGGAGGCGCCGCTGGGTGTGTTGACCTTTGAGCCGCATCCGCGGGAGTATTTTGCGCCGGACACGCCTCCGTTCCGCCTGATGCGGGGTAATGCGCGGGCGCACCGGCTGGAAAAGCTGGGCGTGGAAAAGCTGTATGAACTGCCGTTCAACGCGGCGCTGGCCGGTCTTTCGCCAATGGAGTTTGCGCGCAACGTGATCTGTGACGGGCTGGGCCTGTCGCATGTCGTCGTGGGTGCCGATTTCTGCTTTGGCAAGGGCCGCAGTGGCACAGCGCAGGATCTGGTGAAGTTCGGGCGGGACATGGGGTTCGACGTGACGATTGCGCCTTTGATGGAACGGTCGGAAAACGTGGTGTCCTCAACCGCCATTCGCACCGCGCTGAGCGACGGCCGACCACGGGACGCAGCCGCGATGCTGGGACACTGGCACCGGATCGAAGGCGAAGTGATCGGGGGCGAACAGCGCGGGCGCGAGTTGGGCTTTCCCACCGCGAACATGTCCATCGAAGGGCTGCACCCGCCAAAGTTCGGTGTCTACGCCGTATTGGTGGATGTGTTGGATGGGCCGCATAAAGGCAGCTATCACGGCGCGGCCTCGATCGGGGTGCGTCCGATGTTTAACGGTCAGGTGCCCAATATCGAGACCTTCCTGTTCGACTTTTCGGGCGATCTGTACGGGGCGACCCTATCGGTGGGTCTGATCGACTTTCTGCGCCCCGAGATGACATTTGACGGGCTGGAGAGTCTGATCACGCAGATGGATGCCGACTGCAAACAGGCCCGCGGTGTTCTGACCGCCCTATGAGTGTTGATCCGATTGAACGCACGGGCCTGCCTGCCCGGTTTTGGGAGCGCAAACCTCTGCGCCAAATGAACCAGCGCGAGTGGGAGGCGTTGTGTGATGGCTGCGGCAAATGCTGCCTGAACAAGCTGGAAGATGAAGACACGGGCGAGGTTGCCCTAACCTGCGTCGCGTGCCGCCTGTTGGATGATGAAAGCTGCCGCTGCGTACAATACGACATCCGGCATCAATTCGTGCCCGAATGCATCATCATGACCCCCGACAATATCGACGAACATGCCTATTGGTTGCCACAAACCTGCGCGTATCGGTTGTTGTGGGAAGGCAAACCGCTTTACGACTGGCACCCGTTGATATCTGGTACAGCGGACAGTGTGCACGCTGCCGGGGTCTCGGTTCAGGGACGCACGGTGTCTGAATTCGAAACGCCCATTGAAGAGTGGGAAGATTACATAATCGAGGAGCCAAGCTGATGCATTTCGCGTCTGACAATTCCGGGCCGGTTCATCCGCAGGTCATGGCCAGGCTGGCCCAGGTCAATCAGGGCTATCAGATGGCCTATGGCGCGGATACGCTGATGAACGAGGTGCGCGACCGTATCCGCAGCATATTCGAGGCTCCGGGTGCTGCGGTCTATCTGGTGGCGACGGGGACAGCAGCGAATTCGCTGGCCCTTGCAACATTGTCGAAGCCCTGGGAAACGGTCTTCTGTTCCCCTGTCGCACATATCCACGAGGATGAATGCAACGCGCCGGAATTTTATAGCGGCGCCAAGCTGACCCTGGTTCCGGGCGGAGACAAGATGACCCCTGAGGCGCTGCGCGGGTCAATTCTGGGCGAAGAAACACGCGGCGTACATGGGCCGCAGCGCGGTCCCGTGTCGATCACACAAGTAACCGAGCGCGGATCGGTTTATTCGCTGGCAGAGTTGCAGGCCCTGTGCGGGGTCGCCAAGACGTACGGCCTGCCCGTGCATCTGGACGGTGCGCGCTTTACCAACGCGTTGGTTGCGCTGAACTGTTCCCCGGCGGATATGACGTGGAAAGCAGGTGTGGATGCTGTCAGTTTTGGCGGCACCAAGAATGGTCTGATGGGTGTCGAGGCGGTGGTGTTCTTTGACGAAAGCAAAGCCTGGGAGTTTGAGCTGCGGCGCAAACGCGGGGCGCATCTGTTTTCCAAGCACCGCTATCTGTCCGCTCAGATGGCCGCCTATCTGGAAGACGACCTGTGGCTGAAGATGGCACGTCAGGCCAATGACAACTGCGCCCGCTTGGCCGAGGGTTTGCGCGCCAAGGGGGCCGCATTTTTGCACGAACCGCAGGCCAATATGATCTTTGCCTCATTCCCACGCGCGAAGCACAAGCAACTGCACGAGGCCGGCGCGGTTTATCACCTTTGGGGGGCAGAGCTGGACGGCGAGGATGATAACGAAATCCTTGCGTGCAGGCTGGTTTGCGACTGGTCCATCGGAGCGGCGGAAATCGATCAGTTTCTCAATCTGCTTTAACGCCTGACGGGGCGTTGGCCTGCCAGAACGCCCGCATCAAAGCGCCGGTTTCATCAGGGTGTGAAATCGGCAGCATGTGCCCTGCGCCGTTGATGCGTTCATGGCGCGCAGCAAGCAGGCGCCGTTGCAGCCCTGCGCAAATCGCGTGGATCACCGGCGGCGTCTCTGACCCGCTCATCAACAAGGTCGGCATCGATGCACGCCGGAGCCGATCCGGGTCAAGCAACCCTGCCTGATCGTCATAGAGCACAGGCTGCACAGCCGGAACCGCATCGATCCCGCGCACCATATTTGCCCGCGTGCGTTCGGGCAAATCAGGCCATTTGGGGCTGATCTTCGTGCTCCACGCCCTGTTGAACAGGCGCGCGGCCAAAACCTTGTCACCAGACGCGAAGGCCGCATTGACCTGCTCGGAGTCCCGTTCGTGCTGTTCGAACAACAGCGGCGCATCCTGTTTTGCAACTGCAAAGAACACGGGTTCGATCAGGATCAGGCTGCGCACGCGGTCGGGATGTTCGATCGCCAGCCTAAGCGCGATCATCGCCCCAAAGGAATGCCCGATTACATCCATGGGTTCGGTCAATTCAGCCAGGGCGGGTTTGGTCACTGCGACAAAGAAATCACCCTGCCCGTCCCAATCCGGGCTGCGCCCATGCGACAACATATCCGGGGCAATAAATGACGCGCAGCCATCCAGCGCACTGGCCAAACCAGACCAGGCACCGGAATGCGCAATCGTGCAATGGAGGGCGAGCAGTTTCCGCTCCCCCTCACCCAAGTGCCTGACGAAAACGGATTGCATCACGGCCCTGACCGTCACCCGTTCATCTTGGCCAGATGCCGGTCCAGATCGTCCAGCCTGTCCTGACCCCAGAACCGCTGATCGTCGGGCGTGATATAGAACGGTGCGCCGAAGACACCCCGGTCCACGGCTTCCTCTAGGTTGGCGGCATAGGTTTCGGCCCCCACCAGCAAGCCGCTGTCTGCCAGACCGGGATCAAACCCGGCTTGCGTCAGACATTCGCGGATGACATCGTCCTGTGCGATATCCTTTTCCTCGGCCCAGCAGGCGCGAAGGAAGGAATGACACAGCTTACCCACATCGCCCGAACCGTCCTTGATCGCGGCAATAACCGCATAAGATGACGGGGCCATGTTGGTCGGCCAGTGCGCCGGTTTCAGATTGAACTCCATCCCCAGATTCTTCGATTGGCGCAGCAACTCCTGTGCGCGGTACTCGATACGAGAGATATGCCGGTCTTTCGGAGGGGTTCCCCCGGTGCGCGCGAACAGGGCGATAATGTCCAGCGGTTTATAGTTGATCGTCGCGCCGTGTTTCGCCGCGATATCTTCCAGCCGCATCCCCGCCAGATAGGAATAGGGTGAGAGTGTCGCAAAAAAGTAGTCAATCTGGGTCATGTGCACTTTCTCCGCTGCGTTACCTTTGCGGGACGGTAAGGCCATGCTAAGCGGTGTCAACATCACGATTCTGTCACATTGCCATTGCTGCCCGGGGACCTCAGCCGATGCCGACACTTCACGAACCCAAGCTTATCGCTGGGAACGCCAACCTTCCGCTTGCCCAAGCCATCGCACGCCGCATGAGCCTGTACCGAGGCGTTGATCAGGGTCTGGTCGATGCGCGTGTCGAACGGTTCAACGACGGTGAGATTTTCGTCGAAGTATTCGAGAATGTGCGCGGCGAGGATATGTTCATTATCCAGCCGACCTCGAACCCGGCCAATGACAACCTGATGGAACTGCTGATCATCGCAGATGCCCTGCGCCGGTCGTCCGCGCAGCGGATCACTGCCGTGATCCCGTATTTCGGGTACGCTCGTCAGGACCGTCGCACCAAGGCCCGCACGCCCATCAGCGCCAAGCTGGTGGCCAACATGCTGACCGGGGCCGGGATCGAACGGATCCTGACAATGGACCTGCACGCGGCCCAGATTCAGGGCTTTTTCGATATGCCCGTGGACAACCTTTATGCCTCGCCCATCTTTGCGCTGGATGTGAAGCATCAGTTCAAGGGAAATCTGGATGAAATCATGGTGGTTTCACCCGACGTGGGCGGCGTTGCCCGCGCGCGTGAACTGGCCAAGCGGATCAACGCCCCTCTGTCGATCGTGGACAAGCGCCGCGAGAAAGCGGGCGAAGTCGCCGAGATGACCGTGATCGGGGATGTGAAGGACAAGATCTGTCTGATCGTCGACGACATGTGCGACACCGCCGGAACGCTGTGCAAGGCGGCGCAGGTGCTTCTGGATAACGGTGCGAAAGAAGTTCATTCCTACATCACGCATGGCGTCATGAGCGGCCCTGCGGTGGAACGGGTGACAAATTCGGTGATGAAGTCGCTGGTGCTGACCGACACGATCCAACCGACCAAAGAGATTTTGGGCGCCAAGAACATCCGCATTGTTCCGACCGCGCCTATCTTTACGCAGGCGATCCTGAACATCTGGAACGGAACCAGCGTGTCATCCCTGTTCGAAGACAAGACACTGACGCCGATCTACGAATCCATGTACCAGATGGATTGAGTTTGGACGGGGCGACGGGATGTGTCGTCCCTTTCTTTTTGAACCATCGATTGCGCACAAGCCTGACCCATGTGCGCGATCAACGACACAAGTGGACCGATCTCCATGACTGGCAACAAACGCATTGTTCTTTCCAGCGACCACGCGGCAATCGAGCTGCGTCAGGCCGTGGCTAACCACATCGCGCAGCAAGGCTGGGACGTGGTCGATATCGGCCCGACGACCTCTGAAAGCACCCATTATCCCAAACACGGCAAGGCCGCGGCACTGACTGTTGCATCGGGTGATTGCGAATTGGGTATTATCCTCTGCGGCACGGGTCAGGGCATCATGATGGCTGCAAACAAGGTACCCGGCATTCGCTGCGGCGTCTGTTCGGATGCGTTTTCTGCGCGGATGATCCGCCAGCACAACAATGCCAACATGCTGTCGATTGGTGCGCGTGTCGTCGGCGAAGGTCAGGCGCTGGATATTGTGGATGCGTTTCTGGGGGCCGAATTCGAAGGTGGCCGCCACGCCACACGGGTCGACATGATCGAAGCGCAGGACGACTGAGCCCCGCGCCTGTCCTGCAAGCCCCGGATCAGGAAATGTTCCAGTCGTCGGGGTGTGCTACCTCTCCAAACGCGGTCCAACTGATCCGGATCCGGGCAATCCGCGTGTCGGACCATGTCCGAAACACCGCTTCGAACCCTTCCGAGGTGATATTTTCTGCCTGAACCTCGGCGCGCAGGGCTGATGATGTGTCGACATCCCAAAGGGAAATCCCGATCTGAACCATGGGCGGGCTAAGAAACGTGCCCTTGAATTGGATGGGTTTCCGGCGTTCGCGGGGGCCTTCGCCAGTCCACATGTCCCCGCCTTCGGCAAATTCCGAAAACAGAACACTTTCACCCTGATCGATGCCAATGGGATGGGTCAGAAATTTTTTCATGTTTTCATCATTATACTTGAATTTCCGCAACTTACCCCGGCTTTCTGGCAAAAGCACGACAAAAAAAACGGCCCCGCAATCGCGAGGCCGTTCCAATTTTCCACTGTTAAGCCAATTACAGGCTCATATGTGTCCCAAGAGCTTCCATATCGGCCAGCAGCTTGGCGGCTTCGTCGACGATCGACATGTCGTCGCCGCCCTTTGCCGCTTCGTGCGAGGCGCGTGCCTCGGCAATCAGCTCGTCCATATGCGAACGGGTGATTTCCGAAACCGGAACCGCCTTTTCGGCCAAAACCGACAGGCTGTCGCCGTTGATCTGGGCAAACCCGCCGGTGACCAGGTATTCGCTGGACCCTTCGGGTGCCTCAACCTTCAGCAGACCGGGGCGCAGCGTTGTGATGGTGGGGGCATGATCGGGCATCGCCGTCATGTCCCCGTCCGCGCCGGGAATCTGGACCGCGGTGACCTCGAGTGAAGCAAGGCTCCGCTCGGGGCTGACGAGGTCGAAATGCATCGTGTTTGCCATCAGGGATACTCCTTAGGCGGCTGCTGCTGCCATTTTCTCGGCTTTGGCGATCACTTCGTCGATGCCGCCAACCATCAGGAAGGCTGCTTCGGGCAGGTGATCGTATTCGCCAGCCACAACGGCCTTGAACGACGAGATTGTGACATCCAGAGGAACCTGAACACCCGGCGAGCCGGTGAAGACCTCGGCCACGTCGAACGGCTGCGACAGGAAGCGTTCGATCTTACGGGCACGGGCCACGGTCAGCTTGTCCTCTTCCGACAGTTCGTCCATGCCGAGGATGGCGATGATGTCCTGCAGTGACTTGTAGCGCTGGAGGATCTGCTGAACGTCGGTCGCAACCTTGTAGTGCTCTTCGCCGACGATGGCCGGGTCGAGCAGGCGCGAGGTCGAGTCGAGCGGGTCAACCGCAGGGTAGATACCCTTTTCCGAGATCGCACGGTTGAGAACGGTGGTCGCGTCGAGGTGCGCAAACGAGGTTGCCGGCGCGGGGTCGGTCAAGTCGTCCGCAGGCACGTAGATCGCCTGCACCGAAGTGATCGATCCGGCCTTTGTCGAGGTGATGCGTTCCTGCAGGGCGCCCATGTCGGTGGCCAGTGTCGGCTGGTAGCCCACAGCGGACGGGATACGACCCAGCAGAGCCGAAACCTCGGAACCCGCCTGCGTGAAGCGGAAGATGTTGTCGACGAAGAACAGAACGTCGGTACCGGACTGGTCGCGGAACTGCTCGGCCAGGGTCAGACCGGTCAGAGCAACACGCGCACGCGCACCCGGAGGCTCGTTCATCTGACCGTAAACCAGGGCCACCTGGCTCTCCGACAGGTTGTCCGGCTTGATCACGTTCGATTCGATCATCTCGTGGTAGAGGTCGTTACCTTCACGGGTCCGTTCACCAACACCGGCAAACACCGAGAAGCCCGAGTGCACTTTTGCGATGTTGTTAATCAGTTCCATGATCAGAACGGTTTTGCCAACGCCGGCGCCGCCGAACAGGCCGATCTTACCGCCTTTGGCGTAAGGGGCCAGCAGGTCAACCACCTTGATGCCGGTGACCAGAACTTCGGACTCGGTCGACTGTTCGGCAAAGGTCGGTGCGGGCTGGTGGATCGCGCGCGCTTCGGTTGCCTCAACCGGGCCTTTTTCGTCGATCGGCTCGCCGACCACGTTCAGGATGCGGCCCAGGGTGGCGTTGCCAACCGGAACCGAGATCGGTGCACCGGTGTCGGTGACCACTTCACCACGGACCAGACCTTCGGTCGCGTCCATCGCGATGGTGCGGACAGTGTTTTCACCCAGGTGCTGAGCAACTTCCAACACCAGGCGCTTGCCGTTGTTGGTGGTTTCCAGCGCGTTCAGAATTTCAGGCAGCTGATCTTCGAAGTGCACGTCGACGACGGCCCCGATGATCTGTGTGACTTTGCCTTTTGCATTCGCCATGTTTCGTCTCCGGTTTGTCTCTACAGCGCCTCGGCGCCGGAAATAATTTCAATCAGCTCGTTGGTGATCACGGCCTGACGCGAGCGGTTGAACTGGATCGTCAGCTTGTCGATCATCTCACCCGCGTTGCGTGTCGCGTTGTCCATTGCGGACATCCGCGCGCCCTGTTCAGACGCTCCGTTTTCGAGCAGAGCCGAGAAGATCGCGGTCGCAACCCCCTTGGGCAGCAGGTCGGCCAGAATGGCCTCTTCGCTGGGCTCGTAGTCGAAAATGGCACCGCTGTCGTCACCTTCCGATTCCTCGAACGAGGCGGGGATGACTTGCTGTGCCGTCGGGATCTGGGTCACAACGTTGACGAACTTCGAGTAGAAGATCGTGGCAACGTCGAACTCGCCCCCGTCGAAGCGGGACAGGATGTCCTTTGCGATGTCCTGCGCGTTGGAATAACCCAGACGCTTGACCTCGCTCAGATCCACATGCCCAACGAACAGATCGCCAAAATCACGCTTGAGCGCGTCGCGGCCTTTCTTGCCGACGGTCAGAATCTTGACCGTCTTGCCCTTGCCGCGCAGCTCTTCCGCCTTCTGGCGGGCCAGCTTGGCGATGTTCGAGTTGAAGCCGCCACACAGGCCGCGTTCAGCTGTCAACACAACCAGCAGATGGACATCATCACTGCCCGTACCACGGAGCAGCTTGGGGGCGCTGTCGCTGCCCCCGACCGACGCCGCCAGCCCGGCCATCACGGCATTGAACCGCTCGGCATAAGGGCGCGAGGCTTCGGCAGATTCCTGGGCGCGGCGCAGTTTTGCGGCCGCGACCATCTGCATGGCCTTGGTGATCTTGCGGGTCGATTTGACCGACTCGATCCTGTTTTTAAGGTCCTTCAGACTAGGCATCGGAACCTCCTATCAAGCGAAGGTCGCGGCGTATTCGTCGATCGCTGCTTTGAGTTTGTCGGACGCGTCGCCTTTGATCTTCGGATCTTCGTCGGTGATCCACTTCAGCAGGTCAGCGTGCTTGCCGCGCAGATGCGCCAGCAGGCCAGCCTCGTAGCGGCCAACATCCGACACGTCGATCTTATCGAGGTAACCGTTGGTGCCCGCGAAGATGACGCAGACGATTTCCGCGTTGGTCAGCGGTGAGTACTGCGGCTGCTTCATCAGCTCGGTCAGGCGCGCACCGCGGTTCAGCAGCTGCTGGGTTGCGGCGTCGAGGTCGGACCCAAACTGTGCAAAGGCCGCCATTTCGCGATACTGAGCCAGTTCCAGCTTGACCGGACCGGCAACCGATTTCATCGCGTCGGTCTGAGCCGACGAGCCCACACGCGAAACCGACAGACCAGTGTTCACGGCAGGACGGATGCCCTGATAGAACAGTTCAGTTTCCAAGAAGATCTGACCGTCGGTGATCGAGATCACGTTGGTCGGAATAAAGGCCGAAACGTCACCACCCTGGGTTTCGATAACCGGCAGAGCGGTCAGCGAGCCGGCACCGAAATCTTCGTTCAGCTTCGCCGAACGTTCCAGCAGACGGGAGTGGAGGTAGAAAACGTCACCCGGATAGGCTTCGCGGCCCGGCGGGCGGCGCAGCAGCAGCGACATCTGACGATAGGACACGGCCTGTTTCGACAGGTCATCATAGATGATCAGCGCGTGACGGCCATTGTCGCGGAAATACTCCGCCATCGCGGTTGCGGCATAGGGTGCCAGGAACTGCATCGGTGCCGGGTCGGACGCGGTTGCGGCGACAACGATCGAATATTCAATCGCACCGGATTCTTCCAGTTTCTTCACCAGCTGGGCAACGGTCGAACGCTTCTGACCGATCGCAACGTAAACGCAGTACAGTTTCTTCGACTCGTCGTCGCCTGCGGCTTCGTTATAGACCTTCTGGTTCAGGATGGTGTCCAGAGCCACGGCGGTTTTACCGGTCTGGCGGTCACCAATGATCAGCTCGCGCTGGCCGCGGCCAATCGGGATCATCGCGTCAACCGATTTCAGGCCGGTTGCCATCGGTTCGTGCACCGATTTACGCGGGATGATGCCAGGCGCTTTGACGTCTGCAACGCCGCGCTTGGTGGCATTGATCGGACCTTTGCCGTCCAGCGGGTTGCCCAGACCGTCAACAACACGGCCCAGAAGTTCATCACCGATCGGAACGTCCACGATCGAGTTGGTGCGCTTGACGGTGTCACCTTCTTTGATGTCACGGTCGGAACCGAAGATAACGACACCGACGTTGTCGCTTTCCAGGTTCAGCGCCATACCCATGATGCCGCCGGGAAATTCGACCATCTCACCGGCTTGAACGTTGTCCAGGCCATATACACGGGCAATCCCGTCACCGACGCTCAGCACGCGACCGATCTCGGCCACTTCGGCTTCCTGACCAAAATTCTTAATCTGGTCCTTCAGGATTGCAGAAATCTCTGCAGCTTGGATTCCCATTTATCCGACCTCTTTCATTGCATTCTGTAGGGAGTTCAGCTTCGAACGGATCGAACTGTCGATCATTTTCGAGCCCACTTTGACGACAAGACCGCCGATGAGGCTTTCATCAACGGTCGCATTGATAGTTACGGTCTTGCCCACACGCTCGGACAGCGTCTTGGACAGTTTTTCCAGTTGTGTCTTGGTCAGCGCCTTGGCCGAGGCGACATCGGCGGTCACTTCGCCACGCTCATCAGCCAGCATGTCACGCAGCACCTGCACCAGTTGCGGCACAACAAACAGGCGGCGTTTCTGCGCCATCAGAGCCAGCGTGTTGCGCAGGATGGCGTTCAGCCCCATCTTGTCAGCAACAGCGGCAATTGCTCCTTCTTGCTCGGCCCGCGAAATCAAAGGCGATGCGATCAGGTCACGCAGGTCGGCACTGTCGCCCAGTGCTGCTGCCAGATCATTGATGCCGGATTCCAGACCCGCAAGGTCATTATTCTCTTTTGCGATCTCGAAGATCGCGGTGGCATAGCGCTCGGCGATGCCTGTGGAAATCGAAGCTGGTTCGGACACGTCCACCCTTCCGATATTTGAGGCCCCGATTTTGGGTAGCGGCCGCTACCTTGGGGCGTGAGGAAACCCCGGCCAGACGGTCGGGGATCAAAATCACCGGGGATGTAGCAGAGGTGAACCAACCAAGCAATACGCTATAGCGGTAACAGATTTATCCACAAAATGTTAATTTTCATGCACTTACACCAAGTGCGACCGTTTGGACCCGTCAACCCGGTTGAAAAATGTTACGAATATGCAGGTTTTTGCGATTCCTGTGACTTTTTTCTCGCGAATTTGTCACTTTGGGATGCACGCAGTTGTCATGCAGGCTTTAGAAGACCGTCAAGCGCCTTGATCGGCTTCCTGATGGCATCTTTGGTGACATTGCCCCGAGGCGGATGAATGTTCTTTGTGACCTCAACCATCAACACCCCGCCCGCCATGACAGTTGGAATGCGCTGTCCGGTTTTTTCGATCAGACTGCCCGATTTCAACCAGAACCGCCGGAAGGACGGCGGCATGTAAAGAGCCGAGCAATGGCTCTCGGGGACAAAGTGATGCGCACGCAACTGATTTTCCAACTGGGTTGTTGAATATGGATGGCCATAACCGAACGGCGTCCGGTCAGAGCGCGACCACAACCCGGCGCGATTGGGCACGACAAACAAGGCCCGTCCGCCCGGCCCCAGAACGCGCCAGCATTCCTCCAGCACCTTGCTGGGCCGTTCTGACGTTTCAAGCCCGTGCATCACCACCAGCTTATCCACATGACCGGTTTCAATCGGCCAAAGCGTCTCTTCCGTCAGAACCGAGACATTGGGCATCCCCGCAGGCCAAGGCATCACGCCCTGCGGGCCGGGCATCAGCCCGATGACCCGGCGCGCATCGGCCAGATAGGGGCGCAACAGCGGCACGGCAAAGCCAAAACCGGCAACGGTCTGACCTTTGGCTTCGGGCCAAAGCTGGGTCAGTCGCCCGCGAATAGCCGCTTGCGCCGCGCGCCCAAGGGTGCTGCGGTAGTAGAAGTTCCTCAGATCCTGCACATCAAGATGCATTGCGGACATCCGGTCAATCGGCTTAGCTGGGCGCAGTCTAGCAATGAAAGGGCAAAAGGCCATGCCTCTTGAAATCGTTACAATCCCGTGCCTCAGCGACAATTACGCCTTTCTGGCCCATGACAGCGGCAATGGCCAGACTGCGCTGATTGATGCGCCCGAAGCCGCGCCGATTCTTGCAGCGCTGGAAGATCGGGGATGGACGTTGTCACATGTGCTGCTGACCCATCACCACTGGGATCACGTTGAAGGGTTGGCCGAAATTCTGACCCAGCACCCCGCAAGGGTCATCGGTGCGGCCGCCGACGCGCACCGCCTGCCCCCACTGGACCAGCAGGTTGCCGAAGGCGACAGCTTTGAGATCGGTGGCGAACCGGTCGAGGTGCTGGACGTTTCAGGGCACACGGTTGGTCATGTCGCGTTTTATCTTCCGCAAAGCGCGGTCGTCTTTACCGCTGACAGCCTGATGGCGTTGGGTTGTGGGCGTCTGTTCGAAGGCAGCCCGGCGCAGATGTGGGCGTCACTGAGCAAACTGGCCGCTTTGCCGGATGACACTCTGGTCTGTTCGGGGCATGAATATACACAATCCAACGCGAAATTTGCCATTACCGTCGATCCCGAGAACACCGCGTTGAAACAGCGAATTGCCGATATCGACCGCGCCCGTGCCGCCGGCGAAGCCACTGTTCCGTCGATTTTGGCGCTTGAAAAAGCGACCAACCCGTTTCTGAGGGCCACTGATCCGGCGATTCAGGCCCATCTTGGTATGGTAAACGCCGATCCTGCGGCGGTTTTCGCCGAAATCCGGGGTAGAAAAGACAGGTTCTGATGCTTATTTGCCCCTCTTCACGGCCACGGTCACAACAAATGTGACTGTCAAGTGAAAGAAAACCCTTGAAGCCGGGCCACGATCAACCAAACTCTAATAGTATGAGGACATGGTTGGGATGGGGTTCCGGCCGAAAGCCCGCCCCCTTCTGACCCAAGACAGAGGAGCACCCGCGTGCCTTCATTCTCGAGCACACTGGAACAAGCCATCCACGCGGCCCTTGCGGCTGCGAATGAACGGCGACACGAATTTGCAACGCTGGAGCATTTGCTGCTGGCGCTTCTGGAAGAACCCGATGCGGTACGCGTCATGAAAGCGTGCAGCGTTGATCTGGACGAGTTGCGCAGCACTCTGGTTGAGTTCATAGACGAAGATCTTTCAAATCTGGTCACAGATATTGACGGGTCCGAAGCCGTACCAACGGCAGCGTTCCAGCGCGTCATTCAACGCGCCGCGATTCATGTGCAAAGCTCGGGCCGGACCGAAGTGACCGGTGCCAATGTGCTGGTCGCGATATTCGCTGAACGCGAAAGCAATGCCGCCTATTTCCTGCAGGAACAGGATATGACCCGGTATGACGCGGTCAATTTCATCGCCCATGGCGTGGCCAAAGACCCCGCGTATGGCGAAAGCCGGTCGGTATCCGGTGCGGATCAGGTGGAAGAAGAAGCTCAGACAGGTTCCGGCGACACGGAACAAAAGGAAAGTGCGCTTGGGAAATACTGCATTGACCTGAACGCGAAATCGCGTGCGGGTGATGTCGATCCGCTGATCGGGCGCGCGGATGAGGTGGAACGCTGTATCCAGGTGCTGTGCCGCCGCCGCAAGAACAACCCGCTGCTGGTGGGCGATCCGGGCGTGGGCAAAACCGCCATCGCCGAAGGTCTGGCGCACAAGATCGTCGCCGGAGAGGCGCCGGATGTCTTGGCAAACACCACCATCTACTCGCTGGACATGGGTGCACTGCTGGCCGGGACCCGTTATCGCGGCGATTTCGAAGAACGCCTGAAAGCGGTTGTAACCGAGCTGGAAGAGCACCCCGACGCGGTGCTTTTCATCGACGAAATTCACACCGTGATCGGTGCCGGTGCAACCTCGGGCGGGGCAATGGATGCCTCGAACCTGCTGAAGCCTGCGTTGCAGGGCGGCAAGCTGCGCACCATGGGCTCGACCACCTACAAAGAGTTTCGCCAGCATTTCGAGAAGGACCGCGCCCTGTCGCGCCGGTTCCAGAAGATCGATGTGAACGAGCCTTCGGTTGAAGACAGCGTCAAGATCCTGCGCGGTCTGAAGCCTTATTTCGAAAAACATCACGACATCAAGTATACCGCTGATGCGATCAAAACGGCGGTCGAGCTGTCGGCACGTTACATCAACGACCGCAAGCTGCCCGACAAGGCCATCGACGTGATTGACGAGGCTGGCGCGGCGCAGCATCTGGTGGCGGAAAGCAAACGGCGCAAGACCATTGGTGTCAAAGAGATTGAGGCCGTGGTTGCCAAGATCGCCCGCATCCCGCCCAAGAACGTCACCAAGGACGATGCCGAGGTGCTGAAAGACCTCGAAGCCTCGCTGAAACGGGTGGTGTTTGGGCAGAATCTGGCGATCGAGGCACTGGCCAGCGCAATCAAACTGGCCCGTGCCGGCCTGCGGGAACCCGAAAAACCCATCGGCAACTATCTGTTTGCCGGCCCGACCGGCGTGGGCAAGACCGAGGTGGCGAAACAGCTGGCGGATACGCTGGGCGTTGAACTGCTGCGTTTCGACATGTCGGAATACATGGAGAAACACGCAGTCAGCCGTCTGATCGGCGCACCTCCGGGCTATGTCGGGTTCGATCAGGGGGGCCTGCTGACCGACGGTGTCGACCAGCATCCACATTGTGTGTTGCTGCTGGATGAGATTGAAAAGGCGCACCCGGATGTGTTCAACATCCTGTTGCAGGTGATGGACCATGGGGAACTGACCGACCACAACGGCCGTACGGTGAACTTCCGCAACGTGGTGCTGATCATGACCTCGAACGCGGGGGCGCAAGAGCAGGCCAAGGCCGCGATCGGGTTCGGTCGTGACCGTCGCGAGGGCGAAGACACCGCCGCGATTGAACGCATGTTCACGCCGGAATTCCGCAACCGTCTGGATGCCGTGATCTCGTTCGCGCCGCTGCCGAAAGAGGTCATTTTGCAGGTGGTCGAGAAATTCGTCCTGCAACTGGAAGCGCAGTTGCTGGATCGTGGTGTGACCATTGATCTGACACCCAAAGCCGCCGAATGGCTGGCGGATAAAGGGTATGACGACAAGATGGGTGCGCGCCCGCTGGGCCGCGTCATTCAGGAATACATCAAGAAACCGCTGGCCGAAGAGTTGTTGTTTGGCAAGCTGGCAAAAGGTGGTGTGGTCCGTGTCTCGGTCAAGAAGGGTGATCTGGATCTTGAGATCCTTGGCCCGGATCAACCGCGCATTTCGGGTGACAAGCCTCCGCTTCTGACGGCGGACTGATCGCCCGCCGCATTTAACAGAAAACCCGCCTACCAAGGCGGGTTTTTTTGTTTCGCCCAGCACAGGCAAGGACTTATCCGCTCGGCTGGGGTCGCTGGGGTCGGTATCGCCAATAACCGGTTGCGGATCGGCTGTTTGTTTTCGTGGCTGCTAAGGGCCAGTGACCTTACCTTTCGGTCAGCTTCAACTCGATCCGGCGGTTTTGCGCGTGTGCCTCGGGCGTGTCAGCGGGGTTTACGGGCTGGAATTCACCAAACCCGTTGGCTGCAAGACGGTTGGGCGGAATGCCCAGCGCGTCAACCATATAGCGCACAACCGACAGCGCGCGACCCTGGCTGAGCTCCCAGTTGTCGCGATACCGGCCCGACCCGGCCAGAGGAACGTTGTCGGTATGGCCGTCGACCCGGATCACCCAGTTCAGACCCGGCGGGATTTCAGCGGCAACACTACGAAGGATTCTGGCCACCTTGGCGACTTCCTGCTGCCCTTCTGCGGACAGCACGGCGGACCCGGTCGGAAACAGAACCTCGGACGAGAACACGAACCGGTCGCCTTCGATGCGCACCCCTTCCTGACCACCAAGAACGTCCCGCAGGCGACCGAAGAATTCCGAGCGATAGCGTTGCAGGTCCTCGGCCTGTGCCGCCAGTTCCTGGTTCTGCCCGGCCAGAGCCTTGGCCTCGGCCTCAAGACGCAGGCGCTCCGCTTCTTCCAGCAGACGGCGCCTGCGTTCTTCGGATGCGGCACGGGCCAGTGCGGCATTCAGGTCCTGCCCTAAGGTCTGAATCTGCACCTCGGCGGCGGCGTTGCGTTCTTCGAAATCATCAAGCAAAGCCTGCAAAGAGCCCAATTGCCCGCGCAGGGCGGCGATCTGCTGGTTCAGCAGGGCGGCCTCTCGCTGCGCCTCGGCAGAGATTTCTTTTTCATCCGAAAGCGTCGCATTGGCGAGGTCCAATAAGGCCTGCCGCTGCTCGGCCAGAGAGCGTTGCGCATCGGCATCCGCCTGCGCTTGCGTCTGCGCCTGCAAAGCGGCTTCAAGCTGGGCCCGCAGTTCATCGGGGTTCACGTCGCCAAACTGACGCTCCAACGCGGCACGCGCCGCCTGTGCTGCCGCCAGCAGGGTGAGTGTGTCTTCAGCCTCTTTGCGCTGCGCTTCCAGTGCGAGTGTCATGGCCGTCAGTTCGGCATCGGCATCCTGAAGGCGGTTACGCAATGCTTCGGCGGCGGCGGCTTCGGCCAGACGGGCGGCCTCTTCATCGCTGAGCTGCTGTTCAAGGTTGGTGATCTGGGCGTCTCGGTCGGCGCTGCCTTGCTCCAGATCCGCCACCAGTGCTTCCAGTGCTTCCCGACGGGCAGCGGCCAAACGGGCGGCTTCGGTCTGTGCGTCGATTTCCTCGCGGCTTTGGGCAAGCGCCAGGTTCAACGCCTCCTGCTCGGTCAGCAGTTTCGCGCGCTGCGATTCAAGCGCTGCAATATCACCCAGTGCCCGTTCCTGTTCGGCCAGCAGGGCGGCAACTTGCGCTTCGAAATTGGTGATCCGGGTCTGTGCCTGATCCAAAGCGGCAGCCTGACGGTCGCGCTCGGTGGTCAGTGATGCGATCAGTGACTGGGCTTGCGCCAGATCGTCTTCGGCCTGCGACAGGGTGGTATTCAACGCCCCAAGCCGCGCCTGCAACCGGCTGTTTTCGCGTTCTTCCAGCCCCAACGCCCCCGCCAGCGCAGCGATTTCGTCGGCCAATGTGGTCAGTTCGTCTTCCTGACCCGAGATGGTTTCGCGCAGCACAAACTGGATCACCATGAAGATGGTCAGCACAAAGGTCAGCACCATCAATAGCCCCGTCATCGCGTCGACGAAACCGGGCCAGACCGAGCCCTGGAACCGTTGACCGGTGCGGCGGGACAGCGCCATGGGCTATTCTCCTTCCGGCGAGGTGCGTACCGCACCGCGCGGCAGGGTCAGCGCCTTGACCAGCAGTTCTATATCCTTTCGGAACTCGTTCATGCTTTCCTGACGGCCCGCCGAAATCTCTTCGAGGATACGCAGCAGCTGCACATCCATCGAGCGCAGGCGCATCCGGCTTTCGGCGTCGATACCTTCACCCGCGCCGTGATCGCGCATGTGATCCAGCAGGGCTTCCTGACCCAGCGCCACGCGTTCCAAAGCCGAGGTGACTCCTTCGGTATTGGCCTGACGGTTGTTCATCTCACCGATCACATCGACCAGCAAACCCAGCTTGGCGGAAACCTCGGCGCGCTCGCTTTCCTGCGCTGAAAACAGATCCTGCAACGCATCCATCTGTTCGGACATAGCGTCCAGCACCGGCGTGAGCACGGCAATTTCGGCACCGCCTTCTTCTCCACCCGCGAAACCTACACGGGTGATCGAAGACAGCCATTCTTCAAGCTCGCGATAGAAGCGGTTCTGGCCGTGCCCTGCGAAAACTTCGAGCAGACCGACGATCAGCGACCCGGCCAGACCCAGCAGAGACGATCCGAACGCAACGCCCATTCCCTGCAACTGCGCTTCGAGCCCGGTCATCAGGCGGTTGAACACGGCCAGCCCTTCTTCGCCCTCTTGCGGATTAAGGCTGCGGATCGTATCGACGATGGCAGGTACGGTTGTCGCCAAACCGAAGAATGTGCCCAAAAGACCCAGATAGATCAGCACATTGGTGATATAGCGAGTGATCTCCCGCTCTTCCTCGACCCGTTCGGCTACGGAATCCAGAATCGAGCGGGTTGAAGTGGAGCTGATCTGCGACCGCGCGCCCCGTTCGCGCAGCAATGATGCCAAAGGAGCCAGCAATTGCGGCGTGCGGGCGTCTTCGCGAACAACACCGCCGACGAAGGCCTCGATCCAGCGTACGGATCCGATCAGTTGCGTCACCTGATAGAAACAGGCAAGAACGCCGATCAGAAAAACCATCAGGATGAAGCCGTTCAGGTACGGGTTGGCGAAGAAAACCGGTAACACATAGGGCAGCGCCAGAAACACACCCAGCCCGGACAGGCCGATCGCCATCAACATCAACAGAATCTGCCGTGTTGGATGCGAGAAATGGGGTCTCGCGCCCTGATGTGCCTGCGCCATGCGCGTGGTTCCCGGTATTTGCCTGCTCTGCGTCGAAACTAGCGAAATTCCACTGGTGACGCCAAGAGTTTATGCGGTAATACTGCGCACCCGTTGCGCCAACCACTCAAGATCGGCGTCGCGCAGGCCGATCTCGGCCAGATGTTCGGCGGTATTGTACAGGTATTCGTCATTCGGGCCGCGCCCGCCAACCGCATGGGCGATGATCCGGGCCTGATCCTCCAACGGCATCCCGCCGCAATACTGCACATGGTCGGCATCGATCACATAGGTCACGGCGTTGACAATGTCGCCATTTTCCAGATGCACATCCAGCATACGTTCGACATAGGCCGACGAGATCAGCTCGCGCTCGCGCAGTTCGTGCAGGGTGCGGTCTTCGTGACCGGTTTCAACCGCAAGGGCCAGACCGGTGCAGGTCGCGTTTGCCTGTTCGTCCAGCGCCAGCACCAGCCCCGGTTCTTCCTCGGTTCCCCGGTGGTGGATCGAGCTCATGCAGAAGGACCGGGCATAGCCATGCAGTGTCGCGCGTTCGCTGCGCGCGACCGGAAAGCCCGGATTCCACAGCAGCGATCCATAACCGAAAACCCACATCGTCATTGCACTGGTCCTTGCCCGTTTGGGCCTATAAACATCAATTCCGAGGCAGGAAAAAGGGCCAAAGCTCATGCGCCGTGTCATACGAGTGATCATTTTTATCGGCATCCTTTGGAGCGCCTATTGGTTTGTCGCCGGATATGGTCTGCGCGCGGCAATCACTGGCTGGTTTGATCAACAACAGGCGCGCGGCTGGCTGGCTGATTTCTCGGACGTGGCAACGGCAGGGTATCCGACCCATCACGTGACCCGACTGAACAACCCTGCCCTTGCAGATCCGGTGAATGGCACAGCCTGGCGCGCGGACTGGATCGAATTCGAAAGCCCCGCGATCTGGCCCGGCCGGCAGGTGCTGCGGTTCGCCGAGACGCCGCAACGACTGTCTTACTACGATCAAACCTCAACGATTGTCGCCGATGAATTGATTGCGGAACTACAGTTGCAACCCGGCGTTTCGCTTGTGTTTGAAAAACTGGCGCTGACGGCAGGGGCGTGGTCGGTGACCGAGAACACCACTGCACTGGCCGCCGGGGACACCCTGAGCCTGATCATGGCGCAAACATCCCTGCCCGAAGCCTATGCCATTACCGCCCGCGCGGATGGGTTCACACCCGGCGACCGGTTGCGGGCCCTTATGAATTCGGCGGCTTCGCTGCCGCAGTCCTTCGAAACGCTGGAACTGGACATGGTCACCACGTTCAGCAAAGTCTGGGACAGGTCGGCGCTGGAACACAGCAGGCCGCAGCCCGTGGCCATCGACCTGCGACTGGCCGAGATCAAATGGGGTGGATTGCGTCTGTTTGCTGCCGGTAAACTGGATGTAGACGCGCAGGGTGTTCCCAGTGGTGAGATCGCTGTCAAGGCCGAGAACTGGCGTGATATGATCGACATGGCAAACGCGGCAGGTGCCCTGCCTGATCAGGCGGTTGATCCTGTCACCCGCGCACTGAATTTTCTGGCAGGGCTGGGCGGCAACCCCAACGCGCTGGACCTTCAGCTGAACTTCCGGGATGGTTTTGTCGCCCTGGGGCCGGTGCCGCTGGGCCCCGCCCCGCGGCTGATCCTGCGTTAACGGCAATACGCTCCGCTGCGGTAGCGTGCCGTATCCAGATGGAAATGATCGCGATGGTAGCTATCCGAGTTCGGCCCCAAAACGGTGCCGAACGGGCCACAGGCGCCGCGCCAGATTTTCTGCAGCTGCTTCTGTGACGGGTTCTTGCGCCATCCTTCCAAGACAGTCACCACCTCACCATCGGCCATTTTGAAGGCCGAAATATCGATCGCGCGCCCTTTGCCGTGCTCGGAAATCCGCGCGCCTTTACGATTGTTTCGAGTTCGGCAGGCATAATGAGCCGCCACCTGCAACTCGACCACCGGGCCGCGACGTTTGAAGGTGGGTTTGACTGTCTTATCGACCCATTTGTTCAGCGCAACGGCGGTGCCGCAATCCATTGTCGACGGGCGGCTGAGTGCCACACCGGAAACAGAGGTGATCTGCACTGCATCTTTTACGCCACAGGCTGAATTCTCGCTGCCGACCCTTCCGACGGGCTTGCCCTGAATTGCGATATCTCCGCAAACGGACCCTTTGCGCAGCTTGCGTTTTTTGAAAAGCACCTGCTGTTCAAGCAATTCAGGTCTCATGTTAGGTATCAGCGAGGTGTCGGGCCCCAGCAGCGGCAAATCCGAAGGTCGCGCCAGTGCAGCAGTGACCTGCGGTGAAACCGGACGTGAGATGGGGCGCAGATCGGTTATGACCGCGACGGACACCGGGGCAACGGCGGACACAACCTGCACGTTTTGCTGGTCCAGAATCGGACGTGCAGGTGGGACCAGAGATCGTTCCAGAGGGGCTGCCTGCGTCGCCACGGCACACAACGCCATGATCCCGATCAGAAATTGCCCCCGGTAAACCCTCATGAACCTGCCTTTCCCCGCCCGAAATCCGGAGCATCCGTGTCCTGCCCCGCGTCGATGATGCCGCGACGAATAGCACGGGTATGGGTAAAGTAGTCAAACAAATGTTCCCCGTCCCCGGTGCGGATGGCACGTTGCAGCGCAAACAGCTCTTCCGTGAACCGGCCCAGGATTTCCAGCGTCGCATCTTTGTTGGACAGGAACACATCACGCCACATGGTCGGGTCCGATGCCGCGATGCGGGTGAAATCCCGAAAACCCGCAGCCGAGTATTTGATCACTTCGCTATCGGTCACCCGGCGCAGATCGTCGGCCACACCAACCATCGTGTAGGCGATCAGGTGCGGCGCATGGGACGTGACGGCCAGAACCAGATCGTGATGATCCGCGTCCATCTCATCCACATGGGAGCCCATACCTTCCCACAACGCCCGAAGGCGGGCGATTGCATCCGGGTCGGTCCCTTCGACAGGCACCAGCAGGCACCAGCGATTGTCGAACAATTTGGCAAAACCCGATTCCGGACCGGAATGCTCTGTCCCAGCCAAAGGATGCGCGGGAATGAAATGCACACCTTCGGGGATATGCGGCTGAACCGCCTGAATGACATGCCGCTTGACCGACCCCACGTCCGACAGGGTCGCGCCGGGCTTGAGCACGGGTGCGATGTCTTCTGCGACGGCTCCCATTGCCCCCACGGGCACGCAAAGAACGACAAGATCAGCACCTTCGACCGCTTCGCGCGCCGTGTCACAGACGCGGTCGCACAGCCCGATTCTGCGCGCCGTGTCACGTGTCGCCTCGGACCGGGCATAGCCGGTCACTTCTCCAGCCAGGCCCCCACGCTTGATCGCCCAGAACATGGAGGAGGCAATCAGGCCAAGCCCGATCAGCGCAACCCGGTCGTAAATCTGGCTCATGCTGCACCCTCTTTGAATGCTGTAATCGCCGCAACGACGCGGCGGCAGGCTTCCTCATCGCCCACGGTGATCCGCAGGGCATTCGGCAGGTTGTAGCCTGCAACCCGGCGGACAATCAAACCCTGCGTCTTCAGATAGTCGTCACAGGCCTCGGCCTCGGTCCTGTCGGCAAAACGCGCGAGGATGAAGTTGGTGCAGGACGGGTCCGAGGGTACGCCGATCTTGTCCAGCTCCTCGGCCAGCCACACCCGAAGGCGCGCATTTTCGGATTGGCAGAACGTCAGGAAATCGACGTCGCTGATCGCTGCTTCGGCTGCGGCCAGTGCTGTCAAAGACAGGTTGAAGGGCTGACGCACCCGGTTCAGTACATCGATAATCGATCGGTGCGCATACCCCCAGCCGACCCGCATCCCGCCCAGCCCGTACACTTTCGAGAATGTACGGGTCATGATCACGTTCTCATACGCATCCACCAAGGACGCACCGCCATCGAAATCGTCGACGAATTCGGCATAGGCGCCGTCCAGAACCATCAGGCAGGTATCAGGCAGACCCTGCGCCAGACGGTCCAGTTCGTCGTTCGAGATCATGGTCGAGGTCGGGTTACCGGGGTTGGTGACAAACAAGATCCGCGTCTGGCTGGTTACGGCGGCCAGAATGGCACCCACATCAACTTTGCGGTCGCGCTCGGCCACCATGACCGGCGTGGCACCTGCCATGCGGGCGATGATCGGGTACATAGAGAACCCGTGCTCGGTATAGATCACCTCATCCCCCGGCCCCGCATAGGCCTGAGCGATGAATTGCAGCACCTCGTCGCTGCCGACACCGCAGATGATCTGCGCAGGGTCCAGCCCGTGACGTGCGCCGATAGCCGCGCGCAAACTGGCGTGGTCGGTGTTGGGGTACCGATGCAAGTTTGCCGCGCTGTCGCGCACCGCCTCAATCGCCTTGGGGCTGGGGCCGAACGGATTCTCGTTTGAGCTCAGCTTGATCACATGCTCAACACCCGCCACATGCGACTGGCCGCCCTGATAAAGCGCGATGTCCATAATGCCGGGTTGCGGGGTGATCTTGGTCATGAGAGGCTCCGTTGATTGGGCCCCTCATACCTGTCTCAACGGATTGAGAAAAGCGACAAATCCATCATGCGGCCTTGAAGCGCGCAGTCGCCGGGTCGGCGTTGTAATAAGGCACGAATTCCTCGGTACGGCGGGACAGGTCATTGACACTGTCGATGATGAATTGAACTGTTTCCTCGCTCATCAGGTACGAGAAATTCAGGCGTACCCAGCCGGGTTTCTTCATCTCTTCGCCCGCAGACAAGGCCGCGTGCAGCGCCTCGGACGCGGCGCGGTCAATCCCCAGCAGGCGGTGGGCATAAGGCCCGGCGCAGGCACAGCCGCCACGTGCCTGAATGCCGTAGACGTCGCTGAGCATCCGGGTAAACAGCTGCTGATGCACAGGCTGTCCCGCGTTGTCGCGCACGAGGAAAGAGAAGATCGGCAGGCGATGCGGGTGATTGACCCCAAGCAAGGTCAGGTTCGGATTATCCTTCCACCCGTCCAGCGCCATCTGGTTGTACTGCGCCTCGCGCCTTGCAATTTCTTCCGTGCCGACGACATCTTTGACGATAAAGGCCAGCGCCGCGCGGATGTCGCCAATCACGTTGGGCGTTCCCGCCTCTTCCCGCGCAGACAGGTCCGCGCTGTAGTCATGCCGCCACGGTGACACGAAACTGACGGTGCCGCCGCCCGGCCAGCTGGGGCAGTTCCGTTTGGACGCAGCCCGGTTTACGATCAGAACACCCGACGCCCCCGGACCGCCCGGGAACTTGTGCGGGGAAACGACAATCGCATCCTTGCGCGCGTCCACCGGCCCCATATCCATCGGCAGGTAAGGCCCGCCCCCGGCGTAATCCCAAATCGCCACGGCACCGTGCGCCTTGAGCAACCGAGTCACCGGATCAGGGTCCGTGACAATTCCGGTTACATTGGACGCCGCCGAAAAGGAACCGATCAGAAGATCTGCGCCTGCATGGGTCAACAGCGCGGTTTCCAGCGCCCTCAGGTCAACCCCGCCGCCTTCGACCTCGGGGATTTCAACCACAAGTGCCTTGCTTTCCCGCCACGGCAGGATGTTCGAGTGATGCTCGTACGGACCAATCAAGACAACCGGTTGGTCGGCCTCTGCCACCCCGAGCAGGCTGACCAACCGGTTGAGCCCCGCAGTGGCGCCAGACCCGGTGAAGATCACCGCGTCCTCTTCCTGAGCACCAACAATGCGGGCTATTTTCGCCCGCGCCTCGCGGCGCAGATGTGTCATGTAAGATCCGCAGTAAGAGGCCTCGGTGTGGCTGTTCGCGTAAAACGGCAACACATGTTGCGCCACAAAGTCTTCAACCTGCCGCAAGGCGCGACCCGAAGCGACGTAATCCGCATAGACAAGCGGCACGTCCCCATGCAGACCCGGGATCAGAACATTCTCTCCGATCAGCCCATCGCGCAGGTTTGAATTGTGAGCGGTGGAACAGAGTTCCGCACGAAACTTGGACAGGGACATTGCATTGGCTCCTAACTGTCCGACTAATGTGATTTATTGTCAGCGCGAAAACTTCACCTATTATTGCATAGATTTTAAAATCTTTGTGTCATATGATCAGTAATGGCATCAAAATTGGATCAAATTGACACACGCATTCTGAAAGAACTGCAGAAGGACGCCACCCTGTCGCAACGGGAATTGGCGGATCGTGTGGGGCTTTCGCAGAACGCCTGCTGGCGGCGGCTGAAGGCTTTGAACGAAGATGGCGTCCTGATCGGTTCAACCGCCCGCATCGCACGCGAGAAATTGGGCCTGAGCCTTGTGGTCTTTGTCATGCTGCGCACGCGGCATCATTCGGCCGAGTGGCTACAGGCCTTTCGCAGCCACGTTCTGACGATCCCCGAGGTCGTGGATTTTCATCGGATTGGTGGTGACTACGATTATCAGCTGAAAGTCGTCACACAGGATATGGCGTCTTACGACAAGGTGTATCAACGGCTGATCGAAAAGGTCGAGCTGGACAGCGTCACGTCGTATTTCGCGATGGAAGCAATCGCCGAAGGACGACCTTTGCCGATTTGATCACGCCGTAAACAGCGGGCGTTTTTGTTTAAAAAAGGGCACCGCGATATCGCGGAACGCGACCAGTTTCGCCGAAGGCCAAACATCCGGGTGCGCCACGATCCAGATATCTGCGTAGGGTTGCGGTGAAAGAACCGGAACCTGCACCAAGCCCCGAAGTGAGCGGCCCAGAAACACCGGCATACGCACAACGCCCAACCCTGATTGTGCGGCACCCGCCATCGCGACCATGTCATCAAAACGCATATGTATGCGCGAGTTCGGATAGATATTGTCGACGCCGTCCGGCAGGTTCGGCTGCTTCTCATAAAGCAACCAATCCACGGGCGCGTTCGGATCTTGCTGCATTCGCGCGGCCCATTCAGGCGTGGCAAAACAAGCGCTGTGCTGTTGCGTCAGGCGCAGACCTTTCAACGTATCGCCGGGGTTGCGGCTGATCCGGATCGCTATGTCGGCTTCGCGCCGATTAAGATCCAGAATCTCGTTTGCTGCACGCACCTGCAAAGACACAGCAGGGTGCCTTTGAGCAAAATCACCCAGCGCCGGAGCCAGCACATGGGCAATTAAGAGTTGCGGCGCGGTTAAGGTCAGTTGCCCTTCCAACCGGGCATCCCGCCCTGACAAACCACGCAGCATCGCATGTTCTGCGCTTTCCATCCGGGCAGCATACGCGGCGACAAGGTGCGCTGCTTCTGTCGGCCGATACCCGTCGGTTAGCCTTTCGAACAGCACTTCGCCTGTCGCCGCTTCGGCGCGGGCTATACGGCGCGCGACAGTTGTGTAGTTGACGCCAAGCTCTTGTGCCGCGGCGGACAGGGTACACCTGCGGACCACGGCGAGTACGGCCCGGTAATCATCCCAATGAATATCCATACATGCAAATTCGCATACCAATGATGCAAATACACGCGTTTTCGCAAAGCAGATCACACCCTAGCTTTTGCCCACACATCAAGGAGCAAAGCCATGATCTATGCCTACGCAAAACTCACCGTAAAGAATCCCGACGCTCTGGCCGCTTATCGCGAGCAGGCCGGGCCTGCACTGGCCCGCCATGGCGGAAAGGTCGAACACGCGACTGCTGAAACAACCGCGCTGGACGGCACACCGGACTTGCCTGACGTTGCAGCCCTGCTTTCCTTTCCCAACCGGGACGCTGCACTGGGATGGATCAACGACCCGGAACTAAAAGACATTCACGAGCTGCGTCGCAGCGCAGGCGCGTCAGATATCGTTGTGCTGGGCTGAAAATGAAAAGAGCCGCACCCAAAGGTGCGGCTCTGAATTCCAGGTCGGAAAGCGAAGATCAGTTCTTCGCGTAGAATTCGACGACCAGGTTCGGTTCCATCATGACCGGGTACGGCACATCGCTCAGGCCCGGTGCGCGAACGAACGTTGCGGTCATTTTAGAGTGGTCGGCGTCGATGTAGTCAGGAACATCACGCTCGGCCAAGGCAACAGCTTCCAGAACAACAGCCAGCTGCTTGGACTTGTCACGCACTTCGATGACGTCGCCTTCTTTGACACGGTAGCTGGGGATGTTGACCCGCTTGCCGTTCACTTTGACGTGGCCGTGGTTCACGAACTGACGCGCAGCGAAGACGGTCGGTACAAACTTGGCACGATAGACGACGGCGTCCAGACGGCGCTCCAGCAGGCCGATCAGGTTTTCACCGGTGTCGCCTTTTACACGCTCGGCTTCGGCATAGATGCGGCGGAACTGCTTTTCGGTCAGGTCGCCGTAGTAGCCTTTCAGCTTCTGCTTGGCACGCAGCTGCAGACCGAAGTCCGACAGTTTGCCTTTGCGGCGCTGGCCGTGCTGGCCGGGGCCGTATTCACGACGGTTAACCGGGGATTTCGGACGACCCCAGATGTTTTCGCCCATCCGGCGGTCGATTTTGTACTTGGCAGACGTGCGTTTGGTCACGGCTGATCTCCTTCTTTAGGTCGATGCCCAAACGGGCAACTATGAAGGGCGTTGTCCTCTTGAGGTTTCCCTCATGACAGGCTTCCCCTTGCGGGGGCCACCAACACCAATGAAGCCGCGCTTATATCCGCAAAGCCGGCAGAGTCAACACGGCATTCAACGCAGTTTCGAATATCTGCAAAGATATGTTCGCCGCAGGCAGCACAGGCCCCTGCGCGCATAGCGACGGTTGCCGTCACACCGCTTTCATCAAGAAAAATGCAGTTCGCCTTCAGGCCGGAAATGCAACGACGTTCCCACCGCCTTCAGCACCCGCCTTGTGCACCATCACAACCTCGGTCACGTCGACGATCCAGAATTCTTCATCCCGTGGCGGGCAAGCGCCATCGAAAACGATGGTCGGCGCTGCATCATTGGTGTCGGCAACAAGGTTGGCTGAAAACCGCTGCGACCCATTGGTAAGTGTCAAAGCTCCGGTCACGTAGCCGGAAATTTCCCGGACAATCGGAAAGCGGTTCTGCAAACGGGTTGCAGCGCCCCGCGCATATCCAATCTGTTCGACGCTGCTCTCGGCCTCTGCGCTCAGCACTATTGCCTGTCCGCGCCATGACCAAGCCGCGCCGACGGCCAGACACGCCAGAGGCGCGTCCTCGAGTCCGTCAATTTCAGTTTGATCCCATGAAATGGCTACCTGACCGTTAACTCCGGCTCTCATCTGCCCACTCGCACTATTTAACATCCCGATATTCAATCATTGCTTATCAGCACAAAATCCGGCGGAAAAGAGACGGGAATGCAGCATTCACAAGAATGTTGCAGAAGTGAATCAAAAATACGTGTTCGACCTGAAATCAATACCCGCCTGCGAACAATCCCGGTGCCGCGTTCGTTGTTGATTGTCCGAACTTCAACCGGCTGCGATTGATCATGATTCGAATTTGAAACCACCACCCAGAAGGGCGATGGCCACACAAGTGTGGCCAGGCTCTCAATCTGTCGGGTCAAATTGATGAGTGCTGACTTTCGTGCACCGCCTCAAATCTACCCGCATTTGGAATGACCGCAGCTGCGGCAGGTTATGCAGCCTTCGATCATGACCATGTCATACTGACCGCAGGACGGGCAGGCTTTGCCGCGTGGCGCGTCCAGGTTCACCACCTGCGCCTGGGGGTCGGATTTCAGCCCCATCCCCTCACCTTCCAGAAAGCCGATGGCAACCATGTGCTGTTCGATCACGCCCCCGATCGCGGCCAGGATCGATGGGATATACTTGCCTTTCACCCACGCCCCGCCGCGCGGGTCGAAAACGGCTTTCAGCTCTTCGACCACAAAGGACACGTCTCCGCCCCGGCGGAACACGGCCGAAATCATCCGCGTCAGCGCCAGTGTCCAGGCGTAATGCTCCATGTTCTTGGAGTTGATGAACACTTCGAACGGGCGGCGGCGGCCCGAGATGATGATGTCGTTGATGGTCAGATAAATCGCGTGCTCGCTATCGGGCCATTTCAGCTTGTAAGTCGACCCCTCCAGCGATTGCGGGCGATCCAGCGGTTCGGACATGTAGATGACGTCGCCGCCTTCAATTTCATGAGGCGCACTCGCGCTTTCCCCCGGCACCTTGTCATCGCTTTCAGAAACGGTCAGAACCGAGCCGGTCACATCGTTGGGGCGATAGGTCGTGCACCCTTTGCAGCCCTGATCCCAGGCCTGCATGTAGACGTCCTTGAAGGCGTCAAAGCTGATATCTTCCGGGCAGTTGATGGTCTTGGAGATGGAGCTGTCGATCCATTTCTGCGCTGCCGCCTGCATCTTGACGTGATCCGACGGCGTCAGGGTCTGGGCATTGACGAAATAGTCCGGCAGCGCTGCGTCGCCAAACTTGTCGCGCCACATCTGAACGGCGTAATCCACGACCTCTTCTTCGGTGCGCGAGCCGTCTTTTTGCAGAACCTTGCGGGTGTAGGCATAGGCAAAGACCGGTTCAATCCCCGACGACACGTTCCCGGCATAAAGCGAAATCGTGCCCGTGGGTGCGATCGAGGTCAGCAGAGCGTTGCGGGTACCATGTTCGCGGATCGCATCGCGGACGTCGTCATCCATTTGCTGCATTGTGCCGCTGGCCAGGTATTTCTCGGCGTCGAACAGGGGGAACGCGCCTTTTTCCTTAGCCAGATCGACCGAGGCCAGATATGCGGCGCGGGCGATTGCGTGCAACCAGCGTTCCGTCTGACGCGCCGCCTCGTCGGACCCATAGCGCAAGCCCAGCATCAGCAGCGCATCCGCAAGACCCGTCACGCCCAGCCCGATGCGGCGCTTGTCCTGCGCTTCCGCCTCTTGCTCGGCCAACGGGAATTTCGAGGCGTCCACGACGTTATCCATCATGCGCACGGCTGTCGCGACCAGTTCCTGCAACGCCGGTTCATTCAGATGCGCGGCATCCCCAAACGGTTCGGCCACCAGCCGCGCCAAATTGATCGAGCCCAGCAGGCACGCCCCGTAAGGTGGCAGAGGTTGCTCGCCACAGGGGTTCGTCGCGGCGATGGTTTCAACGTAGCTCAGGTTGTTGGCCTGATTGATGCGATCTATGAAGATCACGCCCGGTTCGGCATAATCATACGTGGCCTGCATGATCTTGTTCCACAGATCGCGCGCCTGCACGGTGTGATAGATCTTGCCATCAAACTGCAACTCCCACGGGCCGTCGGCCTTGACCGCCTCCATGAAGGGATCGGTCACCAGCACCGACATGTTGAACATGCGCAGGCGGGCCGGGTCGGATTTGGCGGTGATGAACTGTTCGATATCGGGGTGATCGCAGCGCATGGTGGCCATCATCGCCCCCCGGCGCGAACCCGCGGACATGATCGTGCGGCACATTGCGTCCCACACATCCATAAAGCTGAGCGGGCCCGAGGCATCCGCCGCCACGCCTTTTACATCCGCGCCGCGCGGCCGGATGGTCGAGAAATCATAGCCGATCCCGCCCCCCTGCTGCATGGTCAGCGCGGCCTCTTTCAGCATGTCAAAGATACCACCCATGCTGTCGGGGATGGTGCCCATGACGAAACAGTTGAACAGCGTCACCTGCCGCGCGGTACCTGCGCCAGCAGTGATGCGCCCGGCGGGCAGATATTTGAAATCTTCCAGTGCCTCGTAGAACCTGTCTTCCCAATGATCTGGGTTGTCCTCGACCCGCGCGAGGTCACGGGCGATGCGTCGCCAGCTGTCTTCAACCGTCTGATCGATGGGCGTGCCATCCGCCTGTTTAAAGCGGTATTTCATGTCCCAGATCTGCTCGGCGATGGGGGCGGCAAAGCGGCTCATTGGTGATTCCCTGTGCTGAAAGAGGTATCCAGACTAACACCCACTACACCTTGATGAAAGCCAATCCTGAGCTACAATGGATAGATAGCAAAGGGACGACTCTGTGGGAAAGCTGTGGATAAGTACGTGAACCTCATCAAGCTTTCGGTTGGTTCGGAAAGCGTGGACTCTCTGATCGCTTGGCAGGACAGCCGAATGTCGCTTTATGAGGACGGATATCCGCGCCACGTAACCCGCATGTGGCCCAAACGTGATGCCGAGATTCTGAATGGCGGATCAATCTATTGGGTCATCAAGGGTGTCGTACAGTGCCGTCAGCGCATTCTGCGCCTGGATGAGGTGATCGGCGAAGACGGTATCCGCCGCTGCGCCATCGTGCTCGACCCTAACGTACATCGGACCCAGAACGCCTTGAAACGCCCGTTTCAGGGTTGGCGGTATCTGAAACCCGAAGATACACCAGCCGACCTGCCGAAAGGGCGCGCGCAGGACGACGCCCTGCCCGATGATCTGAACCGTGCCCTTGCGGATATCGGTGTGTTGTAATTACTGCAACCGATCCAGCAATTCCGTCAGAACCGCCTTGTCCGCCGCGTCTACCTCTGCAACCCGGCTGCGCCACAATGTGGCTTGCGATTGCAGGATCAGGCCATCCGACAGGACCTTGAGGTGGTTCGCCCGCAGGGTTTCACCTGAGGAGGTGATATCGGCAATTGCCTCGGCTGTTTCGTTCATGACCGTACCTTCGGTCGCCCCCTGGCTGTCGACCAGAGTGTAGTCGGCCACGCCCGCGTCGGTCAGGAACTCACGCACCAGTCGGTGATATTTGGTGGCGATCCGCAACCGGTGGCCATGGGTGTTGCGAAATGCTGCTGCTGCCGCATCGAGATCGTCCAGCGTGTCCACATCGACCCAGCAGGCGGGTGCGGCAATGATCAGATCGGCTTTGCCAAAGCCCAGCTGCGCAATCTCTTCGACCTGCTGTTCCCAGCGCGGCAGCTTCTCATGCACCAGATCGATGCCGGTGACGCCCAGATGAATACGGCCCGACGCAAGTTCGCGCGGAATCTCACCCGCCGACAACAGAACCAGCGAGACGCCGTCAATCCCGTCAACCCTACCCGCATATTCCCGGTCTGAGCCGTTGCGGGACAGCATGATGCCATGTTTTTCGAACCATGATACGGTCTTTTCCATCAACCGGCCTTTCGAGGGCACGCCCAGTTTCAAACTCACAGCGCGGCCTCCTCGATTTCAAGCATCAGGTCCGGGCGGATCACGCCGCCGATCGCGGGGATTTCGGCCCCATCCCCCAAACGGCGCGTCAGCGCATCATAGCGCCCACCGGTGGCGACGGGCGGCAGGTCGGGACGGCCTTCGGCGTAGAACCCAAAGACAAACCCGTCATAATATTCCATCGATGTCCGGCCATATGACGCTTCGAAATCCAGCCGTGCAACATCGACACCACGCGCCTGCAGGGCGGCGATCCGCGCCTCTAACCGGTCCAGCGCCGGGGTGATCTGCGGCAGATCCACTGCCACATCCCGCAGCTGTTCCAGCGCGAAGGGCATGGTTTCACGCACATTCAGCAGCGTTTCCAACCCGGCCAGTTCATTGTCAGAGATCGGCGGCGCAGCGCGATCTTCGCGCAGGGCTTTGATCCTATCGGCAATCTCGGGCGCGCGACGCTTGCCGATCATCGGAACATCAACCGCCATCGGGTCGTCCGCGTCCAAAAGCGCGTCACGGCCTTCGGGCCCCGGTTTACGCCCTGCAAACCGGTCCAGCAGCGCACGAAACCGGCGCGGCCGCCACAGGTGCCGCATCAGCGCGGCCTTGCGGCGGTCAGTGGTGCGAAGCCCTTCGACAGCCGCGGTCAGAATGCCAATATCCCCGGTAGCTGCGCGCAGGGGCAGCCCGCGCAACTGCAGCGCCATCAGCGAAAACACTTCGGCATCGGCACCAGCGGGATCATCGCGGTCAAAAACCTCGTACCCCACCTGAATATATTCGTTCGAACGGTCCGGGTCGTGTTCCTGGCGGCGGAACACCTCACCTGAATAGGTATAACGCGCGGGCTCGGCCCCGTCCCGCATGTGCATCTGAACAACAGGCAGGGTGAAATCCGGGCGCAGCATCTGCTCGCCCCGCAGCGCGTCCGAGGTGACGTAGGCACGGGCGCGGATATCCTCGCCATAGAGGTCCAGCAACATTTCAGCGGGTTGCAACAGAGGCGTATCCACCACCTGCGCGCCCGCAGCCTCGAACCGGACACGCATCATCGCGGCACGGGCCTGTATCTGGGAACGGTTGGGCATGGGTCAGTCCTGACTGTCCAGAATTTCACGCACTTTCGCGACCAGATCAGCGCGCGATACTTCGAACTGGCTGGGGCGTTCTTTCCATTCCTCCAGCGTGGCGCTTTCGGCGATCTTGGCCCCAAGGATCAGGTCCTTGATCTGCACGATGCCTTTTGCCTTTTCGTCCCCGCCTTCGATCACCGCAACCGGAGAGTTGCGCTTGTCCGCGTATTTCAACTGATTGCCAAAGTTCTTGGGATTGCCCAGATACACTTCGGCCCGGATGCCCGCGTTGCGCAGCTCGGCCACCATCGCCTGATAATCGGCCATCCGGTCGCGATCCATGACGGTGACGACCACGGGGCCTTTGGCCTGGGCGCTGATCCGGCCCTTTTCGCGCAGCGCGGCCAGCAACCGATCGACGCCGATGGACACGCCGGTCGCGGGCACTTCTTGCCCGGTGAACCGCTTGACCAGATCGTCATAGCGCCCGCCCCCCGCGACCGAGCCGAACTGCCGCTTGCGGCCTTTCTCGTCGAAAATTTCGAACGTCAGTTCGGCCTCGTAGACCGGACCGGTGTAATAGCCCAGGCCACGGACGACGGAGGGGTCAATCACGATGCGGTCGGGGCCGTAGCCTTGCGCGCTCAACAAGGAAGCAATCTGTTCTAACTCGTTGATACCGTCTGCCCCGGTAGGGCTTTCACCAACCGCTGTTCTCAGATTGTCCAACGTTTCTTTTGTGCTACCGCCTTTCGACGTTAGAAACGCGATAACTGGCTCTGCTTGCTCGCTCGTAAGCCCTACGCCTTCTATGAAAGCTCCAGAACTGTCTTTCCTGCCAACGGTTAGCAGTTCTCGCACTCCATCGACACCAACTTTGTCGAATTTATCAATGGTTCGAAGAACTGCATCCCGTTTCTCGATTGCATCGTAAATTGCTCCGAGATGTTCATCTTCCTCCCCAGAGACAAAACCGAATACACAGTGCAACACGCCTGTCAAAACCTTCCGGTTGTTCACCCGCACCAGATAATCGCCGCGCGGAATTCCGACCTCTTCCAGCGTGTCGGCCAGCATTGCACAGATCTCGGCGTCAGCAGCCATCGAGGCGGTTCCAACCGTATCCGCATCGCACTGATAGAACTGCCGAAAGCGCCCAGGTCCCGGCTTTTCGTTGCGCCAGACCGGACCCATTGCATAGCGGCGATAGGGCGTGGGCAAGTCGTTGCGGTGCTGGGCGTAAACCCGGGCCAGAGGCGCGGTCAAGTCATAGCGCAGGGCCATCCAGTCGCCATTTCCGCCCTCGTCAAACTCCTGCCACGCAAAGACGCCTTCGTTCGGGCGGTCCACGTCGGGCAGGAACTTGCCCAGCGCCTCGACGGTTTCGACCGCGCTGCTTTCCAGCGCGTCGAAACCGTAACGATGATAGACACCCGCAATCGTCCGCAGCATCTCGGTGCGCTGCGTGACTTCCTCGCCGAAATAGTCACGGAACCCTTTCGGCGTTTCGGCCTTGGGGCGGGGCTGTTTCTTGGGCTTGGCCATGTGGGGCGTCCTTGGGAGTGTACCTGTTCCGCGCGCGGTCTATCCCATGGCCCGCATCTGGGCAAGGCGCGCTTTCTCTGGCCAAGGCGTCACAGGGTCGCTATGTGCAGTCTGAAAGACAGGAGCATCCTATGCAGCAACTGGAAGAACAGATTGCCCATCTGACCCGCACGGTTGACGATCTGAACGCGGTTGTCACCCGGCAACAGGCCGAGATTGACCGGCTGACCCGCCGTGTCGAGATGCTGCTGCACCGCGAGGCCGAGCGCGCACAGGAAGGGTCAGGCGGCGTTGTCCTTGGTGACGAACGTCCGCCACATTACTGAAAGCTTACAGCCCCAGCGTTGATTTCACCGCGTCGTCGACGACGCCACCCAGCAGGGCGTTTTCATCCCCGGCGCAGCCGTCTTTCAGAGCCGCCACAAATGTTTCGCGCAGCGCGGCCTTTTCCTCGTCCGAACTGGCATGAGCTTCGAGGTCAACCTGACGGTTATAAAGTGACAACGCCGTCATCTTGCCGACCACGTCCACAATGTATTCTTCATTCCCGTCAGCCTCTTCGATGACCGACGCGCATGTGTGATACATGAGCGGCAGCGCCGCTTGCACCATCTGTTCGGCTTCCTGGTCCGCAAGGGCAAAACCGGGCCCAGTGAGCAGCGCGGCGGTCGTGATCACTTTCATCGCGTTCAAACGCATCATCCCGCCCCCGCTTATTTCGAGTTCGCGCCAATCAGCGCCCCAACAATTGCCCCAGCGGCGGCGCCTTTGCCGTCGCCGATCAAGGCCCCAACCCCGGCCCCAATCACAGCACCTTTGATCGTGTTCTCTTTCTTCTTGTCGTCCGCAAGCGTGGCTGTCGCCGAAACCAAAGCCAGCGATGCCGCCGCCCCTAATGCAATCGTTCTGAAATTGAGACCTGCAATCGTCATATCAACGCCCTCCCGTGGCATGATCAGAAGACATATTTGCAAGGTCAGCCTAGCGGTGCACTAACTGTCTGGCAACAAAGCGGTGTCAGATCTCTTCGACGGTCATAACACCTTCCAGCGATTTGATCGCGCCCTTGATCTGGGGATTGATCGGAAACACACGCCCAAGGTCGATTTCGACGTCGCCGGGCAGGCCGGGGTCCAGCAACAGCAGCTGGATCGGGCCGCGGGCCGCACCCTTGGCGGCGGTTGCGGCTTCTTCAAGAACCGTTGCAATCGTTGGCACCGCCCGCGCTTCGTCTACAAAAATGCGCAGTCCCGTCGCCCCGGCTTCGGCCACTACAGAATCCGCTGGTCCAACCGAACGACCCAGCAGCTTGAGCTGATCGGACTCCATCGTCGCCTCGACGGTCAGAACCACCTGAGCGCCGGTTTCCAGAAACTCGCGGCATTTCTCCAGCGTGTCGGAAAACAGCGTGACCTCATAAGCGCCGGTCGGGTCCGAAAGCTGGGCAAAGGCGAACCGGTTGCCCTTGGCCGATTTCCGTTCCTGCCGCCCGGCAACCACTCCGGCCATCTTGGCAATCAGCGGGCCAGAACGGGCTTTCTCGGTCACCTCGTCCAGCGTCAGAACCTGTTTACGCTTCAAGGCCGGCATATAGTCATCCAGCGGATGACCAGAGAGGTAGAAGCCGATGGCCTTGAACTCTTCGCTCAGACGTTCAGCCGGCAGCCAGTCGGGGGTCGGCGACAGGCGTGGTTCGGGCAGGTCATCCCCGGCCTCGCCAAACAGCGACACCTGGTTCGAATTCTTCTGTTCTTGGATAGCGGCCGAATACTGCACCAGCGCATCTAGGCTTTCAAACACGCGGCGGCGGTTCCGGTCCAGCTCATCAAAGGCCCCGGCGCGGGCCAGCATCTCAAGCGGGCGTTTGCCCACTTTCTTCAGATCAACGCGGCGGGCGAAATCGAACAGGTTGAAAAACGGCTTGTCCGCGCGTCCCGCAACGATCAGGTTCATTGCCTCGACACCCACATTCTTGAGTGCGCCCAGCGCATAGACCAGATGCCCGTTATCAACATCGAACGTGGACTGAGAGCGGTTCACACACGGTGGGATATACGGCAGTTCCAGCCCTTTTCGGACCTCTTCGAAATAGATCGCCAGCTTGTCGGTCAGATGAATATCGCAATTCATGACACCCGCCATGAACTCGACCGGATGGTTCGCCTTCAACCAACCGGTTTGATAGCTGACCACCGCATAGGCGGCGGCGTGGGATTTGTTGAAGCCGTAATTGGCGAATTTCTCGAGAAGGTCGAAGACTTCGCTGGCTTTCTTGGCATCCACCCCGTTTTCTGCCGCGCCTTTTTCGAACTTGGGGCGTTCGGCATCCATCGCCTCTTTGATCTTTTTACCCATCGCGCGGCGCAGCAGGTCCGCGCCGCCAAGGGAATACCCGGCCATGACCTGCGCAATCTGCATCACCTGTTCCTGATAGACGATAATGCCTTGAGTTTCATCAAGAATGTGGTCGATCAGCGGATGAACAGATGTGATCTCGCGCAGCCCGTTCTTGACCTCGCAATAGGTCGGGATGTTTTCCATCGGGCCGGGGCGGTAGAGCGCCACAAGGGCCACGATATCCTCGATGCAGGTGGGTTTCATGCGCTTGAGCGCGTCCATCATGCCCGAGCTTTCCACCTGGAACACCGCGACCGTCTTGGCCGCTGAATAGAGCTTATACGTCGCCTCGTCATCCAGCGGGATGGCGTTGATCTGGTTCTCGGCCCCCTCGGCAGGTTCGTAAAGCTCGGTGCCATCGGCGGCGATATGCAGCTTCCGTCCGGACTTGAAGATCAGGTCCATCGCGTTCTGGATCACGGTCAGGGTTTTCAGACCCAGAAAGTCGAACTTTACCAGCCCGGCCTGTTCCACCCATTTCATGTTGAATTGGGTCGCAGGCATGTCGGATCGCGGGTCCTGATAGATCGGCACCAGCGCGTCCAGAGGCCGGTCGCCAATCACAACCCCAGCCGCGTGGGTCGAGGCGTTGCGCAGCAGCCCTTCGACCTGCTGGCCGTATGTCAGCAGACGATCCACCACCTCTTCGTTGCGCGCTTCTTCCCGCAGGCGCGGCTCGTCCTTCAGGGCTTTTTCGATGGAAACCGGTTTGACGCCTTCCACAGGGATCATCTTGGACAGACGGTCCACCTGCCCGTAAGGCATTTGCAGCACCCGCCCGATATCACGAACGGCGGCCTTGGACAGCAAGGCACCAAAAGTGATGATCTGCCCCACCTTGTCGCGCCCGTATTTCTGCTGCACGTAGCGGATCACCTCTTCGCGGCGATCCATGCAGAAGTCGATATCGAAGTCGGGCATCGAAACCCGTTCGGGATTCAGGAACCGTTCAAACAGCAGGCTATAACGCAGCGGGTCGAGGTCGGTGATTGTCAGCGCATAAGCCACCAGCGAGCCCGCACCCGACCCCCGCCCCGGCCCAACCGGAATATCGTGATCCTTGGCCCATTGGATAAAGTCGGCAACGATCAGGAAGTAACCAGGAAAGCCCATGCCTTCGATGATGCCAAGTTCGAAATCCAACCGCTCCTGATACTCCTCGGGCGTCACCGCATGGGGGATTACCGCCAAACGTTTCTGCAAGCCTTCATTGGCGATGCGGCGCAGTTCAGCGACCTCGTCATCGGCGAATTTCGGCAGGATGGGATCGCGGCGATAAGCCATAAAGGCGCAACGGCGCGCGATCTCGACCGTGTTCTCAATGGCCTCGGGCAGATCAGCGAACAGCGTCACCATTTCCTGCTGCGACTTGAAATAATGCTGTGCGGTCAGGCGGCGGCGACCTTCCTGCTGGTCGACATAAGCCCCTTCGGCGATACAGATCAGCGCATCATGGGCCTCGTACATGTCCGAGGTCGGGAAATAGACGTCATTGGTGGCAACCAGCGGCAGGTTCTTGGCATAGGCCATCTCGATATGGCCGCGCTCGGTCTGGCGTTCAGCCTCGGGTTGGCCGTCTTCACCTGGGTGACGCTGGAGTTCGATATACAGACGATCCGGGAAAATCGCGGCCAGCCGATCCACCAGCGCCTCGGCCGCCGGACGTTGCCCCTGTTGCAATAGGCGGCCCACCGGCCCGTCAGGCCCTCCGGACAGGCAGATCAGCCCGTCGGCGCGGTCCGCAAGCTCGTCCAGCGTGACCTGCGGCAACTGCCCGCCCTTGTCCACGTAAAGGCACGTGCTCAGCTTCATCAGGTTCTCGTACCCCGCCTCGGACTGTGCCAGCAGAACAAGCGGCGCGGGCGATTTTTGTTTTTCCCCCGGTTGCGACTGCACATAAGTCAGATCAACCTGACATCCCATGATCGGCTGGACACCGGCCTGACTGGCTGTCACCGAAAATTCCAGCGCTGAAAACATGGAATTCGTGTCAGTCACCGCAACGGCAGGCATCCCCATCTTCTCGCACAGGGCAGGCAGTTTTTTCAGCCGCACAGCCCCTTCCAGAAGGGAATATTCGGTGTGAACACGAAGGTGAATGAATCGGGGGGTACTGCTCATAAACGGCAGGCTACCCTAGCCGCGAGGCATGCAAAAGCCGGAACCTGCGCCGTTGTTTGGCTAAATAATCGTTTTCGATTATTCGGATTTTCCAGAAGGTGCTTCGGGAAGCGGTATCTTCACTGACAAAAAAACGCTTTAGTTTCAAGCAACTGATATTTAAACAGGGTGCGCAAATCCACGCCATTTGGCTGTAATGATGCATCATACAGGCAGTTTTTCTTGCCAGATCACGCATGCTGTTTCTAACATCCATTGGCAAGCTATCCGCCCGCCACTCTTTCTACGTCGCATCGAAGGAGGGCACCACCAGGGCGCAACCGGGTAAGGCGACGGGTTTCTCGAATGGACATCACGTTTCTTCTGAACGGAGAGACAGTGGAGCTGACGGATATCAATCCGACGGCCACTCTGCTGGATTGGCTGCGTGAAGATCGTGGCCTGACCGGCACCAAGGAAGGCTGCAACGAAGGCGATTGCGGTGCCTGTACTGTCATGGTGACGGATGCGGGTGGCGCAAAGGCCCTGAACTCGTGCATCCTGTTCCTGCCGCAGTTGCATGGCAAGGCGGTTCGAACCGTCGAAGGCGCCAGCAGCCCCGATGGCGAGGTCCATCCGGTTCAGCAAGCCATGGTTGACCTGCACGGTTCGCAATGCGGCTTTTGCACGCCCGGTTTTGTCATGTCGATGGTGGCCGGCCACACCAATGGCGCGACGGATCACGATACACAGCTTGCCGGTAATCTGTGCCGTTGCACGGGTTACGCTCCCATTATTCGCGCAGCCGAAGCGGCCGAGAAACAGCCCGTGCCTGTCTGGGTCAAAGACAAGCCTGTCGCAACGCCTGCCGCCTCACCCATGCTGCCGGGCTCGTCCGACGCGCTGGCTGCTGTGTATGCCGAGAACCCGAATGCCACTTTGGTTGCGGGCGCAACAGACGTTGGGCTTTGGGTGACCAAGCAACTATGCGATCTTGATCCGGTGATCTTCCTGAACCGCTGTGACGATCTTAAAGAGATCACGATCACCGACGAAGAAATTCGTTTCGGTGCCATGGTCGATATGAACCGTATGGGCGACGCCTTGGCGGACATTCACCCATCCTATGCCGAAATGATCCGGCGCTATGCCAGTGTTCAGGTCCGTCACGCGGCCACTGTGGGCGGCAACATCGCCAATGGCTCGCCAATCGGAGACAACCCGCCCGCGCTGATTGCATTGGGTGCGACGCTGCACCTGCGCAAAGGTGATGAACGCCGGTCGGTGCTGCTGGAAGACTTCTTCATCGATTACGGGAAACAGGACCGCGCACCGGGTGAGTTTGTCGAAGCCGTCAGCTTCCTGCGTCAGGCGGACCGGCTGAAATGCTACAAGCTGAGCAAACGGTTCGATCAGGATATCTCGGCGGTGTGCGGATGTTTCAACATTACCATTTCGGACGGACAGGTGGCAGATGCGCGCATCGCGTTTGGCGGTATGGCCGGCATTCCGAAACGGGCAACCCATGTCGAGGCCGCGTTGATCGGCCAGCCGTGGGTGCGCGAGACGATTGACGCTGCGCTGCCCGCTTTTGCCAACGATTATTCACCGCTTACGGATATGCGCGCCTCGGCCACGTACAGGCTTGAGACCGCCAAAGCGATGCTGGAACGGTACTTCCTTGAGGATCAGGGCCAAGTGACCAACGTGCTGGAGGTATCGGCATGAGCGTAACCAAACCCCTTCCCCACGACGCGGCACCGCTGCACGTATCCGGTTCCGCCCGATATGTGGACGACATCCCGACGCCAAAGGGCACATTGCATCTGGCCTTTGGCCTGAGCCCGATCGCCAAGGGCACGATTACCGCGATGGACCTGTCTGCCGTGAAAGCGGCAGCCGGGGTCGTCAAGGTCATGACGGCACAGGACCTGCCCTTTGCCAACGATGTTTCGCCCTCGATCCATGACGAGCCTTTGCTGTCCGACGGGACGGTTCACTATATCGGTCAGCCTGTTTTCCTTGTGGTTGCCACCAGCCATCTGGCCGCCCGCAAGGCGGTTCGGCTGGGCAAGATCGACTATGCCGAGGAAACACCGATCCTGACGGTGGAAGAGGCTCTGGCCGCAAACAGCCGATTTGAAGACGGGCCCCGCATCTATGCCAAGGGCGATGCGGACGCCGCGATTGAAAGCGCCACACACGTCATCGACGGAACGTTCGAGATCGGCGGTCAGGAGCATTTCTATCTGGAAGGTCAGGCTGCGCTTGCCGTGCCGAATGAAGGCGGCGACATGCTGGTCCACAGCTCGACCCAGCACCCGACCGAGATACAGCACAAGGTGGCGGACGCTGTGGGCCTGCCCATGCATGCGATCCGCGTCGAAACCCGGCGCATGGGTGGCGGATTCGGTGGCAAGGAAAGCCAGGGGAACGCGCTGGCCGTTGCCTGCGCGGTGGCGGCACGGGCAACCGGCAAAGCCTGCAAGATGCGCTATGACCGCGATGATGACATGATCATCACCGGCAAACGCCACGCCTTCCGAATTTCCTATCGCGCGGGGTTTGACGAACAGGGCCACATTCAGGGCGTGTCCTTTCTGCAATACGCGATCTGCGGCTGGGCGCAGGACTTGTCCCTGCCCGTCGCCGACCGTGCGATGCTGCATTCTGACAATGCCTACCTGCTGCCCAATGCCCGGATTGAAAGCCATCGGTTGAAGACCAACACGCAGTCAGCCACCGCCTATCGCGGGTTTGGTGGCCCGCAGGGGATGGTTGCCATCGAACGGGTGATGGACCACGCCGCGCATGAACTTGGGTTGGACCCGGTGGAATTGCGCCGCCGCAACTATTACGAGCCCGCGCACAAGGTTGCCGAAGTCCAACCCCACGAGAAACCGCTGGGTCATCCCGACCCGCACGAAGACCTGACCAGCCGTGGCGCGGTGGAAACAGGGGCCGCCCCGGTCCGCCCCCTGCCCGCTGGCGGCAACACGACACCCTACGGCATGGAGGTCAGCGACTTCGAACTGCATGGCATGACCGAAGCGCTGATGAAGTCCAGCGACTATGCCGCGCGCAAGGCAGCCATCTCGAAATGGAACGCCGAAAACAGCGTGATCAAGAAGGGCATCGCCTTTTCTCCGGTCAAGTTCGGAATTTCCTTCACGCTGACCCATCTGAACCAGGCCGGTGCGCTGGTGCATGTGTATCAGGATGGTTCGGTGCACCTGAATCATGGTGGCACCGAGATGGGTCAGGGCCTGTTCCAGAAGGTCGCACAAGTGGCCGCGTCGCGTTTTGGCATCCCGCTTGAGATGGTCAAGATCACCGCCACGGATACAGCCAAAGTGCCGAATACGTCAGCCACGGCGGCGTCTTCGGGCAGCGATCTGAACGGCATGGCAGTGAAAGCGGCCTGCGATACGATCCGCGACCGGATGGCCGATTATCTGGCTGAACGGCATCAGGCCGACCCTTCTGCGGTCACTTTCACGGATGGCCACGTTTCGGTTGGTGAAGAACGGTACACGTTCGCCGAAGCTGCCGCACTGGCCTATCAGGGTCGCATAAGCCTGTCGGCCACCGGCTTTTATAAAACGCCCAAGATCGAATGGGACCGGATCGCGGGGCGCGGTCGCCCGTTTTACTATTTCGCCTATGGTGCTTCGGTCACCGAGGTGGCTGTGGACACATTGACGGGCGAGAACCGCATTCTGCGCACAGATATCCTGCATGACGCGGGCGCTTCGCTGAACCCGGCGCTGGATGTCGGACAGGTCGAAGGCGGTTACGTGCAAGGTGCGGGCTGGCTGACGACCGAGGAACTGGTCTGGGACGGAAACGGCAACCTGCGCACGCATGCGCCCTCAACCTACAAGATCCCGGCCTGTTCCGACCGGCCCGACATATTCAACGTCGCACTTTGGGATGGCGAGAACCGAGAGGACACCATCTATCGCTCGAAAGCCGTGGGGGAACCCCCGTTCATGCTGGGAATATCAGCCTGGCTGGCGCTTTCGAATGCGGTGGCGGCCTGCGGGGATACTTATCCGGCACTCAATGCGCCCGCCACCGCCGAAGAAGTCTGGCGCGGCGTCCAGAGGATGAAGGGAGGCATCTGATGGGATTTGACCTTGAGGCTTTGAGGGAGGCGGTCAAAACCCACGGCAAAGTGGTCCGGGTGGTCATCGCCGGGATCAAAGGGTCGTCTCCACGTGAAGTTGGTGCCGCCATGCTGGTCTGGGACGGCGGGCAAAGCGGCACAATCGGCGGCGGAACACTGGAATACCAGGCGGCACATGCCGCGCGGTTGCAAACCACGCCAACCCGCCTGACGCATCATGCGCTTGGACCCGAGTTGGGGCAATGCTGCGGCGGTGCCGTGTCGCTGCTGAGCGAAGTCTACGACGCAAAAACCGTCAATGATCTGGACGATGCCGTCATCGCGCGCCCGACCAAGGATGGCGCGATGCCCCTGTCGGTCAAGCGAATGCTGGCGACGGCGCGCGGACAGGGGATTGCGCCTGAACCGCAGCTAATTGACGGCTGGATGGTTGAACCCGTTCACAAGCCCACGCGCAATCTGTGGATCTGGGGCGCGGGCCATGTCGGCCGGGCGCTGGTGGATGTGCTGTCCCCGCTTCCCGATCTTGCGATCACCTGGGTGGACACCAGCCGTCAGCGCTTTCCGGCAGCTGTGCCAGTGGGCGTGACAATTGTTCCGGCGGCAAAACCGGCCGAGCTGGTCCGCCACGCCCCATGTGCCGCCGAACATCTTGTGCTGACATACTCGCATAGCCTTGACTTTGAACTGTGCAACAGACTGCTTTTGCACGATTTTGGCTTTGCGGGGCTGATCGGCTCGGCTACGAAATGGGCGCGATTCCGGTCGCGGCTGGCCGCCCTTGGACATCCGCCTGAACGGATAAGCCGGATCACCTGCCCGATCGGTGACCCGTCGATGGGGAAGCATCCACATATGATCGCCGTGGGCGTCGCTGCACAATTGCTGCGCCCGGCCCTGCAAAACGAGTTGAAGAAGGACCTGAGCGCGTGACCATTCCACTTTTGAGCTTGCAAGGGCTGACCAAAGCCTACCCCGGTGTTGTGGCCAATGATCAGGTGTCTTTTGACATCGGTGAAGGCGAGGTGCACGCACTGCTAGGTGAAAACGGCGCGGGGAAATCCACGCTGGTAAAAATGATCTATGGGCTTGTGAAGCCGGACAGCGGCACCATGAAACTGCGCGGCAATCCGTTTGCGCCGCCCGAACCCCGCGCGGCCCGTGCGGATGGGATCGCGATGGTGTTCCAGCATTTTTCGCTGTTTGACGCGCTGAACGTGGCCGAGAATATCGCGCTGGGGATGGAGAACCCGCCCCCGATGGGGGATCTGGCATCGCGCATTCGCGAAGTTTCGGAAACTTATGGCCTTCCGCTGGACCCGTTTCGCACGGTTGGCGACCTGTCCGCAGGCGAACGCCAGCGGGTCGAGATCATCCGCTGCCTGTTGCAGGACCCCAAGCTGCTGATCATGGACGAACCGACCTCGGTTCTGACCCCGCAAGAGGTCGATATTCTGTTTGAGACGCTGAACAAGCTACGCTCCGAGGGAACCTCGATCCTGTATATCTCGCATAAACTGGAGGAAATCCGAACGCTATGCGACCATGCTACGATCCTGCGTCTGGGCAAGAACGTGGGCGAATGTGTCCCCGCTGAAACCTCGGCGCGTGACATGGCCGAGATGATGGTCGGGTCAACCTTGCAGACGCCCGAACGCTCGGGCCGGGAACTGGGCGAGGTCGCGCTGGATGTCAGCGGGCTGTCAGTCCCCTCGCCTTCGGAATTCGGCACCGCATTGCGCAATGTGCACATGACGGTCCGCAAGGGCGAGGTTCTGGGCATCGGTGGCGTTGCCGGAAACGGGCAGGATGAGTTGCTGGGCGTGTTGTCCGGGGAAATCCTGACATCGGCGGATGCAATCAAGTTCAACGGTCAGGCGATCGGCAAGCTCGGCCCGACAGCGCGCCGTAAGCTGGGCGTTCTGACCGCGCCCGAGGAACGGTTAGGCCACGCAGCGGCACCCGACATGAGCCTGACCGAAAACGCTTTGCTGACCGGATCTGTGCGGGAAGGGCTTGAGAAAAATGGCTTCTTGAAATGGTCCGAAACCCGGAGTTTTGCCGAAAAGATCATCGAAGCCTTCGACGTTCGCACGCCCGGGCCCGAAAACGCAGCGCGGTCCTTGTCCGGCGGTAACCTGCAGAAATTCGTGATTGGACGCGAAGTGCTGCAAAACCCTGATGTGTTGGTGGTAAACCAGCCAACCTGGGGGGTGGATGCCGCGGCGGCCGCGTCGATCCGGCAAGCCATACTCGATCTTGCGGCGAAAGGCACAGCGGTGATCTGCATCTCGCAGGATCTGGATGAGCTGATGGAGATCTCGGACAGTTTTGCGGCCTTGAACGAAGGTCGGCTGAGCGCACCGCGCCCGACCACCGGCCTGACGGTGGATGAGATTGGCCTGATGATGGGCGGCGCCCATGGCATGGAGGTGGCACATGTGTGATCTGCTGGGCCGCCTTCGGCTAGAGTATTTGCGAAAAGATGAAACATCTGGGGGGATGAGCAGATGATTGTGTTGGAGAAACGGCCACAGCCGTCCAGGGCCTGGTCTTACGCGACCCCCCTTGTGGCGGTGCTGGCAACAATGGTGTTTGGCGGGTTGCTGTTTGCCATTTTGGGGAAAAATCCGGTCGAAGCCATCGGTACCATCTTCTGGGAGCCGCTGTTTGGAGAGTTCGCATTCTATTACCGCCCTCAATTGCTGGTCAAAGGCGCGCCCCTAGTGCTGATCGCAATCGGATTGTCGCTGGGTTTTCGGGCCGGTATCTGGAATATCGGGGCCGAAGGACAATACATCATGGGCGCCATATTCGGCGCGGGCGCAGGTCTGGCCTTCTATCCGCTTGATGCCTGGTACATCTTCCCGATCATGGTGGTCGCAGGCGCATTTGGCGGTTGGCTGTGGGCAACGATCCCGGCTTTGCTGAAGGTGCGTTTCGGCACCAACGAAATCCTTGTGTCGCTGATGCTGGTCTACGTGGCCGAGCAGATGCTGGCCTCGGTCTCGCTAGGTCTTCTCAAGAACCCCGAAGGGTTCGGCTTTCCCGGATCGCGCAACCTGCAATCCTATGAAAGCGCGCATAATGCCGAGCTGATTGCCGGTTCCGGGATGCATTGGGGTGTTGTCGCGGCCTTCATCGCGGTGATCTTTGCCTATGTATTGCTGAACCGTCACATGCTGGGCTTCCATATCCGTCTGACGGGTGAGGCCCCCCGCGCGGCAAAGTTTGCAGGTGTGAATCCGGCGCGCCTGATCCTGTTCTGCCTTGGGATTTCGGGCGCTTTGGCCGGGCTGGCCGGTATGTTCGAGGTGTCCGGCCCGTCCGGTCAGATCAGCATCGATTTCAACGTGGGCTATGGCTTTACCGCGATCATCGTCGCGTTTCTGGGCCGCCTGCATCCGGTGGGTATCCTGTTGGCCGGGGGCCTGATGGCGCTGACCTATATTGGCGGCGAAATTGCACAATCGCAGCTGGGTCTGCCTGCCGCTGCCATTCAGGTGTTTCAGGGAATGCTGCTGTTTTTCCTGCTGGCCTTCGATCTTCTGACAAACTTCCGCATCCGTGCGGCGCGTAGCGAGGTGGCGTGATCATGGACCTTGGTCAAATCAATCCCGTTCTTCTGGTTGCCTCGCTTATGGTGGCCGCAACCCCCCTTCTGCTGGCCGCGATCGGAGAGCTTGTCGTGGAAAAGGCAGGCGTTCTGAACCTTGGTGTCGAGGGCATGATGATCGTTGGCGCGATCAGCGGTTTTGCGATCTCGGTCGAAACCGGCTCGCCCTGGCTGGGCTTTGTTGCTGCCGCCATTGGCGGGGCCGTGCTGTCGCTGCTGTTCGTCCTGCTGACACAGTTTGCATTGGCCAACCAGGTTGCAAGCGGCCTTGCGCTGACCCTGTTTGGACTGGGGTTCAGCGCCTTGATGGGGCAAAGCTATGTGGGCGTCAAACCCCCCAGCATGGGCGATATCCACATCCCTTTGATTAGCGATATTCCGGTCATCGGCCCGATCCTGTTTCGGCACGACCCCATCCTGTATCTGGGCATTGCGCTGACCGCTGTGGTCTGGGCCGTCCTGAAGTACACCCGCGTCGGGTTGATCCTGCGGGCGGTTGGTGAAAACCACGATGCCGCCCATGCGCTTGGCTACAAGGTCATCAAAATCCGTATCATGGCGATCCTGTTCGGCGGGGCCTGCGCGGGCCTGGGTGGGGCTTACATCAGCCTGATCCGTGTGCCGCAGTGGACCGAGGGCATGACCGCGGGTGTGGGCTGGATCGCGCTGGCGCTGGTGGTGTTTGCCAGCTGGAAACCATGGCGGGTCCTGCTGGGTGCATATTTGTTCGGCGGCATTACCGTCTTGCAGCTCAATTTGCAGGCAGCGGGCGTTGCCATTCCCGTCGAGTATCTGGCAATGTCACCCTATCTCATCACGATCCTTGTGCTTGTGATCCTTTCGGCCGACAAGAGCAGCGCACCTGCCTCACTGGGCCGGACCTTCCACGCCTCACACTAGGGGCCAACTGAACCAACTTGGGGAGTAACTACATGAAATTCAAATCACTTCTGACAACTGCCGCGATAGCGCTTGGTCTTGCGACCGGTGCAGTGGCGCAAGACAAGACCAAGGTCGGTTTTGTCTATGTCGGCCCTGTCGGCGACGGTGGCTGGACCTATGAACACAACAAAGGCCGTTTGGCGATCGAAGAAGAGTTCGGCGACAAGGTCGAGACTGTATTCGTTGAATCGGTGCCGGAAGGCCCGGACGCCGAACGCGTGATGACACAGATGGCGCTGGAAGGCGCAGATCTGATCTTTACCACCTCATTTGGCTATATGGATCCAACCATCAATGTGGCCAAGAAATTCCCGAACGTGAAGTTCGAGCACGCGACCGGCTACAAGATGGCCGACAACGTCTCGGTCTATTCGGCGCGTTTCTACGAAGGTCGTGCGGTTCAGGGGCATATCGCGGGTAGAATGACCGAATCGAACATCATCGGCTATATCGGGTCTTATCCGATCCCCGAGGTGATCCGCGGTATCAACTCGGCCTATATCCACGCCAAGAAGGCAAACCCGGATGTCCAGTTCAAGATCGTCTGGGCCTATACCTGGTTCGACCCGGCAAAAGAGGCTGACGCCGCCTCGGTTCTGATCGAACAGGGCGCCGACGTGATCCTGCAGCACACTGACTCGACCGCTCCGCAGGCCGCCGCACAAGAGGCGGGTAACGTGATCACCTTCGGTCAGGCTTCGGATATGAGCGAATACGCCCCCAAACCGCGTGTTTCCTCGATCATCGACAACTGGGGACCCTATTACATTGCGCGCACGCGAGCTGTGATGGACGGCACCTGGACCTCGTCCAACACCTGGGACGGTATCGGGCCGGGCATGGTAGAAATCGGTGAGATTTCGGATGCAGTTCCTGCGGACATCAAGGAAGAGGCACTGGCGCTGAAAGCGGCGCTGGCCGATGGCAGCTATCATGCCTTTACCGGACCGCTGAAGAAGCAGGACGGCAGCGACTGGCTGGCCGAGGGCGAAGTGGCCGACGACGGTACGCTGGCTGGCATGAACTTCTATGTTGAAGGGCTGGAAGGCGATATCCCGCAGTAAACGACGCGGGTAGAAATGCATCAAGGCCCGCAGGTTTGCGGGCCTTTTTTCGTGGCGTTTTCGCTTTGGTCACATTACCGGATGACCGGGATGCTACGGCCGCGAAGACCTATGGAACCATTAAGCCCTGTCCTGTGTTCGCCATCCAATCAGGCTAAGGCACGCGAACACGATCGCGGCAACGCAGACGATCGAAGGCCCTGCCGGAGTGTCGAAAACATACGCAGCCCTTAACCCCGTGATGGCTGAAAGCGCGCCTATTCCCGCCGCGATCAAGGCCATCGTTTCTGGTGACCGCGCAAGGTTACGCGCCGCTGCCGCCGGAATGATCAGCATTGCGGCAATCAGCAAAACACCCACAACCTTGATCGCCACCGCCACGGTCACGGCAAGAGACAGGGTCAGGATCAGTTGCTCTCGTCTTGGATCGAATCCGCTGGCGTAAGCCAGTTCTTCGTTCAATGTCGCGGTCAGAAGTTGCGCCCAACGCCAGACAATCAGCGCCACGACAAGCGCCGCACCGCCCCAGATCACGATCAGATCAGAACGGGAGACCGCCAGAATATCCCCAAACAGATACGCCATAAGGTCAATCCGGAGACCGGACAGGAATGAAACTGCAACCAGCCCGAAGGCCAACGCAGAATGTGCCAGAACGCCCAGCAGCGTGTCCATCGCATATCCGCGACCGGCCAAAAGCGAAACGGTCAGCGCCATGACCAAAGCGACAGCCAACGCGCCCGTGAAGATCGACATCTGAAACGTCAGGGACAGGGCCACGCCCAAAATTGCGGCATGTGCGGTTGCATCGCCGAAATACGCCATGCGACGCCATACGACAAAACACCCAAGGGGGGCCGCCGCAAACGCCACGCCAATACCGGCGAGCGTTGCCCGCATCATGAAATCATCCAGCATTATTCCGCCGCTTCCTGTGTACTCGCATCATGGTCATGATCATGATTGTGATCATGTTCATGACGATAAAGGGCAAGCGCACCGCCAGTTCCGGTTCCGAACAAGGCCCGATATTCGGGCGCCGAGGCGACCACAGCCGGCGATCCTTCGCAACAGACATGCCCATTGAGGCAGATCACCCGGTCCGACGCACTCATGACCACGTGCAGTTCGTGGCTGATCATCAGAATGGCGCATCCGGTCTCGCGCCGGACAGCCTCGATCTGCTGGTAAAAGCTGGCCGACCCCCGTTGGTCCAACCCCTGAGTCGCCTCGTCCAGCAATAAGATATCCGGGCGGTTGATCAAAGCCCGAGCCAGCAGCACCCGCTGGAACTGTCCACCGGACAGTTGCGACATCTGGCGTTTCAACAAATCCGGCACACCCGCCGATTCAAGCGCCTCGACACATTGCCTGCGCGACACAGGATCGGTCAGACGCATGAACCGTTCGACAGAAATCGGCAATGTCGGATCGACATGCAGTTTCTGCGGCACATAGCCGATTTTCAATCCGGGCTTCAGTGACACTTGACCGGCACAAGGCCGTGTCGCACCGATAATGGCGCGCAGCAGGCTGGTCTTTCCTGATCCGTTCGGGCCAACGATGGTTACGATTTCACCCGGCTCAATGACCATGTCCACATGATGCAGTACGGTATGCGCGCCATAGCGGACGCTGAGTTTCTCGACAGTGATCAGCGCCATCTTTATGCCTTTTCGGTGCAGTCGGGGCAGAGACCTTCAGCCTCTACAACCGTTCGCTCGATCTCGAAACCCGCCGCGCGCGCGGCAGCACCAAGAACACCTTTGGACGGGGCAGATTGCGCCTCGGCTACGGCGTCGCATTTTCGGCAGATCATGAAAGCAGGTGAATGTGCAGCGCCAGGATGAGAGCAGGCGACAAACGCGTTCAGCCGCTCGATCTTGTGGACAAATCCGTTTTGTACAAGAAACTCCAGCGCCCGATAAGCGACCGGAGGCTGGGACCCGAACCCTTCGTCGCGCAACCGGTCAAGGATTGCATAGGCACCTTGGGCGCGATGTTCGTGCAATAACATCTCAAGAACCTTGCGCCGAACCGGCGTCAGCCGCAGCCCTTCCGCTTTGCACCGGACTTCGGCGGATGTCAGAGCCGTTGCGACGCAGCTCTGGTGGTCATGTTCCTGAAACCCGACCGGAGCCGCGTCTTTGCCAATAACTGGGTGCACATCACTTGTCATGTTATTACATATCATGTATTGCCGCTTGAAATGTTATAAAATCACACAGAGGGCCCGATGTCCAGAACGCTTCTTCTTCCATTATCTATCACAGTTGCACTGCTGGGTGGACCGGCCCGCGCAGATGCGCCAAACGTTGCCGCGGACATTGCCCCGGTTCATTCGCTGGTGGCCCGTGTCATGGCGGGTGTGGGAACACCTGCCCTGATCGTCGCACCGGGTGCCTCGCCGCATGAATACAATCTGCGCCCGTCCGAGGCAGCCGCGTTGCAAAACGCCGATCTGGTGTTCTGGGTAGGAGAAGACCTGACACCCTGGCTGGAAAGTGCGATAGAAACTCTTGCTCAAGGTGCGACCGCCACAGCCCTATTGGACGCAAAGGGTACGGGGCTTCTTGAGTTCCGGGAAGACGCATTGTTTGAGGCGCATGATCACGCGGACGATGCGGGTCACGAAGACCATGACGACCATGGCGATCACGAAGGCCATGATGATCATGACTCTCATGACCCACATGCCTGGCTGTCGCCAACGAATGCCAAAGCCTGGCTGACCCTGATCGCGGATCAACTGTCGTCAGCGGATCCCGACAACGCCGCTGCGTATTTAGCAAATGCCGAAGCGGCGCGCGAAGAAATGACCGTGCTTTCCGCAGAAGTGGAAGAGTTGCTTGAACCGGTTCGCGGCGGCAGCTTCATCGTGTTTCATGATGCCTACCAGTATTTTGAGGTCGCGTTCGGTTTCCCTGCATCGGGCGCGATTTCCCTGAGCGACGCGTCCGACCCAAGCCCCGCGCGAATTGCCGCCATTCAAGGTCGCATTCACGCAGAAGGCATCAATTGCGTATTGTCCGAACCACAGTTCAATCCGGGCATCGTCGAAACCGTGCTGGATGGAACATCGGCGCAATCCGGTGTGATCGATCCGCTGGGCTCGGCTCTGGAACCCGGGCCGTCTTTGTACCCGCAAGTCATTCGCAACATGGCGCAAACCCTGGCGGAGTGTTTGAAAACCCGTTGAGCCGGGATTGGGATCGGGACGCGGGAACCTGCCGGGGTGCACCCAAAAGGGCCAAGTCCCGATCTGCGCATCAGGTTTGGTACACTTGAGAAGTGCATCAGACCATGGTCTGTAGCGCGTCAAGCAATTGTCGTTCATAGTCGATTGCGAAATGAGACCCAAAATTACTGACCTGACAATTGGCAACTGGTCTTTGTCGCGCGTTTTTCTCGCGGCGAGCGTTGCGGTCATGGGGACTGCAACGGTGTTTGTTGGTCACTGGGTATCGAACCGGATCGAAAACGCGGTTGTACAAAATTCCGCCAACTCTGCGGCATTGTACATGGAAAGCATTTTGTCCCCACTCAGCCAGGAGCTGGCGCATGGAGATCGACTGTCCGAACAGGCCAGCCGGGCGCTGGACGAGATCTTCATGACCCAGCCGATGCGCGAACGCATTGCCTCGTACAAGTTCTGGAAGCAGGAGGGCGAGATTGCCTACGCATCGGATCCCGCCATCATCGGTCGCCGGTTCGAGCCGACAGATGACCTGAAACGTGCGTGGAACGGAGAAATCTCGGGCTCATTTGAAGAGCTGGAAGACGAAGAAAGCGCGGCAGAGGCTGCGCTTGGCATTCCATTGCTGGAAGTCTACAGCCCCATTCGCGAAATCTGGTCGGGGAAAATCATCGCCGTCGCCGAGTTTTATGAAAAGGCAGATCAGCTGGAACTGGACATGGCCAGAGCCCGAAGAACAAGCTGGTTGATCGTTGGCTCGGCCTTTGCGGCAAGCACGGTTGTTCTGTTTTCCATTGTCGCAATCGGCGACAACACTATTCGACGGCAAGGACGCCTTCTGAACGATCGTCTTGCCGAAAGTGAAAAGATGGCCGCGCAAAATGCCATGCTGCGGTCGCGTGTCATTGATGCATCGGAAAGATACGCCGCGCAAACCGACAGGTTCCTCAGGAAACTCGGCGCGGAGCTGCACGACGGCCCCGCCCAATACCTGTCGCTCGCCGCCCTTCGACTGGAGGCCGCATTCGGCGACAGGCCGGAGATGCCCACCGAGGCCGAAGAAATTCAACAGTCGTTGCAGAAGTCTTTGGCAGAAATTCGCGCTCTTTCTCGGGGATTGTTCGCGCCGGACATCGAAAACCTGGCGCTCGTTGATGTCGTGAAAAGAGCTGTCGAGGACCATTCCGAGCACAGCCCTTTTCGCCCCGGTATTTCCTTTCAAGGCAATCCGTCGCCTGATTTGTCAATCTCGGGCAAGTTGTGCGTTTTCCGGTTCCTGCAGGAAACGCTTTCCAATGCCGCAAGATATGCGCCCGCGTCCCAGTGCACTGTCACCTGCGACGTACAAGATGATCGCATTACCGTTCAGGTCAGCGACGACGGCCCCGGGTTCGCCCCCTCCGGCGAGACGGTTCTGCGTGAGGACGGGGGCCAGGGCCTTGTCGGCTTGCGTGACCGGGTCGAAAGCATTGGCGGTCGGTTCGAAGTGACGTCAACCCCAGGCAAGGGCACCACTGTTGCTATGACGTTGCTTCCCAGAAAGATGAGTGCATCATGACAACTTCAGTCGTTATCGCAGATGATCACCCGATTTTCAGGGACGGTCTACACCGCACATTGGAGGAGGCCGACGGCTTCAAGGTTCTTGCCGCCGGATCAAACGCGGATGAGGCCGTTTCCCTTGTCCGAACCCATCAGCCTGACATCGCCATCCTCGACCTGTCGATGCCCGGTGGCGGCATTAGCGCGACCCGTCGAATTGCTGAAATGGCGAACCCGCCTTTCATTGCGATATTGACGGTCTCTGAAAACAGCAGTGACGTTGCAGACGCTTTGGAGGCGGGTGCCATTGGCTATATCGTCAAGGGCGTGACAGCACGCGAATTGACAGCTTCGCTGCGCAGTATCGCCTCGGGCGAAGGGTTCGTCTCGCCGGGTCTTGCTTCGCGTATGCTGCTTCAGATCAATCGCAGAAACGGGTCGCAGCAAGAAGCTGACGCCATAGATGATCTTACCCATCGCGAAGAGGAGATTCTTCGGCGCGTCGCCAAAGGGCTGAGCAATCGGGAAATAGCCGATGAGTTGGGAATACAGGAGAAAACCGTCAAGCATTACATGACGGCGATCCTGTCCAAGCTCCATGCGCGAAACCGGGTGGAGGCCGCTCTTATCGCGCATGAGGCCTGGAACAAGAACGACTAAGGGTCAGGCGTTCAATGACCGGGGCGGTCTCTCAAGAAAAGAAACCGCCCCGCACATTCGTCAAAGTTCGTTGCTCAGTTGGCGACCGACTGAAGCCTTTGGCGGTCCGCTGCAGTTGCGTTTCTTTCAACAACGGTCCGGTTGAACGGGTCTTTCAACTCGTATCGTCCGCCCTCGATCTCTTCCTTCCAGCCGTTCGTGTAGCTGACTTCGATATTGTTGCCCTGAATCTCGATTTTTGCAGGACGACTTCCGGCGCCACCGCTCTGCCCTTGCGAACGCACGCTATCGATTGAGATGCCGATTGCCATCGACCGAAGGCGCGAAACGTCGGCACCGGTTGCAGGTCGTTCTTCGACGGTTCGGTTCTGCGCATTCTTTCTTTCGTATCGACCGTTTTCGATCTCTTCCTTGGTACCGTCGGCATAGCGTACTTCAATGCCGCTCGCGCTTGTTTCGACCTTTGTTATTCCGGCTGAACCAGATGGTCGCCCTCCAGACCGAGAGCGGTCCGTCTTACCGCTGCCGCTGCCTCGGCCTGAGCGTGACGAGCCGTCATCATCATCGTCGTCATCATCGTCGTCATCATCGCTGTCGCGACCACCTTTGCCCGATCCGGAACTGTCATCCCGGTCATCATCACGATCACCGCCACTCCCTGACCCGGAGTTGCCGTCACGATCATCATCCCCGCCGTCACCATCACTCCCCTTCCCACTTTTTGCCAACGCGTAAGCGGGTTCCAAGCGCAGATGGCCCTCTGCGTCGAAGGTCGGCACATAAGGTGTCATCACAATCAGCGAGGCAAGCGCTGCAGTGCTTAGAAGTTGACCGGTTCTTTTCTGGATCTTCATTTTCGTCTCCAATCCTGTTCGAGGCGTTTTCCTGTATTGGGGTCAGAATATCCCGGGCCTTGCTGCGCTACATCGGGCTTAGGTCTGATGATTTTCCGGCCGAATGTCCGGGTCGAAGAAGAACTCTGAAATTCTTTCAGGCAAACGGGACAAATAATCCTGAACCTGGCTTGTCCTGCGATGCGCCCTCCGTCGCAGTGTGGGCAAGTTTGTCTGGCCCGTGACGCGGCGCGCGCATCCTTGCGAATAGCGTTGCAGGCGCGCGAAATACTTCAAATAGCCTCGAAGGTGACGACCAACACCGTCACAACAGTTCCCATAGCTGTCGTGCGGTCTGGTCAAAGGCCGCGGGATTGGAAAAGGCTGAAATCGTCAATGTGGCGCACCATGCCTCATCACCAATTGGGACCAGCAACCCCTGATCCAGTTCCGAAGAAATAGCTGTCTCGGGCATCCAGGCAAAACCGCTGCCCGTCATCAGTCGCCGTTTGATCGTTTCGACCAGACTATCGACATAGATGGTCTCGGTATTCTGGGGTTTCCGATCAACAGTATTTTCGACGACCATCCCCAAAAACGATGATCGGTCATAGGACAGATAAGGGATAGGCGGGCCGTCCTGTCTGCCGAGATCCCATCCCAAGGCGCGCACCGGTTCAACGGCCGCCACTGGCACCAGCCGGTCCTTCAACAGGTCCTTACGCTCGAATGCAGCTTCATTGATCATGGGTGACACTGAGTGGTGATTGTAGCACAGCAGGATATCCACCACGCCTTCGACCAAAAGGTCACAACAGGTGCTTAAGGAATCAGACAGGACGCGAGTGCGCAAATCTGGGATCTGCTTCTGCAACTCTTCTATTCGGGTTGCCAAAAAATTAACCGCAATGGTGTGAAGCACCGAAAATCGGATGAACCGACTATCGCCCCGGTCTGCATCCCGCAAGGACTGGCGTGTTTCTGACAGTTGTGAGATCGCTGTCAGGGCAACGGGTAAAAACTGCTTACCCGCTTCCGTCAGCTGTACAGGATACGTGGCCCGATTGACCAGAGGCAACCCGACCCAGCTCTCCAACGCTTTGATTCTGCGGCTAAATGCGGATTGCGTAATGTTTCGCTCATCAGAAGCGCGCGTGAAGTTCAGGGTCCGGGCAAGGCATTCAAAGTCACGTAACCAATTCAGATCCAACGGGTGTTCCTGCGTGTTAATGAACGTATTCTCCAAGCATAATTCAAATTATGCAGAATACGAATAGTTTGATGAAATGTTCGAATTGGCTCTGAGAAAAGCTCTTGATCTAGACTTCTGAACAGGGTCCGGCGGCAGGACTTATTGTAAGCCTTCCGTCCGAAGTTGCGGCCAAAGACAAGTTGGCACGACCCAATTGCGCGATGGGAAAGTGGAACGACAGAGAATACGACGCCAAAAACACGGCGCATATCAACAGAGGAGAAGACCATGAGAACCAAGTTGAACACAATAAGCCTGGTGGCTGCGGCTGGCATCTTCGCGATGCCCGCTTTCGCGGCTGAAGAGGTAAAAATCGGTGTCCCGTCATGGACCGGCGCCCAAGCCATTGCTCATCTGCTGGGCGCGGTCGTGGAAATGCGCATCGGTGGCAAAGTGGAATATGTGCCTGGCAACAACGCCACGATCTTTCAGGCGATGGATCAGGGCAAGGGCGATATCGACGTACATCCCGACGTATGGCTGCCCAATCAGGAAAGCTTTACCAAAAAATACGTTGACGAGGCGGGTACTGTGACTCTGTCTTCAAATCCCTATGAAGGCAATCAGGGGTTCTGCGTCAGCAAGGATTTTGGTGAAGCCAACAACATCACCGACATCGCCGACCTGGGTCGCCCGGATGTGGCTGCCCTGATGGACAGTGACGGCAATGGCAAAGGTGAGATGTGGATTGGCGCACCGGGTTGGGCCTCGGCCAATGTAAACGAGGTCAAGACAAGGGATTATGGCCTGCTTGATTTCATCGAACCGATCCGTGCCGAGGAAAGCGTGAAGACCGCGCGGATCAAGGACAGCATCGCCAAGGGCGAAGGGTACGCCTTTTACTGCTACAAGCCGCACGCGGTTTGGTACATGTTCGACGTACAGATGTTGACCGAGCCGACATTCGATCCCGCAAATTACGTGATGATCCAGCCTTCCGACGATCCGGATTGGTACAACAAATCCACGGTCGCGACAAAGGACGCTCTCAAGAACGTGCAGATCGCATGGTCCAATTCCCTGCCAGAACGTTCGCCAGCTATTGCCGACTTCTTTGCTAATTTCGCGTTGACAGCGGATGATGTCAGCGGGTTTGCCTATGAAATCAGCGGCAAGGGCCGTGATCCGGCAGAAGTTGCCCGCGAATGGGTCGAAGCAAACCCGGATCGCGTCGACGCGTGGCTGGGCCTCTGATCTCACGCAGGAAACAGGGTGGCGGCAGGTGATGGCGCCACCCAAGTGCAGACCTCTGGGGGACCCATGAGCGAAGATACCGTTATTGAAATCTCGAATGTCTGGAAGATATTCGGGAGCAGGCCGGAAGTGGCGCTGCAAGCGATCCGCGACCGCGGGCTGAACAAGGCGCAAGTGCTGGCAGAATACAATTGCGTCGTCGGCGTCGCTGATGTCAGCCTGTCGGTCAATCGGGGCGAGATTTTCTGCATCATGGGCCTGTCCGGCAGTGGGAAATCCACTTTGGTTCGCCACTTCAACCGGCTGCTGGAGCCGACCGCTGGCAAGATCGAAATCGAAGGTACCGATGTCATGGCTTTAGGGCCAAAGGAGCTTCAGCAGTTTCGCAACAGCAAGATAGGCATGGTATTTCAGAACTTTGCGCTGATGCCGCATAGGTCAGTGCTGGATAACGTGGCAATGCCGTTGGAAATTCGCCAAGTCAGCAAGAATGAACGCATGCGCCAGGCCGCGGCCATTCTCGACATCGTTGAGCTTGGCGCTTGGGGATCGAAATTCGCGCACGAGCTGTCAGGTGGTATGCAGCAACGTGTAGGCTTGGCTCGGGCACTGGCAGCCAACCCGGATGTGCTTTTGATGGATGAACCTTTTTCGGCACTCGATCCTTTGATCCGGCGACAATTGCAGGATGAATTCATCCGGCTCAGCAAGATCCTTAAGAAGACCACCATTTTCATCACCCACGATCTGGATGAAGCTGTTCGCATTGGCAATCGGATCGCGATCATGCGCGACGGCAAGGTGGTACAGATCGGAACGGCCGAAGACATCGTCATGAACCCTGCAGATGACTATGTGGCCGATTTTGTCGCCGGTATTTCACGGCTTAAAGTGGTGCGGGCCCATGCGGTTATGCGACCGATACCTGAACACGTCGCGGTTGACGGGCCTCTGCCGGCTGACGCCCCACGGGTGAATGAGAGCGAAAATCTCAGCACCCTGATCAATTTGGCAATCGACAACAGCAGTGCAATCCTGGTCGAGGACGGCGGCGTGGATGTTGGCGTCATAACCCGTGCCGACCTGCTGCGCACCGTGATCGAAGGGACCGAAGTGTCATGAGCACCTCAGATGTGAATCCGCTGGAAGACACCGAAAGCGAAGCGGCCCTGGCCTATGCCGAAGAGCGGCGAGAAAACATTCGGACATTCGTTCGCACCAGCCCGGACTACTACATACGAAATTTCGACAAGATCGGGGCGTCATCCCGTTTTACGCCAACCTTCAACTTCATGGCCGGGTTATTTGGCCCGGTCTGGTTCGGTGCGCGGGGCCTGTGGACATGGGCGTTACCGTTTTTGATCCTCGAAACGATAGCCTACGTGCAGATTGCCCGAGGGTTGTTCGGTGACCTGGCCGCCGATGCAATGGAACGTATCGCTTCGATTGAAGGAACGCTTGAACTGCGGCGTCAACAACTGGCCGCAGCCATCGAAAACAACTCAGACAAGATTGATGTCTATCAACGTACTGTAGACTCGCTTGAGGAAAACATTGGCGGCATCCGGGCCGAAGCCGAAGCAATGGCCGCTGAAGGGCCTTACATCGTTCTGACCGGTCTGGCCATTCTGATTATCGTCAAGCTTATCCAGTCGCAGGTGGCGAATTGGGCGCTTGAGGCGCGCTTCTCGGAATGGTTGTCAGACCGTTCCATTCGGTCCGCCATGCCAGTGTCTCAGATCGTATTCAGTGCGATCTTCATGGTTTTGATCGTCGCGGCGGCGATGATGCACTACAGTTTCCCGGGCCGATTTTCGATCCTCAGCCAATTTCCGACAGATCCAAACATCCGGCTGACCAGTATCACATGGGTCGAAAACTTTATCGCCTGGTGCGTGCGCAACAGTGTGGCCTTCTTTGACGGGCTGACCTTCGGCATACGAACGCTGCTGGACGCGCTTGAAGTTATTCTGGTGCAAACACCATGGATCGTGATCGCAAGCCTGATCATTCTGCTGACCTGGCTGACTGCGGGTATCAGCACGGCGATCTATTCCGGGGCGTTTCTGGCCTATATGGGCCTATTGGGGTTTTGGGAAGGCGCCATGACCACACTGGCATTACTTGGGACGGCGGCCTGTCTGTCGATCGTCATCGGTATTCCACTGGGCATGTTCGCTGCGCGTCGCCCAAGGTTCTATGCTTTTATCCAGCCTATCATGGATTTCATGCAAACCATGCCAGCCTTTGTTTTCATGGTGCCGGTAATCGCGTTCTTCGGTGTCGGCAAACCCGCAGCCGTCGTGGTCACCATGATCTTTGGTGGCACACCCGTGGTGCGCCTGACTGTGCTGGGCTTGCGTGGCGTACCCGAAAGCGTTCGAGAAGCAGCGATCAGTTTCGGCGCCAATAAGTGGTATTTGCTGACCAAGGTAGACCTGCCACTGGCAAGCCCATCGATCCGGGCCGGGATCAACCAGACCATCATGCTGTCGCTGGCGATGGTTGTCGTCGCCTCGCTGATCGGAGCCAAAGGGCTGGGTGAGGACGTTCTGGAAGCGTTGCAATACGCAAACGTCGGCCAGGGTATCCTTGCCGGGTTCTCAATCCTGTTCTGCGCCATGATCCTGGATCGGATTGTGCAGGGCGGTCGGAAATGACACCCATTGTATTTGTCCATGGATTTTTGGGCGGCAGTCGGCAGTGGCAGGGGCAGGTTGAGGCAATGGCAGGCCACAAGATCATCACGCTTGACTTGCCGGGTTTTGGCGAAAATGCACAGCTCGAAGCTCTCGGCAGCATTTCAGATTTTGCTGAATGGGCCCTGAATGAGCTGAAGACGCGTAGCATTGAGAAATTTCACCTGGTTGGCCACTCGATGGGCGGGATGGTCGTACAGGAAATGATTGCTCGCGCACCCGAGCGGATCGACCAATTGGTGCTTTATGGCACAGGGTCCGTAGGTGTTTTGCCAGGGCGGTTCGAAACGATTGACACCACAAAGCGACGGGCTTGCATTGACGGCCCGCAAGCGACCGGTCGGCGAATTGCAGCAACCTGGTTCCTTGAGCGGGAAAAAGCTGAAGCTTACGAAGAATGTGCTTCAATCGCCGAGTTGAGTAGCCTGCAAGCCATACTTACAGGTTTGGATGCCATGCATTGCTGGAGCGGTACCGATCTCCTGCCCGTTATCACAACCAAAACGCTGGTTATCTGGGGGGATCGTGATCGTACCTACCCCTGGAGCCAAACAGAAAAGTTGTGGCAGTCTATTCCAAACGCAAATCTTGCGGTGATACCAGAATCTGCGCATGCGACGCATCTGGAAAAAGCCGAGCTATTCAACAAGGTGCTGAGTGATTTTCTTGTTTGAGCTGCCCCCAACGTTTGGACCTATCCCGCGCTGAGCAAGTTACTCTCGTTTCCTGTTGTTACATTCCCCGGCAGATGATGCGCATTTCGCTCAACGTTATTTGCTGCGAACTGCCAAAGAAACGCCAACCGAACTACCGAATCAATCAGTGCCTCAATGACATAGTTGAAGCCGCGTTCAGCTTTCGGCAGTAAACTCGCCGCCCAAGGGCTACAACCGAAAGACTGAAGTGTGATCATCGGCAGCTTTTGGGCCCATCGGGACTTCTTGCGTGGACTTGTGTAAATAGTTTGTGCTGGATTGCTACACATCGACTTCGCCACATCTGCTTCCAGAGTACTTCCGGCGGTATTGGCGCAAATAGAAACACCGCCGGGAGGCGGTTCGTAACAATCTGATATTGTGTGTTATATTTGGTTGCGGTGAGAGGATATGATCCTCTGCGGTTCAGGTTCTGATGCTGACGAGGTTAAGAGGTTAAGCAAAAGATCCGGGGGATCACTTGTGGTCTGAACGGGCAGTGTTTGTGGTTTTCTGACGCTGGTTGCGGGAGGGCGCAACCACCGTTGCCGAACGCAATTGAAATGTCAGGTATAGGCAATGAAACCGACATACACAAAATACTACTAAACTTCTTTTGAGCGGACGAAGCGCCGTTTCGCTGCGCTTGCGCCAAGGGTTGCTTCATGGATTGTACCGCTCTTGGTAACGCAAGTTAGGCAGGGTTGTCGTTTGCTATGTCACCGGCCATACAGAAGGTACTCAAACCTTATCCGAGACTGACCATGGGCGATGACCAACAAAACTGGCGCAAAGACGTAGCCCATTTCCTCGCAGGAACTTTGCCAAAAGCTTCGGATCGTCCGGGCTGGAATGACATGGCGACTACGGCCTACCAAATCGGATGCATGGCCTTGGTCAAGCTTGGCTTTGCAGATCCAACGGACTGGGGGGCAGTACCAAAAGATGTTCCTGAACTACCTGCGATCATGCCGCGATGGGATGACATCTGCATTTCTGTTCTTTGGCTTGCGGAGCAACAAAACAAACTTTCATTCCGCCTACCAGACGGAAGCCTCCCGCCAACTCGTATCGGGAGCGGCTTTGTAATTGCTATGAAGGATCCGCCTCCACCTCAGACCCCAAACATCAAAGCTCGTTCTGGATTGGGCTGCGCACTTTGTGATGATGACCTTTTACAATTGCTTCAGCAACTTGGCCTTGTCTCGAACGGCACCTGGACGCAACAGGCGGAGTTCATTCTGTGGAGAACTTCGCCTAAGAATTGGTCCTTAGAATTCCTGCGCGACGAGCGTTTTTTGGATGCAGTTCAAAAGGCTACGGCCACCATTCCCGATGACATAGCAGCCGAAATTACGGAGTTAACTGAGATCAGCGAAGAACACATCGACGAGCTTATAGCTTGGCATGAAGAGAAGCTTGCAGAGGGTCGAGAGAAGTACGGGCAGAAGGCGCGGCTTGGTGAGATTCCAACAAGAGAGCGAGCCAAAAGCTCTCTCGAATTCTCGCGCAGAAACGCAATAGATTGGGTGTTCTTTCGCCACTGGAGAATTGAAGATGGCTGGCTTTCTACGAGAGAGGCGGAAGCCGCTCTGGACATCTTTCATGACAGGCTGGCGATTGCGATGCGCAGATCAGTAATGAAGGATTTGCACCCCGTGACCCAGCCCCTTGATCCGGGCCGTTTGGATGTAGAATCCGTTCCTGTTTCTTTCTTGTGATTAGGTTGCGGTCAAGGCCTGCTGAGCGGAGCCCTTGCGTAGCTCAAG